>NZ_BAUA01000175.1 GCF_000710915.1 Nocardia brasiliensis IFM 10847
GCGCCCGGTCGGGGCTGTTCGGCGCGGCGTGTTCAGCCATTCGGGGTTCGCTCCGAGGAAGAGGGGGTGCCCGCGGCGTCGTTGCGTTGTGCGATGGCATCGAGGAAAGCGGCGACCGAGCGGGCCGTCGCGGCACTGCCGAAGTCCGCGGCGCGCAGCCGCCCCGCGTCGGCGAGGCGCGTGCGTAGCGCGGGGTCGGCGATGAGGGTGTCCAGGGCCGTGGTGAGCTGGTGCGCGGACCCGCCGTCGACGAGCAGACCGTCGACGTCCGGGGTGATGATTTCCGCGGGACCGCCCGGCCGGGTGGCGATCACGGCGCAGCCCGCCTGCATGCCTTCGACGATCACCTGACCGAACGGCTCCGGCAGGACCGAGCAGTGCACGAGGATGTCTGTGTCGCAGAGGTATTCGGCAGGATCGTCGACGTGACCGGTGAAGGTGACCGGTAGTGCGAGGTCCTGGGCGAGCCGTTCCAGCTCGGTGCGGTAGGCCTGCTCGTCGAAGAAGGTGCCGCCGATCAGGTAGATCCGGTGCGGGCGCGTCTTCGTCGCCGCCAGGGCACGCAGCAGCACGTCCTGGCCCTTCCACGGGGCGAGCCTGCCGAGCACGGCGACCACCGTCTCGGTGGGCGCGCGCTGCGCGGAACGCGTTGTGCCGACGGCGGGTTCGACGCCGGGATAGGCCACGAGCGCGGGTTTGCCTCCGACCGGCAAGGTGTCGAGCGTGGTGCGGCTGTTGGCGAGATAGCCGGCGCAGCACCAGCGACCCAGCAGGCGCAGCACCAGCGTGGGCAGCCGGCCGAAGTAGTCGGCGGCGATTCGGTCGTGTACCTGCCAGACCAGCGGAATGCGGGCGCGCCGCGCGGCGACGATCCCCATCACGAGTGCTTTGCTGCTCTCCGCGACGAGCACGCCGGTGCCGAGCCGTCGCGCGGCGCCGCCGACCGTCCAGCCGAGCCGGAGCAGCGCCGCGAAACCGGCGACGAGTCGTACCGGTCCAGCCCCGATGGTCATCGCCCTGCTCTCGAAACGGCCACGCAGCAACAGGGTTTCGACCCCGCGGGCGCGCATGCGCTCGACCATCGGGCCATCGTCGGTATACGCCATGGCGATATCCACACCACCGAGCTCCCGCAGCGCGGACAGCAGGCGCAGGGTGGCCAATTCGGCGCCCGACGGTGCCGCGGTGTGCGCGAGGAACAGGGCCTTGGTCATCGGCTGATCTCCCGGTACAGCGCGAGGTGCCGCCGCGCCGTGACATCCCAGGAGAACGTTTCGGCGTGCGCCCGGCACTGCTGCGGGCTGGGCAGGCCACCGTGTAGTGCGCTGACCAGCCGCGCGCCGAGGGCCTCGGCGTCGCCCGCGGGCACGATCAGGGAGGGGTCCAGGCCGTGCACCGAATCCGGAAGTCCGCCACAGTCGGTGACGATCGGCGCACGCCCCGCCGCGAGCGATTCGAGCGCGATCAGCCCGAATCCCTCGAGGGTGGTGGTGGGCACCACGGTCAGCGTTGCGAGTTCGTACAGTTCGGTCAGCCGTTGGTCGTCGACGGGTCCGGCGAACTGGACGGTATCGCGCAGAGTCGCTGCCGCCGAACGGAGTTCGTGCTCCGCGGTGCCGGTGCCGACGATCACGAGCCGGGCGTCCGGATGCTCGGCGAGGACGGCGGGCCACGCGCGCAGCAGCGTGTCGATACCCATACGGCGTTCGAGTCTGCGCACGCACAGCACCGTGCGCGTCGCGGTGTCGGCGGGGATCGGGGCGGGCTGGAAACGATCGAGGTCGACACCGGGTGCGATGACCGCGACCCGATCGGGGGAAACCCGGTAGTCGGTATGTAGTACCTCACGAAAGTGGTTGGACAGCACCACGAATCGGTCCGCGCCGAGGTATCGGAGCCGTTCGAGCAGATACTTGGCGCGCACGGCCGCGGGGTGCTGTCCGGTCATCCGGCTCTCCGCGGCCCACGGGCCGTGGAAGTGGACGACCAGCGGTAGGCGGCCATGTCGGGACATGGCGACCGGTCCGTACAGGCAGAAGTGCCGGTCCAGCACCGTCGCGCGGCTCAGTCCGGCGCGGTCGAGCAACGCGGCGCGCGTCCGGTGCAGCGTGGAACCGCCTGTGCCGCCCCAGGATCGGGCGTTCGGAGCGCCCGGCGCGGCGGTGCCGAAGGCGGCCGCGGACACCGCGATCTCCGGGTGCCGCGCGAGGGCGTGGAACAGCTCCGTGAAATACCGATTGAGCCCGCCGGGCGCGGACGTGAACCACTCCGATCCCGTCATGTGGACCCGAACTATCCCGGAACTTCCCGTCACCCATGCCCCCTACTGGCGGTGATGGCGGGACGAGTCGCTGTCGGTGAACTCGCCTCTCCCGCAGCAGTCTAGGGGACCGGGGGCCTTCGGGTCGGCCAGTCGGCGAGCAACAATTCGTCAACCCAGATCGAAGAGGTTCGGCTGCCCGGCGCGCAGGCGCGCGGCGTCCATCTGGCGCAGTGGTTCGAACGCGGGTATCGCGGCGCGGGTGAACAACTGGGCCCGGGCGGCGGGGGAGCCGGCCGCGTCGAGCAAGGCGTTCACCGCGGTGCGTGCCGCCTCGTTGGCGCCCTCCATGGTGGCCAGATCGAAGTTGGTCTGCACATAGTCGGCGGCGAGGAACAGATTGGGGATCCTGGTGTGCGCGGTGGGCCGGGCGGCCCAGGAGCCTACGGTGTTGACCAGCAACGGTTCGTCGTTGTGGTTCTGCCCGTCCTGCCAGCTGATACCGGGATCGAGCAGCCAGTCGCGCACGATGCCGTCCTTCAGCTGGACGCGCCCGTCGTCGTTGAGCGCGGCGGTGAGCTGAGCCCAGGTCTCCTGGTAGATCTCCGCGCGGGTGCAGTGTTTGGCGGTCTTGCCGTACAGGATGCCCGGAGTATCCCAGTCGGCGATATCGATGGTGAGACCGTCGACGACCTGGCCGTCGCCGTATTTCGCGGCATAGTCGACGTCCCAGAACGCGCGCTGCGTGTACGAGGTGAGTCGCCACGGCGCGTCGAGATAGATGTTGTAGCCCGCGCCGAGCTCGAGCTTCTCGCTGACGAACATCTGCATGCCGGTCATCCAGTCGACGGTCAGCTCGTCCATGCGCGCCAAACTCGGTTCGAGACTGCGCATCTCGGGCGACCACAGGCGCTGTGCCCGATCTGTCGGCACGGCACAGACATACCAGTCGGCTCGGTGCAGGGTGGTCGAGCCGTCCGGGGTGCGAATACGCGCGCCGCCGATCTCGCCGCCCGCGACCTCGAAGCCGTCCAGGGCGTGCCCGGGCAGGAACCGCACGCCCAGCTCGCGCAGCAGCGCGATCCACGGATCCAGCCAGGCCTCGTTGGTCGGGCCGTTGAGCACCTGATAGACCTTCGGGCCGCCCGAGAGTTCCTGCAGCAGGGCGATGAAGAAACTCTCCATCATGTTGCCCATGGTCCGGGTGCTCGCGACATACTCCTTCGCCGCCACCAGCGCCCGGGTCAAACCCGTTGCGGCGAGGGCTTGGAACTGCGCGGATCGCTGTGCCGCGCCGACATAGTCCCACCAGCTGAGGTGTTCCCACTGCGCGAAGCGCCGCTCCTCGCTGGAGGTGAGATAGGTGATGACCCGCCCGGCCATGTGGATCGCCTCGGGCAGCGGAATGAGGTTGTTCTTCATGAACACTTCGATCAAGATGCGCTGCAATCCTTCCGGGGTCAGCGCCTGGCGCGGGTCGAAGTAGAAGCCGAACATCAGTGGGAAGCCGTCGGGAAGATTGCCTGCCCTGGGGTAGCGGGGATCGTTGACCGAGAACGGAATCAGGTTGTCGTAGACGGAGTTCCGGGTGCCGGGCAGCGGAATGCGGCGCATCGTGTCGTGCACGTTGTGATAGAACGAGGTGAACCCGCGCGCTCCGTGCTCACCCGGCAGCGGGGCCCGGCCGCCGATCCCGGTGCCGGGCAGGGGAATGGTGCGGGATTTCCCGCCGAGTTCTTTGCGGTCGAAGACGGTCACCTCGAAACCCCGCTCGGCCAATTCGTGTGCCGCGGTGAGTCCGCCGATGCCGGCGCCGAGCACCGCGACCGTGTTGCGCGCGGGCCCGTTTCGCCGGCGTGGCTCCCGCGCTGCCGCGGTGCCCGCGGTCGCCGCCAAGCCGGCCGCACCGGCCAGGCCCGCCGCGCCACGTAAGACCGAACGCCTGCTGACCGCACTGTTCCGTTGGTGAGGTGTCACTGCCCGACCCCGTTCGCAAAACTGACTATTGTGATAGTCATCTTTAGCAGATGGCCGCGCGCGATGGGAGACAATGCGTAGATGACGAGGCGGAGCGAGCGATGACCGGTACGCCGAAACAGCGCCGCCCGGTACGGCCGTACGGAGGCGTCGGCGCGGCCGACCGGGTGGCGGCACGTCGCGACAAACTGCTGGCAGCAGGCCTGGAGCTGTTCGGAACCCGGGGCTATCCGGCCACCGGCGTGAAGGACCTGTGCCGCGCCGCCGGACTCACCGACCGATATTTCTACGAATCCTTCGGCGGCACCGCGGAGTTGTTCGCGGCGGTGTTCGACCAGGTGATCGATGAGCTGTTCGCGGCGGTGGCCGTGGCCGTGGACGCGGTGCCCGCCACCGGCACCCGCAAACTGCGCGCGGGCATCGGCACGTACCTCACCGCGCTGGCCGAGGACGCGCGCAAGATGCGGATCGTGTTCGTCGAGCCCGCCGGGGCCGGGGCCGGGGCCGAACAGCGGATGCGCGAAGCGCTGTGGCGTTTCGCCCGGCTGGTGGCCCGGACCGCCACCGCGGCGCGGCCGGAGACCGAGCCGCCGGCCGAGCTGGTGGACATCTACGCGCTCTCGGTGGTCGGCATGCTCGAACGCGTGCTCGTCGAGAAAGAGGGCGGGCGACTGGACGTACCGATGGACGAACTCGTCGACTATTGCACGGCATTCGCCGCGGCGTCGTTGGTGGCGCTCTACACGGGGCGGATAACCAAACAGTCCGGTCGGCCCGAAGGGCGTTCCGGCACAAGCGATTGAGTAGCGCGCGGTTTTCCGGTAACTCCCGGTACGGTAGCCGCGATGCATAGCGTGGGGTAGATTTCACAACGAGTTCGTGCTCGGCACGGGCCGACCCGGCAGGGGGCTGGCGGGAGGATATGCACAGTGGGGACCGAGGGTTCCGCGGCCGAGCGCGCCGAACTTGCCGAGGGCAATATTCGGGTGCTGGTCGAGAACGGCGAATACTGGCTGCGCAACCGCGGCGATATCGCGATGATGGCGGTGACGGTCGAACGGCTGCGGGACCGATGGCCGCGCGCCAGGATCGGGGTGCTCACCCACCAACCCGGCATCCTGCGGGCGCTGTTGCCGACGGCGGAGCCGCTCTGCGGCCCGGACTGGTCGTGGCGCGGTGACGGGTGGGCGGCGCGGTTATCCCGCAGGGCCGCAACGAAACTGGGCGGTCCGGCGGCGTTGCACTGGCGGGCCGCCACCGACGGACCCAAGGACCGGCTGCGCGCGCTGCGCTCGGCGGCGAAGCGCCGGACCGCGGGTCCCGGTATCACCGAACACGTCACGGTGCCGGCCGACAGCGCCTTCCCCGTCGAGATACCCGCTGCGGTCGAACAGGCGTCGCTGGTGCTGGCGCTCGGCGGTGGCTACATGACCGACGTGGACCGCTATCAGGCGCACCGCACACTGAATCTGCTGGAATACGCCCGCGGCCGTGGCATTCCGACCGCCCTCGTCGGCCAGGGCCTCGGTCCGCTACGCGACCCGGAGCTGCTACGCCGGGCAGGCGAGGTGTTACCCGGCGTGGACTTCGTGGCCTTGCGCGAGCGGCGCCGAGGCCCGGAGCTGTTGTCGCGCATGGGTGTCGCGCCCGAGCGGGTGCTCGTCACCGGCGACGACGCGGTCGAGTTCGCCTACCGGTTGCGCCAGGCTCGGATCGGCGCGGATATCGGCCTGTGCCTGCGGGTTGCGGACTACTCCCCGGTCGGCGTGGCCGCGCAGGAGACGCTCGGCCGGGTGGTGCGCACCTGTGCGGCCCACCATCGAGCCGCGGTGGTCCCGCTGATCATCTCCGAATATGCCTCCGAGGACCGGCTTTCCACGCTGCCGCTGATGGCGGGGGCGCAGCTCGCGCGGCCCGCCGTCGGCCGCGGCGGCACGCCCCAGGACGTCGCGCGTCAGGTCGCGGGTTGCCGAGTGCTCGTCACGAGCGCCTACCATCTCGCGGTCTTCGCGCTGTCGCAAGGCATCCCAGCGGTCGGCATCACCGCATCGGAGTACTACGACGACAAGTTCCACGGTCTGGCGCAGATGTTCGGCACCGGGCTGCGGATCGTGCACCTGAACGATCCCGCGCTGCAGACGCAACTGACCGAGGCCGTGCAGCGGTCTTGGCACGATGCGCCGCTGGTACGGGAGCCCTTGCAGCGCAAGGCGATAGAACAGATCGACGCCAGCAGAGCCGGGCTCGAGCGGGTATTCCGGCTGGTGGACAGCGGCCCGGTACGTCCGGGCCATCAGCTAGGGGGATGACTCATGGCCGCCCTGTCGGTATGTGTTCCGGCGTACAACTCCGCGCGCACGCTCGCCACGACGCTGCGTTCGGTGCTCGACCAGGACGCGGAGTTCGAGCTCGTGGTGCTGGACAACGCCAGCACCGACGACACCGGTGCGATCGCGCGCTCGTTCGAGGACCCGCGGATCCGGGTGCTACGCAACGATGCCGTACTGCCGATCGGGGACAACTGGAACAAGGTGATCCGCGCGTCCCGTGGCGACCTGGTCAAGGTGGTCTGCGCCGACGACGTGCTGCGTCCCGGCGCGCTGGCCGCGCAGCTCGCGGTGATGGCCGATGACCCGGGCATCGCGATCTCGTCCAGCCGATTCGAGGTGATCGACGAGGACGGCGGGCTGCTCGAGACCGGACTCGGCTTGCCGGGACTGCTCGGCAGGCAGACGGCGCGGGCCCTGGCGCGCGCCATCGTGCGGCGTGGACCCGCCGATTTCGGGCCGACGGCGGCAGCGATGTTCTACCGCAAGCATTTCGACCTGGTCGGTGGCCTGCGCGGGGATCTGGTGTTCCCGATGGACGTGGACCTGTTCGCGCGGGTGTCGTCGTTCGGCGTCTTCTTCGGAATGACCGAAATACTCGCCGCGTGGCGCAATTCGTCGTTCAACCTGTGCAGCCGTACCTCGACGGTGAGCAAGCTGACCGACATGTACCGGTTCCACCACCGGATCGCCGGCGACTACCCGAACCTGGTGAGCCGCGGCGACGTGCTCGCGGGTGACACCCGGCTGGCCCGAGCGGCGTTGTACCGCTTGCGGGTTCGCACGGTGGCCACGGTCCGCAATCGCCCGGACCTGCTGGTCTGACCGCCGGCGGTGTGGCGCTCGCCCAGGGGCGCCACACCGGCCGCACCTCAGATGGTCCAGAGCCGCCCGTAGGTGATCACGGTGTCGCCACTGGCGCTGACCACCCGCACGAACGGGCGGATGGTGGTCTGCCCGATCACGCCCGTCACGGTGCCGTGGAACCCGGCCATCCGGATGAAGCCGGAGGTGCCGGAGATATCGCCGCCGGCGCACTCCACGGTCTTGATGCCGGGACCGAACCCGACCTCGATCTCCACGCCCGCGCGGGGAATCAGCCCGTCGAGTTTGAGGATGCCGCCGTCACCGCCGCCGAGGTCGACGCCGAGTCCGGGCGTCGAGTAGCCGAACTTCAAACGCCCGCTCAGCGTCGCGGGATAGCCGACCTGGTAGCCGATGGTGATGTGCCCGTTCCAGTCCTGCGCGTGCGGGCCCGCGACCTTGAACGACGCCTCGCCGTTGTGGAACCACTCGCGCGTCAACGGATTTCCGTCCAACGGCGGCACGAAGTCGATCCGGGTATCGGACTGGATCGCCTCGATCGACCGATCCTTCTGATCGACGATCTGGTTGGTGCTGTCGACGACCGCGCCCGCGGCGCCCGCGCCGAAGATCAGGCCGGTAGCGACGGCGGTGGTGATCGCGAGCATGCGCAGGTCTCGGCCGCGATGCTGCGTGAAGTCCCTCATCTGGTTCATCCCCTTCTGCACGCACCCGGCCGGGCGGTTTGTTCGCTCGGCGGCCCGCTCCCCGGCACGCGGGAGCAACGAAACTCGTCCGTCATCAGGGCGGTCAGGTGCTCGGTATTCGAATCATGTCAGATCAAGCGCGTGGCGGAAACCGAAGCCAAAGCCAGTGGTGGACAGCGAATCCGAGGCATGTCAGCCGCCTTCCGCGGTGGGCTCGGCCGGGTCGTCGACGATCCAGCAGCCGTCGAGTTCCGGATAGCGGGCCCGGACCTCGGGTAGTAGATCGGGCAAGGTCAGCAGCACGAGATCCGGACGGGCGGCGACGAGTTCGTCGGGCGAGATGATCGGCACGTCGGTGCCCGGCATCCGCCTGCCCTGTTTGGCCGCGGCGGCGTCGGCCACGCCGGCGATCAACCCGCGATGCACACCGGCCAGACTGAACACCGCGACCGCGCGGGACGCCGCACCGTAGGCGTAGACCCGATCACCCTGTGCGGCATGGCGTTCGAGCCAGCGGCGCAACGCGTCGGCGTGCGTGTCGGCGGCACGTTGCAGCCCGCGGATCGTGTCGGGCGCGATGAATTCTCGTTCGCGCGTGAGGATTTCCCGTACGACGCGGTCGGGCTCGTGAATTCCGTGCCGGGCGGCGGCGAGCACCGTTCCGCCGTAGAGGTCGAACCGCCACGCGGTGACCAGGCTCATCCCGGCGGCGCGCAGCAGCCGTTGCAGTGCGGCCAGCGAATAGTAGGCGAAGTGACCGTGCCGCAGCGCGTTCCACTGGCAGCCTTCGACGATGGTGGCCAGCGCGTGGAATTGGACGAGCAGCACACCGTCCGGCGCGGTCGCGGCGGCGCGCGTGGCGAAGGCCGCGCGCTGGTCGGGCTCGTGCATGACGCCGAAACAGTCGAGCACCACCGCGGCTGCCGACTCGGTGGGGGACAAGCCCCGCTCGGCGAGCAAGGGCAGCCAGGTGCCGCCGTGCGGACTGCCGAACTCGCGCACCGTCTTTCCGCGCAGCAGCCCGGCGGCCGCGACCTTGCCGACGGCATCGGCCGCCTGTGCGCGCAAGGCCGCCGGTTCGATACCGCGCGGCTCCTCGGTCCGGGTGTCGTCCTCGGCGAGCTGCGCCAGGCCACAGTGGGCGCACAGCTGCATCCGCAACGGATGCGCCGACTCGGCCAGGCCGACCGGCGCGTGCGCGGGCGGGAAGAAGTCGGCCGCGGGCACGGTACCGAGGTCGAGCACGGTGCTGAGCGCGCTGCCGCGGCAGGCGCGGCACGAGTGCTCGCGCGCCGCGCGCACCGGTGCGCAACGCTGTGCCGGGGTGTCCTGGCTAGCTTGCGGGGACATGGGTGGTTCCGGTGGGTATCCGGCGCATCGTCGCGTCGAGCACACCGGCCCGGTGCAGTCGCTCCAAATGCGGCAGCCGGGTGAACTTCTGGAAGAAATCGTCGTAGGTGAGCCCGCGGGCGGTGTACTCCTGGAACAGCTCGTCCGCGCCCGCCTGCACGGTCCAGAGCGCGCGGAAACCGAACGCGGCGCGGGCCGCCGAGAAGTCCACGCGGTAGGAGCGCGGGTCGGCGCCGCTCTCGCCGGTGATGTTCAACCGCGAGCCGGGCACCGCCTCGACGACCGCCGCGGCGATATCGGCGACGGTGAGGTTGTTGGCCTCGCTGCCGATATTGAAAGCGCGGCAGTGGATCGCGTTCGCGGGCGCGGTGAGGCAGTTGGCGAAGGCCCACGCGATATCGCGGGCATGCACCAGCGGCCGCCACGGCGTCCCGTCGGAGAGCACCTTCACCTCGCCGGTGAGGGTGGCGTAGCCGACGAGGTTGTTCAGCACGATATCGGCGCGTAACCGCGGCGAGAAGCCGAATGCCGTGGCATTGCGCAGGAATACCGGCGCGAAGCCGGAATCGGCGAGTGCCGCCACATCGTCCTCGACCCGTACCTTGCTCTGCGCGTACGGCGTGATCGGACGCAGCGGTGCGTCCTCGGTGACCAGATCCGCGCCCGCCGCACCGTATACCGAACAGGTGGAGGCGTAGAGGAAACGGCGCACCCCCGCCTCCTTGGCGAGCCGGGCCAGCCGGACCGAGGCGTGATGATTGACGGCGTAGGTGATCTCGGGTGCGAGCGCGCCGAGCGGATCGTTCGACAGCGCGGCGAGATGGATCACCGCGTCGAACCCGCGCAGTTGCTCGACGGTCACGTCGCGCAGATCCACCGCGAGGCCGGGCGGATCGTCCGGCGCCTCGCCGAGCACGCAGTCGGCGAAGAAGCCCGCGTCGAGCCCGATCACCTCGTGCCCGTTGGCGCGCAGCACCGGCACCATGACCGTGCCGAGATATCCCTGGTGTCCGGTGAGCAACACCCGCATGGCTACGAACCTCCGAAATCGATGACGGCCTTGTCGAGCAGGAACGCCTCGGCATGTCCGGCCCGGCACTGCACGCCGCGCAGCCGGGTGAGGCCGGTGAACGCCTGTTGGTCGAACCAGTCCCGATGTGCTTGGGACGGATAGTGTTTCAGCAGCAGCATCGCCTTCTCCTCGGCCAGTTCGGCGCTGAGCCGATGGAAGACGACGGGGGCGGGAGTGTCGCTTTCCCACTTGAGGATCTCGTAGCCGAGCACCAACTGGTCGCGGAACTCGGTCGGCACGAGTTCGGCCAGCAGCCGATGATCCTGGTGCGCGTCACCGCGGTGTGGCGCGAAGACCAGATCGGGGGTGCACTCGGCGCGAAAACTGTTGAGTTCGGTCTTGATTCGGTCCCAGTGCGCCGGTGCGCGACCGTCGGGCACGTCCAGCACGGTGAGCCGCACCTGCGCGCCCGGACAGAACGCCGCCAACGCGCGCTGTTCCTCCGCGGCTCGTTCGGTGCCGCCGCCGGAGAGCACCAGGGCCCGCACCCGCAAGCCGGGATGGGCGCGCGCCAGCGTCAGCAGCGTCGCGCCCGAGCCGATGGCGATGTCGTCGCAGTGCGCGCCGAGTACGGCGATCTCACGCACCGCACCGACACTGAGTCCGATCACACCCGCTCCCAGACCATCCACGGCCGGGCACCGGACCGATAGCCTTGATCGAGCTCCGCGCGCTCCTTGAAGGTGTCGGCGGGTTTCCAGAAGCCGAGGTGCTGATAGCCGAACAGGCGACCCTGCCCGGCCAGCGTCGCGCAGGCGTCGGCGACCAGATCGCCGCCGGGCGGCAGCAGATCGAAGATCTCCTGGCTGAGCACGAAGTAGCCGCCGTTCTCCCACAGCGGCATTCGCGAGACCGGCATGATCTCCTTGACCTCGCCGGTGGGCTTCATGTCGACGCAGTGGAACGAGGACTGCGGCGGCACCACCATCATCGACGCGGCCGCGCCGGAGGCGGTGAACTTCGCGACCATCTCGTCCAGGGGCGCGTCGGTGAGCACGTCGGCGTAGTTGGCCAGGAAGCGTTCGTCGTCGCCCAGATACTCGCGCACCCTGCGCAACCGCTCACCGATCGCCGATTCCAGCCCGGTGTCGACGAAGGTGATCTGCCAGTCGCTGATATCGGAGCTCAGCATTTCGACCCGGCCGTCCCGGATGACGAAATCGTTGGACACCGACTCCTGGTAGGTGAGGAAGAAATTCTTGATGTGCTGGGCGCCGTAGCCGAGGCACAGGATGAACTCGGTGTGGCCGTAATGCGCGTAATAGCGCATCACGTGCCAGAGCAGCGGTCGCGGACCGACCAGTTGCATGGGTTTGGGAATCATGTCGTCGGTGCCGTCGCGCATCCGCATGCCGTAGCCACCGCAGAACAGCACAACCTTCATCGTGCTCCCCTCCCTGTCATTTCGGAATTCAGTGTGTTGTGCACGTCGTTGTGACCGGTCAGGTCGGCACGGTGCAGTGCCGGTAGCGGATACACCAATTCACCGCCCCACGAAGCGATGTGGCGCAGCTGCTCGGTGAGCTCGGCCTCGAGGTTCCACGGCAGCACGAGCACGACATCGGGGTGATCCAGCTCGATCCGCTCAGGCGGGTGGATCGGAATCCGCGTGCCCGGGGTGAATCGGCCGTGCTTGTACGGGTTTCGATCGACGGTGTACTCGAGCAGGTCGGGCCGGATGCCGCAGTAGTTGAGCAGCGTGTTGCCCTTGCCCGGTGCGCCGTAGCCGACCACCCGCTTGCCCGCGGCACGCTGGTCGAGCAGGAACCGCAGCAGCTCGTGCCGGACCGCCTCGGTGCGTGGCCGCAGTTGGCGATAGCCCTCGACCTGATCCAGGTCCGCATGCCGTTCCAGGCGCAAGACCTCGCCGACGCGTCGGCTCGGCGCGGCGGCCACGGTGACCGGCCGGGCCCACACCCGCAGCGAACCACCGTGGGAGGCCAGCAGTTCCACGTCGACCACCGCCAGGCCCGCGGTCGCGAGCGCGCGCTGGGCCGAATGCAGCGTGTAGTACTGGAAATGCTCGTGGTAGATCGTGTCGAACTGGCCGAGCCGCAACAGGTTCAGTGCGTGATGCACCTCGATGGACAGCCATCCGTCGTCGGCCAGCAGGGTACGCAGCGAGCTGGTGAAGCCGCGCAGATCGGGCACGTGGGCGTAGACGTTGTTGGCGACCACCAGATCGGCAGGCCCGTGTTCGGCGCGCACCCGGGCCGCGGATTCCTCGTCGAGGAACGCGGTCTCGGTGGGCACGCCGGCCGCGCGCGCGGCGTCGCCGACGTTCAGTGACGGTTCGATGCCCAGGCAGGGCACACCGGCCGCGACCAGATGCCGCAGCAGGTAGCCGTCGTTGCTGGCCACCTCGACCACGAACGAATCGGCGCCCAGTTCGAGCCGGTCGATCGCCTCGCCGACGAAGGTCCGGGCGTGGCGCACCCAACTGTCGGAGAACGAGGAGAAGTAGGCGTATTCGGTGAAGGTGTCCTCGGGCGTGATCAACGCGGGAATCTGCAATAACATGCAGTCCGCACACAACCGAAGGTGTAGCGGGTAGGTTGATTCCGGTAGATCGAGTTCGGCTGCCGTGAGGAACTTTTCACACGGTGGTGTCGCTCCGAGATCGAGCACGCTCGTCAATCGCTCGGAGTCACACAGACGACATAGCACGAAGCCCACCTTTGCCAAGAGTCGAATAACCGGCACATTGTCGGCGCACCCCTGACGTCGACCCGATCCAGTGAGACGTTACAACGAAAGTCCCGCGTGGCGCTGGTGAAATCGACTGGGCTCGAAGTAATTTCCGGTACTTTTCAACCGGTTTTCGGCGGCAGCTTCCGGGCGGCTATCCGCGGGTTTGGTGGATTCGCCGTGGTGGGATGAATTCGCCTGCGGGTAGCGAGGGTTCGTGACCTGCGCCCATGCTTACGAGCGGAGGTAAACAAACCTGGGCGAAATACCGACCGCCCCTTTGTCGGCTACTCCGTGGAACACTTTGCCGCCCTGTTGATTCGACATGTGAAACGGATTGTGTTCTGTAACAATCTGCATCTGACCGCCGAATGAGGGGACACCCGGGGCGGTCGAGATCGTGCAGCGGGGACCGGTCAACGCGGATCGGGGGGCTTCTTCCTTTTCTCCCACGGGGAGGTGCGTGTTCATGAGCTTCGAGCTCGCCGACGACGACGATCTGGCGATCCGTCGATCGCCGCACAGTCGGCCGCGTTCGGAACGGGAACGCTGGCAGGCTGAATACATACGGCGCTTGGGCGCAACGGATTTCGGCGTGATCGTGACGGCGATGGCGTTGGCTCAGATCATCCGTTTCGGCGGGCCGGCGGCGCCGCCGCTGGCCTGGCATCTGCCGTACGAGATCGGCTACACGGTGGTCTCCGGCGCGCTCGCGCTCACCTGGGCCGGGTTCCTGGCCGTCGGCAACACTCGGTCGCCGCAGGTGGTCGGCAGCGGCAGCGAGGAATACCGCCGGCTGGTGGCGGCCACGCTGCGGTTGTTCGGGGTGCTGGCGATCTTGTCGCTGGTGTTCCAGATCGAGTTCGCCCGAGGCTATTTGGCGATAGCGCTACCGCTCGGTCTGTTCGGGCTGATGCTGAGCCGGTTGCTGTGGCGGATCCACGCTCGTCAGTTGCGCGGGCGCGGGGAGTACCGCACCTCGGTGCTCGTGGTCGGATGTGCGGAGGCGGCCCAGGCGATGGCCAATGCCTTCGCGGCCGATCCGGCATCGGGGTACCGGGTGGTCGGTGTGTGTATTCCGGACGGGCTCAACGGAATCACCGAGTACCTGCGCGGGCCGTCTGACCATCTGTTCTCGGTCGTCGGCGACGACCGCACGGTGCTCGACGCGGTCCGCCGCAGCGGCGCCGACACCGTCGCGGTCACCGCGACCGACCATCTGGGTCCGGTCGAATTACGCCGGATGGCATGGGAACTCGACCCGCTCGGTGTGGAGCTGATCGTCGCGCCCGGCGTGGTCGATATCGCGGGCACCCGGCTGACCAACCGGTTCGTGGCGGGCGTGCCGATGCTGCACATCGCGAAACCGCAATACGATCGCGCGAAGTCGACCGGAAAGGCGGTCTTCGATGTGCTGTTCGCGGCCGCGGTGTTGCTCGCGATCGCGCCGACGATGCTGGGTATCGCGCTCGCGGTGAAGTTGACCAGCCCGGGCCCGGTGTTCTACCGCTCGGAGCGGATCGGACGGGGCGGCAAGCCTTTCCAGATGATCAAGTTCCGCAGCATGTACGTCGAGGCGGATACCGCCGTGGACGCGCTCATCGCACGCAACGGCGGTAACCCGGTGTTCTTCAAGATGAAGGACGATCCGCGGATCACCCCCATCGGCAAAGTGCTGCGCAAGTTCAGCCTGGACGAGCTACCGCAGTTCTTCAACGTGCTGCGCGGGGAGATGAGCGTGGTCGGGCCGCGTCCGCAGGTGCAGCGCGAGGTCGACAGTTACGACGGCGAGATGCGGCGCAGGCTGCTCGTCAAACCCGGGGTGACCGGTCTGTGGCAGGTCAGCGGACGATCCGATCTTTCGCTCGAAGACTCTGTGCGACTGGATCTTTCGTACGTCGAGAACTGGTCGATGGTGCTCGACCTACTGCTCATCGCGCGCACGATCGGCGCGGTCACCCGCGGCGCGGGCGCGTACTGAGCGGCTACTGCGCGGCGGGGAACTCCGCGGCGAGTTCCTGGAAGAGCGCGGCGTTCATGGCGAACGCCCGCTGCCCTTCGTCGAGTACCCGGCGGCGTGCCAAATCGTCGAGCGGCAACTGATCCAGCAGACCGCGATACTCGCGTTTGAACGCCGCCGGATTGCCGACGCCGTCGAACACGTAGAAGCGGACGCCGTCGCCGCGATGCGGCAGGTTCCACAGTTTCTCGGCAGTACCGCGGATGACCTGTCCGCCGGAGAGGTCGCCGAGGTAGCGCGTGTAGTGATGCGCGATGTAGCCCGCGGGCCAATCCCGGGCACACTCATCGATCCGCGCGGCATAGGCGGCGGTCGCGGGGAGCGGCGTCAGTGCGTCGCGCCAGTGCGGGCCGATCAGGTGCGCCAGATCGCGTTCGAGTTCGGCGGTGCGGGCGAGTTCCGGGCGGATGAACGGGCCGGCGATCGGATCGACGGCGAGCGCGTCCCACCGCGCCTCGAGCGCGCGGTAGACGAACCAGAGTTGGCCGGTGTAGCGGTGATACGAGTCGACGCCGAGCGCGCCGCCGAGCATATCGCTGAGGAATCGGGAGTTCTCCGCGTCGGCGTGCTGGCGCGCCGTGGCGCTACGGATCTGCGTCGAGAACGGTGTCGCTTCCGACATGACCGGACCACCTCACTTCAGCACCCCGGGTGGCCAGGTATGGCTACCCTAACTCGGTACGACCTTACCGGTACTTTTCCCGAAATGCAGGTGCTTGCCTCACTGGGTGGGCGCGGGCCTGCGCCACCGTCCGCCGGGCCGGATGCGTCGCACGGTCGGGCGGCGCAGCGCGCCGAAGCGTCGCAGGATGCGCGGTCGGCGCACTGTGCGGTCGAACCACTCGCCGAGCGTGACGCCCGCGGCCAGGGCGCAGCCGACGCCGAAGGCCGCGAGCAACTGGTTGGCGCCGGTCGCGAGTTGATCGTTGAGCACGGCGTTGAGCCCGCGATACAACTTGAGACCGGGCAGCAGCGGCGTGATCCCCGCGACGGCGACGACCAGCGGGGGCGTGAGCGCGCGGCGGGCCATCAGACCACCGGCCATGCCGATCACCGTCGCGGCGGCGCCGGAGGCGAGCACCGGGCCGAACCCGGCTTGCTGCACGAGCAGGAAGCAGATCGTGCCCGCCGCACCGCTGCCCGCCGCGGCGGCGAGCGCGCGCTTCTCCGCATAGCAGGCGAGTGCGAACGCGAGGGCCGCGACGGCACCGGCGATGATCTTGATCGGCAGATCGGTGAGGTCGGGCCCCGGCGTCAGCTGGATCTGCGGCACCGTCGCGCCGATGGTGTCACCGATCCGCAACGCCAGCGCGATGCCGGCGATGATGCCGCCGGTCATCATCAGCACCTCGAGCATGCGCGCCGTCGAGGTGATCGGCGCGCCCGTTATTCCGTCCTGTACCGCGCCGACCAGTTGTAATCCACTGAGCAGCACGGTGATTCCGGCCGCGATGATCAGTGACGGATCGACCTCGATGCCGAGCGGTTCGGCCAGCGTGGCCAGCACGATGGCCGGGGTCGCCGCGATCGCGCCGCCCACCATGTGCTGGAAGAAGAACGGCAGACCGTAGCGATTCAGCACCCGGTTCACCCGGTCGATCGCCAGCGTGGTGCCGAAACTGACTGCGGCGACGACGATCCCGCCGCCGAGCAGCGCGGCGATGGCGGCCGCGAGCAGCGACCAGCCGAAGGTGGCCATCCAGCGGTGGTACGGGTGCGGCGCCGAGGTGATCGCGTCCAGCGCGGCGCGCGCTTCCTCGGGGTCGACCACCTCGCTGCGGATGCGCCGGGTGAGCCGGTCCACCGCCGCGAGCCGGGTGAAGTCGAGCGAGCGGTAGTGCACGATCCGCATCGTGCTGGCCGGGGGCAGCCGGGGGCCGCGGTCGGCGGAGATCCTGATCGCGTCGTAGGTGACATCGACATGGCAGCGCGCCAGACCATAGGTGGCAGCGATGAATTGGACCTGGGTGGTGGTATCGATGACGCCGGTGCCGGAGGCCATGACCACCTCGCCGACGCGCACGGCGAGGTCGAGCACCTCGGCGACGCGCGCGTCGTCGGTCAGATCGATCGGCTGCAACGGCGCGGGCGCCGCGACGATGGTGTCGGCGATGGCCTGCCGATCGGCGACCAACAGGCCGACCGCCTGGCTCACCACCGGCACCCGCCGTCCACGTCGGAACAGACGCCGCCGACCGAGGTGATCGACCCGCGTCTCCGTGCTGTCGCCTCCCGGGAGCGTGTCTGATTCCATGCACGCGAACGTAGTCACCTTTCGGCGACCTTCGCATCCGGGCTGGCACATGAGCTCGCTCACCGCGTGTCGGCGGCGCGAATCCCCGATCTTCGCGCCGGCCGCACGCGGCTCAATGGCCTTCTGTACCGCCCATCCTGCGGGCGCCGACCACGACACCGCAGAGCAGTGCGACGAGCACGCCCGCGAAACCGGACATCGCGATTCGGGTGTCGACGAATTGAGTGGCGACGCCCATGCCGATCGCGGGAAAGACCAGACCCGCGTTGCCAATCAGGAACAGTCCGGCCACCGCGGCACCCCGGTTCGCCGGGGCGGCCGTGCGCACGGTGCGGGCGACGGCGGACTGGATCAGGACGCCCGCGCCCGCGCCGGTCACCACGCCGGCGGCCAGGAACAGCGGCAGGTTGCCCAGCAGCATGGCGGCCACCAGCAGCGCCAGGCCGGCGAGGGCGCCCAGCAGACCGGACAGCAGGCGGGTCGACACTGTCAACGCCATGGCCGTGTGCTGAGCGACGGGCGCGCTGCCGAACACCAGGAACACCACGCCGCCCGCCAACAGGCGCGACGGCTGGCCCAGCGTCCCGGCGAGAAACGCCGGGGTCAGCGAAGCGAAGAGGCTGAACGCGGCGAACGCCCCGAAGATGCTGAGCACCGCGACGGTCCAGCCCAGCCGGGACCCGACGACGGACACGCGCTGCGGACGGTACGTCGGTCGCAGCGAGCGCGGCACGGACACGGTCTCGGGGACGAACCGGATCAACGCCGCGATGAGCAGCACCAGGAGCACAGCGAACACCACATACGTGGTCCGCAGCGGCCACGGCGCCCACTGGGCGAGTGCGCCCGCCACCAGCGCGCCGACCCCGAGTCCGCCGATATTGGCTGCGGGGGAGGCGATTTCGAAGCGTCTCGCACTGTCGCGGGGCCGGGCCAGCGCATGCAATTCGTGCAGGTAGGCGGTTGCGGTCGCGGTGATCGCGCCGACCCCGAGGCCGGTGATCAACCGTCCGGCGATCAGCAGTGGCAGCTGGGGCGGCAGGATGAAGATGAGAGCGGCCAGCACCTCCGCCGACATCGCCAGGGTCAGCACCTGCCGCCTGCCGATCCAGTCCGACACGTGCCCGACGGTGCACAGGCTGACGATCACGCCGGTGCCGTAGACGGCGAAGACGACGGTGATCGTCAGCGGGGAGAGCCCGAGCTGCTGCGCGTAGAGCGGATACAGCGGTGTCGGCACCATCGCGAGCGCGACGGCCGCGCAGAACGCCACGGTGACGAGCCAGAAGCCGGTGTCGTGCCGGCGTGAGTCGGGCTGTTCGGTGCGGGGCTTCTCGTGAGTATGGACAGACGTGGTCGACATCGCGTGCACTCTCTTCCGTGGTGTCCAGGCCGGGTCCGGCCGCCGGAATCCATGGTCGAGCGCGTGAACGTTCATGTCCAACGATTGATTCTTCTCTTAGCTATCACCAAATGTGATAGTTGACGGATGGAGCTCAGGTATCTCGAATACTTCGTCGCGGTCGCCGAGGAGCGCAGTTTCACCAGGGCGGCGGCGCGGCTGCACGTCGTCCAGTCCGCGGTGTCCGCGGCCATCAAAACGCTGGAGCGGGAATTGCGCACCGAGATCCTGCGGCGCACGTCCCGCGAGGTGGCGCTGACCGAAGCCGGTGAGGTGCTGCTGCCCCGGGCGCGGGCGATCATCGGCGGCGTACGGGAGGCGATCGACGCGGTGGACGGGGTCCGCGGCGTCGTCGGCGGGGAGGTCCGGCTGGGGTTGATGTCCTCGGTGCCGTGGTTCGACCTGCCCGCGGTGCTCGGCAGAATGCATGCGAAACATCCGGAGGTGCGGCTGCGGTTGAGTCATCGCGCCGGCGGCTCGCACGACCTCGCCGCCGCCGTGGTCGCGGGGGAGCTGGATCTCGCGATCCTCTCCGATCCCGGCCCGTTCGGCCGGAAGCTGCGCCTGACCGAGCTGAAGTCCTTCCCGATGCGCCTGCTCGTCCCGGCCGCCCATCCGCTCGCCGCCCGGCGCAGCGTCGCGCTGACGGAACTCGACGGCGAGAACTTTGTCGACCTACCCCAGGGTTTCGGCAGCCGGGCCGTGGTCGACCGAGCCTTCGCGGCGGCCGACCGCACCCGCAACGTCTCCATCGAACTGGGCGACGGCCGCGTCGTGGTCGACTACGTGCGCCAAGGACTCGGCGTCGCCATCGTCCCCGCGGCCTACGAAGGCACGGACCCGCAGATCCGCTCCGTCCCTCTCACCGAACCCGACCTGACCTGGCGCATGCACCTCGCAATCCCACGAGACCGCGAACCCCTCACCGCCGCAGAGGTTTTGGCAAGCATAATGATCGAAGCCCGCAACGCCGACGGTCCCGAGCGCTGAGGGTTGTCCGCTGCGCGCATGCCTGATTCGGGACCGAGAGTGCTCGTCGTGCTCATGTCGCGGCGCCGACGGCGCTCGAGGGCGGCTGCGGGACCGATCCGCGCAGCTCCGAATTCATCGCTCACTACGCCGACCAGATCGCCCTGTTCGTCCTGGCGCTGGGGTCGGCCGCGGACTGAGTCGCACTGCGGAGCAAATCGCGCGCCCACACGGACGCGGCGGGGTGACCAGGGTCACGATTCGATCTTGACCGCCGCTCGGCGGCCACTCTGAGCTGCAGCTTTGGCCTGTGCCGCGGGTCGCCGCGCCGAAAATTCGGGTGATTTGTGTCGGTGCCGACCGGAATACTTGTGCGCGGCCGATCAGTTCGAGCTACCGGTCCCGTCACAACCACTGTGGCACCGGAGCTCGAACATCCTCCGCCACTTGTCTTTGTCAATGTCCATGCTGCACCGGAGGTATCGATGCCCGCCGCCCCATCCGTTTCTGTCTCGAAAGGACGGACGCCGCTGGTCATCCGGGTGCTGGTGCTCGCGACCTTCGTGGTGATCCTCAACGAGACCATCATGATCAACGCGATCCCGCGTCTGATGGCCGATCTGGATGTCACCGAGCGCGCCGCGCAGTGGGTGTCCACCGCGTTCATGCTCACGATGGCGGCCGTCATCCCGACCACCGGCTGGTTCCTGCAGCGGGTCACCACCAGGCAGGCCTATGCCGTCGCGATGAGCGTGTTCCTCGCGGGCACGGCGCTCTCGGCCGTGGCTCCGTCGTTCGCGGTGCTGCTGATCGGCCGGATCATTCAGGCCGGCGGCACCGCGGTGATGATGCCGCTGCTGATGACCACGCTGATGACCGTGGTACCCGAGCAGGACCGCGGCCGGGTGATGGGCAACGTCACCCTCGCGATCTCGGTGGCGCCCGCGATGGGTCCGGTGATCTCCGGGCTCGTGCTCCAGGTCGGTTCGTGGCGTTGGCTTTTCGTGCTGGTGCTGCCGATCACCGGCGTGGTCACTTGGCTCGGTCTGCGCCAGCTGGAGAACGTCGGTGAACCGGAAGCCGGCGCCATCGACTGGGCCAGCGTCGTGTTCGCCGCCCTCGGTTTCGGTGGCCTGGTGTACGGACTCAGCAAGTTCGAGGCGGACAACCTCGGCGAGCCCGCGTTGATCGTGGCCGTCGGCGCGGCGCTCATCGCCACCTTCGTCTTCCGGCAGCTGCGGCTGCAGCGTAACGGCACCCCGCTGCTCGACCTGCGGGTGCTGCTGGCCGGTGCCTACACCAAGGCGCTGGTGCTGATGTCGGTCGCGTTCATGGCGATGCTCGGCTCGATGATCCTGCTGCCGCTGTACCTGCAGAACCTGCGTGGTCTGAGCCCGCTGGCGACCGGCCTGCTGGTGATGCCGGGCGGTCTGGCGATGGGTCTGCTCGGTCCGACGGTCGGCCGGCTGTTCGACCGCTTCGGCGGACGCTGGCTGGTGATCCCCGGCGCGATCGCGATCACCGTCGCACTGGCCGGGTTCACCCAGATCTCGATGTCGATGCCGTACTGGCAGCTGATCGCCCTGCACGTGCTGTTGATGGTGGCGCTGGCCGCGACCTTCACGCCGGTCTTCACCCTCGGGCTCGGCGCGCTGCCGCACAACCTGTACTCGCACGGCAGCTCGATGCTGGGCACCCTGCAGCAGGTGGCCGCGGCCTTCGGCACCGCGCTCGTGGTGACGATCATGTCGGCGCGCAGCAGCCAGCTGGTGGAGGACGGTGTCGAGATCGCCACCGCGCACCTCGACGGGATGCGGCTGGCGTTCCTCGTCTCCGCGGCCTTGTCCGTGATCGTGATCGTCATGGCGGTGCTGCTGCCCAGCCGCGCCGCCGACCACGTCGACCACTCCTCGGTCGACGACGCCGATCCCGCCGCCCCCGAATTGATCAAGGGCTGAACGCGATTCGATAACTGAACACAGACGACGCCCCCGGCTTCCGCCGGGGGCGTCGTCTTGTCGACCTCAGTGGACTGCAGGGCTCGGCTCGTCGAGGAAAGACGCGACAGTCTCGGCCATGGCAGCGGGCGCGTCGTCGTGCACCCAATGCCCGGCGCCGCCGAACTCGACCAGGCGAGCGCCGGGACGCCGGGCGACCATCGCCGCGGCGAGGTCCGCGGGCAGCATCGGACTGTGCTCACCGCGCAGGACCAGCGCCGGACAGGTCGAACCGAGCCAGTCGGCCCACCAGTCCCCGACACCGCCCTCTTGTACGGCCATCATGTCGGTCCAGTCGAAAAGCCAGTGCCAGCGGCCGTCCTCGGAAGCGGCCGCGCTCTGCATGAAGTAGCCGGGATCGGAGATGCCACGCGCGCGAAGCGCCTCGGCCAGTTCCGATTTCGATGCCGCGGCCGCAGGCCAGCCCCGCACGTCGAGGACGGGATGCTCGACCTCCGGTCGCCGCATCACCGGACCCACGTCCTCTACGATCAAGCGCGACACCAATTCGGGATGGCGTGCGGCCAGCTGATAGGCCGTGATACCACCGCGTGAATGACCCAGCACCGCAATCGGACCCGGGGCCAGCCGCTGGAGCAATTCCGCCACGTCGGCCACGAAGTCCGCGCAGGTGTAGCTGTCGGCTCGGTCGCTGTGGCCGTGGCCGCGAAGGTCGGGCGCGATCACCCTGGCGCGCCCGGACAGGTCCGCGGCCAGGCGGGTGAAGATGGTTGCGCGCCCGAAGCTGCCGTGCAGCGCGAGCAGCGGCATCCCGGCACCACCGAAATCGGTATAGGACAAACGCATGCCAGCCATCTTCGCAAGGCAGGCAAACGATTATCGGTGGGCTGGGCTTGTCGGTGGTCCTCGGTAGGCTGGGATGAGGCCGGCGAGGAGTGTGGGGGAACAGATGGACAGTGCACGGCGGCGGCCGAAGGGACTGGGTAAGCGCGCGTGGGTGACCACGAAGCTGGTACGCCGGGTGTTACGTGGCTTGGCCTGGTCGCGGTTCGTGCGCGTGACGGTGCTCGGCCGCGAGTCGATACCGACGTCCGGTCCGGTGATCGTGGCGAGCAACCACATCTCGATGCTGGACGCGGTGTTCTTGTGGGGCGCGCTGCGCCGCCGGGCAATCGCGATCGCCATGGCGGAGCTGTGGTCGTGGCCGGTGGTCGGCTGGCTGGTGCGCCGCCTGGGTCATATTCCGGTACTACGGCGCGACAGCGAATCCGGGCAGGCCGCGCTGTCGCAGGCCGAGCAGATTCTCCGGCACGGTGGCGTGCTGCTCATCTATCCGGAAGGACGGCTGGTCGCGCCCGGCGAGCACGAACCCTACAAGCCGGGCGTGGCAAAACTTGCGCTGGCGACCGGTGTTCCGATCATTCCGGTCGGCACCACCGGCACCGACCGGGTGTTGCCGATGCGGCGCACGCGCGGCGACGGCCCGGCCTTCGACCGCCACCAGCAGGTGACCATCCATTTCGGCGCCCCGATCGACCCGGCGGATTTCGACGATCCCGACAAGCTGCTCGACCAACTGCGGCAGCGGATCGAAGAACTCCGCGCGGACTGATCGACCACGTGCCTAGGGCCTAGCTGACGGCCTTGCGCACGAGCGCGCCGAGAGTAGCCTCGTCCTCGGCGGTCAGCTCGGTGATCGCGAACGAACTCGCCCACATGGTGCCCTGGTCGAGGTGCGCCGGATCGCTGAACGCGAAGGTCGAGTAGCGGGTCTTGAACTTCGCCGCGGGCTGGAAGTGGCAGACGATCTTGCCGTCCGCGGCGTACGCGGGCATGCCGTACCAGAGCCGCGGCGTGAGCGCCGGCGCGTTGGCCTTGACGAGCGCGTGCACTCGTTCGGCGGTCGCCCGGTCCGCGTCCGACATCTCCGCGATCTTGGCGAGCACTTCGGCTTCGCCGTCCGCCTTGGCTCCGCGAGAGGTGCGCCGGGCAGCCGACTTCAGCTCCTTGGCGCGCTGCTTCATCGCGTCGCGTTCCTCGGCGGTGAAACCCTCGTAGGACTTGGTGGCGGTGCCGGTGACCTGGGCGGTGGTGGTGCTCATCGGATGTCCTCCTGATCGGTGCTGCGTTGCTTCCAATGCTATGAAGCAGGCACCGGGCAATGCTTCTCGAAAACTGATCAGTGGCAGCGCATCCGATGAGCAGCCGGTTCACCCGCGTTCGTAGACGCTCGCGTCGTCGAGCATCGCGGCGCGCAGCATCGACTCCGGCACGCCCAGGCCTTCGATGAGGGTCAGCGCGTCGGGCCGCAGCCGGTCGACGAGTTCGTTGACCCCGCGGCGCACGCCCTTGGCCCGCTCGACGGACATGAAGCGATGCATGATGTACCAGGCGGAGTTCTCCTCCAGCGTCGAGTACACGAAGAGGTCGCACACCGTTTCGGCGAGGGCGCGCGCGTCGGGATCGTGGATGTCCTCGATGCCTTCGATGAACGCTTCCAGGACGAGCCGATCGATGTGCGCGGTGCCCGCCGTGAGGATGTGGTCCTGCGCGTTGTTGAAGGCCTCGAACGGGCTGGTGTCCTCGGCGCGGGCGCGCAGGCGGTGACCGGCGGTGCGCACCAGGTAGTCCTCGCGGTCGGCGAAGAGTTGCAGTTGCACCGCGCGGCGGGACAGGTCGCCGTCGTCGACCGTATCGTCGGAGCCGTCGCGCAGGGTCTGGATCAGCTGACGCACGCCCGAGCGCTTGCGCACCTCGTCGCGCGCCATGGTGGCGGCGAATTTGACCCAGCCGAGCGCGTCGAGGTCGCGGATCTCGTCGGAGTACGCGGTGAGCAGTTCCTTGGCGACCAGCTGGGTGAGCACCACGTTATCGCCTTCGAAGGTGGTGAACACGTCGGTGTCGGCCTTCAGGGTGACGAGCCGGTTCTCGGTCAAATAGCCTGCGCCGCCGCAGGCTTCGCGGCATTCCTGGATGGCCCGGGTGGCGTGCCTGGTCTGCGCGACCTTGAGGCCCGCGGCGCGCTTCTCCAGCGCGCGCTGCGAGCTGGGGTTGAGGTCCTGCCCGGTCTGCACCAGGTGCATGCGGCGGACGAGGTCGTTCTGCGCGAAGGCGAGCGCGTAGGACTTGGCGACCAGCGGCAGCAACCGGCGCTGATGGCTGCGGTAATCCAGCAGCACGGTTTCCTGTCCGCTGTCCGGATCGGAGAACTGCCTGCGCTTTTCGGCGTAGCGCACGGCGATGCTCAGCCCCACCCGCGCACCGGCCGCGGCGGCGCCGCCCACACTGACCCGCCCGCGCACCAGCGTGCCGAGCGTGGTGAAGAAGCGGCGGCTCGGGTTCTCGATCTCGGAGCTGTAGGTGCCGTCCGGTGCGACGTCGGCGTAGCGGTTGAGCAGGTTCTCGCGCGGCACCCGCACGTGGTCGAACACGATGCGGCCGTTGTCGACACCGGGCAGCCCGCCCTTGAGGCCATCGTCGAAGGTGGTCACGCCGGGCAGGTCCGCGCCCGCCTCGTCCCGGATCGGCACCAGCAGACAGTGCACGCCCTGGTTCTTGCCCTGGGTGACGAGCTGCGCGAAAACCGCTGCCATCCTTGCGTGTTCGGCCGCGCCGCCGATGTAGTCCTTCCGCGCCGACGGGGTGGGCGAGTGCACCACGAACTCTTGGGTCTCGGGGTCGTAGGTCGCGGTGGTCTCGAGATTGGCGACGTCGCTGCCGTGCCCGGATTCGGTCATCGCGAAGCAGCCGAGCAGGTCCAGCGAGAGCAGTCGCTTGATGTACTCGCGGTGGCGCTCGGTGCCGAGGTTCTCCACCGCGCCGCCGAACAAGCCCCACTGCACACCGGCTTTCACCCATAGCGACAGATCCGCGTAGGCGAGCATCTCGAGTCCGGTGACCGCGGCGCCCGGCTCACTGGTGCCGCCGTTCTCCCGGCGGAAGCCGCGCTCGGCGTAGCCCATCGTCGCGATGGCCCGCATCTGCTCGAGCACCCGAGCCCGCGCGGCCTTGTAGTCGAGGTAGGAATCTCCGGCGAACTTGTCGTCCGCGAGCTGGACGCGAGCCTGCTCCCGGATCTCGCCCCACGGTCCGTCGAGCGCTGCGCGTAGGTGATCTGCGGTCGTTGCGGTGCCGGTGCCGGTAGTCATAACTCGACAGTAGCCCGATGTGAGCCGGGCAAACCGTGACTGTTGACACGACATTCCGGGCAGGCTCTTGTGGTGGGTTGAACACGTGTTTAGTATATTGAACATGTGTTTAGCGAACAGCCCCTACCGCAAGGACCCGCCTCGGATCTGACCACCGCGGCCCGAATACGCGACGCCGCGATCGAGGTCTTCGGCGACCAGGGCTTCCAGGTCGGGGTGCGGGCCATCGCCAAGGCGGCGGGCGTGTCACCGGGACTGGTGAACCACCACTTCGGCTCGAAGGACGGCCTGCGCGCCGCGTGTGACGCGCGCGTGCAGCAGCTGATCCGCGACAAGAAGGTCCAGACGATCACCGCGGGCAGCGTCGCGAAGGGCATGCTCGCCGCCCTCGCCGAGATCGAGGAGTACGCACCGCTGGTCGCCTACATGGTCCGCAGTCTGCAAGCCGGGGGCCCCATGGCGAGATCGCTCTTCGAGCACATGGTCGAGGACGCCGAGGGTTATATCCAGCAGGGCGTCGAGGCGGGCGCGATCAAGCCGAGCCGCGATCCCGCTGCGCGGGCCAGATATCTGATGACGCTCAATGTCGGCGCGACGCTGCTCTGGATGCAGATGCATCACGAGCCCGGCGAAAAGCTCGATTTCCGTAAGGCCATTCGTGAGCTGACCGAAGAGCTCACCCCTCCGGCCCTGGAGTTCTACACCCAGGGCATTCTCACCGACCCCACGCTTTTGGACACCTTCACCAAGGAGTATTGATGTCCGAGGTCATTCAAATCGCCGATCTCCGTAAGACGTTCGGCCATGTAGCCGCGCTCGACGGCCTGGATCTCACCGTCGCAGCAGGGGAGATCCACGGCTTCCTCGGCCCGAACGGCGCGGGTAAGTCGACCACCATCCGGGTGCTGCTCGGTATCCTGCGCGCCACCGCCGGACGAGCCGAGCTGCTCGGCCGCGACCCGTGGGCCGATGCGGTCGCCTTGCACCACGAACTCGCTTATGTGCCAGGCGATGTCACGCTCTGGCCGTCGCTGTCCGGTGGTGAGACCATCGACCTGCTCGCCCGCATGCGCGGCGGTATCAACGCCGAACGCCGCGAGGAGCTGATCCAGCGCTTCGACCTGGACCCCCGCAAGAAGGCGCGCACCTACTCCAAGGGCAACCGGCAGAAGGTCGCGCTGATCTCGGCGCTCGCTTCGGACGTGCGCTTGTTGCTGCTGGACGAACCGACCTCGGGCCTGGATCCGTTGATGGAACAGGTCTTTCGCGAATGCGTACAGGAGGCCAAGGATCGCGGTACCACGGTGCTGCTGTCCAGTCACATTCTCTCCGAGGTCGAAGTGCTCTGCGACCGGGTGACCATCATCCGTGCGGGACGGACCGTGGAAAGCGGCACGCTCTCGCAGATGCGGCACCTGTCGCGTACCTCGATCACGGCCGAATTGGTCGGTGACCCTGGTGATCTCGGTCGGCTGCCCGGCGTCGGCGACATCCAATGGGACGGAAAGACCTTGCGCTGCCAGGTCGACGGTGAACATCTCGGCGAACTGATCCGGGTGCTGGGCGATACCGGCGTGCGCAGCCTGACCAGCGCTCCGCCGACTCTGGAGGAATTGTTCCTGCGGCACTATCACGTCGGCGCCGACGACTCGGCCGCCGCCGCGGCGCAGAGCGGGGAGAAGGTACGGGCATGACGACCGTTGCCGTGGGCAGGCACCACGCCGCCCCCGCCGCGCGTGGCTCGGCCGACTTCACCGGCACCGGCCAATTGCTGCGCCTGTACCTGCGCCGTGATCGAATCGTGTTGCCGCTGTGGGTGATCGCGTTCGGCATGCTGCCCGCGTTCTATGTCTCGGCGACCAAGGGCGTCTACTCCTCGCCCGCCGACCTGGCGAACTACGCGAAGACGATCACCGACAGCCCCGCGCTGATCGCCATGTACGGGCCGGTGTTCAGCACGGAGCCCGGCTCGATGTACCTGTGGAAGGCCGGGCCGTTCTTCGCGATGATCGCGATCGCCACCATCCTCACCGTCATCCGGCACACCCGGGTGGAAGAGGAAACCGGACGGGCCGAGCTGGTGGGGGCGACCAGCATCGGGCGCTACGCCGGTCTCTCCGCCGCGCTGGTGCTGACCACCGCGGGTTGCGTGCTCGTCGGAATCATCGCTGCCGCAATGCTGTACAGCAACGATCTGCCGATTGCGGGCTCGGTGGCCTACGCGGCCACGCTGGCCGGCTCCGGGCTCGCCTGGGCCGGAGTGGCCGCCGCGGCCGCGCAGGTGAGTACCAGCTCGCGGATCGCCCGGGGGATCGCGCTCGGCGCGCTGGCCGCGGCGTACGCGCTGCGCGCCATCGGTGACGCCGGAAACGGTGTGCTGTCCTGGTTTTCGCCGCTGGGGTGGTGCATCCAGATGCGCGCGTTCGCACAGGAACGCTGGTGGGTCCTCATTCCGCTGCTGCTGGTCGCGGTGCTCACCGTGGCGGCCGCCTATCTACTGCTGAGTCGCCGCGATACCGGCTCGGGTCTGGTCGCGGAGCGGCCCGGGCCGCCGAGCGCCGCACCGTCGCTGGCCGGCCCGCTCGGCCTGGCCTGGCGGCTGCAACGCGGGTCCATGGTGTTCTGGGCCGTCGGGTTCCTGCTGTACGGGTTGCTGATGGGCGGCGCGATCAAGAGCGTCGGGGACATGCTCGGCGACAACGACACCGTGCACGACGCCATCACCCGGATGGGCGGTTCGACCATGCTGCAGGATTCGTTCGTCACGCTGGCACTCACGTTGCTCGCGGCCGGCGCCGCCGCCTACTCGCTCTCGGCCACGCTGCGGCTGCACGACGAGGAGTCCAGTCAGCGGATCGAAGCGACCCTCGCAGGTGCGGTGGGCCGCGAGCGATACGCGTTGAGCCACATCGCTTTCGCGCTGCTCGGTCCGGTGCTGCTGCTGTCCGTCGCCGGTCTCGCGATCGGGGTGGTGTACGGGGCGACGGACGGTGATCTGATCGGCAAGGTGGCCGATACGTTGGGTGCGGCGCTGGTCCAGGTGCCCGCGGTCTGGGTGTTCACCGGCATCGCCGTGGCGCTGTACGGCTTCGCGCCGCGCTTCACTCCGGTGGCCTGGGGTGTGCTCAGCGTCTTGGTCGTCATCTTCTTCGTCGGTTCACTCGACGGGTTGCCGCAGTGGGTGGTGGATCTGGTGCCGTTCGTCCATCCGCCGAAGCTGCCCGGTGCGCCATTCGAGATCGCGCCGGTGCTGTGGCTGCTGGGCGTCGCCGCCGTGCTGCTCGCGGCGGGCCTGATCGCCTTCCGCCGCCGCGACCTGCGCTGAACCGGTGTGCCCGGCCCGCGCGGGCCGGGCATCCCCACCCGAGCGCCCCGAAGAAGTGGTGCGGCTGATCAGGGGGCGTGCACCGTTCGGGCTCTCACCCGATTCCGAGCTTTCCCGCGAGCCGCGCGAGGTAGGCCCGCACCTCGTCGGGCGAACGATCCGGCATGCCGAAAACGACTTCGGTGACACCGAAGTCGGCCCACTGCGCCAACTGTTCGGCGTTGTGGCGGCCCGCGAGGGCGACGATCTCGGGGTTGCCCGCGCGCTCGTGGTCGCGCCAGACACGCTGCAACAGTGCGATTTTCGAGTCCAGGCCGGTTTCGGTGGGCGTGGTGATCCAGCCGTCGGCGTTGTCGGCCAGCCAGCCGAAGGTCTTCTCCGTGCCCGCCGCGCCGAGCAGCACCGGGATGCGTTTCTGCACCGGCTTGGGCCAGGACCAGCTTGCGCCGAATTGCACGAACTCGCCGGCGAAGCTGGCTTCTTCCTCGGTCCAGATGGCGCGCATCGCGTCCAGGTGTTCACGCAGCACGGTCCGGCGCTTGTTCGGGGGGACGCCGTGATGGGCGAGTTCGTCGGTGTTCCAGCCGAATCCGACGCCGAGGCTGACGCGTCCGCCGGACAGGTGGTCGAGCGAGGCGATGGTTTTCGCCAGCGTGATCGGATGATGTTCGGCGGGCAGCGCGACCGCCGTCGAGAGCCCGATCCGGCTGGTGACCGCGGCGACGGTACCCAGCGCGACCCAGGGATCGAGCGTGCGCAGGTAGCGATCGTCGGGCAGGCTCGCGTCACCCGTCTGCGGGTGCGCCGCGGCCCGCACCACGGGAATGTGCGTGTGTTCCGGCACGTAGAAGGTATCGAAACCGACACCTTCGGCGGCCACCGCCGCCTCCGCGGGCGTGATGCCCCGATCGCTGGTGAACAACACAATTCCGTACCGCACCGTACGCGCTCCCATCGCCGAAACTAGAACAAGTTCTACCATCCTTTCCTGGCGCGCACCATGGGAACGGGGTCAGAGCAGGGTGCCGCCGGTGGCGTCGATGTAGGAGCCGGTGACCCATCGGGCGTCCTCGGAGGCGAGGAAGGCGACCACGTCGGCGATGTCGCCGACCTCGCCGACCCGGTTGAACGCGGACCATTCGGCGAGTTCCGCGACGGCCGCGGGGTCGGCGAAGACCGGCCCGCCGGTATCGGTCACGCCGGGCGCGACCGTGTTGATCGTGATTCCGCGTGGCGCGACGTAGCGGGCCAGCTGCACGGTGATCTGCTCGAGCGCGCCTTTGCTCATCGCGTCGCAGATCTGCGACGGGAAGGACGTACGGGTCAGACCGGAGGAGATGTTGACTATCCGCCCACCCTCGGGCATCAGCCGCAGCGCGCGCAGGGTCAGGTAGAACGGCGCTCGGGCGTTCACCGCGATGGTGCGATCGAACAGCTCGGGGGTGACGTCGTCCGGGGTCGCGACCTCGAATCCGGTGTGTGCCGCGTTGTTGACGAGGATGTCGAGCGTCGGCGCGCCGGTGCGCACGCGCAGTTCCACCTCGAGCGCGGCGAACAGCTCCGGTATCGCCTCCGTTGTGGCGAGGTCGGCCTGGACCAGGAATGCGCAGCCGCCCGCGCTCTCGATCTGTCGCACGGTTTCCTTGCCCGCCACCTCGTCGCTCGAGTAGTGCACCGCCACCAACGCGCCATCGCGGGCTAGGCGGCGGGCGATCCCGCGCCCGATGCCGCGACTCGATCCGGTGACCAGGGCGGCTTTGCCCTGCAGCTTGCTCATGTGATCCCCTCGAACGACTACTACGGTTGGTAGTAGAGATTAGCCGGATTTGTCCGGTGTGCAATCCCTTCGGACGGAATCAGGGCGAATTGCGTTGGGGCGCGGGTTCGCCCGGGAACAGTCGCGCCGCCCAGCAGAGCGTCAGCACCATTGCCACCGCGGCCGCCGTGCCGCCGATGATGTCGGTGGGCAGGTGATAGTCCAGTCCGATCATCCCGACCGCCGCCGCGAGCAGGGCTGGTATCGCGACGGCGACCGTGCTCAGCCGCGCGCGTGGGGAATCGACGAGCACGAAGAGCGTGGTTGCGATCGCGACCAGATGCACTGTGTGGCCGCTGGGGTAGGCCAGATAGTCGTGGAGATGCCGGTGCCACAGCGGTTTCCACACCCATGCGTTGAGCGCGACCGCCAGGCCGGGAACCGCGAGCATGAGGGCGGCGCTGCGCCATTGCCGTCGGTAGGCGAACCACCCGGCGGCGATTGCCAGCAGCAGTAGCAAGATATAGCTGTTGCTCGGTGCGACCAAGAGTTCCGCGAGGCCGGGCCGGGCGTCGAGTGCGGAATGGATCGGGGCGGCCAGCGTGCGATCCAGCGCGGTGGGGCCGCCGTCGGGTGGGAAGGTCGCGGGCAGCGCGCCGGTCACGGTGGCGCCCACCGCGATGCCGCCGAGGGCGGGTACGCCCCGTGGAATGACGTCTTGTCGCGATCCGGGCACCGATCGACGATAGTCAGTGGCAGGATCGCACCGGCGGACGGCTCGATATCCACACCCGCCCCGGATGTCAATGGTCACTCGACCCAACCTGTCCGCAATGGTGCTGTGCCCGAAACCGGAACGGCGGCAGGCGAACTCGGTCGAAACGGGAAAGATGCGCTGAACCGCCCGCAGGGTTGCGCCGGCTTGGTATCGTCGTGTTCGATCGGCGAACAAAAGGGTTCGTAGATCGAGGATCTCGGCTCGGTCGGCCTGGATGCAATGGGGCTCTGGCGTATTTGTGATGGTCGTCGGTGCCGGGGCAGTGACTGAGAGGTACCCATGGTGGGCGATGATGTACAGCAGTCGCTGGCCGGCACCTATCGGCTTCCGACGGTGGTCGGACGGACGGCCGAGCTGGCCGAAATGGGGCGTCTGCTCAGCGATCCGCGCGTTCGGCTGCTGACCCTCACCGGGACGGCCGGCGTCGGCAAGACCGCGCTCGCCCGGGAAGCGTTGTCGGACACCACACTCGATGGACGTCGCCGGGTGGCGGTCGATCTCGTGGACGGCGACGACCCGGGTGGTGTCTGGCAGGCGGTGCTGGCGTCGGCGAGTCGCCTGCTGCCGGGCTCGGCTGCCGTGACACCCGGGCCCGACGCCGCGCTCGACGTGCTCGTGGACCGGGTCGGCGAGCACTCCCTGGTGCTGTTGCTCGACAACTGTGATCAGGTGGTCGAGCGGATCTCCACCGACCTCGTGCGCTTGCTCGCGTGCTGCCCGAACCTGATCATTGTGGCTACCAGCCGGATTCCGTTCAAGCTCTACCGCGAGTGCGTGCTGTGCGTGCGCCCGCTGCCCACCGACACCGGCAGCGGCGACTACTACCCCGGCTCCTCCTTCGCCGCGGAACTGTTGCTCGACAGCATCGACAGTCACTACCGCGGGTCGGCCACCATGGCCGATCGGCTGATCGTGGACGAGATCGTGGGCGAGCTGGACGGGGTGCCGCTGGCGCTCGAGCTGGCGGCGGGCACCATCGCCCGGATCGGCCCCGTGCGCACCCTGCAGCAGATCAAAGCCGGCGGCGAGTTGCTCTCACCCGGGTATGTAGACGTGCCCGCCCGGCATCGGTCCCTGCCCGGCGCGGTCGAGTGGGGTCTGCGCGACCTCGCGCCCGAGGCACGCGAGCTGCTGCTGCGGCTTTCGCTGTACGAGTCGGTGATCGACACCGACACCGCCTGTCTCGCAGTGGGCATCGGCGAGGAGCAGGCCGCGGCAGCGCTGGCCGACCTGGTGCAGCGCAGCCTGCTCGACCACACGGTGAGCGGCCCGCGCGGCAACGGTTACCGGCTCTTCGCGCCGGTACGCGCCTACTGCCGGCATGCGTTGCGCGCGGACCCTTTGCGGGCCAAGGAGATTCGTGCGGATCAGGTGCGCCGCCTCGGTCAGCTCGCCGAGACCATCGGCCCGCAGTTCGAGCAGCTCGCGCAACGCGGCGCCGCGCTGGACATCGCAGGCCGCCTGATCGTGGACTTCCTCGCCGCACTGCACTATCTGATCGACACCGGCCAACCCGAACAGGCGGTCCGGCTCGCGGCGGTGCTGGAATCGGCGTGGATCCAGCACGGCTATCAGGCCGAGCTGGAATCGGTGCTGGCCAAGGCGCTGGAGATGAGCGACCGGACGACGCTCACGCCCGGCGTGACGGCGCCGCTGTGCCTCGAGGTGCTCGGCGTCTGGGCGGGGCGCTCGGGCCGGCTGCGCCGCGCCGTCGATCTGCTCACCAGTTCCGTTGCCGCATACCGGCGTTTCGACCGTCCCCTGGACGCGGCCCGCACCGCCGTGCCGCTGGCGGTGGCGCTGGCCGCGGTGGGGGAGCACGACACCGCCCGGGACCTGTTGCGGATGGCGGCGCGCTACCGTGACGAACTCGGCGGCCCGTGGCCCATGTGGATCGAACTGTCCATGCGCCTGGCGGCGCTGCCCGACCCGCCGCGGCGCGATGCCGCGGCCTGGTCCGAGATCCGGGATCGGGTCCGGCAGCTGGACAGCACCCCGCGCCTGATCGGGTTGAACACCTTGGCGCGCAGCCAGATCGGGCCGCTGACCGCCGATCGCGCCCAAGCGTTGTACCGGGAGAACCTGGCGAACGACGACCTGTCCACCCACGTGCTGCAGACGATCGTCGCACTCGAAGGCTGTGCCCGTGCCTACGACGCGGTCGGTGTCGAGTACGCCGAACCGACGTTGACCCTGTTCCTCGCGGCCCGCCACCTCCGGGCCACGCACGGCATCCCGCTGCTCGGCGCGGGCGATCCCGCGCCGAGCCTGGCGGAGAACCGGAACGCGGTGGGTGAGAGCAAGTTCCGTGAGATCCAGCGCCTGGCGGCGGAGCTGACCCTGACCGAAGCGGTCGCCTACGCGCGGCGCGCGCCCACGCTGCCCGACCCGGAGGACTCCCCGCTGGCCGCCCTGACCAACCGGCAGCGCGAGATCGCGACACTGGTGGCGACCGGGATGACCAACCGGATGATCGCGACCCAGCTGCGGATCTCCGAATGGACCGTGGTGAACCACGTCCGTCAGGTGATGCTCAAGCTCGACTGCCCGTCCCGGCTGCACGTCGCGCTGGTCGTGGAACGCGATGCGCAACTCGGCGATCCCGCACCCGAGACGCCCCGAATCGCTTTGGCGCGCAAGCCATGACGCGGCCACAAGCGCCGACCCACGACTACGGACCGTAGGTCAGCACCGCGCTGATGACGAACCACAGCAGCCACGCGAACGCGATCAGCATGCCCACCGCGAGGGTGATCCGCATGAAGGCCCGGCCGAAGTCCATGTCCCGGGTTTCCCGCGGATACAGCTTCCACGGGCTGTACCAGGGCGCCTGGACCGCGTAGATCGGCTTGCTCGCCTCCCGCTCGGCCTGGGCCAGTTCTTCCGCGTACGCCTCTGCCTGCGCCTGATTCGGGCCGCCGTGCCACAGCGTGATGTCGATCGGGCCGAGGAAGCCCTCGTTGAGCAGTTCCTGCGGGGCGGGCAGGTAGGGCAGGATGCCGAGACCGCGGAACGCGACCGCGACATCGTTGGCCGTCCACAGGTGCTTCTCCTGCTCGGCCAGCACATCGAAATAGTGCCGCAGCCGCGCGGGGTCCTCGCCGAGAATCACGTCGAAGCTCGGGTCGCTCCACGCCTGCTGAATCTTCAGCTGCGCTCCGCGCAGCGGGACGACGAGCGCGAGCCCGTGTACTGCGCGCTGGCCGAGCCCGCGATCGGCCAGCCAGTTCTGCAGCGCGAAGGTGTGTTCGCGCGACTTCTCCAGCGGCGTGCGCCGGTCTCGGCCCTCCATCGCGGCCGGCTCGCCGTTGATCGTCCACGCGCCGTTCAGCGGGATCTCCAGCACGCCGTCCTGCCGCGCCACCAACGCCTCCGCCTCGATCACCACGCAGCTGGTCGGCGTCCAGATCACCGCGTCGAACTGATGCAGCCGATCCTTGTGGAACAGACTGCAGTTGATCGTGGCGACGCCCTTGGGGCTGCCCGGGTCCTTCCAGGTGCGCAGCCAATCGATCAGCGCGCGCTCGGCATTGGTGCCCGCGGCGTTCTGCACTCGCACCAGCATTGACGACCGCCCTTCACGTCGACACTCGACAGCTCACAGGATACGAGGTCCGGCGCCGGGTTCGTCGCCCTCATGGCAACAGTCGGCGTGTTGGTGCGCGTTCACTCCGCCGGATCGGCCGCGATCTTGCCGCTGCGCACCGCCTCGACCAGCACGGCGTGATCGGCTTCGGTGCGATCGGCGTAGCGGACCGCGAAGGCCGCGACCGCCTCCTCGAACCGCTCGTCGTCGCCGAGATAGCCTGCCAGCAGGCGGGGATCGAGCGAGCGGGAGTGCGCGCGGGCCAGCAGCGCGCCGGCCAGCCTGCCGTAGTCGTCGAGATCGTCGGCGGACAGTCCGGCGGGGTCGATGCTGCCCTTCAGGTTGCGGAATTGCCGCACGATGAACGGTAATTCGACGCCGTCCCCGGTGGGGTCCACGCTGGTCCAGCCCAGCAGGATATCGGTCTCGGATTGAACGTGTCTGGCGCCCTGCACGATTCGCTCACCTTCGTGGCGTGCCGGGGCGGCGGGCAGATACGGCGCGAGCGCGGACGGATTGGCCTGCTTGATCTGCAGGACCACTGACTCGCCCTCGTTACCGTGCAGCAACGCCACGTAGCTGTGCAACCCGACGCTGCCGGTGCCGACGATCCGAAACGCGATGTCGGACACCGCGAATCGCGCGAGCAGATGGCGGCGGGACTCCCGCAGGGTGCCCGCGTAGCGCTCCAGTCCGCCGGTGAACGCCGCCGCCACCCGCTCGTCCACCTCGGTGAGAATCGGTGGGTCGCTGACGAATCGGTGCTTGCGGATGCCGGTCTCGTGATCTTCCAGATGCTCGGTCCATTTCGCGACCACTTTGGCGCTGGTGTTCTTGCGGGCCTTCTTGGCGGCCTTCTTGAAGTCGTCGATCAGGTCCTCGGCCTTCGCGGCGCTCAGGATCGACTCGTCGGGCAGCGCGGTCCACGAGGTCATGAACGGCAGATCGGCGAGCTGACCCGCGGCCAGGCGGTACGCGCGCGCGGCGTCGCAGGCCGCCCGACGGCAATCCTGCTCGTCGGCACCGCTTTCCCGGCCCGCGAGCACCAGGCTGGCCGCGAGCCGCTCCAGATCCCACTCCCAGGGACCGACCACGGTTTCGTCGAAATCGTTGATGTCCATGATAATTTCGCCGCGTGCCGTGCCGTAGAGGCCGAAATTGGCTGCATGTGCGTCACCGCAGATCTGTGCGGCGAGCCCGCTGTCCGGTCCGCCGGCCAGATCGGCGGCCATCAGCCCGGCGGCCCCGCGGTAGAAGGTGAACGGCGAGGTGATCATCCGCCCGATCCGCAGCGGTACCAGATGCGGCAGCCGCCCGGCATTGCTCGCCTCGATGAAGTCGAGCACGCCCGGCCGCCGCACGCTGGTGGCTGCCCGATCGCGCGCGATCACCGGGACTTGCTGGCGAATCGCCCGCCCGCGCGCGCGTACCTCCGCCGCGGGGGTGTACGAGCGCAAATCGATACCGTTCTCCGACACGATGACTGACGCTAGCTGGTAACTGTCATTCTGGGCACCTCCGATGGTCGACGTCACTGCCGATCGGGGTCGGGGCGGGATCGCGCGTGGTGATCGCGCCCCGATGCCCGCCGCGGGGGTCGATCAGGCGCTCAGGTGGCCGAGACCGGCGGCTGCGCCGCATCCGCCGGGACGATCGGCAGGCGCAACGCGCCCGGCGCGGCGGCGGGCACGACGGCGTGCTTCGGCGCCACCGGCGCGATCCGGCGGTAGGCCGCGCCGAGTTCGGGGCGCGGATCCTGCTCGTTCTTGTTGGGCCAGAACGCCATTGCCCGCTCGGCCTGCGCGGTGATGGTGAGCGACGGATTGACGCCCAGATTCGCGGTGACCGCGGACCCGTCCGCGATGTGCAGTCCGGGATGGCCGAACACCCGCTGATACGGGTCGACGACGCCCGTGTCCGGCGTGTCACCGATGACGCAGCCGCCGATGTAGTGCGCGGTCGCCGGGATGTTGAATACGTCCATCACCAGACCGTGCGTATCGCCGTCGACCTTCTCGCCGAAGCGCCGGCCGATGTCGTGCGCCATCGGGATCCAGGTCGGGTTCGGCTCGCCGGTGCCCTGTTTCGTCTTCAACTGCCCGCGCTTGCGGAACGAGGTCAGCGAATTGTCCAGCGACTGCATGACCAGCAGGATCACCGATTTCTCCGAGGCGTGCCTGGCATTGAGGCTGCGCAGGAAGACCAAGGGATGCAGCACGATCGCGAGCAGGAAGCGCAGGAATCGGAACGCGCCGCCGTCCACGATCGGCACCGACATCGGGAACAGCGCGTTCTGTCCCTTGCCGTAGTGGCACACCTCGATGTGGGTGTCCTCGGCCGGGTGGATGGAGGAGGTGATCGCGATGCCCTCGGCGAAGTCCCGGCGCGCGCGGCTGACCACGTTGAGGATCGCCTCGGAGTTGCTTCGGGTGAGCTCGCCGAGCCGGGGCGAGAGCTGGGGGAGCACCGCGTCGTCGCGCATCTTGTGCAGCAGCTTCTGGGTGCCGAGCGCGGCGCCCGCGAACACCACCTGCTCGGCGGTGAAGGTCTTGCGCTGCTTGCGAATCCACCGATCCGACCGCTGCGTCTCGACCGCGTAGCCGCCGCCGGGGAGCGGGCGCACCGCGGTGGCCGTGGTGAGTTCGTGCACCTCGGCGCCGGCCTGTTCGGCCAGGTACAGGTAGTTCGTGGTGGTGGTGTTCTTGGCGTTGTGCGGGCAGCCGGTGAAGCACTGCGCGCAGTGCACGCAGCCGCGCCGGCGCGGCCCGACGCCGCCGAAATAGGGATCGTCGACCTCGGTGCCCGGATCGTCCTCGTTGAAGAACACTCCGACGTTCGTCGGGTGGAAGGTGTGCCCGACGCCGAGGTCGCTCGCGATCTCCCGGATCACGTCGTCGGCCGGGGTCAGCCGCGGATTCGGCGCCACGCCGAGCATCCGCTGCGCCTGGTCGTAGTAGGGCGCGAGTTCGGCCCGCCAGTCGGTGATGTGCGCCCACTGCTTGTCGGTGTAGAAGTCGGGCAGCGGTTCATAGAGGGTGTTGCCGTAGATGAGCGAGCCACCGCCGACCCCGGCGCCGGAGAACACCGCGCACTTGCCGAGCACGCTGATCCGCTGCGGCCCGGTCAGGCCGAGCCGGGGCGCCCAGATGGATTTGCGGACATTCCAATTGGACTTCGGGATGTCCTCGGCGTTCCATCGCCGGCCCGCCTCGAGCACGCCGACCCGATACCCTTTCTCGGTCAGCCGGAGGGCGCTCACGCTGCCGCCGAAACCGGATCCGATCACCACCACGTCGTAGTCGAATGTGGGCATGACTTCCTCTCGTCACCAACCGTTCGGCAGGTCCGCGCCGCGCCGATGGATGAGATAATTTCATACTCATTCTTTCACCGACGAGCTGTGGTGCACACCATCGTCGCACGCGGATATCGCCGAATGCGGCGCGCCTGGATGGCGTCGAGCGGGGTCGGTGCGGTAAGCACGGGGCGTGACAACCGAATCGGGCACCACGGAACCGGAGGAACGCGCCGCCAGCGACGGCGTGCTCGGCGGTATCTTCGCCGACCGCATCCTCACCGTCCCGAATGTCCTGAGCGTGCTACGCCTGCTCGGCGTTCCGCTGCTGCTGTGGCTGATGCTGGTGCAGCGGGCCGACGGCTGGGCGTTCGCGCTGCTGATCGCCAGCGGTGTCACGGACTTCCTGGACGGCAAGCTGGCCCGCCTGCTCGATCAGTCGTCCCGGCTCGGCGCGCTGCTCGACCCGTTCGTCGACCGGCTCTACCTTGTGACGACGCTGGCCGCCTTCGTGATCCGCGGTCTGCTCCCGGTGTGGGTCGCGGTGCTGCTGATCGGCCGCGAGGCGGTGCTCGCGCTGACGCTGTCCATCTACAAGCGGCGCGACCTGCCGCCGCCCGATGTCATCTATTTGGGCAAGGCGGCAACCTTCGCCTTGATGTCCGCGCTGCCCTGGTTGCTGGCCGGGGAGATGGATTGGGCACTCGATGGTTTCGGACGGGCCTTCGGCGGGGCACTACTGGTCTGGGGCACGGCAGTGTATGTATGGACCGGCCTGCTCTACACCGGCAAAGCGATCGCGGTCGCACGCGCGATACCGGCTGTGCCACACCGGTCCACGTAAGGTGCAGCGCCGGGTCGGACTATCGGCCGGCCCTCGCATAGAGTTGCGCACACACGATCACGATGGAAAGGACGGACGGGCTGTGACCCAGACCCCCGAGGACCTGCGCTACACCGATCAGCACGAGTGGGTGCGGCGACTCAGCCCTACCCGCGTTCGGGTGGGAATCACCGACTACGCCCAGTCGCAGCTCGGTGACGTCGTGTTCGTGCAGCTGCCCGAAACCGACAAGGACGTCGCGGTGGAAGACAGCATCGCCGAGGTCGAGTCGACCAAGAGCGTCTCCGACATCTACGCGCCGCTGAGCGCGAAAGTTGTTGCGGTGAACGAGGAATTGGTGCAGCAGCCGGAGACGCTGAACACCGATCCGTACGGTGACGGCTGGCTGTTCGAGTTGGAGGTCGCCGACGCTGCCGGCCTCGACGCGACGCTGGGTGAACTGCTGGATGCGGCAGGTTATCAAGGAGTTATCGGGGGCTGAATCAGCCTTCCCGGTTCTACCTGCACGGGCACGCCCTGGCAGGGTACGGTCAATGCCAACAGATCCGCCGGCAGTCGTTGCCGGGAATCTAGGGACTCGACGGCAGGTCGTGGTGCCACAGGTATCACCTGCTTGCATGGATAATCAGGTTCGAGGAGGAGAGAAACGGTGAGCGAGAACAAAGACCCGGGTTACGGGGAGACCGCGGCCGAGACGACGTCGGTCTTCCGCGCGGATTTCCTGAACGAGGTCGACGCGTCGCGCTCCGGAGAGCCGACCGGTGAACAGCCGGTCCAAGGGGTCGAGGGTCTGCCCGTTGGTGCGGCCCTCCTGGTCGTCAAGCGCGGTCCGAACGCGGGCTCGCGGTTCCTGCTGGATCAGCCGACCACGTCGGCCGGTCGCCACCCCGACAGTGACATCTTTCTCGACGACGTCACCGTCAGCCGTCGGCACGCCGAGTTCCGTCAGGACGACGATTCGTTCCAGGTGGTCGATGTGGGCAGCCTGAACGGCACCTATGTGAATCGGGAGCCGGTGGACTCCTCGGAACTCCAGAACGGCGACGAGGTGCAGATCGGCAAGTTCCGTCTGGTGTTCCTCACCGGACCGAAGGCGTCGGTGAGCGAAACGGGTGCAGGGAGCCTATGAGCACGCGGCGTCGGGTCGAAGGGCTCGGGGTCATGAGAGTGTGTGCTGTGTCGAGGGATAGGGCACTGTGACGGGCGCGGCGCAATGGGCACGCGGAGGCATGTCGATCGGCTCCGTGCTCGACCTGTTGCGCCCGGACTTTCCGGACGTCACCATCTCCAAGATCCGCTTTCTGGAAGCGGAAGGTCTCATTCGGCCGGAGCGAACGCCCTCGGGCTATCGCAGATTCTCCGTCGCCGATTGTGAACGGCTGCGGTTCGTCTTGACCGCGCAACGCGATCAATACCTGCCGCTGAAGGTGATCAAGGAACAACTCGAAGCGATCGACAGCGGTGCGGCGTCGCTCGGGGTACGGGAAGCCCGTGCCCGAGCGCACTCCGGCCGCACGGGTGCCGCGGAGCCGACCGGTACCGGGTCGGCCTCCGGGCATCCTGCCGCGTCCGGCGGGAACAGCAACGGTGCCGCGGCGCCGAGGAGGCTCGGCGTGGTGCCCAGCGAGATTTCGCCCGACGATCTGCGTTTCGATCACGAAATCCGGCTCACCCGCGCGGATCTGCTCGCGAAGGCCGAGATCGACGACGCGTTCCTGAACGATCTGATCCGGGCCAACCTCATCACCCCCGGCGCCGCCGGCTTCTTCGACGGTGATGCGGTAACCCTGGCCAAGACCGCCAAGGCGATGGCCGAATTCGGTTTGGAGGCACGGCATCTGCGTGCGTTCAAACTCGCCGCCGACCGTGAGGCCGCGCTGGTCGCGCAGATCGCCGCGCCGATCGCGAAGAGCCGCGACGCGGGCGCTCGCGCGCGCGCCGAGGAAACCGTGCGGGAATTGGCGGCGCTGTCGTTGACGTTGCACGCCTGTCTGGTGAAGTCGTCGGTGCGGACGTCGCTGGGCGGCTGAACATCCCGGCGAATCACCAGGCCGGAACGAGGTGTCAGGTTTCGGTCGGCCAACACGCCGATTTCGGCTGTGCACACGCATCGCTGCACCCGTCCGCATTCGCCTAGACTCGTGGTACGGCGAGCTCTGCAGTGGTCGTGCCGGGCGGCCTGGCGAAAATGGGAGGCAGTGCGATGAGTGAAATGCGGGTTATCGGCATTCGTGTCGAACAGCCACAGAATCAGCCCGTGCTGTTGCTTCGTGAGGTGTCGGGGGACCGGTATCTACCGATCTGGATCGGGCAGGCGGAAGCGACCGCGATCGTGCTGGAGCAAGAGGGGGTGACCCCGATCCGGCCACTGACTCACGACCTGATCAAGATCCTGATCACCGAGCTAGGGCACACGCTGAAAGAGGTCCGCATCGTCGACCTGCAGGAGGGCACCTTCTACGCGGATCTGGTGTTCGACAACGATCTGCACGTCTCGGCGCGGCCGTCGGATTCGGTAGCGATCGCCTTGCGGGTGGGTTGCCCGATCTATGCCGAGGAGCCGGTGCTCGAGGAGGCCGGGCTGGTCATGCCGGACGAGCGCGAGGACGAGGTGGAGAAGTTCAAGGAGTTCCTCGAGTCGGTGTCACCCGACGATTTCAAGGCCACCGATAGCTGAACAGGATCTTTCCGGCATCCCGGCGTTTTCCCGGGATGACCGGGGGATCAGCTCTGAACCAGAGCTTGAGACTTTAACCGCGCGTCGCGTTTGGCTCCACGATGGTGCTCCCTGGACAATCTAGGAGAGTAATCTCGATAGTTGGGCCACGTCCGTTTTGGCCAGTTCGGCAGTACAGCAGAGTTCGGCAGTACCGCAGTGGTCGAAACGGAGCCGGGTCATCGATGAGGCTAGCCGTCGGCGAAGCAAGGGAGTGGTCAGTGGCAGAGCAATCGCAGGATGTGGTACAGCCAGGCCTGTTCCCGGACGACTCGGTTCCTGACGATCTAGTCGGCTACCGGGTGCCCAGTGCATGCCAGGTGGCCGGGATCACCTACCGGCAGCTCGACTACTGGGCGCGGACCGGACTGGTCGTGCCCTCCATCCGCAGCGCGGCCGGCTCGGGGAGCCAGCGGCTGTATTCGTTCAAGGACATCCTGGTCCTGAAGATCGTGAAGCGGCTGCTCGACGCGGGCATCTCGCTACAGAACATCAGGATCGCGGTCGACCATCTGCGCAGCAGGGGAGTCCAGGACCTCGCGGGTATCACGCTCTTCTCGGATGGGACTTCGGTGTACGAGTGCACCTCGCCCGAGGAAGTCGTTGATTTACTGCAGGGTGGGCAGGGCGTCTTCGGTATCGCCATCAGCGGCGCCATGCACGAACTCACCGGTGCCATCGCCAATTTCCCGGCAGAACGCGCGTCCGCGGTGACCGAGCGGCCGGAGGACGAGCTGTCCTACCGTCGCAAGGCGCGAATGAACCGCAAGACCGGTTAAGAGTTGAAACCGACACAACACCCCGCCTCCCGTCATCGAGGGTAGCGGGGTGTTGTGCTGTGTAGCACCCAATTTTTCGGCGATGCCAGAAACATCAGATTACTCGGATATGCGCATCTAACTATTCGTCGGCAACAAAGCGAGTCCGCTGCGAACGGCACGTGACCAGCACGACACGGCAAGGAAGGGAGCCGGTGGCGCACATCGGCGTGGCGTCGGCATAAACTGGTGGCGCGTCGCCGCCGTGCGGGAGAGTTCCGGGTAACCCCGGGCGCCGAAGGAGCAGCACCTCTCCGTCAATCTCTCAGGCAAAAGGACCGTACGGGCTTCGACGTCTCTGGAAAGCGGTGGCCTGCTACGAGCGGAGTCGCCCGCCCACGGGGAAAGGGGCTCGGCTCAGGTCGCGGCAACCGAATCTCTCAGGCGCCACGACAGAGGGAGAGGGCTGGTACCCGTCGACCGACGTCGACCCGCCCGACCCATGGGAGCTGCCGTGACTCGCTCATTCGCCGACCGCCATATCGGACCCGACCGGGAAGAAATCGCCCGGATCCTGGACGTCGTCGGCGTCGGCTCGCTCGACGAGCTCGCCACCAAGGCGCTGCCCGCCAGCATCCTGGACGGTTCCGGACTGGCCGGATTGCCTGCCGCGGCAACCGAACACGAGGTGCTCGCCGAACTCGCCGCTCTCGCGCACTCGAACACCGTCGCCACCTCGATGATCGGCCTCGGCTACTACGACACGCTGACGCCGCCGGTGCTCGTGCGGAACCTGCTGGAGAACCCGGCGTGGTACACGGCCTACACGCCGTACCAGCCGGAGATCAGCCAGGGCCGGCTCGAGGCGCTGCTCAACTTCCAGACCATGGTGTCGGAGCTGACCGGCATGGACGTCGCCAACGCCTCGATGCTCGACGAGGCCACCGCCGCGGCCGAGGCGATGACCCTGCTGCACCGCGCGAGCCGATCCAAGTCGGTCCGCCTGGTCATCGACGCCGACCTGTTCCCGCAGACCAAGACCGTGCTGACCACCCGGGCCCAGCCGCTGGGCATCGAATTGGTGCCGGCCGATCTGTCCGGCGGCGAACTGCCCGAGGGTGAATTCTTCGGTGTGCTCGTGCAGGCGCCCGGCGCGTCCGGTCGCGTAGTGGACTGGACGTCGCTGATCGCCGCCGCGCACGAGCGGGGCGCGCTGGTCGCGGTCGGTGCCGACCTGCTGGCGATGACGTTGATCGCCTCGCCCGGCGACCAGGGTGCCGACGTCTGCTTCGGCACCACCCAGCGTTTCGGCGTGCCGCTCGGTTTCGGTGGTCCGCACGCGGGTTATCTGGCGGTGCGCACGGCGTATGCCAGGCAGCTGCCGGGCCGGTTGGTCGGCGTATCGGTGGACGCGGACGGGGACGTCGCCTACCGGTTGGCGTTGCAGACCCGCGAGCAGCACATCCGTCGCGAGAAGGCCACCTCGAACATCTGTACCGCACAGGTGCTGCTGGCGATCGTGGCCGCGATGTACGCGAGCTACCACGGTGCCGAGGGCCTGCGCGCCATCGCGCGCCGGGTACACGGACATGCCGCGGCCATCGCGGCCGGGCTGGACGGCGCGGTCGTGCACGACACCTTCTTCGACACCGTATTGGCCCATGTGCCCGGCGGCGCGGAAGCCGTTGTCGCCAAGGCGAAGTCGCGGGGGATCAACCTGCGGCTGGTGGACGCCGATCACGTCGGCATCGCCTGTGACGAGGCCACCACGGCGGCGCACGTGGCTGCGGTGCTCGAATCGTTCGGCACCGCACTGTCTTCCGAGCAGCGCGAGCCGGCCCCGGCCGCCACGATCGAGACCAGGACCTCGCCGTTCCTCGAGCATCCCGCGTTCACCAAGTACCACACCGAAACCGCGATGCTGCGTTACCTGCGGTCGCTGTCGGACAAGGACATCGCCTTGGACCGCAGCATGATTCCGCTCGGCTCCTGCACCATGAAGCTGAACGCGACCGCGGAGATGGAAGTGATCACCTGGCCCGGGTTCGCCCGTGTGCACCCGTACGCGCCGGTCGAGGACGCCCCGGGGCTGTTGCAGGTGATCCACGATCTGGAGCAGTGGCTCGCCGACATCACCGGTTACGATTCGGTGAGCCTGCAGCCGAACGCCGGTAGTCAGGGCGAGTACGCCGGTTTGCTGGCGATCCGGCGCTATCACCTGGATCGTGGTGACACGCACCGGGATACGTGCCTCATCCCGTCCAGCGCACACGGCACCAATGCGGCGTCTGCGGCGATGGCGGGGTTGCGCGTCGAGGTGGTGAAGTGCCGTGACAACGGTGACGTCGACCTGGACGACCTGCGCGCCAAGATCGCCGACCACGCCGACCGGCTGGCCTGCATCATGATCACCTACCCGTCCACGCACGGCGTGTACGAGCACGAGGTCGCCGAGCTGTGCGCGCTGGTGCACGACGCGGGCGGCCAGGTGTACGTGGACGGCGCGAACCTGAATGCGCTTGTCGGCCTTGCCCGTCCGGGCCGGTTCGGCGGCGACGTCAGCCATCTGAACCTGCACAAGACCTTCTGCATCCCGCACGGCGGCGGTGGTCCCGGCGTCGGTCCGGTCGCGGTGCGGTCGCATCTCGCGCCGTACCTGCCGGGTGACCCGCTCGAGCTCGACTCGCACGCGGTGTCGGCGGCGAAGTACGGTTCGGCGTCGATCCTGCCGATCACCTGGGCCTACATCCGGATGATGGGCGCCGACGGTCTGCGCGGCGCGACGCTGACCGCGATCGCCTCGGCGAACTACATCGCCCGCCGGCTCGACGAGTACTTCCCGGTGCTCTACACCGGTGAGCACGGCATGGTCGCGCACGAGTGCATCCTGGACCTGCGCGAGATCACCAAGCAGACCGGCGTCACCGTCGACGATGTGGCGAAGCGTCTGGCGGACTACGGTTTCCACGCGCCGACGATGAGCTTCCCGGTCGCGGGCACGCTGATGGTGGAGCCCACCGAGAGCGAGAACCTCGACGAGCTGGACGATTTCATCGAGGCGATGATCGCCATCCGCAAGGAGATCGACCAGGTCGCCGCGGGCGTCTGGCCGGTCACCGACAACCCCCTGCGCGGCGCGCCGCACACCGCGGCCAGCCTGGTGGGCGAGTGGGAGCACCCCTACAGCCGCGAAACCGCGGTGTACCCAAGGGGTCTCGGCCACGCTCGTGCGAAAGTGTGGCCGCCGGTGCGCCGCATCGATGGCGCGTATGGCGACCGCAACCTGGTGTGCTCGTGCCCGCCGCTGGAGGCGTACGCCGACTGAGGCAGTGCTGCCCCTGGGCGCACTCATTCGGGCCGCACCACTTCCGTTGTCGCGCACCCGCTCTGGCAAGTCGGAGCGGGTGCGTCCGCGGAAGGGCGCGGTTTCGGCGTTTACGGGGTGGTCAGCGACTGCACGATTGCCGAGGCGAAGGTGAGATCGTCGGAGGTGGCCAGGCGGGTGTAGGTGCCGCCGCTCTGTTCGGAGATGCTCTTCAGCGTCTGCGTGCCCGGGCCGCCGATCACGATGATGTCCACGCGGACCGGATGAGCCTTGTCGATCGCCGCGGCCATATCGCTCGCGAGTTTCGCGCCGGTGACCGAGGAATCGTCGTCGGGTCCGTCGGTGATGAGCAGCACCGAATTGGTGCGTCCCGCGGTGTAGTTGGCCACCGCGTTCTTGTAGGCGGCGATCAAGGACGGGTAGGCCTGATCGGCGCGCACGTCGGTGGCGCGTAGCGCGCCGAGTGCACTGCTGATCTTCGTGCGCTGGGCGTCGGTGAGCGGCGCGGTGGCGGCCTGTACCTTGTACGGTTTGGTGTCGTCGAGGTTCTTGCCGAAAGTCCAGATACCCAGGCCGAAGTCGGGCGGCATCACGGTCATCGTGGAGTTGAGGGCGGCGATGACGTTGGCGAGCCGGGTCATCGAGCCGTCGGCGGTCGACATGGATGCCGAGACATCCACCAGCACAGTCGATTGCACTCCCAGCACCGGGTTGGCGAGGGTGCCCGCGACCTTCTCCAGGACCGCGCGTGCGGGTGTGGGCGCGGGGGCGGGCGGACCGGCGGTGAACCCGGCCGCGGCGAACGTCTGTGCGGTCTCCGGGGTGCGCAGGAAGTCGGCGAACAGGCCGCCGATCAGGTTCTGGGTCTTGTCGACCCACGGCCCGGACATCAGCGCCGCGGGGTGGTCGGCGACCGGCGCGGCACCGGACGGGCGGTAAACAGTAAGTCCCGGTTGGCTTTTGACCTGCTGCTCGGTGGTGGCGACGGCGTGCACGGTGGCGTTCTTCGGCGCGCCCGCGAGTGCGCTGAAGGCGGCGGCGGTGTCGGGTACCTCGGGTGCCTCGGCGGCGAGGCCGGAGATGGCCGAGACGACCTGGCCCGACTGTGCGGCGGGGTCGTTGAGGGGGTCTGCGCCCGAGACCGCGGAGCCGACCGCGATGGCGGCGGCGAGGGTGGCATCGCCCGGCGGCAGCGCCATGCGCAGGCCGCCCCAGCCGGACAGGCCGATATCGCTGAGCGAACCCTGTTGCAGGCGTGGCAGATCCGACCACGACGACTTGGCTTCTTCGAGGGCACCGCGCAATTCGTCGGGCACCGCGAGCACGATCGGGCTCACCGCGATCGGTGCGGGCGTGCCCTCGATCAAGCCCGGGACACGCATGGCTTCGATGGAGCGGGTCGAGTCCGGGATCCACAGCACCGGTTGCGGGCCGAGATTCTGATCCCAGGGTTTGCCGCTGGTGAAGGCGGCGACGACAGAGGCGGAGGGCTGGGTGGTGACCGACACCTGCGCGCAGTGGTCGCGCACCTTCGGCTTCGTCGCGTTGTAGCGGTCCGCGGCCGCCCTGACCTGCGGTGCGATATCCGGATCCGCGGTCACGTACAGCGTCGCGGCGCCGGAGACGCATTCGGCCGCGGCGGCGCTGTCCTCGTCCGCGGCGCGGTCTCTCAACTGAAACCAGCCGAAGACGCCCGCGACCAGCAGCACGATGGCCACTATCGCGAGAACCGGACCTTTACTGACGCCACGGGACCTGGTTCCGCTGCGATGAGTGCCCACGGTGCACAGTGTATGTTCACCTGCGGTTTGCGGGCTCGGCGAGTCTCCTGCTCGTCGGCGTGCCGTGTCGAAACACCCGGCGTCGTGCCCCGACAGGGCACGACGCCGGTGGTCAGGGGCGGATCATCCGGCCCCGGTCGAACTCGTGGCCACCCCAGACGCCGGACTGGCCGGTGCGCGCGGCGAATTCGCCGCACGCGGTGCGGATGGGGCAATCCGCGCAGACCTCGCGCGCGTAGTCGAAGTCCTGCGACGGGTACGGGAACCAGGCCTCGTGATGCGGGTCACCGCGGCAGGCGGCCCGATGCCACTCGCCGGAGTCCGAGAGCGGGAGCAGCTCCGCCAGGGTCAGCTGCACGACGGCGGCGGTGTCGGTGTGGACGGTCATCGTGGTGGTCTCCTTTCTCGGATGTCAGGTCCGTGCGAGCTGCTTCCAGATCTGTCGCTGCTGCTTGGCCCGGTGGTTGGGCGCCTTCGGCACCCAGAGCAACCGCATGCCCGCCTCCTCGGGGGTGCGGTCGGCCTTGCTCGTGTTGCACGGCCCGCAGCAGGCGACGAGGTTGCTCCAGGTGTTCGGGCCGCCCCGGCTGCGCGGGCGGATGTGGTCGACGGTGCGGGCCCAGGCGGCGCAGTAGCCGCACCGGTGGTTGTCCCGGCGCAGGACGCCGGCCCAGGTCGCGCGGCTCTCGTCGTGTACCCGCGCGCTGTGCTCGAGGTAGACGTAGCGCAGCAGCCGGATGGTTTCCGGCAGAAGCACCTCGACGTGTTGGGACCGGATCGTGAAGTGCGGTACCCGGTCGGCGATCGATTCCGCGGTTCCGGCCATGAGCAGCACCACGGCCCGGTCGGCGCTGATCTCGTCGAGTGCCTCGTAGGAGGCGTTGAGCACCAGCACGCCGGTGTGTATCCAGTTGTCGGCGGTGACGGCCGCGGGGTACGCGGCATGGCGGAAGGGCATGGGAATCACCATGTTTCGGGAAGAGTCGAGCGATGCGGTGGCAGGGGAAGGTCAGCGACCGTCTTGGAGGCGGCTGTTTTCGCGGCCGGGTTTCACGGTCGACAAGCGCTGGGCCGCACAGGTGTTCGGCATGGTCGGGCGCATTCGCCACCTCCTCCTTTCCACGTGCTCGGGCGTCACCGCTACTCGGTGATCATCGTCGAATCCCATGGTGACATAACGGACCTACCGTTGTCGGGTCATTTTTTCGCGGCCCGGTTCAGGCGGCGCGCTGCCCGGTGTCGGCCGCGTCCGCGCTGGTCGAGCGGGTGCGCAGGATGCCCGACGCGGCGGCTGCGAGCACGCAGAACGCGACGGGCAGGAAGAAGACGACGTCGAGCGCGGCGAAGTGGGTGAGCGGCCCGATGATCGCGGGCCCGGCCAGCATGCCGAGATATCCGATGCCCGCCACTCGGGCGACGTTGGCGCCCACCGCGTTTCGGTCCGCGTGACCGGCGGCGCTGAACAGCTGCGGGACGCATCCGGACATGCCCGCGCCGAAGACGGCCCATCCCACGAGCGCGAGTGGAATCCAGGGCGAGAGTGCGGCCGTGGACAGGCCGATCGCCGCCGTCGCCGCGCCGTAGCGCAGGATGGCCACCGGGCCGAACCTGGTGCTGAGCCGATCGGCGAGCAGGCGGCCGACGGTCATTGCCGTGGCGAAGGCGCCGTAGGCGAGTGCGGCCGTGGCGGGGGAGGCGGAGAGCACATCGCGTAGATGCAGTGTGCTCCAATCGTTGGCGACGCCTTCGCAGAGCATGAGCAGGAACGCGAGAACGGCGAGCAGCCAGATCCGCCGTGTCGCTTTGTATTTGCCGCCTATTGCGGAAGTGGTTGCGGTGCCGGCGGCTTCGGTCCGAAGCAGGGACGGCGCGGCGGACAGCGCGACGGCGAGCCCGAGCAGGGCCGCGACGCCCAGCGTGGTGGCGGGTGACCAGTCCCAGCTCAGCGTGCGGGCGCCGATCAGCGCGGCGAGCACGCCGCCCAGCGAGAAGGTGGCGTGGAACGCCGACATCACCGCGCGCCGATAACCGTGTTCGACCTGGACGGCGTGCGAGTTCATCGCGACGTCGAGACAGCCGTTGCCGAGCCCGAGTCCGAACAGTGCCGCGCCGAGCAGCCAGCCGTTGGTGGCCAGTCCGGGCGGCACCAAGGCGGCCGCGCAGAGCGCCGCGCTCGCCGGGACGACGACTCGGGCGCCGAAACGATCGGCGAGCGGGCCGACGATCTGCATGCCCGCGAACGCGCCCGCACCCAGGAGCAGGAGCAGCCAGCCGAGTGTCGCGTGGCCGATGCCGGTCCGCTGTTCGATCGCCGGGATGTGCACGACCCACATGCCCATCAGGAATCCGTTCAACGCGAAGAAGGCGAAGGTGGCCACTCGTGCGGCGCGCAACGTACTTTGCATGTTCTCGAACATAACGAACGCTTTGACTGTTCGAAATGTTGATTTTTGAACATGGAAGATGTTTGAATACCGATGTGGTGAGCACAGATCGTCTTACGCAGATCGCCGATGCCGTGCGCGCGGCAGGCAGTCTCGGCGTCGCCGAGCTGGCCGAACTGACGGGCGCCTCGGAAATGACCATTCGCCGAGACCTGGAGACCCTCGCCGGTCAGGGCGTGCTCGAGCGCTACCGCGGCGGTGCCAGGACCCTGCTGCTGCGCGGCGAGGAACCGCCGTACGCATTGCGGGTGCGGGAGGGCATGGAGACCAAGCGCCGGCTCGCCGCGGCCGTGGCCGGTCTGATCGCCGACGGCGAGTCCGTGGTCCTCGACAGCGGGACCACCTGTGTCGAGGTCGCGCACGTGCTGGCGGCACGGCGGCTCACGGTGATGCCGCTGTCCCTGCACGCGGTGAACGCGCTGTCGGCGGCGCCCGCGGTGACCCTGTTGGTGCCGGGCGGCAGGCCACGCCCGGGCGAATTGGCGCTGACCGGGCCGTTGACCCTCGCATCGTTGGCCGCGATCAGGTTCGACACCGCCGTCATCGGCTGCTGCGGGCTGACCGCCGCCGACGGTCTCACCGCTCACGACCTGGACGACGCCGCGGTCAAGCAGGCCGCCATCGCCTCCGCCCGGCGGGTCATCGCGGTCACGGAATCGGCCAAGTTCTCCCGCACGGCCCTGGCCGTCGCCGCCCCCGCCGCCGCCCTGCACGCCGTCGTGACCGACCAGGCCGCCGCCCCCGAAGTCGTGGACGCGCTACGCGCAACGGGCCCAACGGTTTTGACCGTGTAGCCAGATTCAGGCAGCGCCCAGCTCGGCGGCGCCGAAGGAGACGTTGAAGCGATCGCACCAGATGGTGACGCTGGTGAGCGACGCCAGGTCGGTGTCGGCGGGGATGGCGTAGTTCTGGCTGCCCCTGTTGCCTTTCAGGCTGCCGAGGTCGAGGTGCCTGCCGTCGTCGAAGACGAACCAGCCGGAGCTGCCTTCGATGACCGGCGCGTCGGTGAGCCACACGTGCAGGTCGGGGCCGTTGGAGGTGTCGAGGTCCGCCAGGCGCAGGACGCGGCTGCCGTCGGGTAGTTGGAGGACGGCGACCGTGCCGGACGTGGTGTGCTCATGGGAGATGAATGTGCCGCGGGCGAGGACGCGCGGTTCGGCGGGGACGCCCGGCGGCGCGGCCCCGGCCGGTGCGGCGAGCGATGGCGCGGCCTCGTCGACCGTGGTGTTCGTGAACAACCGCCACGGTTGAAACAGCGCCAGCCCCACCCCGAGCCCGACGACCAGGACCACCGCCAACGCCCACGTGATGGGGGAGCGCGCAATTCGCCGAGCCGACACCATGGGTACTCCTTCGAGCTGTTCCAGCAATACGACCATTGAACACCGCAATCCCGCCTTCAACCGCGCGTTGACGAGCGAAAACGTGTGAACAAACCCTGACGGATTTTCGCCCGTCGGTCGGCAGCGGCGGTGTGCGGCCGCATCGCAGCGCTGCAGGACGTCGCGATGCTCGTATTGCAGCGCCGTGCCGCAGTTTTCACGTGGAGTAGCGCTGCTGCGAGCCGTCATGTCTCGTGCCCTTGGCGATTGCCGCGCCTACTGGTCCGCGGCCTGCACCGTCATCCGAGCGGCGAATGTCCGAGCAGCACGCGGCCGGTGAACCGGGTCTGCTTGGCTCGCGGCAGTGGATGGAACAGACAGCCGTGGATGTCGCGGTAGCGCATCTCCAGTTCGCAGGAGCGTGAATAGCCCAGTCCGCCAACGGTTTCGATGGCGAGTCGGACGGTGTGGATGAGCGCGTCGGCGGCCGCGGTCTTGCGGCTCAGGGTGCGGCTGGCATAGGCGTCGGTGTTGTCGAACCGCAGATTGTCCGAACCGGCGAACATGGCGTCGATCAGGTCGGCGGCCGTGGTGTGCGCGTTGACCATCTCGCCGGCCAGTTGGAAGGTGGGCGCGTCGTCCCGGCCGGCGACCAGGGCGGCGGCGAGTTCGACCGCGCCGTCGGCGATCCCGAGGTAGGCGGCCATCACCAGCGGCATCGCCGCGCCCATCACCACGTTCAGCAGCGGCGGCCAGGCGTCGGCGCGGCGCACCAGGGAGACCGCGGCGTCGGGTACGAAGACATCGTCGAGGATCACGGTGTGCGAGCCGCTCGCGCGCAGACCGAGTGTGTCCCAGGTCTTTTCGATCCGTACACCGGGCGCGGTGATCGGGACGGCGCAGTGCAGCACGTGCGGGCCCTCGGGTGCGTCCGCCCACCGGATGCTGGTGACGAGCACGGTACCCGCCTCGACACCGCTGGCCGGTGATTTGCGCGCGTGCACCCGATAGCCGCCCTCCACCCGCTCGGCTCGGCCACTGGAGGCGACCCAGTCGGAGGCGCCGGTGCTGATCAGGATCGCGCCGTCGACCACCTTGCCGAACAGCGGTGCCGTGTCGATGCCGTGGTGGTGCCGCCACACCTGGGCGGCGACGAGGTGGGTGTGCATGGCGAACGCGACCGCGGTGGACGGGTCGTGGCGGCCGAGTTCGCGCAGTACGTCGCCCATCTGGCGATGTGTCGCACCGCCGCCGCCGAACTCGGCGGGGACCAGCGCGGCGGACAGTCCGGTGCTGCGCAGCAGGTCGAAGGCGGTGGTGGACAGTTCGCCCGCGCGGTCGTTGGCCGCCACCTCGGGGCGCAGGGCGGCGCCGACCTCGCGAGCGCGGGCGATCCAGTCGATGCGGATGTCGGAAGAGGTTGTCGTCATGTTTCGAAGGTAGGAACGGCCGCGATAACCGAATAGTCCAGAAAGTGGACTCTGCCGGTCCAGTATCTGGACCCCGAATACGAGGTGACCATGACGACACCGGGCTACGGCCAGTACTGTCCGATCTCTCGCGCGCTCGACGTGCTCGGCGAGCGCTGGTCGCTGCTGATCGTGCGCGACCTGCTGCTGGGTACGACCCGGTTCAACGATCTGGCGCGCGGCCTGCCCGGCCTGTCCCGCAGCCTGCTGGCCAAGCGGTTGCGTCAGTTCGAGCGTGCCGGACTGCTCGACAAGGTGGGCTCGGAGTATCTGATGACCGCCGCGGGCCGGGATCTCGAGCGGATCCTGTTCGGCTTCGGCACGTGGGGCGCCCGCTGGAGTTTCGGCGACCCGCGGCCGGAGGAGCTCGATCCCGCGGTGCTGGTGTGGTGGATGCATACCCGCCTGGACACCTCCGCGCTGCCCGGCAAACGCCAGATTTTCGCTGTCCGGTTCACCGACCGTCCGCACCGTTTCTGGATCGTCGTCGAGTCGGGTGTCCCGTCGGTCTGCGACGCCGACCCGGGTTATCCGGTCGACGTGGCGATCAGCTCCGACGTCGGTTCGCTGTATCAGGTGTGGCTCGGCAGACTCTCACTGGCGCAGGCGATCCGGACCGGCCGCCTGACGTTCATCGGCCCGACCGCGCTGACCCGCCGCATGTCCTCGGTGCTGCTGCTGAGCCCGATGGCCCCGTACGTCACTCCGGCGCCGGTCGACTTCACCACGCGCGCTTCGTGATCGGCCTGGACAGCGCCTGCCCGCGCACCCACCTGCGACTCGGCAGGCCGGTGCGCGGACGCGCTACGTCACCGCGCGATCAGAGGTTGCCGACGATGTGTTCGAGGCGTTCGGCGACGTGCTCGCGGGCCTTTTCCCGGAGGGTGGGGCGGTAACCGCTGGGGTAGACCGGATCTGCGGGTTCGTAGGTCTTGAGCACCTCCTTGGCGAGGGTGATCTTGTGCACCTCGGTGGGCCCGTCGGCGATCGCCATCACCTCGGCGTAATTCATCATGTCGACGAAGGGGAGGTCGGTGCTGACGCCGATGGCGCCGTGCAGATGCAGTGCGCGCTGGGCGATGTCGTGCATGACCTTGGGCATGGCGACCTTGATGGCGGCGATGTCCTTGCGCACCTTCAGGTAATCCTGTTCCTTGTCGATGCGCCACGCGGTGCGCAGCACGAGCAGCCGGAACTGCTCCATCTCGATCCAGCTGTCCGCGATGCGCTCCTGGGTCATCTGCAGGCCGGCCAGCGGCCCCTTGCGCATCGGCCGGGACACGGCCCGCTCGGCCATCATGTCGAAAGCCTTGCGCACCAACGCGACCGTGCGCATCGCGTGATGGACGCGCCCACCGCCGAGCCGGGTCTGCGCGACGATGAAGCCCTGGCCCTCCGCGCCGAGTAGATGGTCGGCGGGCACCCGGACGTCGGTGAACCGCAGATGGCCCTCGTGCTCGCTGAACCCGTGCACGTGGAAGTTCTTGACGATCTCGAGGCCGGGGGTGTCGGCGGGCACGATGAACATCGACATGCCCTGGTACGGGCTGACATCCGGGTTGGTGACCACCATGACGATGTGGAAGCTGGCGAACTGCGCGTTCGAGTTGAACCACTTCTCGCCGTTGATCACCCAGTGGTCGCCGTCGCGTACCGCCCGGGTCTTGAACGTGGTGGGGTCCGAACCGCCGGTGGGCTCGGTCATCACGTAGCAGGAGCCGATGTCACCGGCGAGCAAGGGCGCCAGGTACTTCGCCTTCTGCTCCTCGGTGCCGTAGTGGGCGAGGATCTCGGCGTTGCCGGAATCCGGTGCCTGGCAACCGAATACCGACGGCGCCCAGAACGACGTGCCGAGCACCTCGTTGAGCAGCGCGAGCTTCATCTGCCCGTAGCCCTGGCCGCCGAGTTCGGGGCCCAGGTGGCAGGCCCACAGCCCCTGTTCCTTGACCTGTTCCTTCAGCGGCCGCATCAGCGCCATGGCTTCTTTGTTGCTGCGGTCGTACGGATTCGGGTACAGCGAGTCGAGCGGCTCGACCTCGGTGCGGACGAATTCCGCCGCCCAGTCCAGTTTCTTCTGGAAGTCCGGGTCGGTCTCGAAATCCCAAGCCATGGTCAGCCTTTCGTGTGCGGTTCGGTGGTGGTCACCACGCCGTCGAGGAACGTGGTGGCGAGAATCTGGGCGATCTCGGCGGGGGAGTGTTCGCCGTGCGGGCGATACCAGAAGGTCACCATGTTGAGCATGCCGAGCACGCTGTTGGTGACCACGTGGTCGTCGGTGCGCAGCAGACCTGCGGCGTAACCGGTGTCGATCACCCGCTGCCAGCACTGCTGGACGCGATCGCGCAGCTCTTGCAGTTGGGCGCCGCGCTCGCCGGTGAGGGCGGTGACGTCGCGCAGCTGGATCGCGACCTCGCTACGGTGCTCGATGATCAGCCGGACGTGGCTGTGGATCAGCTGACGCAGCTGACTGATCGGATCGTCCTCGCCCGCCACGATCTGTTCCGCCTCGACCAGCATCAGCTGGATGTAGTCGTGCAGGATCTGCCAGAGCAGCTCTTCTTTGGAGCCGATGTGGTAGTACAGCGCGCCGCGCTGGACATCGGCGCGGTCGCCGATCTCCGCGACACCCGTGCCGTGGAATCCTTTCTCCGCGAACAACTCCCGTGCGGCCCGCAGAATACGTCCGCGGGTGTCACCGGCGTTGGCGGCGGAGGCGGGCGGGCGGCCGCGGCGCCGCGCCGGGACGACGTCGGCATCGCCCGACGTCGTCCTGCTGCGCGACGCGGTGCTCATCGCGCGGGGTCCAGCACGACCTTGCTCACGCCGTCCGCGCGTTCGGCGAACAGCCGGTAGGCGTTCGCGCCGTCGGACATCGGGAGTCGATGGGTGATGACCGCTTCGGGGCGCAGCCGGCCCGCTGCGGTGAGCCGTAGCAGGGTGGCCAGCTCGTATTGGATCGAGCACAGGCCGATATGGAACTCCAGCTCCTTGATCTGTGCCAGCGGCATATGGAAAGGGTAAGCCCGGTTCTGGCTGACGCCGATCACGCTGACCCGCCCGCGGTGCCCGACCGCGCTGATCGCGAGTTTGATGGTGGCGTCGGCGCCGACCGCCTCGATCGCGACATCCGCGCCGCCGCCCAGCAACTCGCGGATCGCGAGCTTGGGGTCGTCGGCGTCGATCGGTTCGGCGCCGAGTTCGGCGGCTTGTTTGCGGCGTTCGGCGATGAGATCGACGCCGAGCACGCGGGACGCGCCCATCGCGAACGCGGACTGCACCGCCATCAGTCCAACCGGGCCCAGCCCGATCACCACCACGGTCTCCCCGGGCGCGATCCGGGCCCGGCGTGCGCCGTACCAGGCGGTCGGCGCGTTGTCGGTGAGGGCGACGGCGGCGTCGTCGCTGACGCCCGCGGGCAGGCGTACCACATTGCCTTCGGCGTGCGCGACGGCCAGATACTGGGCCTGGCAGCCGGACAGCGCACCGCCGAGCCCGTAGCAGGCGTCGATCGCCGCGGGCGTGCGCTCGCAGGCGGCGACGATGCCGATCCGGCAGTTCGCGCACCGGTCACATCCCGCGGAGGCGGGGACCAGCACGCGGTCACCGACCCCGAAACCTCGGACGTCCGAGCCGATTTCGACGATCTCGCCGACCGCTTCGTGTCCGACGCTGTAACCGGTCCCGTCGGTGAACCCGTGCCCGGCATAGATGTGCAGGTCGCTGCCGCAGATACCGGTGGCGGTGACCCGGATGATCACGCCGTCCGGTCCGGTGAGCACCGGGTCGGGCACGTCGGAGTACGAGATCTCGCGCGGGCCTCGATAGGTCAGTGCCTTCATCGCCAGCCGCCGTCCACGGCGAGTGTCGCCCCGGTGCAGAATCCGGACTCAGCGCCCGCGAAGAACATTGCGGCGCCGACGATTTCGCTGGGCTCGCCGACGCGGCGCTGTGCGTTGACGGTGCCGATCGCCGCGCGGACCTCGGGCGTCCAGGCCTTCGAGATATCGGTCGCGAACGCACCGGGCTGAATCGTGTTGACCCGCACGGTCGGTCCGAAGGTCTGCGCGAGACCGACCGTGAGCGTGTTCAATCCGGCCTTGGCCGCGGCGTAGGGGAGCGCGTGCGGTGCGGGCCGGGCCGCCTCGATCGAGGAGATGTTGATGATCGACCCGCCGCCGTCGGCCGCCATCCGGGTACCGATCAGTGCCGAAAGACGAAATGGGCCTTTGAGATTCACGCCGATCACCTTGTCGAACAGTGCCTCCGACACCTGATCGAGGCTCGGGTAGAGCGGCGAGAGCCCGGCGTTGTTGACCAGCACGTCGACCCGCCCGAACTTCTCGTAGACCGTCTCGACCAGCGTGTCGCACTGCGACCAGTCGCTGACGTTGCACGCCACCGGCAGCGCGCGCCTGCCGTGGGTGTCGCGCACCTCGTCGGCCAGCGCGACGCATCCGTCGAGTTTGCGACTGGCGATAACCACGTCCGCGCCCGCCGCCGCGAACGCGAGCACCATCTCCCGGCCGAGTCCCCGGCTGCCCCCGGTGACCACGACGACCTTGTCCTCGAGCGACACACGCTCTCCCGTCGATCAGAAAATGTTCCGATCAGTACATTAAATCGCGCGGCCGATACAATCAAGGGCATGTTCGGCCGACCGCCGACACGCTGTGCCGCGCCGAGTGATCTACCCCGCTTCATCGGCGCGCCGGAACATATCGGCGAGACGCCACGTTCGACCCGGAACAGGGTGGTATCACTACCCACGGGTAACATCGATGCGTCTTTTCCCACCCGGCTTTCTCAGAAGTGAGGCAGTAGATGACAGAGCGGATTCAGGTCGGCGGGCTTCAGGTGGCCAGCGTTCTCCACGAGTTCATCGAGAACGAGGCGCTTCCCGGAACCGGCGTAGATTCCGCCGCGTTCTGGGCCGGTGCCGAGCAGGTCATCAACGACCTCGCGCCGCGCAACCGCGCGTTGCTCGCCGAACGCGACGAGATCCAGGGCAAGGTCGACGCCTGGCATGCCGAGCACCCCGGCGCGAACTACGACAAGGCCGCCTACAAGAACTTCCTGAGCGAGATCGGCTACCTGCGCCCCGAGCCCGCCGATTTCCAGATCAGCACGCAGAACGTGGACGACGAGATCGCCACCACCGCGGGCCCGCAGCTCGTGGTGCCGGTGATGAACGCGCGCTTCGCGATCAACGCGGCCAACGCCCGCTGGGGTTCGCTCTACGACGCGCTCTACGGCACCGACGCCATCTCCGAGGCGAACGGCGCGGAAAAGGGCAAGAGCTACAACAAGGTTCGCGGCGACAAGGTCATCGAGTGGGCGCGCAACTTCCTCGACGACGCCGCGACCCTGATCACCGGTTCGCACATCGGCTCCACCTCGTACAAGATCGTCGACGGTGAGCTCGAGGTCGGCCTCGAGGACGGCACCGAGATCGGGCTCGCCGATCCGTCGCAGCTGGTCGGTTACCTCGGCGATCCGGACGCGCCGACCTCGGTGCTGCTGAAGCACAACGGCCTGCACATCGAGATCCAGATCGATGCGGACTCCCCGATCGGCAGCACCGACACCGCCGGCGTGAAGGATCTGGTGCTGGAGTCCGCGGTCACCACGATCATGGACTTCGAGGACTCGGTCGCCGCGGTCGACGCCGAGGACAAGGTGCTCTGCTACCACAACTGGCTCGGCCTGATGAAGGGCGATCTGAGCGAGCAGGTGAGCAAGGGCGACCAGACCTTCACCCGCACCATGAACCCGGATCGGGTCTACACCGCGCTCGACGGCAGCGAGCTCGTGCTGCACGGCCGTTCGCTGCTGTTCGTGCGCAACGTCGGTCACCTGATGACCAGCGACGCCATCCTCGACGCCGAAGGCAACGAGGTGCCAGAGGGCATCCTCGACGGCCTGGTCACCTCACTCATCGCGACGCACTCGCTGCGCGGCGACACCGAACTGAAGAACAGCCGCACCGGCTCGGTCTACATCGTGAAGCCGAAGATGCACGGCCCCGACGAGGTCGCGTTCACCAACGAGCTGTTCGGCCGGATCGAGGACGTGCTCGGCGTGCCGCGCAACACCCTCAAGGTCGGCATCATGGACGAGGAGCGCCGCACCACGGTGAACCTCAAGGCTTGTATCCAGGCTGCCGCCGAACGCGTGGTGTTCATCAACACCGGCTTCCTCGACCGCACCGGCGACGAGATCCACACCTCCATGGAGGCCGGGCCGATGGTCCGCAAGGCCGAGATGAAGGGCCAGCAGTGGATCAAGTCCTACGAGGACTGGAACGTCGACACCGGCCTGGCCACCGGGCTGCCCGGTAAGGCGCAGATCGGCAAGGGCATGTGGGCCATGCCGGACCTGATGGCCGACATGCTGGTGCAGAAGATCGGCCACCCCAAGGCCGGCGCCAACACCGCGTGGGTGCCCTCGCCCACCGCCGCCACCCTGCACGCGACCCACTACCACCAGGTCAACGTGCTCGACCGGCAGCAGGAAATCCTGAAGGGCGGCCCGCGGGCCACCGTCGACCAGATCCTGGAGATCCCGCTCGCCGCGGCCCCGAACTGGTCGGCCGAGGAGAAGCAGCAGGAGCTGGACAACAACTCCCAGTCCATCCTCGGCTACGTGGTGCGCTGGATCGACCAGGGCGTCGGCTGCTCCAAGGTGCCCGACATCGAAGACGTCGCGCTCATGGAAGACCGTGCCACCCTTCGCATTTCCAGCCAGCTGATGGCGAACTGGCTGCGCCACGGCATCGTCACCGCCGACGAGGTGGTGGCCAGCCTGGAACGGATGGCGCCGATCGTCGACCGGCAGAACGCCGGCGACCGCAACTACCGCCCGCTGTCCCCGGACTTCGCAGGCAGCATCGCCTTCCAAGCCGCCAAGGAGCTGATCCTCGAGGGGACCAAGCAGCCCAACGGTTACACCGAGCCGATCCTGCATCGGCGTCGGCGGGAAGCCAAGGCTGCTTGCAAGTGAGTGACGTTCAGTGATTGAAAAGTAGCTGTCAGCAGCTCTTTTCTCGTTCGGGGCCCCGCGCTGGAGACATCCGGCGCGGGGCCTTTCCACAAACGGGACGGCTTCGACGGTGCCGTCAGCGGGCGCTCGGGTTTTCGGCGTGTGCGATTGCCTCGATCAGCTTCTGGCGCACCCGGGCGGGTACGTAGCTTCCGTCGGTATGGTTCCCTAGTTCGGTGGCCGGGGTCCTGCGGTCACACGTCCCAGGTGACCGGGAGGCTCTTCACTCCGAAGATGTCCGCGGTTTCCGGCCGCAGGGCGACCTCGTCGGCCGGTACGGCCAGGCGCAGTGTGGGGAATCTGTTGATCAGGGCGGGGAACGCGACGCGCATTTCGACGCGGGCGAGCTGCGCTCCCAGGCAGTGGTGGGCCCCGTGGCCGAAGGCAAGGTGTGCGCCGGCGCGCCTGTGGATATCGAACGCGTGGGGATCGGCGAAGCGCTCGGGGTCGTGATCGGCGGTGTGGTACGACGCGATCACCACCTGCCCTGCCTTGATCGTGTGGCCGGCCAGCTCGACGTCTTCCAGCGCTGTCCTCATGGAGGTCTTGGCGACGCTCAGATATCGCAGCAATTCCTCCACCGCCTGGTCGGTGAGCCCAGGATCGGCGCGCAGTGCGGCGAGCTGGTCCGGGTGACGCAGGAGCGCGAAGGTACCCAGTGCCAGCATGTTCGCGGTGGTGTCCAAGCCGGCCGCCAGCAGAACCAGGGCCATGCCCCGCAGTTCCTCATCGGTCAGATCGGTGTGGGTGAGCTCGCTGAGCACGTCGTCAGTGGGGTTCGCGCGCTTGGCGGCGACCAGTTCGGTGAGGTACCCGTAGGTCGCGGTCACCGCCGCCATCAGGTCCTCGTCGCTGATCTCCCCGCTCATGAACGACTCCACGTTGTCCTGGAAGGAACCCCTGTCTTCGTAGGGCACCCCGAGCAGTTCACAGATCATGACGGCGGGAATGGGTCTGGCGAACGTCGCCAACAGGTCGGTCGGCGGCCCGGCCGTCTCCATGGCGTCGAGCCGGTCGGCGGTGATCTGCTCGACGCGTTCGGTGAGCAGACGCATACGCCGTGCGGTGAACTTGCTCGCCAGCGGTTTCCGGTAGCGCCCGTGCTGCGGTTCGTCCATGAGCAGGAACTCACCAGGCGCCGCCGGCGGGATCTCGAAGCCCGAGTAGTCGATAGTCGGGTGGAGCATGAGCTCCTTGCGCGAACTGAATCGCGAGTCGGACAGGATCGACCGGACCAGCTCGTATCCGGTAACCAGCCAGCCGGGTTTTCCGCCGGGGAAGGTGTAGTGGCTGATCGGGCCGTGTCGACGTGCCTCGATCAGCTCGGCCGGCGGAACGAACGGACAGCCGGGCTGACGCGCCACCGGTAGTGCGGCGATCGTGTGGAGCGCTTTGCTCATGCTCATTTCCCTTGCAGCAGAAGGTATTTGACGACTCTTAGCAGTCATCGAGAACTCACTATAAGCATATGTATACGTAGAAGCAAGTCTAGCTGTCATGATCGCCTGGCGGTCACGCCCGGCTGGCGTCTCGCTAACGGTCTGCAGTGGATCGCCCGACGATGACCGGATCTGGGCGCTTGCCGTCGTTGCTCGCGCGCGGTCCCGGTAGGGGTTTGCGGGCGCGGCCGCGGCGGCGTAGAACACCGCGTCTGCGGTCGGTGAATTTCCCGAGTTGCCGGTGCCGGAGATTTGCCGTGACCTACGGTTCGGGCTGCGGACGCTGCTCGAGATCAGTATGCTCGAACGCGCTTCATCGAAACATGCTGTAGTCGAACATATTTGGATGTACCGGTCGGTTTGTCTCGGGGCCGGTCAGCTATGGGCGCACGAGCAGGGAGGCGCAACGTGTCACGGTCTTGCCGGCCACGCGGCTCGGGTCTTTCTCCGGAACTCGTGCGGTTTCGCTTGCTACCTGTGTGCTGACGCTGCTCTCTGCGATCTCCGATTCGGCCGCCGGCAGTCGATCCGGTTTGCTTACGGACGGCTTCCGGACATGTAAGACCCCGCTGCTGTGTGAATCTCGTCAACTCAGACTGTCCGAGGAGTGCTTGTCATGGCCACCTTATCCGCTGCCGCACGACCGACGACCGAGCGTACTTGCCTGCTAGCCGATCTGCCGGCGGCGCCGCCCAGCGACCGTCCTCGCGCGTGACGCTGCACACGCCGGAGTTCGCGGCGGATCCACACAGCATGTACGCGGCCATGCGCGACAATCACGGTTCACTGGTTCCATTGGAACTGGCGCCGGGGGTGCCCGCGACGCTGATCATCGGTTATCGGGAAGCACTACAGGTGCTGGGCGACCCGGTGCATTTTCCGGCCGACTCGCGGGCGTGGGAGTCCGGTCGCACCGGGGTGTGTCCGGTTTTGCCCACCGTGGGATGGCGCTCCGGCACGCCGCAGACCGGTGAGGCGGAGTACGCGCAATACCGCAGCACCACAACGGCTTGTCTGAACCAGATCGATCTGTATGCGCTGCGCGTCGCGGTCGAGCGCGTCGCAGCGGAGTTGATCGATAGCTTCTGCGAGGCCGGCTCGGCCGACCTGCTCGCCGAGTACGCCATTCCGCTGACCGTCGAGATAGTCCACGACGTGCTGGGGTTCGGGCCCGAGAGCGGCCGCAAAGCGTTCTCCGCGCTGGTCGCGTTGCGCAACGCCGCCGACGCGGTATCGGTGGCGGCGAGCGAGAATATGGTGCGAGCGGCGATCGCGGAAGCGGTGGCCGCGAAGCGGGTGGCGCCGAGCGCTGACGTCATATCGTGGCTGGTCCAGCACGGCGCCTATGCGCACGAGAACGAGTTGGTCGAGCAGATCGCCACGCTGTACGTGACCGGCACCGAGCCGACCTGGAACTTGATCGCGAACACAGTGCTGCTGCTGGCAACCGATGACCGGTTCGGCGGCGAACTGCTGGGCGGGGCCCTGTCCATCCGGGACGCGATCGACGAGGTGCTCTTCACCGATCCGCCGGTAGCGAATTCGTGCTTCAGCTATCCGCGTCAACTGCAGATCGTGGGCGACACCTGGCTGCCGGTGGATCAACCGGTACTCATCAGCCTGGCCGCCTGTAATGCCGACCCGGCCGCGGCCGATGGTGACCGGATGGGCAACCGTTCGCATCTGTCCTGGGGTGCGGGCGCGCATTCGTGCCCGGCCCAGTCGGTGGCGATGGTCATCGTGCAGGAAGCGCTCGATCAGTTGCTCGATGCGCTTCCGGACGTCAGCTTGGCCGTTCCGGACACCGAATTACATTGGCGGGCAGGCGGTTTCCATCGCGCGCTGGCTCGTCTTCCGGTGCGGTTTCCGCCGTCGCCGCCGCTGAATCTCGGCTGAGACCGATCACGCGGATGCGCTGAGCCGCCGCCGGGCCGCTCAGCGTATCCGATCTACCCGCGAAAGCTGTTTCCAGCCAACGGGTTTCAGCATTCCGCGGCGGCGGCTGTCACACCGGCAACGGCGCAGTGGGCGGGAACACCACCGGCAACGTGGTCAATGCTCGATGGAAGGGGCCGGGCCGCCACACGAGCTCCTCTGGGGCGACCGCGAGCTGCAACTCCGGGAGCACATCCAGGAGTTGATCGATGACCTCCTGCGCGAGCAGGATGCCGTACGGACGAGCGTGCGCGGGACAGGCGTGCGGACCTGTGCTGAACGCCAGATTCCAGCCGTTGTCCAGAAACTCTCCGGTGTTCATCTCCGGATCGGTGTTGCAGGCCGCCATGCTCACGATGACCGGTTGATTCGCGGGCAGCCAGACGCCCTCGATGATGATCGGCTGGCGGGGATAGGTGATGCAGTAGTTCGCCATCGGCGGGTCGGTGGCCAGCCGCTCGTCGAGCGCGGTCCTGGTCGAGAGCGGGCAGCCGTTGTCGACGGTGGTGAACCGGGAATCGGTCAGCATCAGCAGCAGCGTGTTGGCTACGAGGTTCAGCGGCGGTTCGACACCGGCCGCGAACAGCAGGACCAACTGATGCACCATCTCCTCGTCGGACAATTCGGCGGAATGCTGGACCAGTCTCGTGGTGACGTCGTCGGCCGGGTGCGCCCGCTTCAACGCGGTGAGGTCGAGCAACGCGGCGCCCATGATCGCGTTCACCGTTTCGGTGTCCACGCCGTCGAACATCGCCGCGCTGGCCTTGGCGACTCGCTCGCCGATGTCCGGGGGACAGCCGAGCACCTCGCAGAAGACCGAAAAGACCAGCGGGAGGACGTATTGACTCAGTACGTCGGCGTTCCCGTCACGGCAGAACGTGTTGATGATCGGTACGGCGGACCTTTCCACAATGGAGCGCAGGAAGTTGAGGTCCATTCCAGCCAACGCGTCGTTCAGAGCAGTGCGGTAGCGCGTGTGCTCCGCGCCGCTGGTGCGGATCGCGTTGGGCCGGTATTCGATCATCGGCATGATCGGGATATCGGCCGGCACCGTTTTCTGCCAGATGCTCGGGTCGGCGGGAAAATGCTCGGAGTCGTTGAGGATTCGCACGGCGGTGCGGTATTTGACAACCAGGGTTGCCGGCACCCCTGGCCACATCTCCACCGGGACCAAGGAACCGTAGTTCTCCCGCATCTGGCGGTAGAACCGGTGCGGATCGGCGGCAAATTCTTCGCTGCAGATCGCGATTCGAGGACCGGTGAACTCGATCGACGGGGTCGAGACGGTGGTAGAGCCCTGAAGCGTGTGCTGCGGATGCACTGACGTCTCCTTGGTATCGGTTTCGCCAGCATCGTACCCGCGACGGGCCAGGAAATAAATCGCAATCTTGTTAGCTGTCAACAAGATTGCGACTGCGCTGCGGATTCGGGCATACCTGGCACGCGGATGCGGCCGCGTAGCCCGAGCGGGGCGCCGCGGCCGCATCGATTGCCCCGCAGGGCCGGGATCAGCGCTGTTCGCAGCGCGCGTCCCACGCGGCGGGCAGATCCTCCGACAGTGCGGGCGCGCCGAGAATCCCGTCGTCGAGCTCGAACGCGTCCAGCACTGCGGGCAGCTGGTCGGCGAGATCATCGATGGCCAGCCGGAGCTGTTTCCTCGTGGCCTCGACCGCGGCGATATCGAGCAGGCCGTGGGTGAGATACCACGTGGCCTGGTCCAGCAGGTGATGTAGCGCGAAAACATCGCGCACCGCGGCTATTTCAGGAAGCTCGGCATGGTCGTGGAGCAGTCGCAACGCCGCTTCGGTACAGTACGCCTCGGCGAGGTCGAGCGCCTCGGGAATGACCGCTAGTCGGTCGGCGAGAGCCGGTGACGCCAGATGCTGCTGTGCCTCTTGCGCGATCGTCAAAGTGCGTGCACTGAGCAGCCGCAGGCGGTCCTCGGCATCCTCGGGATCGTGCACCCGCACTACCGGGGGCAAAGTACCGGCCAGTTCCTTCGCCAGCACCCGACCGGCGACGGAACCCAGGACGTGGCAGTCGCCTTCGCCGGTGATGGCGGCGTGACAGACGCCGAGGTAGTCGGCGACGCGATTGGCACTGAACATGCCCTGCGCGCCCATCTTGATGCGACAGTGGGTGACCGTCTCCAAGGCATGCAACTGGATGAAGTGCTTGGCCAGCATGACCGACACCACCGTGTCGCGATCGGTGAGATCGCTACCGGCAAGGGAGGTCTTGATCGCGTTGCCGTAGACGGTCCGGGCGACGGTGCCGGCCAAATCGGTGAGCAGGGTGTCGCGCACGTGCGGAATATCGACCATCAACGGGTTGTCGACCGGCGTCAAGGGCACTACTCGTTTAGCGGCGTAACGGAGTGCGATGTACAGCGCCGCGCGTGCCGTGGCGTTCAGGCAGGACGACAGTGCCAACCGTCCGACCGTCAGCTGGCTGATCGCCGAAGCGAATGCCCGACGTCTGCTCGTCTGATCGCGCCAGGTCAGCACGCCTTGCTCATCGATGGTAGCCAGGTCATTGCTCAACCAGGCGCTGCGCTCGACTCGCAGGCCATCGAAACTGATGACCGAGTTGTCCATGATGACCAGTGGCTGATGGTCGAGCTGGGTGATCCGCACGCCCGCGCACGGCTCGCCGTTCGCGTCTCGTAGTCGCGCGGCGAACAGGTGTACGCCCTGATCGACACCTGCCGCGTCGATGAACCGCGCCCCGATGACGCAGACCCGGGCGACCGGAATGCCGACGCTGGGCATGAACTTTCGTGCGCGCGGGTTCGGGGTGTCGAGCACGAATCCGTCGTTGTCCCACCGTGCGGTGGTTTGCATGAAACCGATATTGGAGCCGCACCCGTACTCGGTCAGCAACATCACACCGATGCTCGACGCGTCGTCCAGGTCCCGCAGATACGGGGCGGCGGAATCGGAATCGGTCAGGGTGGCCAGGCTGCCCGACGCCAGGTTGTAATGGCCGGAGATCAGCGGAATCAAGTCGGTCGCCAGTACCGCGGACCAATCGAAAACCGCGAAGAGCTCGGGCAGGTCGGTGGCGACGGCACGGGTGCTGCCGATCCCTTTGACCAGATCCCGGAGCTGATCGTAGGCGTTCTGGCGCCGCTGTTCCTGGCTCTGCCGCTCCGTGACGGCGAAGTCCGGGTTGCTCAGCACCTGCTGCAGTTGTCGATGGAACTCTCTGTCGCCGTGTCGAAGAAGACCCGCTAGCGATGTGCTCTCCCGGAGCATTTGCGTGACCATTACCGCCTCCTACTTCATCCGATCCCAGCGGTCGATCGTCCACCGTCGGGCATACCCGAGCCATCGCTGCCGAGCTCCGACGCTCCAGGGCCCGCGTTACCGCGCAGCTACGTGGATACCGCCGGAATCGGGAGGGGGAGCCGCAGTGATCGCCCGTCAAAGTTCAATGAGCCACATACCTTTTCGTAAAGTTGCGTTCACTTGATCAACGAATTCGCGTGTATCACTGCGTAATCGTTGTTCCGATCCGCACCGGCGGATCACGTGCTCGAAACGGTGCTGGCCGAATCGAATTCGCATGGCTATCAGTGTAGAACGCGCACTCGTGAGTTATCAACCGGGAGAACGCATTTGGGCGTATCCGTGTGATGCTGTATATAGGGTCGCCGAAATGGCCCCACTCGATCGAGCCGACGATCGCAACCCTGAAGCGTTGGACGTCATAGGATGTTGTCATCGACGGCGCAGAACTCGGTGCGGAGGTAGAATATTCAGCCGGGTGTGCTCGCCCGGCTTCGGATGCGGCCCGCCACGGCGGGCTGAATGGTCGGTGTCGTCTAGCCATCACCCACCTCTCCCAACAGATCCAGAGTACGATTACCCGCCCCGGAAATGGGTGCGTTCTGGTCGAATGTGTCGCATTACCCGACAGTTGCGCAACGCTCGGACATGTCGACCGCGGCGACATTCGAGTCCGCCGCACGACTGCCACGGTCGGTAGATCGCGATCGGGTCCGGGCCGTCGGCGCTCGGCGAGTGCGAGCGGCCGCCGGGGCCTCAACGGTGTCGACGGTGCTCATCGTTTATGCCGCCGCGGCGGGGTCGGCCGCTCAAATCGTCGGGTTAACGGCACAAAGGCATGCGGGACAATCAATTACACGTTGGCGTCCAGCACATCGACCGGGCACCGGACCCAGCCTGTTCGAGAACGCGGTGCTGGGCAGTGCGATCCACAACGTCCGCGTACTGCCCGGATCAGTCGGGTGCATCCAGCGCCATACGGTCGGGTTGCGACTGCGTTTGCGCTGGTTGTCCGGCGTCGGCACGGCCCGCTCTGCGTGGGCCCGTGCGGCGATCTTCGGAGGCGCACTCACCGATGGTGAATGTCTACCGAAATATAATCGGCAGCAGGGTATTTCATAGTTTCGCTGATCTGCGCTGGCCACGGTTGGCGGGCGACCACGACGGGCAGTGGGTGTGTTGCACGAGGTAGTTACTGGCGGAGCCGAGAACCGGCCCGGTGAAACCGCCTCGGCCTCGACTGCCCACCACCACGACGAGCTGTGCTGATTTTCGACCGATCGAGCAGTATCTCCGCCGGGCGCGCCGGGGGATACCTCAGGTGTGACGGTGACGTCCGGATACTTCTCCGACCACCTCGTGAAACGTGCGGCGAGGATGGCGTCTTCGGTTCATGTGGCCGCCGGATATCGACCGTTCGGGTATCCCAACGGTATGGACGGGTGCGCAGCCCGCACTGGTGGCGTTGGTCCTCGATCGACGAGCCGAAAGTGCCTCCCCCTGGCGAACCCAGTGGATTCGGACCGAGGCCTTTCGGCACTGTGCTCATCGCGCTCGGGCGCGAGACGCTGGGTAGGCCGACCCCGTGCCCAGGAGGACTGATGCCGACGTCGCTGCCGATTCTCACGGTGACCTTGAACCCCGCTGTGGACATCAGTTTCGAGGTGGATCGGTTGCGTGACGAAGGAAAGAATCGCGTCGCGGTGCGGTCTGTGCAGGCCGGCGGCGGTGGCTTGAATGTCGCGCGCTGTGTCAGCAGGCTGGGTGGCTCCGCGTTCGCGTGGCACACCTTCGGCCGGGAGGTGGGGCTGCGGTTGAACCGCTTGCTCGACGAGGAGGGGCTCGCGCACGGCGGTATCGAGATCGGTTCCGATACGAGAGAAGCTGTCGTCGTCGCGGAGACTGAAGTGTGGCACAGCTATCATCTGGTGCCGCCGGGCGTGGCGTTGTCCGCGGTCGAGCAACGCCGTTGCCTGGACGCGATCATCACCACGGCGCACAAGTTCCCCTACCTGGTGCTGACCGGAAGCGTTCCGCCGGGTATGCCGGATGACTTCTGCGCTCGGATTGTGCACGGCGTCGACGCGTCCGTCACTCGGGTGGTGCTCGACATAGCGGGGGCGCAATTGCGAGAGGTGCTGGGGGAGAGCGCATTCGCTATTCGACTCGACCGCCGCGAGGCGGCGGGACTGCTCGGCCGGCCGATAACATCTTTCGAGGATGCGCAGGCGGCCAACGATCTGCTTCTGGATATCGCGGCCACCGGCAACGCGATTTCGACCGTGGCGGCATTGGGTGCTGTGTACTCGAACAGCGCTTCACACCATAGGATTTCCGCCCCGGTATCAGGGTCGCCGCGGCGCAGCGATGCTTGCGCGGGCGACAGTCTGGTCGCGGCGTTCACCTATCGACTCGCCGCGGGCGCGGACTGCCGGAACGCCTGCGAATACGGCGTCGCCGCAGCCGCGGCGACCGTACTGCGGCCCGGTACCGAGGTCTTCGAAGTCGCCACGGTCGAAGCATTGGTCGCCGACGTGCGTACCGAACGGGTCGACCGGCAACGCACCGCAGCGGCGTACGAAGGTCCCTGAGTTCGAGGGCCTTTCGATTCGGGCCGAGGCCATCGTGCCCTTATCCGGCACCCCGCGCCGGTGGGACGGTAGACGGAAACGACCTGGAGGTAACGACATGGACCACGGACTGCCCGACGACAACACCGTCAAGACAGCACTGGCGCTCGCGGTGCGGGCGCCGTCGGTGCACAACTCCCAACCGTGGCGCTGGCGGATCGGCAGCCGGTCGGTGCACCTGTATCTCGATCCTACGCGGGCACTGCCCGCCACCGATCCCGATCAACGGGACATGGTGATCAGTTGTGGTGCGGCACTGCATCATCTGCGGGTTGCCTTTGCGGCGCTGGGTTGGTCGGCGGTGGTGCATCGGCTGCCCAACCCGGCGGATCCGAATCACCTGGCCTCGATCGAGCTGCTGCGGCACCGGCCCATGCCGGCGGAAATCGAACTGAGCGCGGCCATTTCACATCGGCAGACCGATCGTCGGCATTACACGTCGTGGGAGATCCCACCCGGATATCTCGGACTTGCCGCGGAACGCGCGGCTGCGCTCGGTGCGGTGCTGCGCAAGGCAGGCGATCGCTCGCGAGAGCACCTGATCGCGGCTACGCGCGCGGCCGCGGTCCGGCACGCGATGGACTCCGAGTATCGATTCGAGCTGGCGAATTGGAGCGGTCGGCACAGCGCGGCAGACGGCGTGCCGGCTCGCAATACCCCTGCGCCGCGCAGCGAGGACGAGTTGCCCGCACGGACGTTTGTCGCCCCCCAGCTGAGCGACACCGCGCGCGAGCCGGATTTCGCGGAACTGCTGGTGGTCGGTACGTCCGGAGATGACCGGATGTCCCGCCTGCAGGCGGGGGAGGCGCTGAGCGCGGTGTTGCTGACCGCAACCAACGTCGGCCTGGCCACCTGCGTGCTCACCGAACCGCTCGAGATCGCCGAATTGCGCCACGATGTTCGGCGCGGTGTCCTCGACGACACTTCCTATCCGCAGGCGATCGTCCGCATCGGCTGGATTCCTACCAGCGCGGCACCACTGCCGATGACCCCGCGCCGAGCCGTCGAGGACGTTCTGGACCCATTCGACGCTCCCATCGGCTGAATGTCTTCCGATCCCCGGCTCCCGAGGCCGGGGATCGTCATGCGCCGTGAGCGCTGAGATCCCAGCCCCAGGCCTTCGGCTCACGACTGCGCCGCCTGGGGTATCTGGACCAGCTCGGCTCCTACCCCGCTCGGCTCCTACCCCGCCTTGTGCGCAACAGCGGTGAGCGCTGCAGCCAGACGTGACCTCGCGTCGTGCGCGATCGCGCGCAGCCCTGGCTGGTTGTCCGCGCGCAGCAGCAGGTCGGGGTCCATTGCTTCGACGACAACGGTCCCGTCCTCGGCGCGCACCACCACGTTGCAGGGCAGCAGCTTTCCGACCTGGCGGTCTATCTCGAGCGCCTGGTGTGCGAGGTTCGGGTTGCACGCGCCGAGGATGAGATAGTCCTCCATGTCGGTGCCGAGTTTGGCGAGAAGTGTTGCACGGACGTCGATTTCGGTAAGCACGCCGAAACCCTGCGTGGCGAGTGCGTCGCGAACCATCGATACGGCCCGGGTGAACGGCACCGAGACTCGCACGGTGAGTTCGGCGGGGGCGATGGGAAGGCGGATCTCGGTGAGCAGGTCGCGTGGGTCGAGTGCTTCGTCCGGCGCGACCAGATACACCTCGGTGGGCGGCCCGGCCTGCTGGTACGACGAGCCACGCAGCCACTCGTAGAGCGCGTTGTACGCGTCGCCGATCAGGTGGTAGGAACCGCGATGCGTGAGGCGCGCGAACATCTGAGGCTCGGTCTGGCGCAGCGTCATTTCCTCGTTGGCGCCGCCGACGGGATTCGGGGAAACCGGCAATCCGAAGTCGACCTCGGTCTCGGTGCCGGGCCGGAATTCCCCGATATAGGTGGTGGTCGGTGGTCCGATCGGGGTGAGACCATTGGCCGCGGCGAGCCCGTAGAGCGCGTCCATTCCGCTGCCGATGTCTTCGCCGGCCTGGTCGGTGCGCACCGTGCGGCGCAGTTCGAGGACGGTGTACGGGGCCGAATGGTCGACCGAGATCTGATACGCCATGACCTGCTCCTCGATGTTCGCCTGTCCGGCTGGGGAATTGGCGTGCGGTATCGACGCTAGGCAGCCGTCGGGTTGCGCGAATAGTGCCGAACCGACATGCCCGAAGGGACTTTCGGCCGCGCGTTGCCGAAGGGATCCGTAAGACGGGTATCTCGGCCGCTGACCAGGGGACCTTGTTCTCTGCCAGCGTGCCGGTCCGCGCGGGATGCTGGAAGCCGACACAAGACCTGAGGCGAGGTGAACGGCGATGTCCGAGCACACGATCATCCCGATCCACGCGTCGTGGATTCGACTGATTCGCTGGTGGTCGACCCAACCGTGGAGTCCCAATCCCCTGCTGCGCGCATCGGATCGCTGTGCGGGTGCGGTACGGCTCATCGCGGCACTGGCTGTGCTGGTGGCGGTGCCGGTGGCGGGTGCGCTCGGCACGTCGGCCTACACCGAGAGTGCCGCACGGATCGACCTCGAGCGAGCCACGAAACACAGTGTCAGCGCGGTACTTACGGAGAACCCCACCAAGACCGCGGCGTACGAGTACCAGGCCCGCGTTCAGTGGATGGACGCAGAACATCCGGGTACTGCCGTCGTACCGGTGCCGCGCGGACGGCAATTCGGTGACCTGGTGACGATCTGGCTCGGCGCGGACGGTTCGCCGACCACCGAGCCACCGGAAGCCGTAGCCGCCGTCCTGACCGGGATCGGTGTGGGTGTCGTCGTTCTCGTCGGCACCTGGCTGTGTGGGTGGTGCCTGGTTCGTGGCACCGAATGGGTGCTGAATCGGCACCGCAATGCCCGATGGGCCGACGAGTGGCGGCAACTCAGCCGCCCGATAAGTAAGGACTGACAAGATGATGTATTGGTATGGCGACGCTCCGCACTGGTGGATGTTCGCGCTCATGATCGTGTTCGCATTACCGCTGTGGGTCGCCGTTGTCGTCGCGATCATGGCGCTCAGCCGGGGCGAGATCGCCTCGGAGCCGAAATCGCAAGGGCCCGTGCGGCTGGCGCCGGAGGCGTTGCTGGCCGAACGTTTCGCCAGCGGCGAGCTGGACGAGACGGAATATCTGCGCCGTCTGGCCGTGCTGCGCCCCGCCTCCGCTCAGAAACCGAGCGACTCGCACCACCGGCAGCACTGAAAACTCGAGAGGCTGGAATCCATGACTACCGAAAACGTTTCGTCGGCAACACGATCCGATCAGATCATCGCCGCGGTCGACGGCTCGGCGAGCTCGTACCAGGCCGCCGCATGGGCGGCTGTCGAAGCGACGTTGCATCATCGTCGGCTCCATCTGGTGACCTCGATGGCGATTCGAACCGGCTACGGGCCCGGTATGTCGTTGGGCGAAACCGACCTGGAATGGCTGCGCCGCGACGGCGAACGAATCCTGCACGAGGCCAAGCGCATCGCACGCACCGCCGCACCGGGTGAACAGCCCTCGATCACCACGGAGGTGTCGTTCGAACTGGTGATCCCGATGCTGATCGAACGGTCCGCGCACGCGTCGATGCTGGTGGTCGGCAGCCGCGGCATGGGCGCGTTCCAGCGTGGGTTGCTCGGATCGGTCAGCACGGCAACAACCCATCACGCCCACTGCCCTGTCGCGGTGATCCACCAGATCTCGGCCATCGATGCGGTGTCGGCGACCCTGCCGGTGCTCGTCGGTGTGGACGGCACCGCCAACAGTGTGCCCGCCCTGGAGCTCGCGTTCGAGGAAGCGTCCCAGCGCAAGGTCGGTCTCACCGCTCTGCACGCCTGGAGCGACGTCAGCAGTCTGGACCTGCCGGTCGCGGGCTGGGACGGCGCACAGGATTCGGCCGAGGCCATCCTCGCCGAGAGCCTCGCCGGCTACGCCGAGCGTTACCCCGATGTAGCCGTGCGCCGAATCGTCAAGGCAGATCGTCCGGTTCGCTCATTGCTGGACGAGTCCGCCAACGCTCAACTGGTCGTGGTCGGCAGCCACGGTCGAGGCGGCTTCGCGAGCATGCTGCTCGGCTCGACCAGTAACGCACTGCTGCATTCGGTCGAGGCCCCGATGATCGTCGTCCGCCAACGCTGACACACCACCAGCGGAGATCGCCGGTCCGGTAGCGCGGGACCGGCGATCCCGCGCGGACCAGTTGGGACCAAAGTCCTTCGAATACCCGCCGATGTGCTCCATCAGGCGAGTCGCCTTCTGTTGCAAGCTATTTCCTGAGCATCGCGGAGTGGACGCTCCGACGAGGGACACGGAGGCGCTATGTCCGGCGAACACGAAATCCGATCATCCGGTACGAGCAGCGCAGGATTGACGCACCGTATCGCCGAAGTGCTGAATCGGCGGCCCGCCGTGGGTTTCGCCGCTGCGGTCGTGCGCGACGGAAGATTGTCATCTTTCGTCGGCCACGGAGCTGCCGATCTCGAATCCCAGCGGCCGATCACCGAGCACACGGTCTTCCGTATCGCGTCGATCACCAAGACCTTTACCGCAATCGCCGCCATGCAACTCTGGGAGCGTGGGCTGGTAGACCTCGACGCGCCCGCGAATGCCTATCTGCGCGCGTATCGGTTGGTTCCCGCCCGCCCGGAGTTCGGGCACGCCACGCTGCGGCATCTGCTCACGCACACCTCCGGCGTGAGCGAGATCGTTCGCCCTGCACAACTATTGCGTCCCGACTTCGGTGAGAGCGTGCCATCGGGGCGACCGGTGCCGACGTTGAGCGAGTACTACCGGGGAGCATTGCGCACCAGCGCCGAACCCGGGACGCGGTGGATCTATACCGATCACGGCTTCGCCACCGTCGGCCAGATCGTCGAGGATGTCAGTGGTATGCCGTTGGCGCAGTATCTGCGCGAGCGTATCTTCCGACCGCTCGGCATGGCCGAGACCGACCTCGAACCGTCCCGAATCGACCGGGGTCGACAAGCAACCGGATACACTTTCCGATCCCGTGGTGCGCGGGCCGTCACAGATCGGGCGATGGTGACCGCTGCCGCGTCCTCGGCCTACTCGACGGTGCGTGATATGGCGCGATACCTCTCGGCGCTGACGGGCGGCGGCGCGAACGACCATGGGTCGGTTCTCGAACCGGCAACGCTGGCACAAATGTTCGCACCGCAGTACCAGCCCGATCCGCGTTTGCCAGGAATGGGATTGGCGTTCTTCCGCGGCGAACTCGGTACGCACACGGTATTCGAGCATCAAGGAATTCTGCCGGGGTTCAACTCCCAGATCTGGTTCGCACCGGATGCTCGTGTCGGCGTGCTCGCCTTCACCAACGGCGCGCATCAAGCGACGTTGTGGCTGCCTGCCGAAACGTCGGCGCTGCTCGGAGACGAGCTCGGCGTCGCGCCCGCCACCGTTCGTACCGACATCCCGCACGAGCCGGCGATCTGGTCGCAGATCTGCGGTTCCTATCACATGCGCGGCGCGCTCACCGACGCACGCGCCCGGATGATGGTGGGTGCTGGCGCCGAGGTTCGAATCCGCAGCGGTAGACCACTCTTGCGAATCCGCACCCCGATCCCAGCCCTCCTGCGTGGCCTGCCCCTGCATCCCGACGACGACAAGGATGCGTACGCTTTTCGAATCGATCTCTCCGCGTTCGGTATTCCCTCTGCGCGAGTGGTTTTCGGCACCGACGCGTACACCGGCAGCGCGACGTTGCATGTCGACCTGCTGCCGATGACGCTGTACAAGCGCAGATGACCCACTGATCAGTGCTCTGCGGTCGGCGGCTGCACAGCGTGGCGTTCGGCAAGCCGGCGCAGTCGTTCGTGTTCGAGCAGGAACAGCGTCACGCTGATGCCGAAACACAGGGCGGTCGCGCTGGATCCGAGGGCAACCCAACCGGTGAATCCGTAACCGGCGGCGGTGAGGGTGCCGGCTGTGCCGACGATTCCGCAAAGGAACAATGCGATCCCGGGAAGGTTATAGGTGTCGGCGAGACTCTCGCCCGGCTTGCTGTGATATGGCGCGCGAGAAGGGTTCTTGCTCATAGCATTTCCTCGATCAATTGGCAGGTGCTGGTGGGGTGGAAGCGAACCGCGCATCGGCGAGAGCGCGATCGAGCAGCAGCCGTCGTTCGGCGGCGGCGACGGTGCGGCGGGCCGCCGGGGCGGCGTCCGGGGTCACCGAGATCGACGTAATCCCCATTCGTACCAAGTGTTCGGCGAACTCTGGGTGGTTCGACGGAGCTTGGCCGCACAGGGACGAGGTGATGCCGAGGCGGCGGGCAGTGGTGACGATGCGGGCGATGGCGTCGAGGACCGCCGGATCGGATTCGTCGAAGAGTTCGGCGCACTGCTCGGAGTCACGATCCACGCCGAGCATGAGCTGGGTCAGGTCGTTGCTGCCGATCGAGACGCCGTCGATACCGAGTCCGACATATTCGGGCAGCCAGTGCACGACCGACGGCACTTCGGCCATCACCCAGCGGTGCAGCCCGCGGTGCTTGCCCAGGGGACTGGCGTCGACCAGTTCGAGGCAGGCTTCCAGCTCCCAACGGGTGCGCACGAACGGAATCATCAAGTGCAGGTTCGGAGTTTGTTCGCGGACCCGGGCGAGGGCGGCGAGTTCCAGTGCGAAGAGTTCGGGCTCGCGGATGTAGCGGTAGCAGCCTCGATATCCGATCATCGGGTTGTGCTCGATCGGCTCGTAACGGCTGCCGCCGGTGAGCGCCCGGAACTCGTTGCTGCGCAAGTCGGTTGCGCGGTAGACGACTGGCCGTGGCTGGAAGGCGGCGGTGATTCGGTGCAGTGATTCGGCCATGCGGTCGATGAAATGCTGCTCCTCACCGCGCGCGACGAGCTCACGCGGGTGTCTGCCACCGAGTGCGGTGGTGAGCAAGGTTTCGGCGCGCAGCAACCCGACTCCGTCGACGTCGGTCTTCGCCACCTTCTCGGCAGCGTCGGGCAGAGCGAGGTTGACATAGATTCGGGTTGCTGTGGCCTCCGTGGCAGCGGCGCGGACCGGCTGGGCCGCAACCGCGCCGATGCTCGACGCCGGTTTGCCCGCGCGAACCTCCCCTGCGGATCCGTCGACGGTGACCACAAGGCCGTTGCCGAGCGCCGTGGTCGCGGTACGGGCGCCCACGATGCAGGGCACACCGAGCTCGCGCGCGACGATCGCCGCGTGGCAGGTCATGCCGCCGCTGTCGGTGACGATCGCCGCGGCGCGAGTGAGGGTGGGCAGCCAATCGGGGTTGGTCATCGGTGCCACCAGCACTTCACCGTCGCGCAGTGACTGACCTTGTGCGGGCGAGGACAAGACACGAACCACACCGGTGGCCGTGCCCGGCGCGGCGGCGAGGCCGCGGACGAGGACGGGCAGCGGGATCGGTCCCGCGATGGGCTGCTGCTGGGGGCTGTCGGGCAGCATCGTGATCGGGCGCGCCTGCACGAGCCAGAGGGTGTCGTCGTCGAAGGTCCACTCGACGTCCTGCGGTGTGCCGCCGTGATGGTGCTGGACGGCGAGCGCGAGCCGCGCGACCGCGCTCGCCTGCGCGTCGTTCAGCACCGGCGCGTCGGTCCCCGTCAGGTCGATCTGCCGATCGCCGTCTGGTCCGGCGACGATCTCGAAAGTTTGGTGGCCCCTGCGGCTTTCCAACAACGTGGGCCCGGCGGAGTCGAACAGATACGTGTCCGGTTCGGTCGCACCGGACACCACCACCTCGCCCTGGCCGCGCGCGGCGTCGATGACGACCCGGTCGCGGCGGCCGGTGGCGGGGTCTGCGGTGAACGCGACACCGGACTGCCGGGCGGCGACCATGCGCTGCACCACGACGGCCATCACGGGCCGCTGGTGCATCCCCCGCCTGGCCCGATAGGTCACTACCCGGGGACTGAACAGCGAAGCCCAGCAATCGATGACGGTCGCCAGCAGCTTGTCGTCACCGCGTACGTTGGTACGGGAGACGTTCATTCCGGCGAACGACGACGTGGCGCCGTCCTCGCCGATGGCGGAGGAGCGAACCGCCACCGCGACCTTCTCGCCGAGGAGGTGGTAAGCGGACAGGACGGCATCGCGCACCGCGCCATCGATCGTCGCCTCGTGTACGAGTTCGCGCATGCGACGGCACAATTGGGCGACGCGTGCGGTGTCGTCGACGGATTCGAGGGCCTCGGTGTGCAGCCGGTCCAGTTCGACTCCGTGCTGCCCCTCGGTGATCACCTCGTCATAGCACGAGCGCAGAATGACGAAACCGGGTGGCACCGGCAGCGCTGCGGCCACCAACTCACCCAGGTTCGCGCCTTTACCTCCGGCCTTGTCCGCGTCGGCGAGCCGCAGCTCGTCGAATCCGGCCACATAGTCGCCCATTTCGGCTCCGATCTCGGTATCTGATTGGTGTTCAGCGTCTCTCGCGGCGTCGGTCGATCACTACTGCCGAAGGTCCCGTCCAGGTGCGCCATTGGGCCTGGGGACGGTTAGGTGTTCGGCGGCCGCGGTGGTCAGGGGCGAACAGTTGTCGCGTTGGCGTTCGGCAAGCCCAGCGATTGGGCGATCATCGTCGACCAGGTGCGAATCGTGTGCCAGTTACGCAGGTCCCCGTACCGGCCTCCGCCCATGAGGCGATAGAGCAGTCGCGCTCGCAGTGAGATCCCGGCGCGTTCGTAGTGTCCGGCGAAGGGGCGGTAGTCCCACGGGCTGACCGTTTCACACAGGGCGGCAATCTTTTTCGGCACGATGGCGCCCAGGCGTCGACCGATCGGTCCACGCAACGCGGGGCCGAGTCCGACGCTGAACATCCACACATCGGACTTGCGTAGTTCGTCGCGATGGTTGCGCACAAACGACTCCAATTCGGGCAGCAGGGCCATGTTGTGCACGGCGCTGCCCAGAACGACGCCGTCGAAGCGGGTCAGCTCGGGTGCGTGCTCGACGTCACTGAGCTCGACCTCGGCGCCGCGATCGGTGAGGTCGGCGGCGATGAACTCCGCGATATCGCGCGTGGATCCTTGGGCGGTCGCGTAGATGACCGCGATTCTGATGGGTTTCGTTTCCATGCCCACAGCGTGGCTCACCGGCACATCTCCAGGTCAGAGCCGTGTTACCCGGCCTGTAGGGACCAACGACCTCAGTGCGGTCGCGGTCGGCGGTGGCGGCGGGCGCGCACCGCCTTGTGCGCGGTGTCGGCGAGCACGAGCGCGGGAATCGCCAGGGCAGCGGCCGCCCAACCGAGCCAGTTCGGCGGAGCTCCGCCCAGCAGGCCCGGTAACGGTGGCAGCCAGAGGAACGCGACCAACAGCACCAGTTCGGCCGCTATCGCCAACAGCAGCAATGGATTTCCCCGCCAGCCGCGGGCCCCGACCCAGCGCGTTTCGCTGCGGCAGGCGAAAGCGTTGGTCAACTGCCCGAGGACAACTGCGGTGAACAGCGTGCCGGACGCCGTCGCGACCAGCCCGGGGTCAGCCGGGACGCCGGGGCGCCAGTCGCCGGCCCCGAGAACGAGCAGGAAGGCGATCATGCCGACGCCTGCCTCGGCCGGGCCGAGCACGCCGAAGACCCGCCGCAGCAGTTTCGCGTCCATCAGGGTGCCGGTGCGGGCGGGCCCGGTCATGGTGCGGGGGTTCGGCGGTTCGACACCGAGCGCGAGGGCGGGCAGCATATCTGTGCCGATATCGAGGGCGAGTACCTGTAACACGGTGAATCCCAACGGTATCGCGCCACCGGATGCGGCCCACACCGCGAATGGGGCGAGCTCTGCGACATTGTCGGTCAGGTGGTAGGTGAGGAACCGGCGGATATTCGCGAATGTCGCGCGGCCGAGCTGTACCGCCGCGACGATGGTGCCGAAGTGGTCGTCCAGTAGCACCAGGTCTGCTGCTTCGCGGGCGACATCGGTACCCGATGCCCCCATGGCGATGCCGATATCGGCCGAACGCAGCGCCGGCCCGTCGTTGACACCGTCGCCGGTCATGGCGACCACATGTCCGTGCCGCTGCAGTGCCACCGCGATCCGCAACTTCTGTTCCGGCGCGACTCTGGCCACGACGACGCCGTCGCGGTCGAGCAGCGCCGCGAGAGCGGCGTCATCTGCCGGAAGGTCTTTGCCTTCCACCACGATTCGGTCGTCCCCGAGCAGATCGACCTCGGCGGCGACGGCCGCGGCGGTGCCGGGGTGATCGCCGGTGATCATGGCGACTTTGATGCCGGCGCGTCGGCAAGCGGTGATCGCGTCGGCGACATCGGGCCGGGGTGGGTCCTCGAGCGCGATCAGTCCGAGCAATCGCGCGGGCTGATCCGGGTCGGCAGCCACCGCGGCGGCGATCACCCGCAGCCCGCGTGCGGCCATGCGGTCGACCTCTTCGCTCGCGGCGGCGACCGCGCCATCGGCGGGGTCGCAGAGCGCGAACACCGCTTCCGCGGCTCCCGTGATGTGCAGGCCGTCGGCGTCGATGACCGACGCGCGACGGGTGTGGGTGTCGAAGGGCTCTCGGGCCACCGCGGGTGGCGCTGGGCGTACACCGGCGCGTGCGGCCAGCACATGCACGGCGACTTCCATCGGGTCGCCCACCGGAAGCCATCGGCCCCCGTGCCGGTGGGCGTGGGCATCCGGTGAACACCGCGCCGCCGAGTCCGCGGCGCGGCGCGCGGCGGCGATCGCGGCTTTCGGACCGATCAACGTGCCTTCCGGGTCGTAGCCCGCACCTCGGGCCGTGGCAGTGCCCTGGGGTGTCCACACCTCGACGGCCTGCATCTCGTTGCGGGTCAGCGTTCCGGTCTTGTCCGTGCAGATGAACGTCGTCGCGCCGAGCGTCTCGACCGATTCCAGCCTGCGTACCAGCGCCTGCGCACCTGCCATCCGCTGCGCCGCGCGGGCGAGTGACAGCGTCACCGTCGGCAGCAATCCTTCGGGTACCAGCGCCACGGTGACCCCGATCGCGAAGAGCAAGCTCTCGGTGGTGTCCTGTCCGAGCATCGCGAACACCCCGAAGGAGAGCACGCCGACCGCCACGGCGATCATCGCGACCACGCGCACCACCCGGTGCAGTTGCCGGGTGAGCGGGCTCGGCGGCCGCACCGCCCGTGCGGTGACCGCGGCGAGACCCGCCAGTCTGGTCGTACCGCCCGTCGCGGTCACCCGAGCCTCGCCCCGGCCGGCAACGACATACGTGCCGGCCAGCACGACCTGTCCAGCTGATCGGGACACCGGCTTGCTTTCCCCGGTCAGCATCGATTCGTCGACATCGAGCCGTTGGGCGTCGAGTATTTCGGCGTCGGCGCAGACCCGGTCGCCGGCCTCCAGCACCACGAGGTCGCCGACCACCAGATCCATCGATTCCACCAGACGTACCCGCCCGTCCCGGCGCACCCGAGTCCGCACCGGGAGCAGATCACGTAGGCGCTCGGCCGCACGATCGGCGCGGTACTCCTGTGCGAAGGCGAAGACACCGTTCAGCACGACCACCACTGCGATGGCCACGGCCAGCGCAGGCATACCGGCCAGCAATGCCAAACCGGCTGCGACCCAGAGCATCAGGGCGAAAAAGTGGGTCAGTTGCGCCAGCAGGAGCACGACCGGATTGGGGCGTGGCGGTGCGGGTAGGGTGTTCGGTCCGTCCTGGTGCCGTCGGGTGGCGACCTCCGCCTCGGACAGACCGCACCGAGCAGTAGTTGGCGCGTGGGTCGACGGATGCATGGTGTCAGCCTGCCTGTCAGTGCTCGCGCGGGTCAGAGCCTACGTACCCGGCTCCACGGGACCAACGTCCCTCAGAGAAACCGTTGGCGGCGCAGAGATTTGAAGGAGATGAAACCCGCTGCCGCCGGCAACCAGAAGGTCGCCAGCCGGTAGGCGAGCACACCCGCGACGGCCGGTGGACCCGCGACACCACCGACCATCAAGCCCGCGACCAGCGCCGCTTCGACGACCCCCAGACCGGCCGGTGTGGGACTCGCCGCACCCAGCGCGGAGCCGCCGAGAAAGACTGCCGCGACCAAGGCCGCCGACGCCTGCCCCCCGAAGGCGTGCACGGCGAAACCAAGCGCCGCTATATAGGCGATGTTGACGGTGACCTGCCCGCCGACGAGCAGGACGGCGCGCCGCGGCTCGCGCAGGATGTCGGCCATGCCGCGTGCCGCGGTACGCACGTCGGCGAGTAGACGGGGTCGGCGCAGCAGCACCGCGACCGCGATGCCGAGAACGGTCATCACCGCGACAAAGGCGATCAGCAACGTCCACGCGGACGGCAGGGCGGCGGTGAGCAGTAGTCGGGTCTGGCCCAACCACACGCCGACGGCGGCCAATTCGATGAGGTGTAGGACCACGCCGGACGCGATCGTGAGGGCAACGGCCGCGACGGCGGTAGCCCTGCTCAGACCGCAGCGCTCCAGATATCGCTCGTTGACCGCGGTACCCCCGAGACCATAGGGCATCAGGCGATTCGCGAAAGACGTTGCCAACTGCACATTCATCGTTCGACCGAACGCGAGTGGCTGCGGGCTGGCGCCCAGCAGAGCCAGTGCCGCCGCCGCGTACGACGTGGCCGACATTGCCAGCGCGCCCGCCAGCCACTGCCATTGCGCCTCGTCGATGGTGCGCATCGTCTGCCCGAGCTGTCCGATCTGTGGCAACAGCACGTAGGTCGCGAATATTGTGGCGGCGATCCATCCGAGAGTGCGCCAGCGGAACCGCAGCAGCACCTCCGGTGGCGCGGGGGTGGTTTCGGTCGCATCGGCGACGGCCGCGCGCAGCTCCACGAGCAGACCGCGACGGTGCCGGACGGCGCTACGGGTAGCGGTCGCCAAAGCGAGCGGCTGAAGCAGCGGTGCCGCTTCGGCCAACGCGGCGGAGCCGAGGACACTACGAGCGGTTTCCACCGCGCGGGTGGCCCCGACCTTCAGGCTCATCGATACGAGGAGTTCGGCGACATCGGCGGCGAGCCGACGGTCCGAGGCGCCGGATTCACCGAAGCCGAAGTCGACGATCCACGGTGTGCCGCGTTCATCGATGAGTATGTTGGCCAGCCGTAGATCGCGGTGGGCGATGCGGGCGGCCCGCAACAGCGCGAGCTGGCACCAGATATCGGAAAGCAGCTCGTCAGTGACCGGCTCAGGGACCGCTCGTGCGAAATTCCTTCCGGGAATGCGTGTTTCGGCGAGCCACCCTTCGCCGTCGGGGGTAACACCGACCGACACGACCGTCGGCGTGCGCACACCGGCTCGCTGCGCGAGCAATGCGATGAAGGCCTCGTGCTCGGCTTCCTGTTTCGGTGTTGTGAAAGGAGTTTCGTCCTCGATCTCGCGGAACACCAAGTGCCGGAACAATTTGAACAGCACGTCGGAGTTGCGCTCGTGGTAGCCGATGACTTTGACGAACAGGTCGCCGGCGCCGTTCGCTGTACTCACCAGGAACGGGCGCGAGCCGCGCGCGTCCAGTGTCACGGGAGCGACCTGCAGCGGTCGTAGCCCGGCGGCCGCCAAGGCACGGTGCAGGGCGGGCGCCTCCGTGCGGTGCACCGGTGCGCCCCAGAGCAAGTGCAGGGCCGCGGCCACAGTCCAGCCGAGGGCCGCGCCGCCGAAGACATCGAGTACGAGGTGGGCTCCGACGAAGACGCGCGACATCGCGACCACCCCGGCGAGCGCCCAGACGATCCGTCGCCACGGTCGCGGCAACCAGGGCGAGGCCGCGGCGGCCAACGCGGCCGCGACGGCGGCGTGCCCGGACACGAAACCGAGACCACCCTGCTGTGTGCGCAGGTTCAGTTCGTCGAGCAGCACATCCGGACGTGCCCGGCCGATCAGGGACTTGATCTCGATCGCAAGCAGGTACGCCAGGGTTCCGGCGGCGGCGAGGTCGCGCGCCAGCCTGACCCGCCGCGTGCACAGCGCCGCGACGGCGACCGCCCCGACCGCGCCGATAGTGCCCAACTGCATGACGACGAACAGGATCGGCATCACCCAGGAGGGAAGATCATTGATCACCCGGAACAGGTCGACCTCGAGCGCGGGCACTTCGGTGTGTCGTGCGACCAGGGCCGAAATACCAAGTGCAGCAACCCCGAGCGCGACCCGAACGGCATCTCCCAGATGGCGTTGCGTGACGCGCGGATAGGTCTCGCTCGGGGATTGTGCGGTGCGTGCCTGTACTGCTTCGGCCGTCATCTTCTCGTCTTTCGTCGGTGCGTTGAACTGTCGCAAGCCGCAACACCCGTCGACCAGGGGCCTTCGGCTCGCACAGCGAGGCCGATCGGCCTATCGTTCGCGGCGTCTCGGCGCGACGTCGAGCACGATGTCGATCAATCCGCCCACGGCGAGACCGGCTCCCGCGCCGCCGATCACATCGAGTGGTGCGTGCGCCCCCAGATAGATCCGTGCCAGTGCGGCGACGACCGCGATCGCCACCATGGCCACCCTGGCGCGGCCGCGTAGATACGGCCATAGCAGCGCGACCGTACCGAACAGGATGATCGCGTGTCCGG
>NZ_BAUA01000174.1 GCF_000710915.1 Nocardia brasiliensis IFM 10847
TTCTCCTTGTCCGCGCGCCCGCTGAGGCGTTCCACCCCGCGGAGCAGGGCACTGTGATCGAGTCCGCCGTCGCCGTTCGCCTTGGCGGCGGCCACCAGCTGAGCGACCAAGGCGCCCAACGGAACCACGATCCCGGCCTCGCGGGCCGCGGTCGTGACGATGCCCATGTCCTTGTGGTGCAGATCGATTCGGAAACCGGGCTCGAAGGTGCGCGAGAGCATGTTGTCCTTCTTCTGCTCGAGCACCTTCGATCCGGCCAGCCCGCCGCCGAGCACGCGCAGCGCCGCCTCGGTGTCCACGCCGTACGCCTCGAGGAAGAGGACAGCCTCGGACAGGGCCTGGATGTTGGCGGCGACGATCAGCTGATTGGCCGCCTTCACAGTTTGGCCGCAGCCGTTGGGGCCCACGTGCACGACGGTCTTGCCGACCACCTCGAGGATCGGTTGTGCCGCCGCGAAATCGGCCGGGTCGCCGCCGACCATGATGGACAGCGTGGCGCCGACCGCGCCCGCTTCGCCGCCGGAGACGGGCGCGTCCAGTAGCCGGAAGCCTCGCTGCGCCGCCTGTTTCGCGAGTTCGACCGTGACATCGGGCCGGATGCTGGAGAAGTCGATGATCAGCGCACCGCGTTCGGCGCTGTCGAACACGCCCTTCTCCCCGGCCAGCACGTCCTGCACGTCGGGGGAGTCGGGCACCATCACGCAGATCACCTCGGCGCCGTGCACGGCGTCGGCGATCGAGGTGGTGGCGCGTCCGCCCGCCGCGACGAGCGGCGCGGCCTTGTTGGTGCTGTGGTCGTAAGCGGTCACCGAGTGACCGGCGGTGGCGAGGTGAACGGCCATGGGGCTGCCCATGATGCCGAGTCCGATGAAAGCGATTGTGCTCATGCGATATCCCTGAAGTCGGTGCGTGACAGTGGTTATGCGGTGGCGCCGCGGCGTTCGCGGGGCAGCCAGGCGAAGCTGTCGGCGGAGTCGCCGGACGGCTTGTATTCGAGTCCGACCCAGCCGCAGTAGCCGCCGGCCTCGAGCGCGCCGAGTTGCTGGTCGAGCGGCAGGTCGCCGGTGCCGGGTTCGTGCCTGCCGTTGTTGTCGGCGATCTGGACATGGGCGATGCGTGCGGTGTGCGCGGCGATCACCTTGTCCACGTCGTCACCGTTGACTGCCAGGTGATAGAGGTCGGCGAGCAAGGCGATATTCGTTGCGCCGGTAGCGGTTTGCACCCGGTCGAGTACCGCGAGCGCATCCGCCGCGGTGCGCAGCGGGTACCGGGTCGCGCCGCTGACCGGCTCGATCAGCACGGTCCCGCCGATCCGAGCCGCGGCCGCGGCGGCCAGCGCGAGATTCTCGGTCGCCGCCGCGTCCTGTTCGTCGGCGGACGACTCGTCGACGCGATTGCCGTAGAGCGCGTTGAACATTCGGCAGCCGAGGCGTTCGCCGATCGCGAGGGTGGCGTCGATGTTGTCGCGGAACTCGGCGGACCTGGCGGGCCAGGACACCAGGCCGCGGTCGCCGAGCGGCATGTTGCCGGCCGCGAAGTTCAGGCCGACCAGCGCCACGCCCGCATCGGCGATCGCGGCGACGAACGCGTCGGCTTCCCGGTCGCCGGGTACGGCGCCGTCGAACGGCCACCAGAACTCGACCGCGTCGAACCCGGCGGCCCGGACCGCCGCGGGCCGTTCGAGGAGGGGCAGTTCGGTGAACAGGAGTGAGCAGTTGACGGCGTAGCGCAGCGAGTGACCCACGGATACCTCCAATAAATTCCGCGATACGGAAAAGAACTTCTGTTATGCGGAATATGCTAGAAGTCCGGCTCGGGCCTCGTCAAGGAAAGTGCGCAGCGTTCGGCGGGTCTCGGACGGCCGACTGGCCTCGGTAGACTTCCGCCATCCGGAAAGATGGAGGTGGCCCGGTGACCGCAGCGAGCGAAGCCAGAGGACGGACCGGCGGCGTCCAGTCCATCGAGCGCGCCTTCGGCCTGCTCGAGACCATGGCCGACGAGGGCGGGATGATGGGCCTCTCGCAGCTCGCCACGGCGTCCGGTCTGCCGCTGCCGACCATTCATCGCCTGGTGCGCACGCTCGTCGACCTGGGATATCTGCGCCAGGAACCGTCGCGCCAGTACGTCCTCGGTCCGAAGCTGATCAAGCTCGGCGAGAGCTCGGCGCACATGCTGAGCGTCCGGGCGCGCCCGCAATTGGCCCGGCTCGTGGACGAACTCGGTGAGTCCGCGAACATGGCCATGCTCGACGGCGATCAGATCGTGTACGTCGCGCAAGTACCGTCGCGGCATTCGATGCGCATGTTCACCGAGGTGGGCCGTCGGGTGCTGCCGCACTGCACGGCGGTCGGCAAGGTGCTGCTGGCCGGCATGCCCGCCGAACAGACCCGAGAACTGTTGCAGCGCACCGGCATGCCGCGCTACACCGAGCACACCATCACCGATCCGGCCGAGTTCGCCGCGCAATTGGCGACCGCCGCGCAGCACGGCTACGCCATGGACGAGGGCGAACAGGAACTCGGCGTGCGGTGCGTCGCCGTCGCGGTCCCCGACGCGCCCGCCCAGTTGGCCATCTCCGTTTCCGGTCCGGTGGGCCGGATGTCCGAGGAACTCGTCGAGCGGGCGGTGCCGCTGCTCACCGAGGTCAGCCGGGCACTCTCGGCTGACCTGAGCTGAATTTCGGATGCCCGCGCGCGGCGGTCGTTGTTAGCCTGCTTGCCTCAGCTTGCCTGTCCGAGCACGAAACCTAGGAGTCTCGGTGGTCCACGACGATCGGCCCGCGTCACCGTTCAGCGTCCTGCCGACGCGCCTCGACCTGCCCGCGGCCGAATCGTCGATCATCGAATGGTGGCGGGCGCAGCGCATTTTCGCGCGCAGCCTGGAGCGCACCGCGGACGGGCCGCGGTGGGGGTTCTACGAGGGCCCGCCCACGGCCAACGGGTCGCCGGGCGTGCATCACGTCGAAGCCCGGGTCTTCAAGGACGTCTTCCCGCGGTTCAAGACCATGAAGGGCTATTCGGTGCCGCGGCAAGCTGGTTGGGACTGCCACGGGCTGCCGGTCGAGCTGGCGGTGGAGAAGGAACTGGGCCTCAACGGGAAGCCGGAGATCGAGAAATTCGGCGTCGCCGAATTCAACGCGCGTTGCCGGGAATCGGTGCTGCGCCATGTCGGCGAGTTCGAGCGGATGACCGAACGCATGGGGTATTGGATCGATCTGGCACATCCGTACACCACCATGTCGCCGGAATACGTCGACAGCGTGTGGTGGTCGTTGCAGCGGATCTTCGAGCGCGGACTGCTCACCGAGGACTTCCGGGTGGCGCCGTACTGTCCCCGGTGCGGTACCACGCTGTCGGATCACGAACTGGCGCAAGGGTATGAGACCGTCACCGATCCGTCGGTCTACGTGCGCCTGCCGCTGGTGGATCCGGTGGCCGGCCTCGACGGTGTCGAGCTGCTGATCTGGACCACGACGCCGTGGACCCTGCCCGCCAATACCGCCGTCGCCGTCCATCCGGCGGTGAACTACGTGGTCGCGCGCACCGACGCCGGGACATTCCTTGTCGCCGAGACCCTTTCGGCCGCGGTGCTCGGGGATGGCGCGCAGCGGCTGGCCGAGGTGCCCGGCGCGGAGCTGGCCGGCCTGCGCTATCGCCCCGCCTTCGACCTGGTCGACATCCCGAACGCACATCGAATCGTGCTCGCCGACTACGTGACCACAGCGGACGGTACCGGTCTGGTTCATCAGGCTCCGGCGTTCGGCGCCGACGATCTCGTCGTCTGCCAGGCCAACGGGCTGCCACTGGTCAATCCGATCGAGTCCGACGGCCGGTTCTTCGGCGACCTGCCACTGATCGGCGGGCTGTTGTTCACCGACGCCGATCCGGTGCTGATCCAGGAACTCCAGCGACGCGGACTGCTGTTCCGCCGCACCGATTTCGAGCACAGCTACCCGCACTGCTGGCGCTGCCACACCCGGCTCATGTACTACGCGCAGCCGTCCTGGTACATCCGGACCACCGCGGTGCGCGAGCAATTGCGGCACGAGAACGAGCGGACCAACTGGTTCCCGGAGACCATCAAGCACGGACGTTTCGGTAACTGGCTCGACAACAACATCGACTGGGCTCTCTCCCGCAGTCGCTACTGGGGGACCCCACTTCCGTTGTGGCGCTGCGAGAACGGGCACGTGACCGCAGTCGGCTCGCGCGCCGAACTCGGCACTCTGGCGGGCGCCGACGTGTCGAGCATCGATCCGCACCGTCCGTACATCGACGCCGTGACCTTCGCCTGTCCGCAGTGCGCGACCACGGCCACCCGCGTGCCCGAGGTGATCGACGCTTGGTACGACTCGGGGTCGATGCCGTTCGCCGCCTTGGGCTATCCGCACGTCGAAGGCAGCGTCGCGGCGTTCCAGCGCAACTATCCGGCGCAGTACATCTGCGAGGCCATCGACCAGACGCGCGGCTGGTTCTACACCATGATGGCGGTGGGCACGGTGGTGTTCGATCGGTCCGCGTACGAGAACGTCGTGTGCCTCGGGCTCATCCTGGCCGAAGACGGCCGCAAGATGAGCAAGCACCTCGGCAACGTGCTCGCCCCGGTCCCGCTGATGGACGCGCACGGCGCCGACGCACTGCGCTGGTTCATGGCCTGCTCGGGTTCGCCGTGGTCGGCGCGCCGGGTCGGCCCCGGCCCGCTCGACGAGATCACGCGGCGTCTGCTGATGACGTACTGGAGCACCGCGTCCTTCTTCGCGCTCTACGCGAGCAACTCAGCGTGGCAACCGGATTCGGCACGCCCGGTGGCCGAGCGCCCGGTGCTCGACCGGTGGATTCTGGGTGAACTGCACACGCTCACCGCGGAAGTGGATGCCCGGCTCGAGTCCTACGACACGACCGGCGCCGGTCGTCTGCTCGCGGAATTCGTCGACGCGCTGTCGAACTGGTACGTGCGGCGCTCACGGCAACGATTCTGGGACGGCGAACAGGACGCCCTGTCCACGCTGTTCGAATGCCTCGAGGTCGGCACGCGGCTGCTGGCTCCGTTCATCCCGTTCCTCACCGAACGGGTGTGGCAAGACGTCGTGCGACCGGGCCTGCCGTCGGCCCCGGATTCGGTGCACCTCGCCGAATGGCCCGGTGCCGACCGGGCATTGATCGATCCGGTGCTGGCCGAGCAAGTACATACCGCGCAGGCGCTCGCGGAGGCAGGCCGGGCGGCGCGCAAGGCGAGCAAGGTGCGGGTGCGGCAACCGTTGGCGCGGGCGTTCGTCGGCCTGCCACCGGGCGCCGACCTGCCGCGCGAACTGCTCGACGACGTAGCGGACGAACTGAACGTCAAGAGCCTGCAACGGTTGCAGTCCGCGGCGACGGTGCTCGACATCGGGGTGAAGGCGAACTTCCGGGCGCTGGGCAAGCGTTTCGGCAAGCAGACCCAGGCGGTGGCCGACGTGATCCACCGCGCGGACGCGGCCGAGCTGGTCACCCAACTGCGCGACAACGGCTCGGCGACAGTGGATTTCGACGGCGTACCGGTCGTGCTCACCGCCGGCGATGTGCTCGTTTCCGAGCTGCCGCGCAGCGGCTGGGTGGTCGAATCCCAGCGTGGTGTCACCATCGCGCTGGACACCGAGATCACCCCGGAACTCGCGGCCGAGGGAAGTGCCCGGGATGTGGTACGCGTCGTCCAGAACGCCCGGCGCGAAGCGGGCCTGGCGGTCGCCGACCGCATCGTGCTCACCGTCGCCGCGGCGGCCGAGGTGGCGCAGATCGTGCGTCAGCACGAAAACTTCATCGCGCGCGAGACGCTCGCGACCACCGTGGTATATGCGGATTCGGTCGAGGACGGATTCACCGGCACCGTCGGCACTTCCGCCGAGATCGCGGTGCGGGTCGAACGGGTCTGAGCTAGAGGCGCGCCTCCTGCCGCAGCTGCGCGAACCACGAAACCTCGTTGGCCGAGGCCATGTTCGGGTCCGCGAGGCGATGGCGGACACCGGCGACGAAGCTGTCGGCGACCGCCTCGTCGCCCGCCGCCAGCAGCAGCGCGTAGCGGATGACGTGAGTGCGCTGGGGAGCGCGGCCGAAGCGGATGTCGAAACCGTACTGCTCGCCCAACTCGTCGGCGTGCTGCACGATATCGCGCCAATCGGCGTCGATCATCGGATAGTTCGAGCGGTGCGGACCGCTCAGGCTGCCGACCAACTGCCGGTCGTACAGGGACGTGACGACCTCGGCGGCGTCGAATGCCGTGGCGAGGCCGCACAGGTCGGCCACTGTGTCCACGGCGTGCCCCCGATAGGTGAGTGCGGCGGTGGGGGCGAGCTTGGCGGTGAAATAGGTGGCGAGTTCTTCCGGACCCCAGCCGTCGCCGTAGGACTTCAGCTCGGCATACGAATCACCGGTGCGGACATCGTCGACGAGCCAGTTGAGCAGCGCGGCACGGCCGCGACCGGCCAGCGCGCGGGCGGCGGGTTCCGGATAGCCCGCCATCGCGGCGCCGAGCGACGCGCTGTCGTGAAACGTGCCGACGCCGGGCAGTGCGAACGGCATCAGGGCCCGCCGCGCTCGGCTCGCGGGTTCCTCGGCGTTCGGCGCGGCGCGGTGCACCGCCGGGGCTTTCCCGGCGAGCCACGCCTCGACCTCGGTGAACCCCCAGCGTTGCCGCGGATCTCGGGTCAGCAGGCCGGTCAGCAGTCGCTGCCACCGGCTGCGCATCGCGGGCCGCAGCGCCAGGTCGTCCAAGGCGGCCAAGGAGATATCGCGGGTGTTCACCTCGGCGTCGATGGTGCTGTCCGCCAGCTGCCTGCCCGCGTCGTCCTCGAAGTAGCCGCGGCCGACGGGCACTCGGTAGAGCACCATGCCGACACTCCACCAGTCGTCCTCGACTCGCCAGCGTTGCGGCGCACCCGGTGCGCTGTAGGCGGCGGTGCCCTGACCGGTATTGGTGATCTTCGACCGGCCGCCCAGATCTACCGCGAGGCCGAAGTCGGCGAGCACCAACTCCAGCGGCGAATCCGAACGCACCAGAATGTTGCGGGGATTCACGTCTCCGTGCACGAGTGTGCCGCCGTCCGGCCGCTGCAACGCGTGCAGCTTCGTCGCGAGCTGGCGCAGCACCTCCACCGCGAGATCCGCTGTGCCACCGTGCGGATCACGCTCCCGCAAGAAGCTGTCGAGCGAGCCGAACCGGCAGTACTCCATCACCTCGAAATGGATGTCCAGGTCGCTGCCGCGCTCGAAGACGCGCACCGAATGTTCGGCCCGGAAGCTGTTCCGGTACTGCGGCGCCTCGAAATCCACGCGGTAGCGGGGCACCTGGTGGAACAGCTTGATCGCGAAGTCGTGCCCGTTGGTGGCCCGGCACAGCCACACCGTCGCCTCGCCACCGCTGCCGAGCTTGCGCTGCACGGTGAATCGGGAAGCCAGCGCGGGCGGCAGCGGCTGGAACGCATCGTGCGGGCTGCTGTCGATCCGAGTCTGCGGCGCGGGCGGGCGCGGGGCGGTCTCGCTGTGCGCGGTGCTGCCGGGATCATCGAGCCGAGTCGGCGGCGCACTGGTGCCGGTGCGATCCAGTCGCGTCTGCGGTGCCCCCCGCCGACCGGAATCGGGGGCGTCCATGCGTGTTTCGTCAGCCATCGTCGTCTCCTTCGCCGTCACAGGCCACAACCTGCAGAACGGTCACGTTGTCGCCGCCGCCGCCCGCGATGGCCAGATCGCGGAGCTGTGCGGGCAGGTCGGCCGCGCCTGCCGCGAAGAGTCGTTCGATCGCTTCGGGTTTCGTGTAGTCGTCGAGGCCGTCCGTGCACAGCAGCATGCCGGGGTACGAAGGCAGGCGGCAGTCGAAGAACGCCGGATCGAGCAGGGTGCGCCGGCCGCCGCCGAGGGCCTGCTGTAACCGATTCGATCGGGCCGCACGGTGATCCAGCGACAGCTGGGCCAGATAGCGACCTTCCAGCCGGTAGGCGCGCGAATCGCCGACGTTGAACACCAGCGCGGATCCGTCCGGGTGCACGGTCACCCCCGCCACGGTGCAGCCCATGCCGCGCAGGTCGGCTCGTTGCTCGCCGAGGTCGTCGAGTGTCTCCGAGATCCGTTGCAGCAGCGCGCCGATGACGGCTCTGGTCTGTTCGGGCCCGGCCGACGCGGCGACCGTCGCAGGCGCGGTGAGGGATTCGCAGGCCAACCGGCTGGCGGTCGCGCCCCCGGCATGGCCGCCGAGCCCATCGCAGACGACGAGTGTGGTGGGGCGGTCGACGCGTAACTCGGTGGTGATCGGCGCGGGCATCGCGCCCTGCAACGCCCAACCGCCCCAGCCCAGCGCGTCCTCGTTGTGCGCGCGGGTCAGTCCGCGGTGGGTCACCGCGGCGATCCGGATCCGCATCAGGGCTCCCATTCGATGGTGACGGGCACGTCGGCGGCGAGCCGCAGGGTGTCGCCGCGACTGATCGGGTGCTCTTCGTGCTGTGGTATCCGGACGTCGTTCACGAACGTGCCGTTGGTGGAGGTATCGGTGAAATACAGGCGATCGCCGTCGTAGCGCAGCTCCCCGTGGAAACGCGAGACATTGGTGTAGTTCTCGAAAACCACTGCGGCGGGGAACCCTTCGTCGCGGCCGATGCCCACGAGCTGGCCGGGCAGGATTCGCAGTCGTGCGCCCGAGGCGAGGACGAGTTCGAGCGGCCCACCGCGCGAGGAGGTTTCGGGTTCCGGTGGCGCCGACGTATCCGGCAGGTCGTGGCCGCAGTTCGGGCACATCAGCGTCGGTGCGCCGCGGCTGCCGCAGGCGGGACAGGTGACTTCTCCGTCGGTCAGGTCAGCCATGACGCGTCGTCCAGCTCGATGTCCTGCTCGGACAGCGCCGCGGTCAGCGCCGCCATATGACCTGGCAACGGAATACCGACCAGCCGAACGGTTCCGCTCTCCACGTGCACGCCGAGTTCTCGTCGTTGCACGGCATAACTCGTGAAGTCCGGTCCGAGGTAGCGTTCGCGGCCGAGGTCGGTCAGCACGTGCACGTGCTGGTTCGATGAGCCGCGCAGCGGTTCGCACCCCGCCTTGGCGGCGACGAACGGCTCGCTCACCAGGACGTCGACGGCGTCGAACACCCACGCGCATTTCGCGCGTAACCATTTCGCCGAGCGGCCGGAGAACAGCAGGACGTCCAGCGGCGCACCGGTTTCGGCGTTCCGGCGCTCGATTCCGGCCAAGAGGGCACGCAATGCCTCGGGTTGGTCGGTGGGCTCGCCGCCGGAGATGGTCACGCCGTCCAGCGGTCCCGGAGTGCGCCGTAACCACTCGAGGACCCGTCGGACATCGCAGCGCGTCGCTTCGTCGGATGCCCAGGTATCGCGGGCCAGGCAGCCACGACAGCCGATCGTGCAGCCTTGGAACCAGACGCCCGCGCGGGTGCCGAAGCCCAGATTGCTCACCGGATAGTGCAAGCGTGACAACAACATCGACGTCATGCCAGGGTCACCGTCCATCCGTCGTCCGACTCGGCCAGATCCGTCACCGTCGCCGCGTCGGTACCGGACGGCAGGTCGAACAGCGCCCGCGCCAGCGGATTGACCAGCAGTGCCTCCACCGCGGCGGCCACACCGCCGCCGCCGAAGTCGAGCCGGGTCAGCGCCGCGGCCAGCAGCTGCTTGCGGACCGCGTCCTCGACCGTCACCGTGATGCCGGTGGTGGCGCGGACCCGGTCGATGACGTTCGAGACGAACTGCGGAACCAACTGCGCGGCAGTTTCGTCGGAGATGAAATCGAAGATCACCACGTCGTCGCCGATCCGGCGCAGCAACTCCGGCCGGCCGATCTCCTTGGTGAAGTAGTCGGCGATCGCCGCTCGGATGGTCGATTCGACCGTCGTGTACGGCGTGCCCCGGGCCACGATCGGCACCCGCTGCCCGGTCGAATCCGTCCGGTACACACCGAGATTCGAGGTGAACACGATGAGCGTCTCGGAGAAGTACACGGTAGACCCGCTGCCGTCGGTCAGCCTGCCGTCACCCAGGATCTGCAGGAACTTGTCCAGAATCCGCGGCGCGGCCTTTTCGATCTCGTCGAACAGGATCAGCCGGAAAGGCTGCTGGCGCACCGCGTTCGTCAGTTCGCCGCCCGCGCTGTGCCCGGTGTATCCCGGTGGCGCGCCGATCAGCCTCGCCTCGGTGTGCTCGGCGGAGAACTCGCTCATATCGAACCGGACGAACGCGTCGGCGCGGCCGAAGACGAGTTCGGCGATCGACTTGGCCAGTTCGGTCTTGCCGACTCCGGTCGGTCCGGCGAAGAACAGCACGCCCTGCGGGCGGGTGCCGCTGCCCGCCGTGTGGGCGCCGGTCAGTCCCATCGCAGAACGGATCAGGATGTCGACCGACTTGCGCACGGCGACCGGCTGGCCGAGCACCTTCGCGCCGAGCAGCTTCGTGCCCATCCGGATCCGCTGCTTGAGCGCCGCGTCCTGCCAAGGGTTTTCGGGGATGCCGACGCGAAAGGTGCGGATGGCGTCCTCGATCCGCTCGGCCGGAATCCGCCGATCGATGGCCAGGCGGTTGATCTCCTTGATCGAGCGCAGCGTCAAACCACTGGTCTGCCCGGCGTAGCTGTCGACGACGGCGTGGTACTGCACCGAATCCCGCAGGGGCGCTTCAGGGAGCGACGAGATGAGCAGCGCGACCACCGCGCGACGTTGCGCGAGCCCGGCGGCCGGAATGGAGACCACCCGGGCGAGCTGTCCGCTGATCATCCAGTGCGGCAGGTCGTTTTCCCGGTCCAGCAACCAGAAGACCGTGTTGTACAGCGATGTCCGATGTGGTCCCGGCACGGTGCGCCGGGGCGCGCCGGTCATCAGCCGCTCGGCGGTGATGAAGACGCGGTGCAGTTCCGCACTGCCCAGATCCGCGGCGGGGACCAGCCGGGAGGCCGAGTCGATGATCAGGCAACAGGGGCGTTCGGAGAGCACGACATCGTGCAGCACCCGGCGCAGCAGCGGTAGCGGATCGGTCGGTGTCCGGGAATTCGACGAGGCGGCGGCGCCGACGATCGCGGCGGCTACGCCGCCGTCGTCCATCATGACGCGCGCGCCGTCCACCGGATCGAGTGCGATCACCGACCGATGCCCCGCCTCCGCCAGCACGCTGCGCAGCGCCTCCGCCACGCTCACCAGCCTGGTCACAGTGCCGTCGGGGCCGGGCAGCAGCACGAGATCGCGCAGCGCGCCAGTGACCATGATCTGCGGGTTCGCGGCCAGCGCCACATCGATCTCGCGCAACCAGGACGGCAGCGCCTCGACCACGGGGGAACTCATTGTTCGGCACTCCGTTCCACGGCGGATCGGCGGACGGTCGCGGCCGTCTGCGGCGCGGGCACGACTTCGACGGCGGCCAATCCTGCCCCGGACTGCCGGAACCGATCGGGTACTACGCCATGTGCGCGTAGCCGATCCGGCAGTGCGCGGAGGTCGGCACAGATCTCGCCCTGCGCGGACAAAGTGACTTCCTCGGGCTCCGCACCGGTCTGCACCGTGCGAATATCGATCTCCCCGTTGACGATCCGGGCTCGCACGCCCATCGCCGCCGATCCGGGCGCGGTGAGCACGATCGATCCGGCGGTGTCCATGGCGACGGGTGTGACCGCATAGCCGAGGTCCGTCAGGGCCTGCTGCACCGCGTCGAGCACGAATCGGCGCTCGCGCGTGGCGTCTTCGTGTGCGATCCGTTCAGCGACGCGTGCGCGGGCCTGTGCCAGCTCCGCCGTCGGATCGAGCCCACGGTCGAGAAGGCGTTCGGCGCTGTCGAGTAACCGGGCGATGCTGCTCGGGTCGGCCAGTTCTGTTGCGGCGGCGCGTAGTTCTGCGAGTTGCTCGCGATCGGCCGTTGCCCTGCGGGTTGCCGTGTTGGCGGCGGCGATGCGCGAATCGAGTTCGCTGAGCAGCATTTCGGCCCGCGCCGGGTCGGTGCACCGGAGCACCGCCGCGCCCGCCTGCACGAGCTCGGGCGCCGGGACGAGCAGGGTGGTGAGCAGTCGATCGACACGTGTAGTCAATCGAGCGTGGGTGGACGTATCCGGCTCGGCGCGCTCGATTTCCGACCCCACGGGCTGAGTTCGGGCAAGGTCGGCGAGCGCCGTCGCCACGTCGCGGCTGACCTGTTCGGCCCGCTGCTGGGTTTGTGCCTGTTGGATGGCGGGTTCCGCCGCGGCGAGGGCGGTCTCCCATTGTTCGCACGCCGCGTTGATCTCCGCGGACGTCGTGTACCGGCCGGCGGGTGCTTGGGGCGCGGGAAGGCCGACCGCGGTGCACCGTGCGGACACCCGGGCGGCGCGCGCGCCGAGCACGCGCAGCCGCCGCTGCGCCTGTGCGCGCAGGGTGTGTTCGGGCACGACCTGATAGCGGATGGCGGCACTGCTCATCGGCTACCCGCTCGCTCGCGTGCCGCGGTAAATCCCGTAGGCCAGGTGCCCCACCACGGCGAACGCCGACGGTAACCACCAGGCACCGGCCCCCGCGCCGCTCAGCGCCTGAAAACCGAAGAGCGCCGCGCCCCCGGCGAAACCCCATGTGGCAAAAGGCGATACGACTTCTCGACCGATCGGATACGGGAACTGGAACGCGAGCACCGAGAGGGCGGCCACGGCGCTCAGCAGTGCGATCGACACGTACAGCCAGAGGGAGCCGAAATCGGCGAAAGAGACCCTGCGTACGTCGTAGGCAGCAAACCACACCGTCTCGGCGATGTGCTCGCTGAACGCGGCGGCCATGGCCCCGAACGCGGAGACCAGCAACGCCGTGAACACGGCCTGGACCGCGAGCCGACCGGCTCTGATCAGCACACGGCGGCGCAGGTCCGCGGCCTGACGCTGCCGGGCTCGCAATTGCTCGGTGACCCGCGCGTCGCGGAGCTGCCGGTCGGCCGCCGCCTCGTCCCGCGCGGTATCGGCTGCGGCGTCCACCAGCAGGACGAGCGCGAGCATTCGATTCGACAGCATGGGAACGGCTAACCGCGCGGGGAAGTGGTGCGCGAGTACTGCATGGGTTGGCCTTTCGTCGGCGGCGGACAGTCGCCACGGGGCGTTGCCGTCGATTCTCCCGCTGCGCAAGGGGCGTCGTCAGTCGTGCGATCGACCGACAGCGGCGTCGTGCGCCTGGCTCGGCCCGGCGGGTTCGCGCGCGGGCGCGACGGTGCTGGTGAGTGCGGCCCAGACGATCGGGGAACACGACGTCGCACCGGTGTCGCGCCAGGCGCACAGCTGCTCGCGCTGCCAACGCGCCAGTGCGGCAACGGGATCGGAGTCGTTGTGCGCGTCGTCGACCTGCAGGGCGAGTTCCGTGGTCGGGCGTCGCGCGGGCGGCAGGCCGAGACAGGAGCGGAAGGCGGCATCGGTGGGCAGCACCCAGCGGGTGGTGGTGACCAACTCCGCGCCCGCGTCGAGCGCGGCCATGATCAACCCGAAGGTCTCGGCGGACCGGAAGTCGACGCCGCCTTCGCACGCGATGATCGCGACCCGGCTCGGCATCGGCCAGATCTCGTGGCCGAACTGCGGGCGGGTCGCGCCGTAGCGGGTCCATACCTCGGGGTCGTCGGATCGGGTTGTGCCCAAGAGGAAGTCGAGCGCGCAGAGCGGAAGATGCGCGCCGCGGGTGTCACCCGGGGCCCCGCCGCGCGGCGCGGCCAGACCCCACACCCCACCCGGCTCGTCGGGCGGTCCGACGACATCGCCGAGATGAATTGCCGCGGAGCCGGGTTCGTTCGGCGTCGCCGAGACATGGCCGAAGTACAGAAATCTGGAGCAGCCCCGAATCAGTGCCGCGCTGAGTTGCACCCGGGTGACTTCGCCCTGCACCGGCACCAGGGCAGGCACGGGTCGCGCGGCGCGGTCCTGCCCCCGGCGGCGATGCGTACCGCGGCCGGCCGTGCGGCGCTCGCGCACGACCCGGCTCTCGAACGCGCCCAGCGCGCCGAGGTCGTCGAGATGGCGAAAGACGTTGTGCAGTGCTGGTTGTGCGCTGGCCGGCAGAACAGGGTCGATCACGTGCAGTGGCGGCAGCTGTCGCTGCTGGGCCCAGGGCACCGGCGGCCTGCTGCGGCCGACATGCAGTGTCGCGGGTGGGTCGTAGACGATCTCCGCGATATCCAGCAGCCGGCGGTCACCGTCGAGCACGAGCAGTTCCCACGGCACCTGGGCGAGCCGGGCACTCGGGGTGACCCTGATCCGGATGCGCCGAGCGTCGGCGTACTCGGCCAGCCGGTTGCGCACGTCGCGGGGCAGCAGCGCGTCGGCGAGGCGCGTCGACAGAGCGTGTTCGGTGGCGTACGCGGCGAAGGCGCCGATGGTGAGCGCACGTCGCACGGCCTCGGGGTCGGATTCTTGCCGAGCGTCGCCGCCGTTCCCGGTCGCCGGCGGGCGCGGGTGTGGCAGTGCGTCTTCCAGGGCGCCGAAGACCCTTTCCCGTTCTCGGGCATCGAGTCGGCAGACAGTGGGCGTGCGCGCCGCGTCCAACCAGGTCCACGACAGGTAGGTGTCGCCCGCATCGGCGGCGCGTACGAGCAGTTCGATCTCGGCGGCCGGGTCGTTCACGTGGGCCCGTCCTGCGCATCGTCGGCCGGAACCTGCTCGGCCAGTAGCGGCTCGGTCCCGGGCGCGAGATGCAGCGCACTGCCTTCCAGCGTCGAGATATAGCCATCGATGGCATCGAGTCGCGCGTCGAGCTGGTCACCCAGCGGCTCGTCGTCCGGCGAGATGCGCGCGGCCAGTACTTCCAGCCGATCCAGCGCGTTGTTGGTCAGCGATCTGGCGCGCACGAGCATGCCCTCGGCGCGTCCCCGCAGCTGTTGCTGTACCGCGTCCGGCGCGTCGGGATCGGTGGCCGCGGCCGCCGCGACGGCCCCGCGGTGGGTGGACCACGCGTCGATCATCAGACGGTCGATCGAGCGCAACGCGCGCCCGGTGGGCGTGCAGCGCAGGACGCCCGGCCCCAGGTCGGCCGAGAAGACGCCGAAGACGGGGTCCTCGCCGTGGCGCCTTCGGAAACTGAGTTCGCCCAACAGCATTCGCTCCCGCAGGTGCATCGCGGCGGTGCACAACAATCGGCCGCTCTGCCCGTCGGCCGCATAGGCGCGCAGGACGCCGGCCTCCCGGCACAGCGCGTCCACCTGATCCGCGAGGGGCACGTGCACGCGGACCGTCTCATAGCCCCGGTCTCCGGTGCGCGTCGTGGTCAGCACCCGGATCTCCGGTTCGCGCGATCCAGCCCAGCGCAGGATTCGCGCGGGCACCGCGAGCAGATCCACTTCCTCCGGCAACTGCGCCGGTGTCACGCCAGGCTCCGTGCCGCCGCCCAAAGTGAATGCCGATACCGAATCACCGCTGCGCGCAAGCCATTCGAGCAACGGACTCAGCCGACGCGCCGCAACGGCGGTTTGCCGGTGCGCGAGCCGCTCGGCGAGCGCGGTCACATCCGTGCCGACGTCGACGCCCGCGGCGGCTCGTTCACACTGCTGCGCAACGTCGTTGAGGGTGGCCGCGGCGGCCGGGGTGAGTTGGTCTGTCAGGCTCGCGGTGGCGAGCGCGTCGAGCACCGGCGCAGCCCAGCCCAGCGTGACTGCCGCCAGCGCCGAATCGCCGACGCCTTGATCGGCCGCTGCGGCATCGAGCAGCAGCGCTCCCTCGTGGAGCGGCGCCGGAAACCGTTGCGACACAGCAGCTACCAGTGCGCGCCGGGTCCATGCCGGACCGAGCCGCAGCGGGGTGTCCGCGGTGGTGCCTGTCCCGGCGCGGACCTGCTCGACGAGCGCGGTCACGTCCTCCGTGCAGGCAGTGGCCAGTGGGGTGGGATCCGCCTGTGCGGCAACGGACCAGGCGAGGACCGTCCCCGGGTCGGCGGCGTCCACTGTCACCGACACGCCGGGCCCGACCGCGACCGTGACCTCGGCGACCGCCGCCTCCGATGTGGACCGCCACACTGCGGGCGGTGCGCCGAGCGGTATCGGGATGCCGCCGACTCGAATCGCCGGGAGCGGTCTGTCCGGTCCGGTCATGCCCCGCCCCTCGACTGTTCGACCGCCCACCGGACGGCATGCAGGATGACATCCGCAGCGGCGACGGGGTCCATCGCCAGCGCGTGATCCGGGCGTTGCTGTGCCCAGGCCGCTGCGCACCAGGCGGTGAGTGCGGCGGTGTCACCGATCAGGAGTTCGGCTTCGAGGCCGGGCAATCCCAGCAGCCGCAGCACGAGGTCGTATTCCGCCGCCGCACCGATGCCGAGTGGGATCTCGGCACGGTGCCGGATCAGACACGTCCGCAGCGCGGTGAGCAATTCGTCCCTGGCGGTGCCGTGATCGGCGGTGTCCGCAGCCGCATGATCGCCGAACTGTCTGTGTGACTTCATTTTCGCCTCGCCGCGCACGAGCCAGCCCAGGCGCGCGTAGAACATGCGCCGAGCATCCTCGTCGGTCATGGCGCAGCCGCGGCGGATCGCCCGCAGCAGCGCGCGGTGGGTGCGCGCCCTGGCCTCGGTCAGGTGTTCCGACCGGCGTTCGAGCTGGACGGGCGGTGGCACGCCGGCCAGGGTGTGCCGCCGGATCGCCGCGACGACGTCCTCGTACTCCTTGTCCACGAACCGGAGCAGGTCCTCGGTGCGCGCCGATGCCTGCGGTGCGGTGGGCAGATCCAGGTCGTATTCCGCGATGAGGCGGTCCGCACTGTCGATCAGCCGTGCGATGAGCGGTTCGACCGCGTCGAACGGCAGCCCGCAGCGATCAGCGACGGCGACGTGGTCGCGGTCGAGCATTCTCGCCTGATCCAGTACGCCGTCGGCGAAGGCGAGGACCGCCGACTGCCGATGCGCGCCGCGGTGTTCGACGGCGTCCGCGGCGACCTGCGTCACGAACGACGTGGCCATCTGCTCGGTGCCGAGCACGCCGGGTTCGGCGGCGGAGCCACGCACGAGGCGGAGGTGGACCGCGGTGCAGGCCGTCGAGCGGGCTTGTTCGCGGAAAGGATCGCGCAGCTTGTTCGGAATTCCGGTCGGACGCAACGCCCAGGTCGCGTAGTAATACGAGACCACGTAGCGCGCGAGCGGATCGGCGAAGTCGCCGTACAGGTTTCGGACGCGCCGCCACCCGGTCAACTCGGTCGTCGGTGGCGCACCCGCGCAGACGGTTGCCGCTCGGCCGTAGCGGCGGGCGACCCAGTCGGGTTTCGACAGATCCAGCGACCACGCGTTCACCTGATGGGTCAAGCACTTACGGTCCACGGGAACCCGCGCAGCCGATGCACGCACCCAACGATCGACGAAGGCACGCCGTGTGTCGAGTTCCTCGGTTTCGGTAGTCGTTGCGGGCAATTCGGCTACCACACCGCCACCTCCCCAGGACGCTCGATGGGCGCGTAGGCGGCGTCGGCGGCCGCCAGGTACGGGGCGAGCGCCACGTGCCCATCGGGCATGCGCAGCCGCGGTGGCGGTCGCATCGGCAGGATCGCACCGGAGATCAGCGCGGCCGCACCGCTGATGCCGGATTCGGCCAGGCTGTGGTCGGTCGTCGTATCCGACATGTCTGCGCCTGAGACGGCGAGCGCGGCGAGGGTGGCCTGTAGGTCACCGCCGTCGTCGGCCGAATGATGCTCGGCCACATGGGTTCCGGAATTGATCGTGGTCTCGATCAGATCGGCCAGGAGCGTGGTGTCGCCGAGTTGATCCGCCCACTGGAACATTCCGGCCTGGATCACCGCGTTCATCTCGCGCCAGGAGATGCGGGCCGCGGCGGAGGCGAAGCCGAAGCGCTGGGCGTCGACGAAAACCGCTGCGGGCAAGCCTTGTTCGAGCGCGACGCGCACGTCGCCGGCTTCGGCGGCTGCCGCCGCGCCGATCAGATCGCATTTGGCGGCGGTGACCACGTCACCGATGTCGAGGGTGACCTGTCGCGCAGCTCTCGCGCGCGCGAGAGCTGCGTCGTAGTGCCCGGAGATCAGTTCGGCGCAGCCGAGATTGAGCAGCCCGACGGCGTGATAGCGACCATTGGCGGGGTCGGAGTCGAACACCGTGAGGACGGATTCGGTGAGTTCGGCGCCGATACTGTGGTCGCCCTGCATGATGAGCGCGCCACCCAGGCTCAGCCGGGCGACGGCCGCCTGGAACAGCAGACCCGAGCGCGTCAGCTCGGCCGCGGCCGTGCGGAACGCGTCCGCTGCCTGCCGGTAGCGACCGGCCCGCATGTGCAGCCCGCCGATGAGTGATTCGGTGTGGGCGGTGAAAGGGTGGTGTTCGAACTCGTGCAAACCGGCACGTCCGCGCTCGAGTGCTTCCTCCGCTTCGGCGCAACGTCCGGTCTGGTAGTACACGAGGCCGAGATGTAGATCGGCGGTGGCGAGTTCGGTGCGGAGCCCGAGCAGGACGTATGCCTGGCGGGCGCGGATCAGCAGATCCTCCGCCACGGCGTAGTGGCTCAGATGGTATTGACAAAGGCCGCTGAATTCCAGGCACTGAGCGGCCACCGCCCATTCCTGTGCCTGCTCGGCACCGGCTCGCACCTCGTCCAGCATCGTCAGCGCTTCGGTGAAATCACCACCGCCGTGCACGATCAGCCGACTTTCCTCCAGGAGACAGGAGCGGAGCAGTTCCTCCGAGTCGGCGTAGCGGCGTGCCTGCGCGAACAGGTGCCGAGCTGCCTGGATACGCCCGCGATGACCCTGTACCACACCGGTATCAAGGAGACACTGCGCGTAACGCGGGTCGCTGCGATGATTCTCGAAGACCGCGGTCGCATCGCGCAGCAACTCCGCGGCCTCGGCGAAATCGCCCATCGAGATTCGCACCGTGGCGAGGTGCATATCGCATTCGGCTACGTCGAGCAGTTCGCCCGCCCCCACATAATGCGCTCGCGCACGCCGATAGGCCGCCGTGGCGTCCTCGTAGTCGCTGCAATTCTGTAGCACTATCCCGAGGGTCACATCAGCGGCTGCGGCGAGGCCGGGTTCATCCGCCGCCAGCCACTGTGCGCGGACAACGGTGAATTCGACGATCGCCGCGCGTAACCGGCCCGCGCGCAGGTGGAGTTCGCCTGCCCGGAAACGGGACTGACCCGCCTGCAAATGCCTGCCCGCTGCCGCATACCCCGCGCCGGCCGCGCTGAACGCGGCCGCCGCATCCTCCTTGCGTCCGTCCGCGAGGTACAGCTCGGCGAGTTCCTCATCGCAGTTCGCGGCCCCAGCAGCATTCCCCTCGACCGTTGCTGAGGCCTTCGCGCGAACGAATTCCTGTTCCGCCGTGGCGGTCTCACCCAACTCCCGGCACGCCAGCCCGATCGCGTAGGAGCATGCGCCGGTCCGCGACAGCTCCCCGGCCCGCTCGTAAAGCTCTCGGGCGGTGCGATGTTCGTCGCGGACCCGGTGCGCGTCCTCGATTTCCATCGCCGCCTCGCCGCAGGACTCCCGGCATTCGGCGGCCTCGACGATCCGGTCGACGGCGAGGTAGCGCTCGGCGGCGCGTCGCCACACGATCATGGCTTCGCGGAACTGGCCCGTGTCGGCGAGCGCGCTGCCGAGGATCGCGTCGCAATCGGCCTGCTCTTCGAGATCGCCGAAGCATTCGAGCCCGGTGGCGGCCCGGCGCAGATACGGCACCGCGCGCTCGGGCTGTTCCAGCACATCGAAGCCACGGCCGGCCATTTCGGCGCATTCGACGGACAATTCGGTGAGCGGCCCCGCGGCGAGCAGATCCGCGGCACGCGCATACGCGTCGGTCGCCTGCTCCACCTGTTCCGATTCCGCGTGCGCGGCGCCGATTCCGTAGAGGCATTCGGCGGTGCGTTCGGTCTGCTCCGCGCCGTCGCATTCGGCCAGCGCGGCGGTGAACGCGCCGATCGCGTCGGCGGCGTTCCCGTCCTCGAGCAGGGCTAGGCCGTGCAGGAAAACGGCGCTCGGCCATGGTGATGCAGGCGGGGGAGCGGTCATCGCTGCCAGTTGCCGCCGTGGGAGTTGCAGACCAGCCCGGTGTTCTTGCAGGCGCCGCAGTTCATGTGGCCGAATATGTTGGAGCCACCGCCGCGACCCTTACACGACTGGCAATCGTTCAGATGTTTCGCGCATTTCTCGCACTGCATGACGGTATCTTTCTCGTTGCTTCGAGCCGGATTCGGCGAATATCGAGAACGATACGGAGCGGGCGCGGCGGGCAGTATCCGCCGAACAGATGAATCGGCCGAATCAGCAAGGGCCGCCGCAAAATCCGGTCGCTATCCGTAGGGGCGCACCACGTCGGCGTTGCCGTGGCGGCGGCACCAGCTGACGATGTATCGCATATGCAGCCCGCACCAGCGGGCGACGGCGGGCAGGGTCATCGGCACGAGCGGATCGTGTTCATTTCGCGCCCTGATGATCGGCCCCAGATAGTGATTGGTGACCTTGTTCGCGGTGTTGAGGCCGACACCGGCGACCTCGGCCAGGGAGGCGAGGTCGACCGCGCCGCCCGCCGCGATCGCGCCCGCGAGGCGGGCGGCGGTGTTGCCGCGCCTGCCCTCGAACAATTCACACAGGGGGCGCGGCAGGGTCGTCGCGCCCGGCGGCGGTGGGCGGCGGCCGAGGGCGGCCGTGCGGATCGCGGCGAGCAACGGCTCGACGCCGGCCGACTTCTGGCACACCGCGGCCACTTCCGGACGCCTGCGGGCCTCCTCCAGATGTTCGCGTTCCATGCTGTGGCCCTGGGCGGCCAGGATCACCGGGGCGACCCGGTCGGCCTCGTGCATCGTGCTGAGCACGTCGAGGCCGTCGAAGGCGAGTTCGAGCGCCAGTTCGGGGCGGTTCCACACCAGGTCGGTGAGCACGACATCGAAGCGCACGTTGTCCATGATGTGGCGGCGGACGTCGTCCTTGTCGATCGCGACCGCCACGGTCGAGCGGGGGAACACCGAGGCGATCACGGGCTCGATCACCCGGCCCAACGGCGATGCCACCAGGATGCGGTAGTCCATGCCGGCGATCATCGCGCGCACCTGCGGATCGAGCAAGATGTTGCCGGTATGTCGCGGGCAGTGGTGTGTCCATGCTCGAAATCGCCGCAGGCATGCAGCATTACCCGCTGTATCCGGCGCGAGTTCCGCGCATTGTTGACGGGCGTCGATGACATCGTTTCGGTGACATCGCCACCGCCACAACCCCATCCGTTCGTCGCAGCCTCGGGAGCATGCGACGCGCGGACCTCTCCAGGGAGCATCGATGTCCGAACCGCTCGGCTACCCGGCCTACGAATGCCCGGCCCTGAGCCCGCGCGAAAAGCAGGTCTTGCTCGTCTGGCTGCGCTGCGACTCCAAAGCCGCCGCGGCCCGCACCCTCTACCTCTCCGTAGCGACGGTCAACACCCACATCGCCCGCATCCGAGCCAAATACGCCGCCGCCGCCCGCCCCGCCCCCACCAAAGCCGCCCTCTTCGCCCGCGCCATCCAGGACGACCTCGTCACCCTCGACGAATGGTGAACCCCCCGTCAGTCGTTCAGCGGGTGCGTTGGACGCGGGGTTCGGTCCAGATGGGGGTGGGGGATTCGTAGACGGTGCCGTCGGAGCCGAAGACGAGGAAGCGGTCGAATTGGCGGGCGAACCAGCGGTCGTGGGTGACGGTGACCACGGTGCCCGCGAAATCGGCGATGCCCTGTTCGAGGGCTTCGGCGGAATGCAGGTCCAGGTTGTCGGTGGGTTCGTCGAGCAGCAGCATGGTGACGCCGGACAGTTCGAGCAGCAAGATCTGCAGCCGCGCCTGCTGACCGCCGGACAGGTCGTCGAAGCGTTGTTCGGCGGCCTGCACGAGGCCGTAGCGGTCGAGCACGCGGCTGGCGGCCTCGCGGCCCATACCGTCGCGATGCTCGTTGCCGGTGTGCAGGATTTCCAGCAGGGTGCGATCGGCCAGGTCCGGCCGGGCATGGGTCTGCGCGAAATATCCCGGCCGGACGCGCGCGCCGAGGGCGGCGACGCCGGTGTGCGGTACCGGCGCGAGGTCGAGATCGCCGACGGGGCGATGCTCGGCATCGGGATCCGTACCGCCGGTCGCGAGCAGACGCAGGAAGTGTGATTTGCCGGATCCGTTGGCGCCGAGCACCGCAACGCGGTCGCCGTACCAGATCTCCGCGTCGAACGGCCGCATCAACCCGGTGAGTTCCAACTGCGTGCACACCAGCGCCCGCTTGCCCGTCCGTCCGCCGCGCAAGCGTACGGAAACGTTCTGCCGCAACGGAATCGCCTCCGGCGGCCCGGCCGCCTCGAACTTGGCCAACCTGGTCTGCGCGGCGTGGTAGCGCGCCGCCACGCCGTCGTTGTATTTCGCCTTCTCCCGTAACCGCAGCACCAGCGCCCGCAGTTTCGCGTGGTCTTCGTCCCAGCGCCGGCGCAGTTCGGCCAGGCGTGCCGTACGATCCTCGCGCGCTTGGTGATAGCCGGCGAAGTCACCGCCGTGGATCCACGAGCCGGCCCCGCTGACCCCGGGTTCGAGGGTGATGATCCGGGTGGCCGCGTTCGCGATCAGCTCCCGGTCGTGACTGACGAACAGCACGGACTTCGCCGACGCCGCGATCGTGCGTTCCAGCCACTGCTTGCCCGGCACGTCCAGATAGTTGTCCGGCTCATCGAGCAGCAGCACTTCGTCCGGCCCCGCGAACAACGCCTCCAGAACCAGGCGTTTCTGCTCGCCACCGCTCAGCGTGCGCACCGCCCGCCACTTGGCGCGATCGAAGGCGACGCCGAGCGCGGTGGTGGTCACGTTGTCCCAGAACGCCTCGATCTCGTAGCCGCCGATGTCACCCCACCCGGTCAGCGCATGCGCGTAGGCCAATTGCGTTGTCTCGTCGTCGGTTTCGATCAACGCGTCCTCGGCGGCGTCGAGCGTTCGCGCGGCGGCCCGCACCGGTGGTGCGGCCACCGAGAGGAGCAGGTCGCGGGCGGTCGATTCGTCGTCGATCTGCCCGATGAACTGACGCATGACGCCCAGCGATCCGGACCGGGTCACGGCGCCCTCATCGGCCGTGACGTCGCCGGCGATGATCCGCACCAGCGTCGTCTTACCGGTCCCGTTCGGCCCGATCAACGCGGCCTTGACGCCCTCACCGATACGAAAGTTCACCCCGTCGAGGAGCTGTCGTCCATCCGGCAGGAAATAGTCGACATCGGAAACATCTACGTGGGCCACAGGGCTCCAGACAACCCGTTCCGTCCGATCGTCGCAACCGAATTTCGCAATGCGCGCCGGTACCGGGCGTCTTGTGACACCGTCTGAAGATGGGATCGAAAATGCGGGTGCTCGCGGTGGCGGTGAGCGTCGGTGTGTCCTTGACGGGGGTGACGGCCTGCGGGTCGGACGGCGACGGCGAGTCGCTGACGATCACCGCGAACGCGATCAATTCCGCGGGCGGGAAGAACGCCGCCGAAGCGAAGTGGATCGAAGACTGGGTCATCCCGGAATTCGTGGCACAGCAGCGAGCCAAGGGCGTCACCGTGCGGGTGAAGTTCCAGGCGACGGGGGTGCCCGACGAGGACTACAAGAGCCGGATCGCCAAGGATCTGAAGACCGGCACCGGCGCGGATGTCGTTTCGCTGGACGGGATCTGGGTCGGTGAGTTCGCCGAGGGCGAGCAGATCGCGCCGCTGGACGAACTGGTCGGCGCCGACAAGGTCAAGGCGTGGGACGGCTGGCGGCAGATGCCGGAATCGGTGCAGCGGTTGCTGTCCTACAACGGTGCGCAGTACGGCATCCCGCAGGAGACCGACGGGCGGGTGCTGTTCTTCAACCGGAAGCTGTTCGAGCAGGCGGGTTTACCGGCGGACTGGCAGCCGACCGGTTGGGACGACGTGCTCGCGGCGGGCCGCAAGCTGAAGACGGTGCCCGGTGTGCTTCCGGTGCAACTCGACGCGGGCACGAGTTTCGGCGAGGCGACGACAACGCAGGGGGTGCTGCCGCTGCTGGCCGGCACGGGTAGCGAGTTGTACGAGGACGGCAAGTGGGTGGGTAACACCGCGAAATTCCGTCGGGTGCTGGAGTTCTACCGCACGCTGTACGGCGAGAAACTGGGCGACGCGCAATTGCAGCAGGACGCCAAGGGCCGGGAGAAGAGTTTCGAGAAGTTCGCCGAGGGGCAGGTCGGAATCCTGTTGGAGAGCGACTATTTCTGGCGTGGAGTGCTGAACCCGGCTGGGGGCAGCGCCCCGATGGCCGACCGTGACACCGCGGTCGGCTGGGCCCGGATTCCGGCGACCACGCCGGGTACCGGGGTGCGTGGGCAGGACTTCGTGAGCATGTCCGGTGGCGGTGGCCGGGTGCTCAATCCGAAGAGCAAGAACATCGAACTGGCCTGGGAGCTGCTGCAATTCATGAACTCGCCGGCGGCGTTCGCGCAACTGCTGGCCGCCGGCGGCCCGCGGATCACCGCGCGCCAGGACGTGAATGCCGATGTGCTGAGCGGTGATCCGTTGCTTACCTTCGTATCGCGACAGGTCTTGCCGACCACGTCGCTGCGCCCCGCCTTACCGGAATACGCCCGGGTGTCGAAGGCGATCCAGCAGGCGACGCTGGACGTGATCACCGGAACGAGCCCTGCCGACGCCGCCGCCGAGTACGGCGCCGCGGTGGCCGAGGTGGTGGGCAAGGACAAGGTGGCCGGTGACTGACCGGGCCGCAACCGATTCCGATGTGGCGGGACTGGGACGCTGGAAGGCGAGCGCGTTCGTCACACCGGCGCTGCTGCTGATCGCGGCGTTCCTGGTGTTCCCGGCGCTGTGGCTGCTGTGGATCGGGCTCACCGACCTCACCGTGTCCGGGCGCACCTCCGTACACGTTTCGGTGGTGGGACTGGACAACTACGGCAAGGCGCTGACCGATCCGCTGTTCGGCAACAGCGTCTGGATCACCCTGCTTTTCGTGTTCGGCTCGGCGATCATCGGGCAGAACTTCCTCGGCTTCACCTTGGCCTGGTCGCTGCGCGACGTGCCACGCTGGCTGCGTGCGGTGGTGGAAAGCCTGGTACTGCTGGCCTGGATCCTGCCCGCCAGTGTGGTTGCGGTGCTGTGGATCGCGATGCTGGACCGCGACGAAGGAACGGTGAACCGGCTGCTGGACAGTCCGGGTTACGCCTGGATGATCGAGCACCCGCTGGTCGTCATCATCGTGTTCAACATCTGGCGCGGCACGGCGTTTTCCATGCTGCTCTATTCGGCCGCGCTGTCCACGGTGCCGCCATCGCAACTGGAGACTGCGCGCCTGGCGGGAGCATCCGGCCCACAGGTGTTGCGGGACGCGGTATTTCCGCATGTGCGCGGGCATGTCCTGACCAACACCCTGCTGATCAGCCTGTGGACGTTCAACGATTTCACGCCGTACCTGCTGACCCGTGGCGAACCGAACCATCGCAGCGAAACCCTGCCGATCTTCCTGTACCGGCAGGGCATCGATGACGGCGCACTGGGTTACGGCGCCGCCGCCTCGGTGCTGATGCTGCTGATCAATCTGGTGCTCGCACTGTTCTATCTACGACTGTTGCGGCGGAGGCCGGCATGAACCCCGGGCAGGTCGTCGCCAGGATCGGGTTCTACACCTTTGTCGCGGTCGTCACCGGCTGCTTCGCGCTGCCGATGCTGTGGCTGGCGTCCGCCCCATTCGACGCGACGCCCGGCTACGCCCCTCGAATCCCGGAAAAACCTACCCTGGAACACTTTTCGGCACTGTTCGACAACGATCTGACGATGGGATCGCTGTGGAACTCGATGCTGCTGTCCGCGGCGTGCATGGTGCTCGTCGTGGCCGCCGCGGCGCTGGCGGCCTATGCACTGTCGCGCGTGCGGATTCCGGGCCGGGACGCGCTGCTGTACCTGCTGCTACTGCTGTCCAGCGTGGTGACGGGCACGGCGGCGATGGTGCCGATCTTCCTGATGATCTGGAAGGTGGGGCTGCTGGACCGGCAACTCGGCGTGGTGCTGGTGTTGTCCGGCGGCCTGCTGCCCGCGGCGATTTTCATCCTGAAGGACTTCATGGACTCGGTGCCCCGGTCCTACGAGGAATCGGCGCGGGTGTTCGGCGCGGGCCCGCTGCGGATACTGCGCGACATCGTGGTTCCGGTGGCGCGGCCCGGCCTGGCCACGATCGCGGTGTGGACCGTCGTGAATGTGTGGGGCAGCTACCTGGTGCCGTTCCTGCTGCTGCGCGATCAGGACAAGCAGCCTGCCGCCGTGGTGGTGCGCACCTTCTACGACGAGGGCGGCGCGGCGCAGCTCGGGCCGATTTCGGCCTTCTCGCTGTTGTATTCGATTCCGGTTGTGCTGATGTATTTGTTCGTCAACCGGCGCTACGGCTTTCGGCTGCACGGAGGGATCAAGGCTTGATGGCGCAGATCGAACTGGTGGAGCTGACCAAGGAATTCGCCGGTGGCGTGCAAGCACTCGACGGTTTGTCTTGCACGATCGAGGACGGCGAGTTCTTCGCGCTGCTCGGCCCTTCCGGATGCGGCAAGACCACCTTGCTGCGCACCATCGCCGGACTGGAAAGCCCGACCAGCGGCCAGATCCGGATCGGCGACCGGGATGTCACCCGGCTCGCACCCGGGCGCCGGGATGTGGCCATGGTGTTCCAGGACTACGCGCTGTTCCCGCACATGTCGGTGGCGGACAACATCGCCTACCCGTTGAAGGTGCGCGGCGCCGACCGGCGCAGCCGGGTCGCGAAGGCGACCGAGACCGCGGAGCAGCTGTCCCTGCAAGGGTTGCTGGCGCGGCGGCCCGCCGAACTGTCCGGCGGGCAGCAGCAGCGGGTCGCGTTGGCTCGCGCGATGGCCTGTCATCCGAAGGCGTTCCTGTTCGACGAACCGCTGTCCAACCTGGACGCTCGGCTGCGGCTGGAAGCGCGGACCTTCCTCAAGAAACTGCAACGTGAGCTCGGCGTGACCACAGTGTTCGTCACCCACGATCAGGCCGAGGCGCTGGCACTGGCCGATCGGATCGCGGTGCTCGCGGCCGGGCGGATCCGGCAGCTGGGCACGGCCCGCGAGGTATTCCGCAGGCCCGCCGACACTTTCGTGGCCAACTTCATCGGGTCCACGCCGATGAACCTGATTCCGGGTGAGTCGGTCGGGTTGGCCGATTCGGTCATCTGGGGCGCGCGGCCCGAGTACCTCGAGTTCTCCGGCACCGCGGTGGCGGGGGCACTGCACGGTCAGGTGTCGACGGTCGAGCACCTCGGTGCGACCGCACTGGTCACCGTGACCGGGGACGGGTACACCGTGGGCGTGACGGTGCCGGAGGCGGCGGAGCCGGAGCCGGGTACCGAAGGCTGGGTCGTTCCGCAGGCCGATCGGGTGCTGCTGTACGACGCGGAATCAGGCCTACTGCTGCCCTGACGCCGAAATTCCGTGGGGTGTCCGGCGCTTGGGCCGCTAGTCTCGAGACATTATGACAACGCAAGCCCCGGTGGGTGCCGAACCGCCCATCGATGATCGGTACGACGAATTCCTGGACGGGGTGCGGCGGACGTTCGCAGCGAAAACCGCCGAGAACGCCGCGCTGTTCACGGTCGACACCGGTGATCTGTTCGACGTGTTCCTCGACGCGCTCACCCCGGAACTCGCCACGGCGAACAACTGCGGCACCTGCCGGGCGTTCCTGCGCCGATACGGCGGATTGGTCTGCGTCGATTCGGACGGAACCGCGAAATCCGTGCTGTGGTCGACGCACGATATTCCGCCGAGCTATGCCCGCGCCGTGGCCGCGCTCGCCGATGCGGTCGAGCGCAGGCCGATCACATCGCTGTTCCGGTCCAGCGCGGCGAATTGGGGCTGTGCCGAGCGCGGTTCGTGGACTCATCTCGCGCTCACACCCGCTGAGCACCTGCTGCATCGGCCGACGGCGCTCGCCTCGACCGGTCAGTATGTCGCGGCGAAGAACGCCGACCGGGAAACACTCGGACGCGCCCTCGTCGAGTTCCCGGCTCCGATCGTGAAAAAGGCAGTGGCACTGCTGCGCACCGAACAGCTCTACCGCTCGGACGCGATACTCGGTGCCGGTCAATGGCTTTCGACAGTGCACAAGCAACTCGGCGCGGTCCGGGGGCACGGCGCGGCCGCGCAACGGCAGCGCGACAATCTGGTCTGGCTCGCCGCCGCGACCGCACCGGCGGGGTTCTGCCACGTCAGGAGCGGCATGACCGGCACGCTGCTCAGCGATCTCGCGGCGGATCTGCCGTACGAGAGCGTCCAGCGGCGGTTCGCGGAAAAGATGAACCCGCTGCAGTACCGCAGGCCCACCGCGGCCCCGACGGCGGCGATGATCGCGCGCGCCGAAAAGGTCATCGGCGAACTCGAAGCCGCCGGATCGCTGGCTCGTCGTTTCGCGAAACTCGCCGATGTGCGCCCGATTTGGGCGCGGACGGCGCAGACCCATCGTTCCGGTGGGGTTTTCGGGCATCTCGTACCCGCTGAGAAGCGCAGGGGCGGAGCCGATCTCGACGTCGGCCCGGTGGTGCTCACCTGGACGAAGTTCGCGCGCACCGTGCTGCCGGACGCGGATCGGATCGAGTACGAAGTGCCCGGTTCGGCAACCAGTTACGGTGCGATGGTGACCGCGGCGGACCCGGCCGCGCCGCCGATCGTGCAGTGGGATTCGCCCGACCGTCGCAACCCGGTGACCTGGTACGTCTACGTGAACGGTTCCCCACCGAAGCAGTGGGGACTGCGCCCCGGTGAGCACCGTGACGTGACCGCCGTGGTCGCGCACCCCGCCACCTGGTACGTCGAGGACGACCGTACGGCGCGCGAACAATCCGTGCTGTTCGCCCTCGCGGGCGCCACCGATACCGGCTACACCAACGGCGCAGGATTCTTCCCGGAGTTCCTCAAGAGCGAATTGCACGAAATTCGGCAGACTTTGGCGGCGCACGCGCAACAGGCCGTGGTGGCCGGCAAGAACGACGCCGAGGTCTGCGGACTGCTGATGTCGAAAGGCGGCAGCCTCGGGCATACCTTCCGGGTTACCAGCGCCGGAATCCGCACGCGCTACACCATCGATCGCTGGGACTGAGTCGACGCGACGTGCCGGTCCGGTGTGGCGATCGCTCGTTCAGTCGGTGACGTGTCCGCTGCGGACCGGGCAGGCCCGCGCCTCCTGCGCGTCGAGATCGGCGAAGTACCGGGCGCAGGGGCGTAGGCGGCGGGCGTCGAGCACCATCCAGGTGCCGAGCACGAGCTGGGTGAGGCCGCGCCAGACGTCCTCGAACCGATCACGCGCCCGCAGCCCGGTCAGCATGGTGCGCAACACGATCGGTGACGGCGGCCGGTCGGCGGCCAGCAGCAGGCACGGGGCACGGTGCGGGATGGAGCGGGTGTGCGAGACCGACGAGTGCAGGCGGTAGCCGTCCAGCACCGTGCGCGCGACCGCGCGCATCGCGATCGGTGACAGCCGCCAGGCCGGGCACGGGCGATTGGCGGCGACGCCGAACGGGATGTGGTGGGTGTCCTTGGCGCGGTGCGTGATCCACCGATCGGGGTCGAAGCGGTCGGGGTCGAGGTGACCGGTGCGCTCGAACTGCTGATAGTTGAAGCACAGCACCGTGCCCGCGGGGATCGTGTTCCCGTCGCCCACCGCGATATCGCCGGTGGTGATCCGGTGCGCGATGCCGAAAAGCGGAAACTGACGCAAGGTTTCGTCCAGCACGTGCTCCAGGTACGAGCTGGCGGGTTCGGCCAGGATGCGGCGCTGCACGCCCTGGTGCCGGGCGATGGCGAGCAGCAGATGCGCCATGCCCTCCGACATCTGGACGACGGCGGTGTTGAAGAACGCGCCCTGCAGGTAACAGGCGTGCTCGCGCGGGCTGAACAGGGCGGGCAGTCGATGCGGCACCTCGCCCGCCTCTATCCGGACGAGCAGGTAGCGGGTGAGGCGGTCGCGCCTGCGCATATGCCGCAGCCCGGTGCATTTCAGCGACGTCACCACATCGTCGGCATTGCCGACGATGAGATCCCGGGCCGCCCGCGGGCACGGCTCACGAAAGACCAACTCGTAGAAGAACTCCGCCCAGATCGGCATCATCAGGTCGCGCAGCCGCACCAGTGTCACCGGGCCGGTGGGTAGCTCGGCGAGTATCCGGCGGGCGCAGCGTGCGGCGAGCTGCTCGATCTCGGCGGTCGGCAGGGAGAGCACGGCCCTGGTGGTGCGTGCCGCTTCGGCGTAGCGGGGGCCGTCCTCCAAATGTTCCTGATGTACTTCGGGCCCCGGTGCCAGCCAATACCAGAACAGATCCGAGAGAGCCGCTCCTCTGCTGCGACCGTTGGCCGCCGGATGCTCGTACAGGCGCTGGAACAACTCCGGGCCGCCGCGCTCGCCGGGTAGCGTGATCTCGTTGCCGCCGTTGACTTTCGCGAAGATCCAGACCCGTAGGGCCACCACCGCCTGGGGCAGCCAACGGGATACTGCCCAGAGTGCGCCGGTCGTCGCGAGTAGCAGCCTCGTTCGCCTCAGCACCGCGCCGCCGCCCCTCGGATCGTCACCAGGTCGGTGTCCAGTTCGGACAGCGCCGCCACGCCGCAGAGGGTCAACGTCTGCTCGACCTCCGTGCGCAGGGTGTCCAGCACTTCCGCGACGCCCTTGTCGCCGCCGACGGTCAAGCCCCACAGCACCGGTCGCCCGAGGCCCACTGCCCGCGCGCCCAGTGCGAGCGCCAGCACGACATCCGAGCCGCGGCGCACGCCTCCGTCCAGAAAGATCGGGATCCGATCGGCCACACCGGCCGCGATCGCGGGCAGGGCGTCCAACGTCGCGGGTGCGGCATCGAGTTGGCGTCCACCGTGATTGGACACCAGGATCGCGTCGGCGCCGAATTCGATCGCCAGCCGCGCGTCTTCGGGGTGCATGATCCCTTTGAGCACCAACGGAAGTGCCGTCACCTCGCGCAGCCACTCCAGGTGGTCCCAGGTGAAGGTGGGCGACATCGCGATACGCCGGAGCCCGTTTCCGGTCGTGCCGGGCAGGCCGCGCATGTTCTCGGCACAGAGCCCGGCGGGCAGATCGTGAAAGCCGTTGCGATCGTCTCTGGTGCGCCGCCCCAGGGCGGGGGAGTCGACCGTCACCACCAGTGCTGTACAGCCGGCGCGCTCCGCTCGTCGCACGAGTTCGGTGGTCACCTCCGGCTCGGGCTGCAGGTACAGCTGGAACCACACCCGTGCGTCCCGGTAGATCTCGCGGGCCGCGGCAGTGATCTCGCCGATGGCCACGGTCGCGGCCATGCTGGCGATCAGCACGAGTCCGGCCGCGGCGACCGCCCTGGCGGTCGCGCGTTCCCCCTCTGGGTGGGCCAGGCGATGAAACGCGGTGGGCGAGACGAACACCGGCATCGTGCTCGGATCGCCGAGTAGGGTCGTCGTGATGGACCGGCCGCTGGTATCTCGCAACACCCGCGGCAGCAGCGCGAGGCGGCGGAAGGCCTGCTCGTTGTCGGCCAGCGCGATCTCCTCGCCCGCCCCGCCGGCGAAGAAGTCGTAGTGCGCGGGCTCGAGCAGCTCCCTCGCCCGCTGCTCGAGCGCGGCCGGTGGGCAGGTCACCGGGTGGGCTCCGGGGCGGGCAGCGCGGTCGCCAAGAAGTCGAGCAGCGGCTTGCGGTGCACCGTTTCGTGCGTCCACTCGTTTTCGAGGTTCTCCGTGATGTGATGCTCGGCGATCCAGCACCCGTCGCGGTACTGCCGGAGGACCGGGTGCAGATACCGGCCGTCGAGGGCGTGTTCGGCGTCGGACTGGGCGATGCGCCGCGCGTTGATGTCGAACGGGTCGAAGCGGTCGTGATCCTTGCCGTACTCGAGGGTGATCACCAAGTAGGTCTCCACCTGGCCGAAGTCTCCTGCCGCGATGGCGGTTCCGAGGTAGTCGACCGGTAGTTCCGTCCAGTACCGCGCCTGCGCGTCGGGCCCGACCGTGACCAGATCGCCGAGGAAGCCGAACATCTGCCACAGCGCCGAGGTCCGGTTCACCCGCTCGAGGATCGCCTCGCCGATGTCGGCCGCGGCCGTGCCGAGTTCGCGGTGCGGCCAGACCCGCTGATGGTGTCGCTGTTCCAGAATTCGGTGCAATGCCCTTGTCCCATAACGGAACCCGTGGATGAAGCCGCTGGTGGACTGCTTGAAATCACGCTCCTGCGTGATCGTGCCCGCGAAGTACAGCCCCGGCACCGTGGTCGACTCCCACGCCGGGGTCTGGGCCGGGAAGCGATCGTTGATCGCCAATTCCGGCCTGCACTCCGGGGCGAAGATCGAAGCGTCGAAACGGAATCCGGTCGCCACGATCACCCGGTCGTAGCGGATGCCCTTGGTGACCTCGTCGGCCCGGGAGAAGCTCACCGTCACCAGATACGACCCGTCCGACTGCCGCGCGATATCGACCACGTTGCCGTCCAGGATCGCGTTCTGCGACTTGAGCTGATAGGTATCGAGGAAGTTGTTGTTGACCGCGCGCAGATGGCCGACGAAGTGGGTCTGCCAGGCCAGCCGCACCGAATGCGGTCCGGCGACATGGATCAGCGCGGTGGTCTCGGCGAGGTTGTCGGCGGTCTCGAAGGCCGAGTTGCCTTTTCCGATGATCAGCACCCGCTGATCGGTGAAATCCGCCGGGTCGACCGATACTTCGCTGTACAGTTCGGCCGTCTCGATACCAGGGATATCGGGTACATAGGGTTTCGAGACGCCGGTGGCCACGATCAGCCGGTGGGCGCGCAGCACCTCGCCGTGCTGATCGACGACCTCGAACAGATCCGGTCGGCTGATCCGTTCCACCCGGGTGTCGTAGCGGATCGACAAGCCTTGTCGCACAGCGTAATCACGGAGATAGCGGACCATATCGTCGGCGTCCGGAAAGAAGCGTCGCGAGTAGTCCTTGAACAGCGGGCCCGGCAGCAGCGAATTCCAGTCCATGCGCAGATTCAGCTCCGGATCGTCCCAGCCCGTGTGCACCTTGTTGATCGAGATGAGCCGGCGGTGCCGGGGATACCTGGTGAAGAACGTGCCCGCGGCGGGCCCGCCCTCAACGATCAGATAGTCGCGGCCCGCCTGCTGTAGGTGGTGACCCATTTGGAGACCCGCCGGTCCCGCGCCGATGATCAGGTAGTCGAGTTCGGACAACGTCTCCTCCAAAATGTCTGGCGTTACCGTGGATACAGCTCCAGCAAGGCCTTCTTGTCCGGCTTCCCGCTCGCCGCCGTCGGGGCTTGCGGCACCACCGTGTAGGACTGCGGCACACTCGATTCCCCGAGTTCGGCGCGCACCAGGGCCGACAGTGCGATCGAGTCCGGCGTACGGCCCGGACGCGGTACCACGAAGGCGTGCACCGCTTCACCGCGGCGCTCGTCCGGCGCGCCGACGACGTAGGCCTGGTCGATATCCGGGTGCCCGGCCAGCAGTCGTTCGATCGGACCCGCGTACACCGGCAGCGCGTCCACGATGATCACGTCGCGTGCCCGGCCGGTCAGGTAGAGGTAGCCGTCCGCGAGATAACCCAGGTCTCGGGTGCGTACCCAGCCGTCTACGAGGACATCGGCGGTTTCTGCCGGGTCACCGAGGTACTCGGACATCATGTACTCGTTGCGGACATAGATTTCGCCGTCCCGGATGTCCACCGCGACGCCGGGTAGCGGGCGACCGACCGAAGCGAGTACGCCGCTGTCGATTTCGGCGGGCGTCAATGCGGTCAAGCCACCGGTCTCGGTCTGCCCGTAGGCCTGATGCACCACCGGACCGAGCATCCGCACCGCGTCCGCGAGCCGATGCGGGGCCAGCGGCGAGCCCGCCACCACCATGGCGCGCAGGCTGCTCGTGTCCGTCGGGGTGGCGCGCAGTGCGTCCAGCATCTGGTAGAGGCGGGGCACGTTCATGATCGTGGCGGTGATCCGCAGGCGCTCGATGACCTCTGGAAAAAGTTCTGTGCCAACAGGTTCCGGGATAACCGCGGTGCCGCCGGCCAGCAGGCACAGCGCGAGATAGTCCTGTACCACCGCACTGGCCAGTGTACCGAACAGCAGGTAGCGCTCGGCGCAGGCGGCGAGTGCGGCCGTCTCCGGGCTCCACGTCGGCTTGCCCCACGACCAATGCGCGGACATCGCCCGATAGGTCTGCGCGCACCCCTTCGGCAGGCCGGTGGTGCCGCTGGTATACGCGACACGGGCGATGTCACCCGAACGCGCCTCGACCGTCACCGGCTGCGCCGGGCCCGCCAGCAGCGCGCGCACCTGCTCGTCATCCAAGACCGCGTCCACCCCGTTGCTCAGCACATGCTGCAGCTGCCGCGCACTGAGCCCCGGCCGCACCCCGACGACGCGGCAGCCGAGGGTATAGGCCGCCAGATACGCGGCCAGCGATTCGGCGCTGACATCCACCCGCATCGCCACGCCGCGACCAGGACCGAGCCCCCGTTCCCGCAGCCCGCCCGCGACGGTGCCCATCATCGTGAGCAACTGCCCCCTGGTGACGGTGCGCGCACCGTGCTCGACCACGACTTTTCCCGGCTCCACCTGCAACGCCCGCACGATCGACCCGGGAAAGCTCACCCGACCATGATAAGAACTGCACGGTCGGAATAGTTTGATATTCAACAAGTTTGGCCACTTCGACAAGGGATCTGACCGTCAGCGCATACTTTGTTTTGTCCTGTCCGATGAGTTTCGTGCGTCCGGGAGGTCTGTTCAGTCATGCGAAAACTGATCTATTCGTTCACCGTCTCCCTGGACGGTTTCGTCAACGACCGGGACGGCAAAATCGACTGGTCGGAGCCCGACGACGAACTGCACCAGTTCCACAACGACCGGTATCGCGAGATCGAGATCTCGCTGCACGGCCGTCGCCTGTACGAGTTGATGGCCGAATACTGGCCGCACGTTCCCGCGGATGCGTCGCCCATCGAGCGCGAGTTCGGCCGGCTCTGGACGGACAAGCCGAAGGTGGTCTTCTCCAGGACGCTCACCGAGGTCCAGTGGAACAGCAGGTTGGTGCGGGAGAACGCGGTCGAGGAAGTCCGCAAGTTGAAGGCCGAGGGCGACGGGGTGATGGAGGTCGGCGGGGCGGAGCTCGGCGCCGCGCTGATCCCGCACGGCCTCGTCGACGAGTACTGGCTGTTCGTCGCCCCGGTGGTCCTCGGTGGCGGTACCCCGCTGTTCCCCTTGCTGGACAAGCGAATCCAGCTCCGCCTGGCCGAGACGAAGCATTTCGACAAGGTGGTGCTGCAGCGCTACGTGCTCGACTGACTCGACCACGCAGCACCGAACCGCCTCAGCTCCGAGTGTCGCGCAGCCAGCCCCGCACATCGGCCAGCGCGGTACCGCCGCTGTCGTCATCGATGCCCGCGGCCAAGTCGGCGACCGAGACCCCGGCGAGCGCGCGCGACCACGCCTGCTGCGCGGCGGCCATGGTGCGGGCGATCGCGCACGGACGCACACACTGTCCGGCGGGAATGCCCAGTGGTCCACGCTGCCGGATCTCCGCGCAGCGGTAGGCCGGTTCGGTTCCGTCGATCGCCTGCGTGATGTCGAGCACGCTGATCTGCGCGGCCGGTCGGGTGAGGGTGTACCCGCCGACCTGACCGGCCGTGGACCGGACGATGCCCGCTCGGGACAAAGCCTGTAGGTGCTTGGCCGTGTACGCCGGTGGGGTGCCGTGCAATTCGGCCAGCCGAGCCGCCGGTACCGGCTCCTGGCTCTGGCTGAGCGTGACACAGCTGTGCAGGGCCCACTCCACACCGTTCGACATCTTCACGACCCCATCCTACCGATCTCGGACACGATATATCCGAGATGTGATAGAACTCGGATAGAAAATGTCCGAGATAAACCTGGGGTACCTCATGACAGGGATTGCATCCCGCACCGCACTGGGCGCCGCCGCGATCGCGTTGTTCGCCGCCGCCGCGAACCTGCGCCCGGCCATCGCGGCCGTCTCACCACTGGTGGACCGCATCCAGACCGACCTGGATCTGTCCGCGACCGGCGTGGCCTTGCTGACCACCGTTCCCACGCTGGCGATGGGCGTGTGCGCACCGCTGGGCGCATATGTGGGACGCCGCTTCGGATTGCAGCGCGGAGTGCTGCTCGGGCTCGCGATCATCGCGATCGCCACGGCAGCCCGCTCGGCCGGCGCATCCACCTGGCTGCAATTGAGCAGTGCGGCGATCGTGGGGGCCGGTATCGCGATCGCGCAGACCCTGTTGCCTGCCGTGGTCAAGACGCGTTTCGCCGATCGGGCCACGCTGGTGACGGGCATCTACACCGCCGGTCTCGGGCTCGGCGGAGCGGTGGCGGCCGGTGTCAGCGCGCCGTTGGCCGACCTGCTGGGCTCCTGGCCGGCAGCGCTGGCCTCGTGGGCGATTCTCGCGGTCGCGGGGATGGTGCTGTGGTCCGGTGCGAAAGGCGCGCTGGGGCTGGAAGGCGTTGCCGCCCTTGCGGGTCCGGCGACTCGGAGTCTGCCGTGGCGCAGCGGTCCGGCCTGGCGGATCACCATACTGTCGGCGGTCAATTCGGCGCTGTACTACTGCGAATTGGCTTGGGTCGCACCGCTGCTGCACAACAGTGGGGGCTACAGCGCGTCCGCGTCCGGCGTCATGCTGACGGTCATGATCGCCATCCAGGTCGTCGCGATGCCTGCCGTGCCGATGCTGCTCGGCGAGCGTCAGGACAAGCGTGGCGGCCTCGCGGTCACCATGATCGTCACTGCCGCAGGCTTTCTGGGCCTGGCCCTCGCGCCGGACACGGCGACGTGGGTGTGGATCGTCGCCCTCGGCGTCGGGCACGGCGGCCTTTTCACGCTCGTGCTGACCATGCCGGTGCTGGTGGGCCGCGATCCCGGTGAAGCCGGACGGATCAGTGCGCTGGCGTTCTTCGTCGGCTACGGCAGTGCCGCGGCGGCTCCCGTGCTGGTAGGCGTACTACGGGACAGCACAGGCGATTTCCGGCTCGCATTCGTCCTGCTCGCCCTGCTGGGCGTGCTCGCCCTGCTGCCCATTTTCCAATTGCGACCCGCCCTGAATCGAAAGGCATGAACGATGGAATTCACCGAAGTACTGCGCGGCCGCCGGATGGTGCGCCACTACCGACCTGATCCGGTGCCTGCGGAGACGCTGCGGCAAGTCGTGCGGGTTGTCCGCCGGGCTCCCAGCGCCGGCTTCAGCCAGGGCCATCGGCTCGTGGTGATCACCGATCCGCCACTGCGCCGGCAATTGGCGGCGGTCGCCGAACCCTGGTATCTCGAACACGGTCATCAACCGTGGATTTCGCAAGCTCCGGTGCACATCGCCCTCGGGATACGAGAAGCGTCCTATCACGAGCGCTACACCGAACCCGACAAGCTCGCCGACAACACCGAAATCCCTTGGCCCGTACCGTTCTGGTGGTTCGACGCCGGCGCGCTGTTCACCCTGCTGCAACTCGCCGCGATCGACGCGGGACTCACCACCGGCTTCTACAGCCCCGCCCCGCCCGAACAACTCGACGCCCTCGCGAAGATCGCCCAGTTCCCCGACGACGTGGCACTCGCCGGCATCCTCACCCTCGGCTATCCCGCCGCCCCGGACGCCGCCCCCGACCGCCGCCTCGCCGACCGCCGCAAACCGCTCGAAGAATTGGTTGTCTGGCGGTGAGCAGAAGCCGCCTGCGCGCGGGCGTACGTGATGGCCGCGCAGGCCCTGGTTACATTCGGCTGAGATCGCCATGAACCTGTCCTGGCTGCCATTGTCATCTGACTTCATGATCGCGTCATGCCTGGTGATCATGTGCCTCTGCCTGACCTCGATCGTCTCGGCGGCCTGCGGTGGGTCGAGCGCACCCGAGGTGTGCTGACCTGGCGTGAGCAACGCCAGTTCCTCGGCGCGGCTACCAAGATGATGGCAACCGCTCTGTCGGGTCGAATGCGGCTCGCGATTCGGGGAGCGTCCAACGACGCAAGCACGCTGGAAACTGTCGACTTTCGACCGCCGGACAGTAAATTCGCTCGTGAGGTCATGAAAGCGTGCGCCGAGCAGAGTCCGACGGTATCCGCGCACTCGTACCGAACCTGGATATTCGGCAGCGCTCTGAGCGCGATCGACGCTACGCCCATGGATTCCGAACTGTTCTTCGGGGCGGCGCTGCTGCACGATCACGGAATCGAGCAACCGGTCCCAGGGGAGGATTTCACGTTGCGAAGCGCCGCCCGTGCGCGTTCCTGTGCGCACGTCGTGGGGCTGCCGGAGCGGTCAGCCGTTGCATTGGCCGATGCGATCACGGCGCATTTCATGCCGGATCTGACGAGTGATCGCGACGGAGCGCTGGCGACCTACGTCAGCCAGGGGGCGATGCTCGATCTCGCGGGTTTGCGTGCCGAGAAACTGACTCGGGACTTCCGGGCGAAGGTCGCCCGCGCTTACCCGCGAGACCGATCGGTTGCGAACGAGATCGCCCTGATTCGCAAAGAGAGCCGGCTCAATCCACGTAGTCGGATGGGTCTCGCTTACCGTCTAGGAATGACTACGGCACTGCGTCTGTCCCCGATGCGACGTGATTGATCGGTTCGGGGCGGCGATCAGTTCTGACCCCAGTGTGTCGCTTCGGTCATGTACGCGTACACGGAGGCGGCGCGGTGGCACAGCGAGAAGGCGTTGGATTGGATATCGGAGTACGCGTTCCGGCAATTGACCAGAAGTTCTTGGTAGAACGCCGCGTTACACGGGCCGTAGCCGGTCTCGCGCCACCCTTCGGCTCGCCGCGCGTCGACCACGTCGTAGCACATGTCGTGCCGTGCGCACGGGCCCTCGAAGTTCGCGCTGCCGAACTGATCGAACGACGAGGTGCAGAAGTCATGTCGGGCAACCGGTTCCAGGGTCGGGTTGTAGACATAGTCGGCCGGCACATCGATGTAGGGCAATGCGGGGTCCGGGTCGCGCTTGTCTCGGCTCGGCTCCGGCTCGGACGACCAGAGCGTGCCCAGCCGGGCGTCCAGCGGATATTGCGGGGTAGGTGTCGCGTTCGCGGTGGACATAGCCGACGTGATCAGCACTGCCGCGAACCCGGTGATGCCGAGAATGCGTCTGATCCTGGAAGCGTTTTTGCTCATCGATACCCCTCTGTCGGTGTAGGGCGCGGAATGCGCAATCGCATCGCTTGCTGCGATGCGGATTCACCTTCACCTGCGTCGCGATATTCGACAAGCGGGCGGATTCGACAATGCCGAACCGACTCGAAATGAGCGGTCCACGAAAAATTGCGGCATCGGAGCGGCAGTTTCGGTCCAGGGGCGAAAGGCCTTTATTTATGGGAAATTTCCTCGGCCGAAGCCGGGAAATGTCCTATCGCACCGTGCGGGTCGGCGGCGGCAAAGGCGCGGCCCACCGCAGGGTCGTGCCCCCTTCGGCTCGCCGCTCCAGTCGGCAACTGCCCCCGTGCTTTTCGGCCCGCGCCGCGAGGTTCGCCAGCCCACTGCGATGCGTGATCTCGGCGGGTAGACCGATTCCGTCGTCGGTGACCTCGACGGTGATATCGTCGCGCACGCCGAGTTCCACCGAAATCGTCGTGGCCGACGCGTGCCGTACCGCATTGCTGATCGCCTCGCGCAGCACGGCTTCGACATCATCGGACAACGGCGGTGTGAGGACGGTGACAGGTCCGGCCAAATGCACTCTCGTCCGTATCCCGGTGTCCTTGGTCATATCCGAGACGATGCTGTGCAGCCGTTTTCGATAGGTGGACGAATCAGCGGCCGTATTGGTCTGCAGGTCGAAGATCGAGTGCCGGATATCGTGCACGATCGTCTGGATATCGTCGACGCTTTCCGCGAGGCGTGTCTGGGTATCCGCCGAATCGGTGCGCCGGATCGTGTTCTGCAGCGAGAGTCCGACGGCGAACAGGCGTTGGATGACTTGATCGTGCAGGTCGCGGGCGATCCGATCGCGGTCGGACAAGATGTCGAGTTCCCGCATGCGCCGTTGCGTATCCGCAAGCTGCAGCGCGAGCGCTGCTTGATCGGCGATGGCCGCCATCATCGACCGGGCGGCGGTGTCCAATTGCGGTGCGCCGCCGGGTCGTATCGTCGCCAGTACGCCGACGACCGCGTGGCCGGCGTGCAGCGGAAGAATGAGTGCCGGGCCGAGTTTCGTCCCGTCGCCGAGCGTCGTCTCACCACTCAGGGTGTCGACGGCGACCGCCAGGCCTTCGCGAAAGGACCGGCCGAGCGCCGTCGCCTGCACGGGTTCGCGTCGGCCGATCAGCCGCTGGGCGCAGCTGCCCGCCGCGGCGACCACGACGAGCTCGGTCTCCTCCGCGACTGTGCTCGAGTCGCCCGCCAAAGCCAAGAGGGTGCACGCCGATTCGGTGAGCGCGAGCGTGCGTTCGGTGACCAGTGTCAGCACTTCGTGATTCGCGCCGCCCGAGAGGAGTTCGGTGGCCACGTCACGCGTGGCTTCCAGCCACTGCTGTCGTATCCGAGTTTCTTCGTAAAGCCGCGAGTTCGCGATGGCGATGCCGGCCGCGGCGGCCAGCGCCTGTACGACGACTTCATCGTCTTCGGTGAACTCACCGCCACCCACTTTCTCGGTGAGATACAGGTTTCCGAATACTTCGTTGCGCACCTGGATCGGTACGCCGAGGAAGGACCGCATCGGCGGATGATTCGCGGGGAAACCGACCGAGGCGGGATGTTCGGAAAGATCGGCGAGCCGGATCGGTCTCGGTTGTTTGATCAGCAGTCCGAGTACGCCATGCCCATGCGGCAGATCACCGATCATGACGCGGGTGCGATCGTCTATGCCTTCGTAGACGAATTCGGTGAGCCTGGCGGCGGGCTGATCGGATTCGAGCACGCCGAGCGCGCCGTAACGGGCGTCCATCAACTCCAGGGCCGCGTGCACGATCGAACGGAGCGTGTCATCGATATCGAGTCCCGAGGTGACGATCAGCATCGCTTCGATGAGCCGATCCATCCGATCTCGCGTATCGACGATCTGCGCGATGCGCTCTTGCACCTCTTCGAGCAGTTCGTGTAGTCGGAGCTGGGACAGCGTCTCGGTGACCGGAGGCAACCCGCTCGTCGCCGGCTCGGTGAACCGCATCGGCACGGTCTGGCTCCTTCGCGGTCGGGGCTCGAGTGATCAGCCTGGGTTCTTGTCTCGGACGTTCAGCTGCGAGGCGAGTACGGCCGCCTGCGTACGCCGTTCGAATCCGAGCTTGGTCAAAAGCCGTGAGACATAGTTCTTCACCGTCTTCTCGGCCAGGAACATGCGGCCGGCTATCTGCCGGTTGGTCAGCCCCTCGCCGAGCAGCGACAGCAGAGCCAGTTCCTGCTCGGTCAGGTCCGCGAGCGGCCCGGATCGTTCTTCGGCATCCGTGCGGAGTTTCGCCATCAAGGTGGCCGCGGCGCGGTTGTCGAGTAGCGATTTGCCCGAACCCACGTCGCGGATCGCGCTGATGAGTTCGAAGCCTTTGATGTCCTTCACGACGTAGCCGCCCGCGCCTGCCAAGATCGCATCCAACATCGCTTGCTCGTCGGTGAAGGAAGTGAGGATGAGGCAACGGAGTTCGGGATCCGCGGACAGGAGTTCGCGGCACAGCTCGATGCCGTTGCCGTCCGGCAGGCGCACATCCAGAACGACCACATCGGGTCGCTGCGCCGGAATCCGAGCGAGGGCCTGGGCGTAGGTTCCCGCCTCGCCGCCGACTTCCATGTCGGGCTGTTGACCGATGAGATCGCCCACGCCGTGCCGCACTATTTCGTGATCGTCGACCAAGAACACACTGATCATGCTCGAACTCTCCCTTCGCCTTCGAGCCTTACGCACGCGGCGCGCTCGGGAAATGTGAATAGTGCCCTTGGTTCGAGGGCCAAAGACCCTCGATCGGTGCGATCAGGGCCGTTCGGCGGCCGAATGCGATCCAACGCGCAGCCGAGGTCCTCGCTTCGAAGGCCGTCGGACCCTTCTTCGCGGCCGCGCCATCGACGAAGTGGTGGACCCGTTCGGCGTTCGGGGAGTGCTCCGCGGCAACGACGTCACCGGTGGGTTGGTGTGCGTGTCTTGGCATCCTCGTGCCTTGCCCCGGCAGGCAAGGACGATTCCGTCTGGCGTGGGTAACGCCTACGGCGGGTTCCTGTTTCGTGGCCGAGTGCCGGGACGGGTCCTGGCCTCTTGTCGGCTCCACAGGCGTTTCTGCTCTCCGCCTGCCCGGCGGCGAGAATTGTGCGGGCGGCACGGTCGGGGTGATGCGGACCGGGCACGGGTGATGGCGAAACTTTGCCGAAGCGCCGTCCATAGCGAGCGGCCTTCTGATCGAGCATCCGGGTGAGGACGGTCCAGCTGTCGTCGTCGGTCGAGCGGGTCCGGCGCGACGGAGCCTTGGCGCGGTAGGGCAGTCCTTCGATATACACCGCTTGGTTTTCGCGGATGATCGCTGTCGACTGCTTGTGCGCCCAGTCGCGCCGGGTGTCGTTCAGTGCCGCAAGGGCTTTGGCGACCGCGAGCCGAGCCTCGAGCTGATTCTTGCTGCCCGGCTGCTTTCTGGACAGTGTTCGCCGCGCCCGGTCCAGTCTGCGTTGCGACCGCCGGAGGAATTCCGGAGGGGCGATTGTGGCGCCGTTGCTCAGCACCGCTACTGTGCCCGTCCCTCGGGCGATGCCGACCTGAGCCGATTGTTCGGGTAGCGGGTCGGCGGTGGATTCGACCACGAAGGAGGCGAAGTAACGACCTGCGGTGTCTCTGATCACCGTCACCGACGTCGGTTCGGCGGGCAGCGGCCGTGACCAGACCACTTTCACCGCACCGATTTTGGGCAGACGTAGCCGACCTCCCGCGGTCACGGCGAAGTGAGCGTTGCGGGTGAATCTGATGGACTGCCGGTCATGGCGGGACCGGAACTTGGGGAGTCCGACGGTGGGGCCCAGTCGCCGACCGGTCGCCGAGGCGAAGAAGTTCCGATACGCGGTGTTCAGGTCCGCGAGAGCCTGCTGGAGAACCACTGCCGATACGTCTGCGAGCCACGCACGTTCGGCGGTTCGCTTGGCCGCCGTCAGCCGTCGGGACAGCTCCGCGTCCGGTATCCAATGACCGGCAGCGCCGGCGCGTTGGCGCGCGTCCAGGGCGTCGTTGTAAACCACTCGCGCACAACCGAAAGCCCGTGCGAGCGCGGCCTGCTGCGACTCGTCCGGATAGCAGCGGAAGTTGTAACGCAGTTGGATGGAGCGCATCGGTCACCTCCCCCTGGCTGATGTCTGTGCCGGTAGCGGCAATGAAATGAACGCCGGTGTGGATCGATGTTTTCACGATAGGCAAACTTCGCGTCGTAGGAAAAGAGGGAATGGTCCATCAGCCGGGGACTTTCCGTCCTGACCCTGTGGGCCGTACGCCTCTGTCGAGAACCGCCGGGTGAAGCCAGCATGAATGACATGGGAACGCCGAGTGCTCGCATCGCAGTGATATTCGCTACGGCCCAAGGGTCCACCCGCGACATTGCGGAATACTTCGGGCAGGACCTGACTGCGCGAGGCGCCGAGGTCGTCGTCGCGGGCGTCAACCACGCTCCGCAGCTCACCGGGTTCGACGCGATCATCCTGGGTAGTGCGATTCATCATCGTGAATTCCTCCCGCCGGCAGCATCGTTCATCCGCGCGCACGCGGATATCCTTGCCAAGAAACGGGTCTGGCTGTTCAGCGTCGGTCTCGGGCCCGCGCTCGTCGGGCCGATAGGCCGGCGGCTGGGCCGGAAGGTGCCCAAGGAAATCGCCGCACTGCGCGCATTGGTCGCACCCGAGGACTATCACGCTTTCGCCGGTCACTACGAACGGGCCGGGGTCGACTTCAAGGCCCGCACGATCTATCGGCTCCTCGGCGGCACGCGGTACGGGGACTTGCGCGACTGGGCCGAGATCGCCGCATGGTCGGCGAAAATCGGGGAGTCGCTCGGGCTGCCGCAGACCGCGGTAACCATTGTTCGCCCCTGAATTCGTGCGCCGAGGTGTGTCCGCGGTTTGCTGCGCCCCGCCCGGCTGCCGGCCCCGCCGACGGCAGAGCGGTGCTCACTGTCCAGCTCTGGGTGAGCACCGCGCCGCCTCGGCTACCGCACCAGCTGGAACTGTTCGGTGACGGAATTGATCGCCGCGCTGACATCGGTCAGGCCTTGTTGTAGCTGCCTGGCCACCGGCTCGACTGCGGCCGCGACCGGTGCCGCGGCGTCCTGGCGCTGCGTGTACGCGAACCCTTCGAGGTCGTTCAGGTTCTGCTGAGCGAGACCCTGATTGGCTTGCGAGGCGGCGGTCGCCGCACCGATCGCGGCGCCGAGGCCTGCGCCGATCGCCGCCCCGACCGGAGTGGCGATGGCCGCGGTGCCCAGACCCACGGCGGTCGCGACGCCCGCACCGGCGCCTGCGCCGATAGCGGTGCCGGCCAGTGGTCCGACGACGGCTCCCGCGATAGTTCCGGCCACACCGCCGACGATGCCACCGATCACCGCGCCCGGGATGCACCCGACGATCAGGGCCGGCAGCCCGACGACGCAACCGAGTGCCATTCCGGTGAGTGTGCCGATCGTGGCGGCACCGACGCCGCCGATCACCAGACCGGCACCGGCGCCGATGCCGGCGCCGATCGGAACGGCCGCCAGACCGGTGCCGAGTCCGGTGATCGCCCCTACGGTCGCGCCGGCGGCCGCGCCGCCGATCCCGCCGATCGCCGCACCGTCGGCCGCGCCGTCGAGTGTGGCCGCGGACAACAGTTCCCGCCGACGCTGATCTACCAGTGGAAAGTATTCGGGTTTGATGATGATGTCGCTCAAGACCCCATTTGTTCCCGGTTCGAAATCGGTGCCCCGGCCCTGGCCGACGTTGTCCCAGGGGGCGACGACGGGCTGGGCGACGTCCGCTGCGGCGGTACGAAGGAGGGGATTGGCAACCTGAGCCACCGGTTCGGCCGAAGCGAAGCACTGGCCCGATGCAATTCCTGCCGTTGCTACGACAGACACGATTCCCATTCGCGCAAAGCCATGTCTCGCGGACATTCGTTCTCCTTTGGTTCGATCATTCGACTGCTAGGCGATACCGAGATTTCGCATAGCCGGTACGGCATCACGGACGATCGTTGGAATTCTCGAATGTATTTCCGAGAACTGATGCCGAGTGACAATCGAACCATTGCGACTGTTCCTTGAATAGAAGTCCGGAGTCACCGGACGCCGGGACATCGTGTCCGGATACTTTGTGACCACTGTCCTGTGTGCCGATTATTCGGCGCGACCGATCACCTCGATAGACGGTCTGTCCCCGGAACGGCGATGTCCGGCCCGGGCGGGACAAAAGTCATGAAATACATCGCCCATTGGTCGGATAACATGGTGACCTTTGCCCGCAGGATGATCCGACCGATTCCGATACATTGGGCCGCAAAGTAGAGTCGGCGGCTCGTGCGCTCATGACTCGATCAGCTCGGATGGGATCTGTGCCGAATCCGGCGCGAACGCGAGACCTGTTGTCCGAGCTGTGCATCGGGCGCAGTGCCGCCCGCCGGAAGTTCTGCTGGAGGGGTTGGTTGGCGTGACTAGAGTGTTCCTGGTCGATGGGCATCACATCGTCCGGCGCGGGATTGCCGACCTGATCGGAGCCGAACCCGATCTCGAGTTGGTCGGTGAGGCGGAGACGGTGTCCCGGGCCATCGAAGACATCCTGCGGCTGCGTCCTGACGTGGTCGTGCTCGAAATCAGGCTGCCCGACGGTGACGGGATAGCGCTGTGCCGTGAACTACAGAGTCACGGATTGGGCGCCCAGTTGCTGATCCTCACCGCGTTCATCGATGAGAAGTCGATGCTGAACGCCATCCGGGCGGGAGTCAGCGGTTACGTCATCAAGGACATCGGCACGGTGGAGTTGGTCGACGCCATTCGTGAGGTCGGGTCGGGCAAATCGTTGCTCGACAACCGCGCCGCCGCCGCGCTCATGTCCAAGCTGCGGGCGGACGGGGCCGCGCGGCGCGGTCCCTTCGCGCAGCTCACCGCTCAGGAGCGCACGCTGCTCGAGCTGCTCGGTGAAGGACTGTCGAATCGCCAAATAGCGGAACGAATGTCGTTGGCGGAAAAAACGATCAGGAACTACGTGTCGCGCCTGCTGACCAAACTGGGGGTCGAGCGACGAAGTCAGGCGGCGGTGCTCGCCCTGGAGCTGCGGCCGTCCGGCAGTATGCGATGAACGGTCACTGGTCGACACCGCACGAGCGGGACGCCGGAGCGGGTCTCGCGACCTACTTGGCTGCCTGCGGAGTGAGATATGAGCAGCTGCGGCCGGGTTCGACCGGTGTACCGACGGTGTCGATCGTCCCTCCGTCACCCTGGACGCAGGTGGATCGCGGATATTTCCGCGATGTCTATGCGATCTGGGCTCGGCCGCCGATCGAAGGCTACGGCTGGGTCGACAACGCGGTGCTCGTCCTCATCCGATTGACTCCTGGTGCCGATCACATCGAGCTGCTCACGCACGCCGTATTCGACGCACGCCGACTGCCCGGCTGGGATGAAATCTATGTCGAGGAAACGCGGTACGAGGGTTATCCGTCCTGCCTCATCGCGGGCATCTATGTCGTCGACTCGCTACGACTGCGGGCCGACACCCGATACATCGTCATAGGCGATAGCGGTTGTCAGTATCTGGTGCAGTTCACCATCACCAGCCAACTGTCCTCTTTTTCCGAGGCTGCCGGATGGGCCTCGAAAGAATTCGATCAATTCAAAGGCTGGTGGGTGACCCTGCCCCGATAGCGCCCGTCATAGATATGCAGGAGGTACGACATTGACGAATTCCATTGCCGTCGAAATACGCGATACCGGTAGTGCCGAAGGGCGCGGCATGAATGTATTGATTGTCGTCGAGTCTTGTTTCGGGAACACCGCGCACATCGCGGAGTCCGTCGCCGAGGGGATTCGTGCGCATGGCGGCAGCGTCACGGTGGTCGGTGCGCACACCATGCCCGCACTCGACGACGTCGATCTCTTGCTGGTGGGGGCGCCTACGCACAATGCGGGTCTGTCTACACCGACATCACGTCGTCAAGCGGAGGCCCATGGTGCAGTCCGATCCGTGACCGGTGTGCGGGAGTGGCTCGATGCGCTGCCCGCGCGGCTGAACGTCCGTGCCGCGGCGTTCGACACCGTCGCAGGCAGAAGCATCTTCACCGGGTCCGCGGCGCGACGGATCGTGAAGCGACTGCAAGGGCACGCCTGTGATGTGCTCGGGCGAGAAAGCTTCCTGGTCGTCTCCCGCGTGGGGCCGCTGGTCGGCGACGAGTCCGCTCGGGCCGAGCGTTGGGGTAGCGAGCTGGCCGACAGACTGTCCCGCTTCGGAACGGCATGAGTAGTCAGATCAGCTGCGGCACAGCGGCAGCCGTGCGTGTGCCCGGTTGCCGCGGCCGAAGCTCAGGTCGAGGCGTGGCTGGGAGGCGCGGTCGGCACGCCGCCGGCCACCGCACATACCGCGTCGAGCACGACGGCCTGAATCGGAAGGGTTGTGACGTAACCCGGTTCGACCACCCACACCGGTGACCAGCCGAGCTGCCGATCCGAATGCGGAAGCATGATCCGGCTGCCGCGTGCCACGATCGTGACGCCGAGTTCGTCCAATCGCCGCACGAGGTCCGGATCGAGGCTGTCGGCCGGGTAGCGGACGAGGAACCCGACGCGATTCGACTTGGTGTGCAACATGACCGGCGCGGTGTGTACGGCCGTGGATACCTCGTACCCGAGTACTCGCGGCATGGTGACCATGCCGAACCGGTCGTCGGTGAGCAGACAGGGATGGGAGCCGAGTAGGGAAACCGGCAGACCGCGGTCGCGGTAGGTCGTCCAGATCCGTTGTGGGGTGGTGCAGTTCGCGAACATCCTGTCGGTATCCCTCGAGTCGTGGTGCCCGTCGGCCTCCGGAACGGTTCAGTGTGCAGTCCACTCGCGAAGGTAGCGCCTGATCCGCTTGTCGGGCAGAGCAATTCGGCTCTACTGGACCGGACTGCGGGCAGCGGAGGCGTGGGACGTAAGTCCTGACCGGCATGACGAATATCACGGACATGAAACCGGAGGAGTTTCGGCCCTACCGAGGTGTGCCATTCGGCTCTCGATGCGGAGAATGGCGATATTCGATTCTACGGATATGAGACCTTCGGTGGTGTTAGATCGGGCGGCACAGCTGCTCGAGCGCGATGCGGGGGAGTGGGCGGGAAGCGGGAGCTGTGCACAAAGCGATCCGGAAGAATTCTTCCCCGAGGCCGGCGAGACCTCGCTGCTCGCGGTGCGTATTTGTGGCCGGTGCGAAGTACGCGAATCCTGCCTCGAGTACGCGATGGAGCACAGCGAGGTCTTGGGTATCTGGGGCGGGCTCACCCGTCGGCAGCGGATCAAGCTGTCCCGGCTGCGCGCGAGTCGGGAGCGATCGCGCGGGGCGGCAACGCGCAACGGGGCCCGGCGTCCTCGTGCGATAGAGATCGTGGTGACCGCAATGGACGGCGCCGGTCGCCATACCGTTGTCGACTGCCGGTGACGATCGGCCTGTATCCGGTGGCACAAAGGCCCTCGTGCGACGAATACGGTTCCGGATATTCGTGTTACATGAGCCTTGTCGAACCGACCCGGATCGAAATGGCCGATGCGGCATCCTCAGCGCCGCCGAGCCGTTTGTCCGTCGCTCGACCGAGCACCGCGTGGGTGCTGCTGCTGGCCGCGTCGGCGGGTTGGCTGGCCTCGTTCACCTTGACGGTGGAGCGGTTCAAACTCTTTGTCGATTCGAGCTATCGGCCGTCGTGCAGCATCAACCCGATTCTGTCGTGCGGGTCGGTGATGGCGACGCCGCAGGCGGCCGTTTTCGGTTTCCCCAATCCGATCATCGGCGTCGTCGCGTTCTCGGTCGTGCTGCCGCTCGCGCTGTTGAGCGTGGCCAGAATCGCGCTGCCACAGTGGATCTGGATCGGACTCTGGATCGGCACGGCCTGCGGTGTCGGGTTCGTGTGCTGGCTCATCTTCCAGACGCTCTATCGGATTCACGCGCTCTGCCCCTACTGCATGGTGGTGTGGGCGGTCGTCACCCCCATGCTGGCCGTGCTGAGCAATCAGCTCAGTTCAGCGCTGCCCCGGCCGGTGCGTGCGATAGTCGGCTGGCGCTGGACCGTGGTAGCGCTCTTCTGCACAGCCGTTGTGCTGCAGGTCTTCCTAGCGTTTCAGGACTACTGGTTGTCGCTCGTCTGAAGGCGCCGACCCGTTCCGCTGCTGCCCTCCTCGCGGTGCGTGCCGAAGACTCCGCCAGGGACGTTCTTCGCCGAGTTCGGAAACGTCGTTGCTGGTCAATAGGCCGGTGGTTGGTAGGGAAGGGTGGGTGCCAACAGGGTGAGCAGGCCCAAGACGATGGGCAGGAGCGCCGCGAGGTAGATGAACGTGTAGCCGACGATGTCGCGTGCCTCGAGCGACAGCACGCCGAGGAGCGGGAGCATCCAGAACGGGTTGATCAGGTTCGGCAGCGCCTCCGCGGCGTTGTAGATCTGCACCGTCCAGCCGAGGTTGACGTGTGTGTCGTTCGCCGCCTGCATCACATACGGCGCCTCGATGATCCATTTGCCGCCGCCGGAGGGAATGAGGAAGCCGAGGACCACGGAGTAGGCGCCGATGAGCAGTGGGAAGGTGGTGGCGTTGCCCGTCGCGGTGAACAGCGAGGCGAGGTGGTGGGAGATCGAGGTGCCGGGGCTGTCGGTGGCCTTGGTGAGAATGGCCGCGGTCCCGGCGTAGAAGGGAAATTGGATGAGGACACCGCCGGTGGCAGGCACGGCTTTGGTGACTGCGGCGAGAAATCGGCGGGGGCGCCAGTGCAATAGCATGCCGAGGCCCAGGAACAGCAGGTTGTAGGTATTGAGCCCGGAGATGGCGACGAGGGGGTCCTTGGCGGCGAATTCCTGGATCGCCCACCCGCCGACCAGGACGACGACCACGATGGTGAGCAGCGGGCTGTATTCGAGCCATTCGCCGGGACGCGAGCGCGGCATGTCGTCTTCGACCGGGTCGCGGGGATCGATGCCGAGATCGGTGGCGGTAACGGCGGTGTCGGCGCGGGGCGCGGTCAGAAACGCGATGGCCACACACACCGTGACGACGACTGCGGCCACAACGAGTGACTGCCAGGTGAAAATGGTGGCCCGGAACGGGATGACGCCGGTGATGGGCAGCAGCGACTGCGGAATGCTGGCGGGGTTGGCCTGTAGTTGCGCGGCCGACGAGCTGAGGCCGAGAGCCCAGCTCCCGCCGAGGCCGAGGTAGGCCGCTGCCGACGCGGCCCGATAGTCCATGCGCAGCTCGCGGCGCCCGGCGAGTCGCCGGACCAGCAGCGCGCTGAAGATGAGACTGAAGCCCCAATTGAGCAACGCCGACAGTAGGCTGACCGCGGCGACGACGGCGATCGCCGCACGCGGAGTGCGGGGCACTCGGGCGAGCCCGGTGATGGCCCGCTGGACAGGGCGGGCGGTGGCGACGACGTAGCCGCCGATGGCGACCATCGCCATCTGCATCGTGAACGGGATGAGGTCCCAGAAGCCGTTGCCGAAGACCGCGGCGACATCGGCGGGCCCGGAGCCGATCGCCAGCGCGGCGATGGCGACCACCGCGACGATGAGCAGTGCGAAGACAAGGGTGTTGGGGAACCACTTCTCCGACCAGGCCGCACTGCGGGTTGCGAATCGGGCGAGCAGGCCGGCCGGTGGGTCGGCGGCGAGCTGGGAATCGGGCACAGACATGCGAACTCCTGAGTGGTCAACCGGCGTGCCGGAGGACGTGGTGGTGGACCAGCGTCGCGGCGGTCAGGTCGGCCAGGGCCGTGCCGACTGCTTTGAACACGGTGATCTCGTGGTCGTTGCGGCGACCGGGAGCTTCATTTCGACAAAGCTCGGGCAGCGTGGCGGCCACGTCGTCACGGGTGATGACACCGGCGGCGAGTGGCTGGGTGAGGTCGCCCGATTCGTCGAGCGCGTTGTCGCTGTCGACGTAGACGACGCCGCGGGTCAGGCAGGCGTCGTCGGCTTCGCGCATCTCCGGGCGGAAGCTGCCGACGAGGTCGAGGTGCGTGCCGGGGCGCAGTAACTCACCGCGGATGATCGGGCTGGTGGCGAGCGTCGCGCAGGAGATCACGTCGGCGTCGGGGATCGCGGTGTCGAGGTCGACGGCGACGCGAGCGTCCGTTCCGGCGGCCCGCAGCCGTGCGACCAGGGCTTCCGCGGAGGCGCGGTGTTGATCGTGGACGAGCACGGTGGCGATGTCGAGGACCGCGGCGTGTGCTGCGGCGATGAGCGAGCCGACGTGCCCCGCGCCGACGACGAGATGGACTCGGCTGTCGGGGCGGGCCAGATAGGACGAGGCCAGTGCCGCGGTGGCGACGGTGCGCCGCCTGGTGAGTTCGTTCCCATCGATGACCGCCAGGTGTTCGCCGGTGTCCGCGCGGGCCAGGACGTAGGCGGAGGACAGGGCCGGGCGACCGTGCGCGTTGTTCTGGGGGAATACGTTCACGAGTTTGACGCCCAGCAGCCCATCGGCCTGCCAGGAGGGCATCAGGAGCAACGTCGACCCGGTCTCGTCGATCTGATGATGGTGGCGCGGTGGGGTTGTGGCGCCGCGGGCGAAACCCGCTCGCAGGGCTGGGATCAATATGTCGAACGGCAATGCGTCGACGGTCTCGTCGGCGGAGACGATGAGCACGGTCGGACCTTTCGGAATCAGGCGTCGAGCACGACGTCGGACGTCGGCACGGACTGGCAGGTGAGGCAGTGATCGTCGGGCAGCTCGCTCCCGACGGCGACGAGGTGTGCCACCGTGCCGTCGAGCACCCGGACCGCGCAGCTTTCGCATTGGCCGACGCGGCACCCGCTGGGCACGGACAGACCCGACTGCTCGGCGAGCTGCAAGAGGGTGCCATCCGATTTGCGCCACGCCACGTCTCGGCCCGAGCGGGCGAACCGAACGGTCGCGGTCGCATCGTCGGCGATGCGCACCGGCACAGGCGCGGCGTGGAACTTCTCGGCGAAAATGTCGAATCGGGGAACACCTCGGCCTACCAGGCCGGCGGTGAGTTCATCGAGCATGTCCGTGGGGCCGCACAAGTAGAAGCGCGCTCGCCGGTCGATCAGGGCGGGGTCGACGTCGGAGGCTGATACCCGCCCGCGCAGGTGGTGACGGTCGCCCGCACCCGGCCGGCTGTAGTGGTCGATCACGCGCAGGGACGGCAGATGCGCGGCGAGGGCGGCGATCCGGGCCCGGAAGGGGTGGCGCGCGCCGTCCCGGTTGCCGTAGTGGAGCACGACTTCCGGGGCAGCCGACGGGGTGAGAGCGAGTGTTTCGAGGTAACTGAGGAACGGGGTGATCCCGATGCCTGCGGCAAGGAGCACGATCGGGCGGGAGTGGACGAGGGGCACGGCGAAGCCACCAGCAGGAGGCGTGACGAGCAGGCGGGTGCCGGGCCGGAGCCGGTCGTGCACGGCGGTGGAGAAGCGGCCGCCGGACACGCGACGCACCGCGATCGTGTACAGCTCCTGAGCAGCCGGTCCGGCGGGTCCGGTCAGCGAGTAGCTGCGGGTCAGATCGGGTTGATCGGGCCAGGCGACTGTGATGTGTTGCCCGGCGCGGAACGCGGGTAACGGTGTCCGGTCTACGGGCCGCAACTGCACCGCCAGGATCTCCTCGGTTTCGAGTTCGCAGTGCTCGATCAGGAACTCGCGCTGCGCACGCCACCGTGTCGAGTGCGCGAGCTGGACGTCACAGGGCACCGCGCGCAGCCCGACGGAGCCACTGATCGGATCGCGGCTGCCGTCACCGACCAGGAGGTTGTAGTTGGCGCCGTTACCGGCGAGCGGATCCGCACCGGGCAGGGCGAGGTCCGAAGCGGCCTGCCACCAGCCGTATTCGGCGACGACGACGTCGCGGTGCAGGTCCGAGTCGATCCGTGCGCGCATACCGACCGTGGCACGCGATGTACTGATCCGCACCCAGTCGCCGTCGCAGATCCCACGCGCGGCGGCGAGTTCGGCGCTCAGCTCGACGATCGGATCGGGGAAGCGTTTACGCAGCGAGGAGATTCCGCGGTGCTGGCTGTGACAGAAATAGCCGTTCTTCGCGCAGGTGAGCACCAGCGGATAGGACGGGTCCGGTGCCGGCGGCTCCGCCACCGGTACTGCGGATTGTCCGTGCTGGGCGAGCATCTCGGAGTAGAGCTCGACCCGGCGGGTCGGGGTCGCGAACCCGGTGACCGTTCCGTCGTCGGACTCCTCGGCGTATTTGCGGTAGCGGACGTGTAACGGCAGATCCATCCCGCCGGGGCGTTCGCGCAGTTCGGCCGCGGTGACCGCGAGCGGAGCAAGCTGATGGTTCCAGCCGTCCTCGATGCGTCCGTGGAAGAAGTCCTCGCCGTGCCCCAGCCGGACGGCCAGGTCGAACGCGATCTCGGTGTCCGAACGCGCCTCGCCCTCGGGCTCGACCAGCTGCGGCCGCAACTGCACTCGCTGCTGAGCGGCGACGCTGATCTCGAACCCGGCTCTGATCGCTTCGCGCTCCCACGGCGTGTTGACCGGCAGCAACAGGTCGGCGAAGCGAGAGGTGGGGTTTTCGAACAGGTCTAGATGAACTGCGAAGTCCAGGCTGCGCAGGGCGTCGGCGGTCCGCCGCGGATCAGGCTGGGTCAGCAGGAGATTCCCACCGAAGGACACCAGCGCCCGTACCGGATACGGCTCACCCTGGAGCACCGCCTGGCAGAAGTCGCGGGCATTGATCCAGCCCTGCGCCGGTGGTCCCAGCGGGAAGCTTTCGAGGCCAAGGGCTTTCGCGCGCTGGGCGGCTGCGAGCTGGCCGGGACCGGTGACCGGATTGACCGGAGGTTTGGGCAGCAACACGTTGCCGCCAGGGGCGTCGTAGCTGCCCGTGAGCGCGTAGAGGGTGGCGATCGCTCGCTCGGTCTGGGTCGCGTTGACATGCTGACCGACCCCGGACCACGTTGCGTACGACACCGATCGTGCCGCGCCGAGTTCCGCGGCGAATGTCTCGATCGCTGCCGGGGCGACCGTTGTCACCGCCGCGGCCCGGTCGACAGGCCAGGCGGCGCAGGCAGCGGCATAGCGGTCGAAGGCGGGCACACAGTCGATCGGTCCGCGTCGGGTGAGCACCCGCCGCCGGCCGCGCAGCGCGAACCGTTGCGCACCGTTCGGCGCGCGGGTGGTGTCCAACGGCTCCGCCCGACCGGACAACTCGTCCCACACGACATAGCCCGGCGTCCCGGGATGCAGGTCCGAAGCTCGCAGGAACGCGCCTGTGTCGAGCCGGACCAGTAGCGGCGCATTCGTCCACGATCGGACGAACTCCTCGTCGTGGCCGCGTCGGGCGAGTAGTCGACCGGCCACGCTCAATGCCAGCGCGCCGTCAGTACCGGGGCGTACCCGCAGCCAGTGGTCGGCCTGTAATGCGCTGGTCGACCGGCGCGGGTCGACGACCACCAGCCGTGCCTCCCGCGCCCGGGCGAGTGCCGCCGACTGTGCCAGCCAGGATTTCGCCGGGTTGTGGCCCCACAGCACGGCGAGGTCGGTGTTCGCGTAGTCCGGCGCGGGCAGCGCGCTCCCGAACGTGAAAGCGTGCGCGAAATCCTTGTGCCAATTACAGATCTCGGTCGAATACAGCGTGTTCGGGCTGCCGAACACCCGAATGAATCGCTCGACCCAGTCGATGGAATCCGACATCGGCGTGCCGCTCGGCGAGGTCACCGAGAACGCGACCGCCTCCGCGCCGTTTTCCGCACGGATACGGTCCAGTTTTTCAGCGACCTCGGTCAAGGCTTCGTCCCAGCCGATTTCTCGCCAGCGCGGGTCGGGATCGGATTTGGGCGTGGTCCGTCGCAGTGGCCGCCGCAAGCGCTCGGGGGAGTACACCAGCTCGGGAGCGGCACGACCCTTCGGGCACATCGCCGCACCGGTGGGATGTGCGGAATCCGGCCGGACATCGCGCAATACGCCGTTCTCGACCGTGTAGACAGCGCCGCACCGGGAGCGGCACAGCGTGCAGTAGCCGCGCACCTCAGCCATCATGTTACTCCTTAGTAACCGGCTACCGGTTACCGATTGCCGGTGACAAGTAAGATGCGGGAAAGAGGCGGGGAAGTCAAGACCGAGCGTCGAAAGGCAGGTAGTTGACCGAGGACGGAGCAGTGCGACTGCAGCACACCAACTTGCGCGATCAAGTGCTCGAGGTCGTGCGGCAAGCGATGGTGTCCGGTGAGCTCCAGCCAGGAGACATCTACTCGGCGGCGGCGCTCGCGACCCGGCTGGGCGTATCCAGCAGTCCGGTCCGTGAAGCGATGCTGACGCTGGTCACGCAGGGTTTGATGGAGCCGGTGCGCAACCGTGGTTACCGAATTGTCGCGATGACCGAACAGGATCTGGACGAGATCTACGAGCTGCGTCAGTTGCTCGAGATCCCGGCCACGCTCGCAGCGGGAGCGAAGATCGAACCCGAGGACCTGGACCGGCTCGCCGGTTTGGCCGGGGATATCGAAAGCGCGGCCCGGGCCGGAGATGTCGCCGGCTTCCTCGAGGCGGACCGCCGGTTCCATCTGGACTTGCTGGCACACGGCGGAAATCGTCGGCTGGTGGACAGCATCGCCACCCTGCGGGACCAAACGCGTCTGTACGGATTGGACAAACTTGCCGAGGGCGGCCGGCTGATCGGGGCAGCCGTCGAACACCGAGAAATCCTCGCCGCCATCTCGTCGCGCGATTGGGCCGAGCTGGAAAGGCTGATGCATACGCACCTGCGCCACACTCGCGCGGACTGGGCGAGTGGCTGAACTGCGCGAGTCGGTGCTCGACCGCGGGAAAGGCGTTGCCGGCGCCGATCATCGCGCTTCGACTTGCCGCACGGGCGGACCGGGACCGGCATCGGCCGGCTGAATGGAGTTGAAAGCAGCGCGGCCGCAACGTTTTTAGTGCAACATTGATCGTGTGGTTCCTGGCCGCGGGGCTCGGCACCAACTAGCTGGCGCAGGAGACCGGTCATGGTTGAAATCAATCTCGTGCTATCCGCCCAGGACCTGCCGGACACCGACACGCTAGGGGAGACGGACCCCTACCTGAAACTCTATGTTCAGCGCGCCGGAGCTTGGGTGCTGGCCACCATGACCGAGATCCGCAAGAACGACCTGAATCCGCGCTACGCGCCCTGCGTCGTCGATGTCGGCGACAGTGAGGGGTCCGCCATCCGGATCGAGGTGTGGGACCACGATCGGATGGGCAGCGACGAATTGGTCGGCAAAGCCGAACTCTCGGTGTCCGAGTTCCTGCGCGCCGGGGGAAACGCCACCCTGCCCTTGCCGGGCGGAGGGCAGGTCAACGTCTCGACGTTGTGATGGAGCGAAGGCGCGGCTCGCCCACCGGTGTCAGGTGGGTGGCTCAGCGGCTCGCGGGTGGTAGGCGGTCGGTCGGGGTGAGGATGTCCGATCGCACGTCGAAGAGGAACGGTACGTCGGCGGGGCCGCCGGACAACCACCATGTGCTGACAATTGCTATGTCGTCGTTGATCTCTTCGATCGTGCACTGGATCGTGGTGGGGCGGGGATAGGTCGACGTCGGCGACAGTTCGCCGCCGAAAAGGGCGCTCTTGCCTACCAGTTGGTGAGGTCGGCCGTGCGCGTCTGCGAATTCGACCAGGACGATCCCCGGCTGCGGATCGTCGCTGAGCCAATGGATAGCGCTGGCCGGCAGTTCGCAACCATCGCCCTTGCCCAAACTCTGTTGCACCACAACACCTTATCGAGATGACGGCCCGCCGGTAAATCAGCGCGCGGCAGCGCAGGCGATTGGTCTGAAGCGACAAAAAGCGGTTGGCGAAGATTCGGCCGGCGAGAAGAATCGAGCCGTGACGAAGACTGTGACGCTGATCAGATCCGACAAGCTGGCCACTGTCGCCGAATACGCTTATGCCGCTACGGCTCCGGCGGAGGCGCGACTCATCTTTCTCGCCGGTGCGTGCCCGCTGAATGCCGACGGCAGCACCGCGGCGGTGGGGAATTATGCGGGACAGGCCGCGAAGGCGATCGAGAACCTGCAGATCGCGTTGCGCGAGGCCGGCGCCGAACTCGAGAACGTGATCAACACGCGGGTGCTCGTCGCCAGTGCCCGACAGGAGGATTTGGTCACGGCCTGGGAGGTCGTGCGGGACGCGTTCGCCGAACACGATGTGCCCAGCACCCTGCTGGGCGTCACGGTGCTCGGCTACGACGACCAACTGGTGGAGATCGAAGCGGTGGCCGCCGTCGTGGATTAATAGGCAACAGTACTTTTGACGAGTTCGTAGCCGTCGGGTCCGTTTTGGCGCGGGTAGGTTCAGCGCCCCGGTCTCGATGGCCACGGGCTCGAGGATGCCGGACACGTAGCGAGGGGTGTCGAGGCGAGCTGCGGCCTGGACGAAACCTGCTGCGGTATAGACGTTTTCCTCGTCAGGGGCTGAGGCGCGCGGGGGTGGGTCCAGCGGGCGAGTAGGACGGTGGCGTCGTCCGGCAGGTTTCCGTGCTGGTGGGTGAGGATGGCGTGGATCAGGCGGCGCGCGGTCTCCGGCGACGGGGTGTCGGCATGCGGACGATGCACACCGAAGCAGTCCGATAGCCGATCGAGGAATACGAGAACTGTTGGCCGAATCGGGACTTCACGCGGCGGTCAGCGCGGTTCGGCGGCGCAGCGCCGGGCCCAGGGCGTGCTGGCCTGCGAACAGTGCGACGCCGACGAGCGCACAGGCCGTTGCCAGGGTCTCTCGTCCGGCGTGGTTCAGCAGGACGGTGCCGACCAGCGGGCCGAACACTCCGCCGATACTCCAGGTGGCCGATGCGACGCCCATGTACTTTCCGCGCAGGTCGGCCGGCGCGATCGCGGCGAAGACGCCGCCGAACATGACCGCGATACCGATCTGGCCGAGGGTCCAGGCCAGAACCGATGCCGCATAGGCGGTGCTGCTGTGTGCGAGAGCGCTGAAGGCGGTGCCGGCGCCGACCATGAGCATCGAAACAGCCAGCACCACACTGGGATTGCGATGTGCGAGCAGCCGTACCGCCAGCGGCTGCCCGACGACGATGGCGGCGCCGTTCATCGCCAGCATCGTGCCGTACATCGCCGGGCTGTGGCCGTCTGCGGTCATGATGAGCGGCAGCGTGGCGAATGTCTGCTGGAACAGTGTGAAGTAGACGACGTAGATCAAGGCCATCGCGATCATCAGTGGGTCGCGCAGCAGTACCGGCAGCAGGGCGCGCGGCGCGAGTTCCGCTGTCGGCGGGCGGGTTTCGGGGACCCGGTGCCAGACGATCAGCGCCGCGAGGACCGAGGCGGTGGCGTTGATCCAGAACAAGAGCCCATACCCGTGCTGGGCAAGGATCCCGGCCGTGACCGTGGCGACGGAGAAGCCCAGGTTGGCTGTCCAGAACAGCAATCCGAAGGCCCGGATGCGTTGTGCTGGTGGGAGATCGGCCACCATGGCGGCTCCGGCGGGGCGAAACAGGTCTGCGGTCAGTCCGAGTCCGAGGGCGGCTGCCCAGATCGCGGGCATGGCGTTGGCCGAGCCGAGCGCGACAAGCGCGAGGGCGGTCCCGAGGAAACCTACGAGCATGGTGTGGCGTCGACCGATGCGGTCGCCCAGCCAGCCGCCGAGCAGCTGGGATCCGATGCCTCCGATACCGACCGCCGCGACCACCGCACCGGCGGTCGTCGGTGTCAGCTGCCGTTCCTGTGTCAGATAGAGCACCAGGAAAGACTGTGCGACGCCGCCTGCTCGGCTCACGAAATGTGTTGCCGCCAAGGCCCAGACGAGGTCCGGCAGGTTCAGCCGCAGTCGGGAGGGTTCGCGGACGAGTACTGCGGCGGTCGGCGCGGCGGGGGCGTAGGTGGTCATGTGAACGAATCTAAGAACTGGAGTGCATCGAGAAAAGCGATCATTTCTTCTCGATTTGATCGGTATTGCTTATGCTTATGCGATGGCTGAAATCGAGCTGCGCCACCTGCGCACCATGGCCGCCATCGCCGCGGAAGGAACATTCGGGCGAGCGGCGCAGCGCCTCGGCTACACCCAGTCCTCGGTGAGTCAGCAGATCGCCGTGCTGGAGAAGGCCGTCGGCGGTGCGGTGTTCGACCGTCCCGGCGGGCCCAGGCCCGTGCGGGTCACTCCGCTCGGCGAAGTGGTCCTGCGTCGCGGACGTGTCCTGCTCACCGAGGCAGACGAACTGGCCGACGCGGTCGACCGTTTTCGCGCCGGCCACGGTCGCATCGACATCGGAACTTTCCAAGCCGCGACCAAGCTGATCCTTCCGGCGGTCGTGCGTCGGCTACTGACCGAGCATCCGCACTGCGACATTCGGTTGTCGGAGGTAGAGCCGGCCGATCCCCAGCTCGGCGGTCTCGACCTGCTGTTCCACTACGGAAGCGTCGACGCCGATGTGGAATGCGTAGAGCTACTCGACGAGCCGTACCTCTTGGTGGCAGGCGTTGGTGCATTCCCCGAGGGGCCGGTGCGGACGGGGCTGCTCAACGACGCCCCGATCGTCGCCTGGCCGCCCACTCATCACCAGACGTGGCTGGAACGGACCCTCGCTGCCAAGGGCGCGCGGCCGCGCATAGTGTTTCGAACGACCGGCCACGAAACCATCCTGGCCATGGTGCGAGCGGGCATAGGCTCAGCAGTGCTGCCGGCGCTGGCCCTCCACGGATCCGACGTGTGGTCCGACGGCGAACTCAGTGTCCATCCACTGCAACCGGCGCCCTCCTGCCCGTGGTACCTCTACTGGCCGACCGGCCGCGCCCCCGCACCCCTCGCGGCCCGAGTCATCGACATCGCCACCACTGAGGCCCAGGAACTGGGCGGCGAACTTGCGCGACTCATCGACCGGACAGGAGCCGTCACGAGCCTGAAAACTTCTGTCCCGCCGGATAATTGAGCCGATAGCAGGGGAGCACACAACCGCAGCGCCGGGTCAAGAGTCGAACTGCACCTGCTCCCAAGGCAGGGCGAGCAGGACGTCGATGAGCCGATCTGCTTCGCCGTGCTCGACCAAGTGGCCGGCGTAGCGTAGAGAATGGGCCGTCGGCCTTGGCCGATTAGTGCCAGGCTGATTGTCCGCCGTGGCCTCGCCGTCTTCAGTGCCCGCGGCAAGCCGTGCCGAAAAGTGTTGCGATATCGAACAATCCGGGTTTCTCTCGGCCATTCGCGACTCGTTACCCTCGATGGGTCGAAGTGACGATGGTGGCTGGGACTGCGCGGGCTCACCCGGCTCGACGCCGAGGTCGTCGAGCGCGCCTGCAACATCTCGACCGTCATGTCGTCTGCTGGCGAAACCGATGGCGGGACTTAGGTGAATTCGGCGAGATACTTCGTGACGGCTTGGGAGTCGCCGGCGTCGGAGATCAGTCCGATATAGCCGTCGGGTCGGATCAGGACGAGCGTTTGGTCGGTGGAGGCATAGGCAGTCGCGAGGGTGCCGGCGGTATCCGCGAATTCATCTGTTGCCAGTGGCTTCGCGACGAGGTGCAGTACTCGGGGCGGGTTGCCGGGAAATATCGGGCTCAGTCGGGGGCCGAAGTTGAGCAGGGTGAAGCGGCCCTGGCCGATCAGGTCGAACAGGCGATGGACCCCGTCGGCGGTGGCAAGCTCGGTCGCGTCGGGCGCGCGGTCTCCGGCGCGCAGGCGCGCCTGGTCGTCACGGTCGTCGCTCGCCAGAACGGATCCGCGGTATCCGACGTCGAGCTGGATCGTGCTGGCGTCTCTGTCGACCGAGATCACGTTGGTCTGAACGATTTTGGCCAGGCGGGCGTTCGACAGTGCGAGGACGTGAGCGGCGACGGGACGTCGCTCGGACTCGTACGAATCGAGCAGCGCGAGCGGCGCGCCGTCGTTCACCACGGCAGCGAATTTCCATGCGAGATTGTGTGCGTCCTGGATTCCGGTGTTCATGCCCTGGCCGCCGGCCGGTGAATGGATGTGTGCCGCGTCACCGGCGAGGAAGGTGTTCCCTGTCCGGTAATGGTCGGCCAGCCGAATATTGGCGCGCCACATCGAGATCCACTCGGGTTCGTGTAGTCGGATGTCGGTGCGGCCCGTCCTTTGGTCGACAGTCGCCTGCAAGTCGGCGAGGCTGAGCCGGGGTTTTGCGCCCGGTGGGAGGGACGCGACGTATTGGAACACTTCGGTGGAGGGCAGCGGGCACAGGCTCAACAACCCGGTCGGGTGCGCCCAGGTCTTCCATGCGTCACGACTCACGCCGGAAACTGGAAGGTCCGCCACGATCATTCGCACGTCCTCCCGCGTCTCGCCGGCGAAGGTGACCCCGGACTGTTTGCGGACGATGCTGTGTCCGCCGTCGGCGCCGACGAGCCAGCGCGCATCGATGGTGGTCGAGATGCCATCGGTGACTATCTCGGCCGCGATGCCGTCCTCGGTCTGGGTGTAGCCGACCAGCGCGGTGTCGAATTCGACTGCGCCCCCGAGTTCTTCGAGCCGAATCCGGAGGGCTTCCTCGACTCGCCACTGCGGCGTGATCACGCTTGCCGGGTACGGAATGTCCGGCCGGTCGGTCAAGTATTCGGGGGTCGTACCACCGTGTGTCACCTGCCCGTCGGGGCCGGTCGCGTTCATAGGCATCGCCATCTGGCCGTTCGCGATCACTCGTTCGACGATGCCGAGGTCCTCGAAGATCTCGAGGGTGCGCGGTTGCACGCCCTTGCCGCGTGAACCTGGCCGGGGGCCGGGTGCGGAGTCGATCAAACGGAACGACACGCCGCTGCGTGCAAGTTCGACGGCCATCGTCAGCCCGGTCGGCCCGGCCCCGACGATCAAAACCGTGGTGGCGTTCGTTTCTGCGGAAGTGACGTCGTGCAACTCGTCCATCGAGTCTCCTAAGAAAGTAAAACCTTTCTTGAACAGTAGCTCGGATTGCTTAGAAAGGTGGACCTTTCTAAGGTGGGACAATGGTCACAGCGGAGACGAATCCCGTGCGGTCGGCGGGCCGACGGCACGGAGCGGCACTCGAAGCTGCCATCCTCGACGCCGGCTGGGACGAGCTGACCGAGGTCGGTTATGCCCGCCTGACCATGGGATCCATCGCCAAACGTGCGCACACCAGCGAGCCGGTCCTGTATCGCCGCTGGGCGAACAAGGACGAACTCGTGCTCGCCGTCTTGGACAGATACCGGGCGACGCATGCCGTTGCCGTTCCCGACACCGGCAATCTGCGTGACGACCTGATCCAATATCTGACCGCGCTGAGCAAATCCCTTGCCGGGTACTTCGCCATCACGGCGGCCGCGTCCTTGTCGGGCTTGCTCGCCGCCACCGGCATGTCGCCCGCGCAGATCCGCGAACGTGCCATGGGTGGCCAAGCACTACCGCAGCGACGAACCGTCTACCGGCAGGCTGCAGCCCGAGGAGAGCTCGAAGGCGTTCCAGCGGCGGTGCTCGCCGTGCCGTTCGATCTGGTGCGGCACGACCTCCTGATGGACCTCGAACCCCCTGGCCCCGAACGCATCCACGCGATCGTCGAGGAGATCTTTTTGCCCCTCGTGCGGGCTTACCGACCAGGCTGAGAACTACTGGGCGGCCGGGCATGAGGTCGGTGGATCGGTCAGGTGCGGTAGAGCTCGGTGAGCAGCTCGAGTACGGTGCGGGTGGCGGGGTGGGGGTCGTCGCGCCACCAGATCAGTTGTACGGCGATCGGTTCGGCGTCGCGTACCGGTAGGTAGACGATGCCGGGGCGGGGATATTGGTCGACGACGGATTCCGCGGTGACCCCTACGCAGCGGCCGGTGGCGATGACTGTGAGCCAGTCGTCGATGTCGCGGCTCTCCTGTTCGGCGGGGCGCGCGTCGGCGGGCCACAGATCGGCGGTGGTCGTCCCGGTGCGCCGGTCGACGAGCAGGTCGCGGCTGCTGAGATCGGCCAGGCGTACCGAGCGGCGCGTTGCCAGGGGATCGGCGGTGGCGATTGCGCACCAGCGTGTTTCCAGGCCGATGATGGCGCTCTCGAAGCGGCGGTCCGCCAACGGTTTTCGGATGACGCCGAGGTCTGCGGTGCCCTCGGCCAGGCCTGCGCTCGGGGAGTTGATGCGAAGCAGGTGCAGTTGGGTCTCCGGGTGTGCTGCCTGCCACCGGTGTTGAAAGGTGATTGTGCGTCGGCCGAGTGCCGACCAGGAGTGGCCGATACGCAGTTCGACGTGGCCCGATGTCGCGTCCTGGATCAAGTTTTCGACCTCGCTCAGCACGCGCCGGGCGTGCGCCACGACGCGTAGTCCGATCGCGGTTGGCGAGGTTTCGCGCGATGTGCGCCGCAGCAGCCGGACGCCGAGGCGCTGCTCGAGCGCCGACAGTGTGCGCGAGACCGCCGCCTGTGAGACGCCGAGAGTGATCGCGGCGTCGGTGAACGTGCCCTCGTCCACGATCGCGACGAGGCAGCGCAACTGACGCAGCTCGATATCCATAACCAGATCGTATAGTTGGTGCGCGCCATGCATTTTGCGAATGCGCAGCCTCGGCACAGGATCTCAGTGTGCAAGCAGACTCCACGCGCCCGGCAGACCTTGCCGTCCTGCCCGCGAAGCCCGGCGCCGTGCCGATTGCCGGAGTGTGCGCGATGCTCGCCAGCGGCCTGTCGAACCAGCTCGGCGCCGCGATCGGGTCGTTGGCCTTCCCGGTGCTCGGCCCGGTGGGCGTGGTCGCGGTCCGTCAGTGTGTCGCGGCGGCGGTGCTGCTCGCGGTCGGCCGGCCGCGCTTTCGGTCCTTCACGCGCCGCCAGTGGGGGCCGGTGTTGCTCCTCGCGATCGTCTTCGGCGTGGTGAATCTGTCGCTCTATTCCGCGATCGACCGGATCGGTCTCGGCTTGGCGGTGACCCTGGAGTTCCTCGGTCCCCTTACCATCGCGCTGGCCGGCTCGCGCCGACGCGTGGACCTGGGCTGTGCCGTGCTCGCCGTGGCGGGAGTCGTCGTGCTGATGCGCCCGCGCCCCACTGCCGACTATCTCGGCATGGGGCTTGCTCTGCTCGCCGCTGCCTGCTGGGCCGGTTACATCCTGCTCAACCGTTCCCTCGGACAGCGCTTTTCCGGGGCGCAAGGCACAGCGGCCGCGGCAGGGCTGTCCGCCTTGATATACCTGCCGCTCGGAGTGGGTGTCGTGGTGCATCACCCGCCTTCGGCCGGTGCCGTCGGTGCGGCTGTCGCGTGCGGAATCCTCGCCTCCGCTGTGCCGTTCCTCGCGGACCTGTTCACGCTGCGTCGCGTTCCCGCTGCGGCGTTCGGGTTGTTCATGAGCGTCAACCCGGTGCTCGCCGCGGTCGTCGGTGCGCTCGTGCTGGGTCAGCGGCTGGACGTGGCCGCCTGGTCGAGCATCGCGGCGATCATCGCGGCCAACGCGATCAGCATCGGCCGCGATGCCGAGTTCGACGCGGCGACAATGCTCGACGTAAGCCGAAACAACGCCCCTGCCAAGATAACTCGTTGCCGCAAAAGGAGCTTTCCGTGCACGGTGTAACCCTGACCGACCACTTCTTTTCCGTCCCCCTCGACCATGATCGGCCCGATGGCGAGCACCTCGAGATCTACGCCCGCGAGGTCGTGGCCACCGGACGCGAGCGCGAGCAGCTGCCCTGGCTGCTGTTTCTGCAAGGCGGCCCCGGCATGGTGCCGCCGCGTCCGATCGGCCGGGACTCCTGGCTGGACCGTGCGCTCGACGACTACCGCGTCCTACTGCTCGACCAGCGCGGCACCGGCCGCTCCAGCCCGATCACCCGGCAAACGCTCCCGGCGTGTGGCGAGCCCACCGCCCAGGCCGACTATCTCACCCATTTCCGCGCCGATTCGATCGTCCGCGACGCCGAACTGATCCGGCGCGCACTGACCGGCGAACCATGGTCGGTGCTCGGCCAGAGCTTCGGCGGTATGTGCACCGTCACCTACCTCTCGTTCGCGCCCGAGGGTCTGCGCGAGGCAATAATCACCGGCGGCCTTCCCGGTTTGCGCGTCACCCCCGACGAGGTCTACCGCGCCACCTATCCGCGCGTGCACCACAAAAACACCGCGTACTACCGCCGGTACCCGCAGGACGTCGCCGCGGTCCGGCGGATCGCCGCGCACCTGATCGAGCATCCGGCGCCGCTGCCCGACGGATCCTTGCTCACCGTCGAGGCCTTCCAGTCGCTCGGACTGATGCTCGGCACCCGCGACGGCGCGGACGTGCTGCACTACCTTCTTGAAAACCCTTGGGCCGGAACAGAATTGTCCGACGGCCTACTCGCCCGCATCGCGGGTTTCCTCAGCTACGCCCAACTGCCGCTGAACCCGCTCATGCACGAACTCACCTACGCCCAGCGCTTTACCGGTGCCACGGACTGGGCCGCGCAGCGCGTACGCGGCGAGTTCCCCCAGTTCGACGCGCGCAAGGCGTTGGCCGGGAACGATCCGGTGCTGTTCACCGGCGAGATGAGCTACCCGTGCCACTTCGACCAGCCCTGCCTCGAGCCCTTGCGCGAGCCCGCCGAGATACTGTTCGCCCGCGCGGACTGGCCCGACCTCTACGACCCGCAACGCTTGGCCGCCAACGACATCCCCGTCGCCGCCGCCGTCTACCTCGACGACATGTACGTCGACGCCACCTACTCGCTGCAAACCGCCGAGACCATCAAGGGCCTACGGCTGTGGGTCACCAACGAACACGAGCACGACGGGCTTCGGGTCAGCAGCGGACGCGTCCTCGACCACCTGCTGCGCATGCTGCACGGCCAGATGAGGTGAGTACGGGTACCCGGCTTTGGGCCGTCGGTGGATCAGCCCTGGTCGACGTGCGGATGTTGCGCGCGTGCACGTTCAAGAAGGCGGTGACTGCTCCGGTTCCGTGGAGGTCACAGCCCGCAACAAACTCGCCGATGCCCTCTACGACGGACTACCTCTGCGTGACAACCTGGCACGAATGGCCTTCCTCGACGAGGCGGTGAACCGCTTCGTCGAAGACCCCGACCAACTTGCCCACTGCACCGTCGCGACGTTGCGAGCTGCCGCCGGGCCCCAACCTCGCATGCGGCAGATGATCGAGTTGATCGGGGAACTGTCGCTGCGCAGCGACAAATTCCGTCAGCTGTGGGCTCGCCACGACATTCACCGTAAAGGCAGCGCAGTCAAACACTTTCACCACCCGGTGGTGGGCCGGCTCATGCTGCACCAGCACGCGATGACCCTGCCCGATCATCCCGATCTGCAGCTGTGGATCTACCAAGCTGAGCCGGGCTCCGACTCCGAACACGCACTACGAAGGCTCGCCGAGCTGGCAACCACGCTGGTCGACCGCTCGCCGACCAACAGCTGATCGAACCAACTACGGTTTGCCAGTGGTTCTGGTCCCCCCGTCCGTGCGGTAGCTCGCTCCGCGAGCTGCGTCGACTCGCCGGATCCGTGCGGCGATCCGGCTACGTGGCGTGCGATACCAGGCTACGGTGGGAGCGTCGCGTTGATCCGGGGGAGCCGATCATGGAATTGCATTACAGCCCATTTGATTTCGACGTTCAGCGGGATCCGTATCCGTATTACGCGCGTTTGCGGGTCGAGGCGCCGGTGTTCCATAACGAGGCCGACGACTTCTGGGCGTTCTCGCGGTATGGGGATGTGCGTGCGGCGCTGCGGGATGCGGAGACGTTCTCCAGCGCCAACGGGTTCCGGATGGAGCCGGCGTTCTGGGGGCCGCAGGCCGAGCGGTTCTTCTCGTTCGTGGCTATGGATCCGCCGAAGCACAGCAGGTTGCGCGGGCTGGTCACCAAGGCGTTCACCGCGCACCGGGTGCAGGGCTTGGAGCCGCGGTTGCGGGCGATCGCGGCGGCGATGATCGAGCCACTCGTCGCGGCCGGAAGTTTCGATCTGATGGTCGATTTCGCCGGGGCGTATCCGATGGAGGTGATCTCGGAATTGGTGGGTGTCCCGGCCGCCGATCGGGACATGCTCCGCGGCCTCGGGCGCGAGATCATGTATGTCGATGAGGAAAGCACCGATCTGCGACCGGAAGCGGTGCAGGCGATCGGTGCGTTGATCGGGTATTACACCGAGCTCACCATCGAGCGGAGCAAACAGCGGCGCGACGACCTGCTGTCGGATCTGCTCGACGCGAGCGACGCCGGCGACCGGCTGACCCCGGAAGAAATCGTCGGGGTGCTCATTCTGTTGGTCGGTGCGGGCGTCGAGGCGCCGATGCTGAGCCTGGGCAATATTTGGTATTCCGGCCATCGGCATCGTGCACAGCGGCCGTTCGAGCGGCTCGATGAGTGGATCGCCGAGACTATGCGCTGGGATCCCTCCACCCAGACCCTCTTGCGCACCACCACTCGTGATATCGAGCTGCACGGGACGAAAATTCGTGCCGGAGAACGCATTCTGCTCATCACCGGCTCGGCCAACCGTGATCCGGAGGTCTTTCCCGAACCGGACACCTTCGACCTGAACCGCGACACCAGCGCATCCCTCATTTTCGGTAGCGGCCGCCACCACTGCCTCGGCGTCAGTCTCGGCCAGCTCGAACTGCGCACGGCACTAACGGAATTACTCGCCGCCATCACCGAATACGAGATCGATCCCGAAGGAACCCGCCGCATCCACTCTTCGAACAACCGAGGTTTCGCGGCCCTGCCCACGCAGGTAAAAGCGCGCTGACACCGACAGCCGTCGGCCGCACCGAGCCCCCGCAGGCCCTCCGCGTTATCTTGGCGTCTGAACGCACTGAAGAAGCCGAATTGAGCGTGTTCGGCTGTCACTGTTGTTGGTTCCGATCGATGGCGCGGTGTGGTTGTTCAGGTAGGTGGACTGCGGTGGTTCGCGCACCGCTTTCGTGTTCGCGCACCCGCTGCGGCCGGCCATATGGGGTGCGGGAACGCAGGAGGGGTGCGTGGAGTCGGAAAGGACATCCCCGTGCCGCCGAACCAATCCACGGCGCAGCTGTTTGCGGCGATCCGCCGGGACTCGCGAGCGGTCATGTCGGCCGGGAGCTACAGGCCGAGTACAGCGTCGGCTACCGCACGATCAACGCTACGCAGACCTCAGCGTTCCCTGAGAAGCGCAAGGAGTATCCGGCGCGGGCCTCGAAGCTGGATCCGTTGTCTCGTGTGCAGCGAGTCCACGGGCCGTGACGGCACGCGGTACCCGTACTTCATCTGTCGCCGTAGCAAGGAAGCTCTGTGTGTGATCTTCCGGCTCTTCCGGTGGAGGACGCGGTAGCTGAGCACTACCGCGCACTTCGGTTGCCGAGCGATTTCGCCGTCGAGACACGAGCTCGTCTGGAGGAGGTCCTCGCCGATGAGCAGAGCGCCACGCGGGAGATGCACACGAATCTGAACCGTCAGCTCGAGGAACTCGACAAGCAGGAGAACCGTCTCGTGGATCTGCTGGCGGATGGGTCGATGCCGCAGGCCAAGATTCGGATGAAGCTGATCGAGACCAAGAGTCAGCGCACGCGACTGGATGCCGGGCTGATCATGGTGGACCTGGCGGGACGGTATTCAAACCGTGTTGACCTGCGGGAAATTGAATCTGCTCGTGCCTCGATCGAGGTCGAGGATCGTTCACCGGTCCTTAGCCGACGCAAGCGACGGGCGCGAGCGAAGGCGGCTCGCCGAACCTCGCAGCGTCTCGAGCGTCGGTTGCTGCAGGCGACAGTCGATGAGTTGGTCCAGGCATACGGCGAGGGTGCGTCTACTGCGGAACTCGCCGAGCGCTACGGCGTGTCCAAGAGCGCGGTTCTCGCCCTGCTGATCAAGCGTGGTGTTGTGAGGCGCTATCAGTCCATGACCGAAGTCGATATCGACCACGCCGAACAGCTCTACCTCGAGGGCCACTCCCTGGTCGCCTGCAGCAGGTTGACGGGCTTCCCTGCCAGCAGCATCAACCGCGCACTCCATAAACGCGGTACTCCGATGCGACCCGCTGGCCGACGCCGGGCCCGCACGCCTCGGTAGAACCAGGGAATTGCGGCGTGGCTACACCCCCGAATCCGAACGAATCTATGACCGTTGGCAACTGATCGGCAACACGATGTTGTCAGACGGCGTGCGAAGGGTGGTCCACGGTCGGTACAGAGGAACGTCGCGGTGGAGCGGGATGCAGGGACTCAATGGCTTGAAAAAGACCTCGAGTCGGTTCTGGTCTGACGGTCGTTGAATGCATATACGCGCGCGCGGTGTGTCGCTAATCTGTTGACAGAAGATCGCTGTGGATGTGCCCGCAAGTTGAGTAGAAGTTCTGAGAAATGAACTCTAAGAGTAAGAGAATTGCCGTATGTGGGCGGCGAGTATGGGGGTTGACGATGAACCTTCGCCATTTCAAAAGCTGGACACGATTGCGTTGTGCCCCCCGAGCAGGGGAGGTGCAATTATGCGTGTGACGGTGTATCTGTTACGCGAGCATGCCGAGTTGGCGGAGACCAGCCTGCGGCAGCCCAGCGCGTACAAAGAGTGGTCGCTGGTGTCTGCTGAGGCTGGCGTGCAGTGGCGACTGTTCGTCTATCAGGGTCGCGACAAGCCAGTCTGCTGGCACGACTACCTAGCCCCTTTGTTGGATCAGGCTGATGGCGGTGAGCCGATCACTGGCAAGTCGGCCGGGGCTGTGCTGCTGGTCCAGGCGCACGCCCGAGTCTTCGCCATTACCTTCGGATACGGCTTCCAGGCCGTGGACAAATCTCTCATCGAACACGACTTCGGGCTGAAGGTGGCTGCGAATTCGATAGATCCGGATCGAGTCAACCTCGCCGACACGCGAGGGCTTGGCAAAGGCCGACGCAACGCGTCGAGTCGCCTGCCAACCCCTAACGAGGTGTTCGCTCTCGGGCTGCTAACGGATGAGGAATGGATCCGCCGGTTCGGGGGCGAGGTGAAGATTCCGGGATTCGCGAAAACGGTCAACGGTTCCGATGCTCTCCAGCTGAATGTCGATAGTTTTGATTTCCAGGCGCTGTCGGGCACATTGGGAAAGGCGCTCGAGCTCTACAACTCTGACGAGTACAGCTCGCTCTTCCCGTTCTTGGACTACTTTCGTCGAGAAACCGACAAGGAGAAGATTGCGGAGCTGGACGTGGAGATTGCCGAAGCAATGCGCCGTCGAGAGCAGACGGTCGGATTTGCGCTACCCGACGACTCCGATCTCGTGGCTGATTGGTTCCGGCTGTCACGCCGCCGAGCTTGTGCGGAGCTGCCGGAGTTGGTGGCAGAGGACATCTATGGCGCGATCGATGGCTTGAGCGGGTGGTCGGATCCGTTGAATGAGGTCAAGGTTCAGGCATTCGACCTGACCGGCGAATCGATCAATCTCAAAGAGCCGCTGCGGAATTACGTTGTCGGTTCGGTCAACAGCACCCGCAACGGGCGTGCTCAGGACTACGTGCTTACTGCCGGCGCATGGGTTCGCATCAGTGGCGATTATGTCGCGTTGGTCGACCGCTACGTGCGCGACAACATAGTAGATATGACGACGACCTTGAATCTGCCGGGATGGGATGATCGGTACCTCGTCGACAACAACGTACCCGGTACATACGGAGAGCAGCGATATAACAACTGGCTCGGCCAAATGCTTTCTGACACAGTTGTTCTCGATCGACAGCTGTACCGCGGCCGGCCTGGAATGCGGGTCGAGGTCTGCGATGTGCTGATTCGCGGCAAGATCTTGTTGTGCGTCAAACGAATGGATGGTTCCGACAAGATGAGCCATCTGTTTCAGCAGGGCTCGGTGTCAGCTCGGATGCTGTTGGATGACAACGACTATCGGGCGAAGGTCATGGAGGACCTACATCGCATCGATCCTACGGCCGAGTTCGGGTCGGCAAACGAGTGGACGGTGGTGTACGGGATCGCAACGAGTAAACCTGGGAAGCTCGCGGACATCATGTATTTCTTCTCGCGAGCGGCGTTGAAGATGCACGGTGAAGCAATTGGAGGGCGCGGTATCAAAGTCGCGATCGCTAAGATCGACCATATTCCATCGCTCGGTAAGGTCTTGGCCTGAAAGTGGCGCTCAGCAAATGTGCAGGTACGCGATAGGAAGGGCACGATTTCCGTTGGGAGTGTGTGAGCTCGAGGAGTTCTCGGGGCGGAGACTTATCGGTCCCGGCTAAGGATGTTGCCGGACGGTCAATTTGGCCGCGGTCGCGGCGAGTTGCCCGGTGATCTCCGAGGGCACGATCTGGATCAGGTTTCCTGATATGAGCGTGATCATCGCGACCTCGGAGGTGGCGTCGATCGGCCGGGCGGGATGCCGCACGCTCACTGCGGTGCCGTTTACGGCATGGTCTGCTCCGTTCAGTGTCAGGACGAGTGTGATTGTCTGCGAGGCCGTCTGGTCGACCGGTACGAGTGTCACGTTGTAACGGCGGACCGGGCCGTGTCTGGAGCGGTTCGAGTCCGGGTAGGTCCCGCATCAGCTGATCGATCGCCGGTGGGTTGCGGGTACCGCGCCGACTGGATACCGCTGCTCGGACCGTGGTAGTCGGCACGGCGTGCATGCGGTTGGTGGCGATGTTCCCGGTGCCGGTCAGCTGGCCCGCGGGTGGGCGACGAAGTAGAAGGGCGGATCGCCGAAGGAATTGTGTCCGGCGCCGGTGATGCTCGCACCCATTCTGGAAAAGGTGGCGTGTATCGGCGAGTCAGCCAATCGGAGATGCGTCTCGGGCAGACCGCGGTCGTCGCATGGTCGAGTGACGACACAGCTGTGATCCGAGGCGATCGGCAGTCGAGGCTTTGGGCGGTCTTCCTGGCGTGGCGGAGGCTGAGGTCCGTCCAGATTGAGCGATCCGATACAGCGCCTTTCGCGGTCGCGGCCGATCGCTGCCAGCATGCCGCCGAGCGAGTGACCGCCGAACACTGCGTTGTCTGGATCGAGGGCACCGCCGCTCCGCTGCACTCGTGATCGTTGCGATCACGGTGTCCGCTTCGGGTGTGCTGATCAACAGCTCGGCATAGCCGAGTTCGTGTGCGAAGTCCTCGCTCACCCTCAGGCGTACTGCGGGAACCCAGCGACGAACGCTGAGAAAGCGGTGCGTCCGAGTGCCGATACCCCAGCGGCCGAGTTTGAGCACGCCGGTGACGACGAGCCCTGCGCGCCCGCCTGGCGCGGCTGTGTAGCGGGTGGGTCGCACGACCCGTTCCGCCTCGCGGATCTCGGCGAGCGGTACGGACAATCGCGTGCGGCGACCAGCGAACGGGCGCTCCCACCAACCCAGCTCTACTCGCACCTGCGTGTCATCGACGTATAGCTTTGCCATCCGAGTGCCCGTTCTGTATCGATATCAGTTCTGGCATTAATATCACTAATGATACCAAAGGGGCAAGGGTGGCCGAGCCGGAGAAACCGTCACTCGCATCGGTGCTGCATCAGCCGGTGCGCTGGCGGATCGCGCAAGCGTTGATCGGCCGCGAAATGACGACGGCGCAGCTCGCGGCGCACCTCGACGACGTCGCGCACGCGACGCTGTATCGACACGTCAACGTCCTGCTCGAAGCGGGCATCGTCGATGTCGTCGCCGAGCGGAAGGTCCGGGGAACCACCGAGCGCACTCTACGGCTGCATGTCGAGAATCCCGCCGCGGCAAATAGCGAGGTCGTAGGGGCCGATGAGGTGCGGGGGTTCTTCACCGTATACGTCGCGGGCATAGCCGGCAGCCTGGATCGTTATTTGCAGCGCGACGACATCGACCCGGCTCGTGACGGTCTCGCGCTGCGGCAGAGTGCGCTCTGGCTCGCCGACGATGAGATGGCGGAGTTCTCCGAACGGTTCCGGCAGTTCCTCGAGCCTTATCTCAGTGCGCAGGACAATCCGAACCGAAGCCGCCGCATCCTGTCGACGATCCTGATGCCCGACGCCTGAGCGATCGCCGAATCCGCAACGCACCCAACGGCGTTCATGCCCGCGCGGCCACGAAGACCAGGCCCGGGACGTCTGGCTACGGTTTGTGGGTGACCATGACCGGGCACTGTGCGTGCTGCACCAGGAAGTTGCTGGTGGAGCCGAGCACGAGGCCGGCGAAGCCGCCCCGGCCCCGGCTGCCTACCACGATCAGCTGCGCAGACTTCGACCAGTCGAGCAGAATTTCTGACGGTCGAGACGCGGAGACCTCGGATACGAGGGTGACGTCGGGATACTTCTCGGGCCAGCCGGCGAGGCGCTCGGCGAGGATGGCATCTTCCCCCGTTTCGGAGTTGGGCCCCATGAGCCCGACGTTGAGGTGGCCGGCGAACTCGCCGAAATGCCAATCGCTCCAGCAGTGCACCGCGACCAAATCGGCGTCGCGCTCCGACGCTTCGGCGAATGCCGCCGCGATCGCTACCTCGCTGAGTGGGCTGCCGTCGACGCCGACAACGACCGGCCCTTCGCGCCGGAGGTCCTGTCCGGGCGCGTCGCGGACGACGACGACACGGCCGTGGCTATGGCTGGTGACGGCGAGCAGGGTGGAGCCGAGGTGGGCGAACTGACCGGCGTTTCCGGTGGCGCCGAGGACGAGCGTGTATGCCGATAGCGAAAGCTCGATGAGCGTTCGTGCCGGGTTCGATTCGGCGAGCTCGGTGGTGATGTCTGTGTCGGGCGCGACCTCGTGGGCTAGCAAGCGTGCCTCGGCCAGGGTATCCGCTGCGCGTGTTCGCATTGTGTCGAGCACCGATGGCGAGAGCATGTCGTAGCCGCCGAGCATGGATTGGGTCGCGACCAGATCGAGTCCGTGCACGATGAGCAGCCTGCGGTTGCGTTGTGCGGCGAGCTCGGCCGCCCAGCGAACCGCGAGCTTGCTGCCCGCAGAACCGTCGACTCCGACCACCACGGGCGCCGAGGCCAAGTGGTGCGGATTCTCATTGGGCACAGGGCTCATGGCGGGCCTCCGGTCAGCAGTCATTCGGGTACTCATACGGTATGTACCGGCGAGTCGATCCCACTGCTGGCGTTGGTCCTCGATCAATGGGTCCACGGTCGTCCAGATCGGCTGACCTGCGCCCTGTGGTCGGTCCCACGGTCTTCGAGGAACTGCCTGCTGGACTGTTACGGGTGCTCGGCGGTGTACCTTTCGCGCCACCGGTCGATGAGGGGGACCAGCTCGTTGGTCATGTAGGTGTAGAAGTCCTGCATCTCGTGTAGCCGCCGGGCGGAGACGGTATCCGCCGCGGTGGCATCGAGGCCTTCCTGGGCGGCGTCGCGCATGGTGGCCAGCATGGTGTTCTGCTGTGACATCAGCGCCGCCCATGCGCCCGCGCGGAATCTGTAGTGGTCGCGGCGGCTGCCGGGGGCGGGTACGCGTTCGATCAGCCCGACGGGGATCAGATGTTTGATGGCGGTGGACACCGCGCCGGAGCTGATCGCCAGTTCCTCGCACAGGTCGGCTGCAGTCATCGTGTCCTGTTCGGTGTAGAGCAACGCTGTCATCACCCGCGCGGTGGAACGCTGCATGCCGCCGCCGTCGGACAAGGTCAGGGCCAGCTTCTCCGCCGCGGCCCGCAAGCGCTCGTTGGTTCCCACCCTGGAACTCTAGCAAAGCTCCATAAGTTCTGAATATTTACAGATCTCTGAAAGCTGGATATCGTCATCTCATGGTGAAAGCTATTGAGCTGTACGAGCTCAGCAAGTCCTACGGGGCATCCAGAGGCCTGGCTGAGCTTTCTCTAGAGGTGCAGCGCGGGGAGGTGTTCGGCTATCTGGGCCCGAACGGGGCGGGAAAATCCACGACCATCCGCCTGCTGCTGGATCTGATCCGGCCGACCGGTGGCTCCGCGCGGGTGCTCGGTCTGGACCCGCGGATCGATGCGGTCGAGCTGCACGCGCGAATCGGTTACCTCGCGGGCGATGTCGTGGTGCCGGGACGTCAGCGGGTAGGTGCGGCGCTGCGGTTCTTGGCGCGACTGCGTGGCGGCGTGGACCCCGCGCGTATCGATGGGCTGTGTGAGCGGCTCGAGCTGGACCAGTCCGCGCAGGTGAAGAGCTTGTCGAAAGGTAACCGGCAGAAGCTGGGCCTGGTGCAGGCGTTCATGCACGCCCCGGAGTTGCTGATCCTGGACGAACCCACCTCGGGTTTGGATCCGCTCGGGCAGCAAACGTTCCTGGACATGGTGGCCGAGGCCGCGGGCAACGGGCAGACGGTGTTCATGTCCAGCCACATCATGAGCGAAGTCGAAGCCGTGGCCGACCGGGTCGCGATCATCCGGGCGGGTCGGCTAGTCGCGTTGAACACGGTGGCGGGGTTGCGCAGCAACGCTGTTCGCGATGTCGAGATCGTCTTCGCGGCGCCGATCCGGGCCGCGGAGTTCGCCGCTGTCCCGAATGTGTCGGCCGTCGAGGTGATTGAGGCGGTCTTGCGGTGCAAGGTGACCGGTAGCCCCGACGCCCTGCTGCGAGCCGTGGTCGGTCATTCCGTCGTGGCGATGTCGGTCACCGAACCGGCGCTGGAGGATCTGTTCCACGACTACTACACCGGAGCCAGCGATGCTGCCTGAGATCTACCTCCGGACTGTTCTCGATCACCGCCGCGCCACAGTCGCCTGGGCGGTCGGTATCGCGGCGGTCGGATTGATGTATGCGAGCTTTTACCCGCAAGTCTCCGAAGGCGGTATGGCCGACTCGGTGGCGAACTATCCCGAAGCCATGCGCGAGGCGCTTCGGTTGGACGATATGTCCTCCGCTGCAGGCTATCTCGGTTCCAGCGTGTTCGGGCTGCTGCTGCCACTGCTGGCGATGATCTACGGAGTCAGCTTCGGCGCTCGTGCGATCGCGGGGGACGAGGAATCCGGTTACCTGGATCTGTTGCTGGCCTACCCGGTCAGCCGCGTCGGGCTCGCGCTACAACGGTTCGCGGCGCTTGTCACCGGGGCGGCGATAATCGGGCTGCTGGTGTTTCTCGGCATGCTGGCCATCCGCTCCGGCGCCGACCTCGACTCCATCAGCGTCGGCGAGTTCGCCGCGCAGTGCGTAAATCTGGTCTTGCTCGCGATCACCTTCGGCGCCTTGGCAATCGGCCTGGGTGCCGCGACCGGGCGGCGAGGGCCGGTACTCGCCGGCGCCGCCGGGCTCGGGGTGCTCACCTACGCCGCGCACAGTCTCGCCGGAATCATCGGCGTGAGTTGGCTGCGATACCTGTCGCCGTTCCATTACTACATCGGCGGTGAGCCCCTGCGCCACGGTCTGCAATGGCGGGATGCCGCAGTTCTTGCGGCGATTTCGGCGGCTTTGGTCATAGCCGGGGTGTTGCGGTTCGATCGGCGCGACCTCAACGTCTGAGCTCGATCGGTGTGCTGCTCGGGCGCGGGCCGAGCAGCGCACCGCGTGCGCCGGTACGACGTCTGCGCGTGGACCTGATGTCGGCGCGTGGGGTGATGTCACAATCGTCGGGTGAGCCCGTCGCGCCGCCTCAGTCGTGTGGTGCTGGCGTTCACCCTGGTGACCTCAGCGGGCACGGCGGGTTATCTGATCCTGGGATTCGGGTTCCTCGACGCGCTCTACCAGACGGTGACGACGATAACGACCGTCGGATTCCGTGAAGTCCAGCCGCTGACCCCGGCGGGCCAGATCTTCACCATGGTGCTGATCCTTGCCGGTGCGGGAACGGTCTTCTACATGTTCGGCGTCCTGCTCGAGGCACTCATCGAGGGAGACCTGCACACCCGTTGGGAGCGGCAACGAATGAACCGGCAGATCCAGCGGATGCGCGGTCATGTCATCGTCTGCGGCTGGGGCAGAGTGGGGTGCTCCACCGCGCAGTACCTCAGCAGCCTCGGTAAGACGATCGTGGTGATCGATCGTGATCCGGAACGGCTGCGGGGGATCGAGTTCGCCAGCATCCTCGGTGATGTCACCGATGACAGTGTGCTGGCTGCGGCAGGTATCGAGCACGCCTACGCCTTGATCGTCGCGCTGGACAGCGACGCCGACAACGTCTACGTGACGTTGTCGGGGCGAGCACGGCGGGCGGATCTGGTCATCGTCGCGCGGGCGCGCACCGAGAGCTCGCAAGCGATCCTGCTTCGCGCGGGCGCGAATCGGGCGGTGAATCCTCAGCTGATCGGAGGCCGCCGTCTGGCGGCGTTCGCGCTGCAACCGCACGTGGCCGAGTTTCTCGATGTGGTGATGCACGAAGCTGCCCACGAGTACCGGATCGAGGAGATCGCGATCGACGCCCGGTCCGCACTGATCGGCCGATCGCTGACCGACACCGCACTGCGGCGTGTCACCGGTGCGCTGGTGGTGGCGATCCGAACGCCGGAAGGCAAATTCATCGCCAACCCCACTGACGACACTCCACTGCATCCCGCCACGATCCTCATCGTTCTGGGCACCCCCGCTCAACTCGACGCCGTCAGGACCTTCGCGGCGAACTAGCCGTCGGCGAACTCTGCCGCGGGTTGCCTGTCGCGTCCGAGCTTCGAGCGCATCACGGGTTCAGGTCGTCTCGGCGAACGTTAGACGTCTTCGAACCCTCCGCTGACGATGAGCTGGTCTCGCAGCAGATGCGATGGCGCGCGCACTAGGCTACGCTGATTTTAGTCATTACTAAAATGTTCAGTCATTAGCGAAAGTGGGTGCGATGACCGACCTCGGCGACGCGGAACGCGAGCGGCTGATGGAGTGGGTCGAGCGGCTGACGGCCTTTCTTGCCCAGGACGGAGTTCCGCCGATCGCGGGCCGATGTTTGGGCTGGTTGATGGTGTGCGATCCGCCGGAACAGTCCGCGGCCGAAATCGGTGCGGCGATCGGCGCCAGTCGCGGCTCGCTGACCACGAACTTGCGCGTGCTGATGGCCATGGGGTTCGTCGACAAGCGAACTCGGGCCGGTGAACGCACCGCGTACTACCGCGTCGACGACAACGCATGGCAGCGCGTCGTCCAACGACAGGTCGCGGGGTTGGCAGCGTTTCGGGAGCTCGCCGCCGACGGCATGACATTGCTCGGCCCTGGCACCGTCCGATCGGCGCGAATACAGGAGGCACACGACACCTTCGACTGGATGGCGAAGGTGTTCGACAACGCACCCGCACGACCCTCGAACAAGTAAACGCGATCATGAACCGGTCAGCGATAGTGGTCGGCGGTGGTATCGGCGGACTGACCGCCGCCATCGCCCTGCGACGGATCGGCTGGGACGTAACCGTCCTGGAACAGGCATCCACGCTCGGCGAGGTGGGCGCTGGAATGTCGCAGTCGCCCAATGCCCTACGCGCCTTCGACGCGATCGGTGTCGGCGAGCACGTCCGCCGGGCCGGCGTTCCGTTCCACGCCCCCGACAACCTGCGCACTCCGTCGGGTGAATATCTCATCCGGGCACAGCGGCCCGATCGCAGCACACCGCTGCTCGGGTTCCACCGAGCCGACCTGCACCGGGCGCTGCTCGATCAGGTTCCACCGGGCTGCGTGCGCACCGGCGCCGAGGTGACCGACATCCGGCAAACCGCCGAGCGGGTCACCGTGATCTGCCAAGGTGAGCAACTCTGCGCTGATCTGGTGATCGCCGCCGATGGCGCGAACAGCACCGTCCGCCGAGTGCTGTGGGCGGACGCCCCGCAGCCTCGATTCTGGGGCAACACCGTCTGGCGGTCCATAGCGAAACTCGATGGCGTCCAAGGAAGTTTGACCATGAGCCGCGGTCAGAACTTTCTGATCATGCCGGTCAGCGACGGCCGGGCCTACTGGGCACTGTGGGCCCGCGCGGAACGAGCGGGGATTCGCTACGACAACGAACTCGCCGAAGTACGTCGACGCGTCAGCGGGTGGCACGATCCGATCCCCGCGCTACTGGACGCCACCCCGGCCGATGCCGTGCTCCATCACGACCTGGCCGACCTCGAGAAACTATCGACGTATGTGCAAGGCAGGGTGGCGTTGCTCGGCGATGCCGCGCACGTGATGCACCCCGACATGGGGCAGGGTGCGGGTCAGTCCGTCGAAGACGCGGTCGTACTCGCAGCCGCGCTGGCCGAGGCCGACACGGTCACCGAGGCGTTGACACGCTACGACGAGCAGCGCAGGCCCCGCACGCAAACCATCGTCGGACAAGCCCGGAAGAAATCACTGTCCGCCACCTCGCCGAACCGCTTCAGCTACCACACACAGAACCTGATACTGCGCATGATCCCGGACTCGAAGTGGCCCAACCTTGCCGAACGCGCACTCGAACCGGTCTGGAACTGGACGCCCCCGCAACTTCCCAACCGCCACAACTGATTTCACGCACTTCGGGGCAGGTGGGGTGGTCGCTCAGTTCGGGATCGGAGGACCGGGCTCCCAGCCCATCGCTTCGCGTGCCTTCCCGATGAAGTACAGCCCACTGCGAGCGGTTTCGCGCGCCACCCGAACCTGGCCGAGGGTGGTGGCCGACGTCAGCTGAGTGCGTCCGGTGTTCAACCGGTCGGCTGCCTCGCCGAGCATGTCCACGGCAGCATCGTCATCGAGCGCGAGCACTGTGAGCTCGCTGGCCACCTGATCGAGATGGCGGCGAACCTCTTTCTTTGCCTCGGCTACCCGCTCGGCGTTGCCGGACCATTCCCGCGAGATCCACCAGGCGACCAGCGCGAGAAGCGCGATGACCAGAGCAACGAACAACAGACGGCCCACACCTCGAGCTTACGGGCGACCCACTGGCGGACGGGACGACTCGCAGCTGCGCGACCGGGTGGTGTGCGGTGGTAGCACGAGAAACGGCGGCGGCTGTGCTCGCGTTCTTCGGCGGTGCCGGTATCCGAACGGGCGTGCAGCGCAGTGCGCGCGCGCCAGTTTGTAGTTCGTCACCGTGGACGGTTCGGACGTGCGCGATCACCGGTTCCGTCGCTGTCTCGGCGTCCGCGCGGCGGGGGTGTCCGGTTTGCTCCCGTAGGACGTTTACGGCATCTTTACGGGTGGTGTGCCGGGAAGTCTGGTCGGCAACCCGGCTCGTGACCACGGGGCGGGCGGTCCGGCGATGGGGAGTGCGGGGTGTGCGCATCAGGATGTTGCGCGGCGATGTTCGCCACTACCGGCGAATGCGCGGCATATGTGGTCGTCGGAGTCGTATCGTGCTGGTGTGCAGGCACGTCAGATCGCCGAGGACTACCCGTCGGTGACCAAGGATTCCGATGCGCTGGCCGCGGCGAAGCTGCTGGCCGAGCATCGGCTGCCCGGAATCGTCGTGACCGATGGCGAGCGGGTGCCGCGTGCGGTGCTGCCGGCGTCGCAGGTGGTGCGATTCCTGGTCCCCGGATATGTGCAGGACGATCCGTCGCTCGCCGGGGTGCTCTCGGAATCGGTCGCCGATCAGATCGCGGATGCGTTGCGCGGCAAGACGGTTGGCGAAATGCTGCCCGAGCTGAAAGCGAAGCCGGTGCTGCCGGTCGTCCGTGCCGACGACACGGTGATCGAGGTCGCGGCGCTGATGGCGCGCTCGCGCTGTCCTTTGGTGGCGGTGGTCGACGGGAAGCAGATGATCGGAGTAATCACCGCATCGCGGCTGCTTCAGGTGGCGCTGGCCAAGACTTGACCTGCGCCGTTGTGGCGGTGACGAGGTGACTGCGGTCGCGTTGATCACCTTCGTGGTCGCCTACGCGTTGATCGCCACCGAACGTATCCACAAGACCAAGGCGGCGCTCGGTGGCGCGGCGGTGGTGCTGGCACTGGGTGTCCTCGATTCCGGTGAAGCGTTCTTCTCTCACGACACCGGTGTCGACTGGGACGTCGTGCTGTTGTTGTTCGGGATGATGATCATCGTCGGGGTGCTGCGGCAGACGGGGGTCTTCGAGTACGCCGCGATCTGGGCGACCAAGCGCGCCAAGGGATCGCCGGTGCGGGTGATGATCCTGCTGACCTTGATCACCGCCGTGGCGTCGGCGTTCCTGGACAATGTCACCACCGTGCTGCTGATCGCTCCGGTCACCGTGCTGGTCTGCGATCGTCTCGGTATCCGGGCCGCACCGTTTCTGATTGCGGAGGTACTGGCGTCGAATATCGGTGGTGCCGCCACGTTGATCGGTGATCCGCCCAACATCATTATCGGCAGCCGAAGTGGGTTGTCGTTCAACGACTTCCTTGTGCACATGACGCCGATCGTGGTGCTCGAACTGCTCGTGTTCACACTGGTGTTGCCTCGGCTTTTCCGCGGGTCGTTCGACGTGCGCCCGGATCGGATCGCGGAGGTAATGGCGTTGGACGAGGGCGAGGCCATCCGCGATCGTCAGTTGCTGATCAAGTGCGGGGCGGTACTGCTGGCCGTATTCGCCGGTTTCGTGGCACATTCGGCGATCCATGTCGACCCCGCGGTGGTGGCGCTGCTCGGTGCGGGAGTGCTGGTCGTGATCTCGGGGACCGAACCCGGCGACTACCTGTCGGGGGTGGAATGGGAGACGCTGCTGTTCTTCGCCGGACTGTTCATCATGGTCGGCGCGCTGGTCAAGACCGGCGTCGTGGCGACGATGGCACGCTGGGCGGCCGAGGCGACCGGTGGTCGTGCGCTGGTGGCGGTGCTGCTGATTTTGGTGGTGTCGGCGGTGTTGTCAGGGGTCATCGACAACATCCCGTATGTGGCCACGATGAGTCCGCTGGTGGCCGATCTCGCGGGGACGATCGACAACCCGGTGCACGCCGACGCGCTGTGGTGGTCATTGACCCTGGGATCGGATTTCGGCGGCAACCTGACCGCGGTCGGCGCCAGCGCGAACGTGGTCATGCTCGGTATCGCCGCGCGTGCGGGTGCGCCGATCTCGTTCTGGGAGTTCACCCGTAAAGGTGCGGCGGTCACCGCGATCACGATCGCTGTCGCAGCACCCTATCTCTGGTTGCGCTACTTCGTCTTCGGATGAGCCCGCTACGATCTGAGCGGCGGTGCCCACACCGGGTTGGTGATGGGCAAAGACAGTCGCGCGGCAGATTTCTGGCGCTTCGAGTTGCTGGTTGCCGCGATCCGCGCACAGCATCCTGTCGAAGCCATCCCTCTTGTGACACCGTTTCTGGTGCGAGGAGCACGCGAGGATCGTTGACCGACTCGGCTTGCTGATTCCGAGATCGCTGTGGCCGGGCCGCTCGCGCGAGTACTATCGCTGCACTGTCGGCTCGACGAAAGCGTCGAGAATGCTGAGCGCCGTCGAGGAGCATCTGCGATGACCGGAGCTGTGCAGTTGGCTGCTGTTGCCGTATTCGTCGGCATCGCTGTGTTCTTGCGGTTGTGCAATCGGCGCAGTGCGAGTCCGGACGCGGATTCGATGCACAGTTTCGGGCGAGAGGGGTCGGCAAATCACCTTGGTAGCGATGAGTCGGCGAAGGGTTGATTGCGCGACCTAATCCGTCGCGGCCGCTACGCTGCCGTTCGGTTCCCGTGGTGGCCACGCCGCTCGGATCACCAGCAATCGATCTGTGGCACGCAGTGGTGCGGTGTCAGGGTCATCGCGCCAGCGCAGACCGCTTCCGTGGATGACCGCCAGCACGAGAGATCCACAGCGGGCCGGGTGTCGTCCGACTTCGTTCGCGCGTACCTGTCGCTGTGCCACAACCCATTCCGGGTGTGTCCAGAGCGCCCGCCGAAACTCCGTGAGCAGTCCGGGACGGCGTGAACTCAGCCCGATCAGCTGCCCGACCAACTTGTCGGTGACGATGACCTGGTCAGCGCCGAGGTGCTCGGCCACTCCCTTCCAGCCGGCGGCGCGCAACGATGTGCAGATGACGGCGTGGTCGTTGAGCCCACGGACAGCGGAAGTGATGCGCACCGCGTCGCTGTCTCGGGCGACGGCGATGGATACGGTCTCGGCGCGGCTCACTCCGGCCTGCCGCAGGACCTCGAAGTCCTGGGCGTCACCCAGGATCGAGCGTGCCCCGTCGCTTCGGGCTACGGCGGCGCGCACTGGATCGATATCGATGATGGTGAGGCCGGATCCGGTTTTGGCGGCGGCGATTACGTGCGCGGCATTGCGGCCGACGTTTCCATAGCCGATGACGATCGAGTGTGCGGTCAATCCAGGCTCCTGGTCTGTTCGGCAACGTGTCATCAACTCGCCGACCAGGCTTCCCGGCACTCCGGGCGCATACAGTAGCAGTTCGAACCAGCCTCGAGCGGCTCTCAGCAGGATCGGCATGTTCAGCGGGTGAGCAGCAACCCGATACCGACCAGGAGTAGCGGAATCAGGACGGCCGCACCGACTATCGCGAGCACCGCGCCGCGTCCTGGGCGTTGCTGGGGCTCGAACCCGGCTGCACCGGGGGAGTAGATGGTGTAAGGCGAAGCGTAGTAGAACGTGATCGGCCCATGGCCGGCGTCGATATCGATCCAGGCCTGGCCGACCCGTTGCCACGCGTACTGCGAAAACAGCGCTACGCGGTACTGTCCCTTCGGCACCATCAAGTGGTTACGTCCTTGCATCAACGAATAACGCAACCCGTAGCCGAAGTCGGCCACCGTGGTGAGGCGTCGTGTGCCGGTCGTGACCGGCGCGCTCGTCTCGATGACGACGGCGACCGCGGGTACTGGCGCGGGTCGCTCGGATAGCGGTCCGATCCCGGGGGTGAATATCATTGCAGCCCTTCGACTGTCGGTGCGAGTGGTGCGCGGTCGACGCCCGCCGGCCGTGCGCAGGACCGGCGCGCACAATTCATGCCGGCGGACCGCGTCGGCCGTCGGCTATCCGAACCAAGCCCCACGCGCCGATGCCTACCGCGACCACAATCGCGGTTGCGATGCCGATGCCGGTCATCACCGCTTGCGTGCCGGTCAACGGGGCGGTGGTCGGTGTGTCGTCGCTGTCGAGCCATAGGGTGAGACGCTCACCTCTGGATGCCGTACGCGGCACCTCGACCGTCGCGGTCCCGATACGACCGTCGCTGCTCCACTGGGTACGCGCACGATAGCGATATGAGCCGGTCCGCTGCGGATCCTCGAGGAGCGTGGCCTCCGCGGACCGTTTGGTTGTGTCGGAACGGGTTTCGGCGATGATCGCCGAGCACGACGACGCTCCGGTCATCGCGGCGATCGGAATGCAGGCCAAGACGAAGGTCAACGCGGCGACCTGTCCCGGCGAGCGGCGCCGAATCGGCAAAAGCCGCCATCGATCTCGACAGCGCGCCAGTATCCGGCGCATCCGGGGACCGTGGAGACCCATCAGCGCCGCCGTCTCGGCCCGGCAGCGGGGGGCATGATCCCGCCGTTCCCGCACATACCTGTAAAGATGCCGTATAGATCGTTGCAGAAGCAAGCTGCGATAGAACTGGCCTCGGTATCTCGCCACTGTCGCACAGACTATTCGCGTGCGGCGTCGTAGGTGCGCGACAGCAATGCTTGCACCCCTGTTACACGGTGGTAATCGGCGGTAACCGTGTTGTCGCGCGGCATATGCGAGTATCCTGCGTCGACGTCGTTACCCCGATGGGAGCAAGTGTCTTGAGTGAATTCCTAGCTACCATAAGTGGCTATATATGGAGCAACGCGCTGATCTACCTGTGTTTGGCAGCCGGAGTGTATTTCTCGGTTCGATCCAGATTTGTTCAGGTGCGCCAAGTCCCGGAGATGATCCGGTTGATGATGAAGGGGGAGAAGTCACCCTCGGGCGTCTCGTCTTTCCAAGCGTTGACCATGTCGTTGTCCGGGCGGGTCGGCACCGGCAACATCGCGGGTGTGGCCACCGCGATCGCTTTCGGCGGTCCGGGCGCGTTGTTCTGGATGTGGGCGGTGGCCTTCCTCGGGGCGTCGACGTCGTTCGTCGAGTGCACCCTGGGGCAGATCTACAAGACGCGTGATCGCCTCACCGGCGAGTATCGTGGCGGACCTGCCTACTACCTGAGCAGGGCGATGGCGCACACCCGCGCGGCGTCGCTGTTCAAGGTGTACGGGATCGTATTCGCGGCGGTGACGGTGCTGGCCTGTGGCCTGTTGCTACCCAGTGTGCAGTCCAACTCGATGGCCTCGGCGATGCACCAGGCGTGGGGCGTGCAGCAATGGGTGGTCGCCGTGGGCACGGTCATCGTGCTGGCGTTCGTCATCATCGGCGGAGTCAAGCGCATCGCGGCGTTCGCGTCGGTGGTGGTGCCGTTCATGGCGGTCGTGTACATCGCTTTGGCGCTGATCATCGTGCTGGTCAACGCCACCGAGATACCCGAAATCCTGCGGATGATCTTCGCGAGCGCTTTCGGCGTCGACTCGGCTTTCGGCGCGATCATCGGCACGGCGATCATGTGGGGCGTCAAGCGCGGGGTCTATTCCAACGAGGCGGGTCAGGGGACCGGTCCGCACGCGGCGGCCGCCGCGGAAGTGTCGCATCCGGCCAAACAGGGACTGGTGCAGGCGTTCGCGGTCTATGTCGACACCTTGTTCATCTGCACCGCCACCGGTTTCCTCATCCTGTCCACCGGCGCCTACCGGGTATTCGAGAACGAGAGTGCGACGGGACCAGTGTTGGCCGAGGGTGGGGCACTGCCGTCGGACGCGGCGGTGGGGCCGGCATTCGCCCAGGTGGGCTTCGATACCTTGTGGAGCGGTGCCGGAGCGACCTTCGTCGCGGTCTCCCTGGCGTTCTTCTGCCTGACCACGATCATCGCCTACTACTACATGGCCGAGACGAACCTGCGTTTCCTGCTCGGCAAGTCCTCGACGATCCCGGTTCCGCTGATCCGCGGCACACTCGGGTCGAACTCCACGCTGCTGTTGCAGGCCTTGATCCTGGTCTCGGTGGTGATCGGCGCGGTATCGACAGCGACGGACGCTTGGACTCTCGGCGATATCGGCGTGGGGTTGATGGCCTGGCTCAACATCATCGGCATCCTCATCTTGCAGCAGCCTGCCTACAAGGCGCTGCGCGATTACGAGCGCCAGCAGCGAGCGGGAAAGGACCCGGTCTTCGACCCGCGGGCGTTGGAAATTACCGGCGCGACATTCTGGGAAAGCTATAAACCGGCCAGCGAAACGAAGGCCGATTCCCGAGTCTGATCCCACGCCGAAATGCGGGTGTGCGTGCCGCGCACCCGCATTTCTATGTCCACATCATGGATTGTGGCAACTCTTCGGCAAAATTAGGATATCTGCAGGAAAGATCCCTTTCTGGTATCTGTCAGCCGGGCTAGGCCGGATTGCCTACAGCCGTCCACCGGTGGCGCTGTTCCTCGGTGGCCAAAGCGGTGATCTTGGTCTCGATATGTGGCGGCACATCGGTGATGTCGAGGCGGACACCATCTTTGTCGGAATGGTCGATAAAGGTGAGCAGCGCTTTGGCGCCGGACATGTCCATGTAGCCGACATCCGCCAGCGACAGCGACACTTCGGGCTTGTCGGTGCGCAGCGTCGTGAACACGTGGTCGGCGGACAGGAACGACAGCGGCCCGTGGATGCGATAGCTGGTGCCGTCCTGGATGAGCGCGGCTTTGCGTTGCCGCGCCTGCACCGCGTGGACGAGCAGTGAGAGCAGCACGCCGACCGCCACCGCCGCGGTCAGATCGACCACGACGGTGATGATCATCGTGGTGAACAGCACCACGACATCACCTTTCGGCGAGACATGAGCTTTGCGCATGGTCGCCCAATCGAACATGCCGAAGGCGGTCATGATCAGGATGCCCGACAGCACGGCCAGCGGGATGTACTGCACAACGACGCCGAGCCCGGCGACGAAGATGAGCAGGATGACGCTGTGGGTCGCGGCCGAAATCGCTGTGCGGCCACCGCTTCTGATGTTGACCACCGACCGCACCGTCGCGCCGGCGCTGGCCAGACCACCGAACAGGCCGCTGGCGATATTGCCCAAGCCCTGTCCGATGAGTTCTTTGTTGCTGCGATGGCGAGTGCCGGTGATGTTGTCCATCACCACCGAGGTCAGCAGCGAATCGATCGATCCGAGCAAGGCGATGCTCAACGCCGGCAGCAGCAGTGTCAGCAGTAGCGAACCACTCAGGTCGGGGGTGTTGAGGGTGGGGATGGCCTCAGGGATCTTGCCGATGTAGTCGACCGCGGTGTTCAGCGGAATCGGGCCGAGGCGGACGTTGTCCAACGCGCTCGCGGTCAACGGCAGAACCGCGGTGATCGTCGCCAGCACGATCAAGCTCGCCGGGATCGACTTGATCAACCGCGCCGAGATCAGCATCAGCACGATGGTGAGCGCAACCAACAGGAAACTCTTCTGCGCCTGGTCCAGCTCACCGAGGATGATGATCAACGCGATGCCGCCCATGAAGCCCGAGACCACCGGATGGGGGATGAACCGGATGAACGAACCGAGCTTGCACAGTCCGAACAGGATCTGGAACCCGCCCGCCATCACGAACGCGATAAACGCGGCCTCGAGCCCGTGCGCCGCGATGACGCCGGTCGCGACCACGGTGATCGGCCCGGTCGGTCCGGTCACCTGCCCAGGGGTGCCGCCGAAGACCGCGGCGAAGAAACCTGCGAAGATCGCCCCATAGAGGCCTACCAGGGCGCCTTCGGGCGTTCCTGTCGCGGTGATCCCGAACGCGATGGCCAGCGGCAATGCCACGATCGCCACCGTCAATCCGGATAACGCCTCCGTGGCGATACGTTGCAACACGAGTCGAGCACCTCGAATCCAGCAGTCCAACCAAAGTTCGGCTCGCAACGAACCCAACTGCCGACCAGACTTCCCGGCGCTCCTAACCGTAAAGATGCCGTAAAGACCCCCTAAAGAGCAAGCCCGACCGGTCGGTTATGTGTAACTGGGGACCGCGTGCGGCGGTCACCGTCAGAGCAATCCGACGGTGAACCCCTCGTCGGACACGCCCCGATAGCGCGGGCCGGCGAACTCCCGCAGGGCTTCGTCGAGCCGCGGGCCAGGCCACGCGAGTCAGGGATGTCGCCGAATGGCACCCGGTATCCATTTCGAACCCGCTGCAACTCCCACAGTCGCTCCATCTCGGGATGGCGCTGCCGGAACCCGGGGTCGGTGGGAAACAAATCGAGCCGCACCATCGCCGAGGAAACGAGCTTCCTCGGATTGCGATTGACCGTGCGCGACACCGAGATCGCCGCCAACTCGGCCCAGGCGATCGACCACGAGCTCCCGCGGGGATCGATCCATCGGACACCAGCCTGCTCGATCACCAGCGAGCGAGGTCGAGTGAGCACCTGCCACAACAACACTGCGATCACCGCGATCAGCAACAGCAGCCCGCCGACGACTCCGGAGGCCACCGCCACCCCGGCCCCTCCGGATACCCGCCCTGTCAGCCCGGCTGAGATACCGAGCACACCCAGTCCGCCACAGACCGTTATCGCGGCCGCGGACTTCGCCTTGACGCCGTGTGCCAAGTCGATCACTACCGGCGGTGGTTGCTCGCAGTACATCCCAGCAGCGTATGCGCCGGAACCAAGGTCGCTGCTCTTGCTGAGGACGATACGACTATCGGGCGGTGCGATGGTGTACCCACCACTTTCGGAAGGTCTGCACGTCTCGCCCGCGACCGCGACACCCTCGATCCCCATCGGCTACCGAATCGGTGTGAGATCGCACCACGTACCGAAGATCGCGGTCCAGCGCAGATACGATCCCAAATTACTAAGCACAAACATGCCTATTTATCGCATCTACCGGGTTGACTCACAGAAATAGCAAGCGATAGCTTGTAATAATGGATGTCGAGAGCGAGCGTGCCGCCGAGGATCTGCGGTTGGCCGAGTCGGTGCGGTGGGCGGTATCGCGGCTGTCGTCGCGGCTGCGCGCGGAGCAACCCGGCAGCGGGAGACCGTTGACCCGGCTGAGCGCGTCGGTGCTGGCGAACCTCGCCCACAGCGGGCCGCTGACGGCGTCGAAGCTCGCGGCGATCGAGGGACTGCAGGTGCAGTCGCTGACCCGTGTCCTCAACGAACTCGACGACCTCGGCCGCATCCGCCGCTCCCGCAGCGACACCGACGCCCGCCAGCACGACATCGTGATCACCGAAGCGGGACACGAGGCACTGCGCGAGCACGTGCGCGACGGCAACGCCTGGCTGGCCACCGCGCTGCGCCACACCCTCAGCGACGCCGAACGCGGTGTATTGGCCATCGCGGCTGGACTGCTGCGCGACCTCGCCGACACCGACACCCCACCCGGCCCCCGGGCCCCGTCTCGGGACGACGGCGCGGCACCGGCGCTATGACCACCCATCGCGCACCGGCGACGCGGTCGAAACCGGCAGCGGGACAACGTATTCGACTGCTTCTGGTGCTCGCCGGGCTCAGCGGTGCGGCGCCGCTGGCCACCGATATGTACGTGCCTGGCCTGCCGGACCTGGCCACCTCGCTGGGCACCGACGCCTCCGGCGCGCAGCTGTCGCTGACCGGATTCCTGGCGGGAATCATCGTCGGACAACTGATCCTCGGACCGCTCAGCGACGCAACCGGTCGACGCCCCGTCCTGTTGGCGGGCACCGCCGGATTCACCGTCCTCTCCGCGGTCTGTGCGCTGGCACCCACCATCGCGGTCCTCGACCTGGCACGGTTCGGGCAAGGTGTCAGCGGCGCGGCTGGGATCGTCGTCGCCCGCGCCGTGGTCGCCGACCTGTTCGACGACCACGACATCGCCACCATGTACTCCCGCCTCGGCGCCATCACCGCCGCCGCCCCCGTCCTCGCACCCATGGCTGGCGGAGCCCTGCTCCTCGCCCTGCCCTGGCGCGGAGTCTTCGCGGTACTCGCCGCGTTCGGCCTGCTCCTCGCGCTCGGCGTCTGGCGGTGGATCCCCGAATCGCATCCTCCGCAGGCCCGGCTGACCGGCGGTGTCACCGGCGGCCTGCGGACGGTCGCCGCCCTGGCCACCCGCCGCGCCGTCCTGGCTCCCGTACTGGCGTTGTCGTTCGGCGGCGCAGCGGTTTTCGCCTACATTGCCGGTACGACCTTCGTCTTCCAGGACGTCTACCACCTCACCCCCGCCGCGGCCAGTCTCGTCTACGGCGTCAACGCCATCGGCAACATGCTCGGCAGCCTCGCCTGCGGACGACTCGTGAAACACCGGCCACCGGAAACACTGCTCGTCGCCAGTGCCGCAGTCGCGGCGGCCGCGGCGGCTCTACTGTTCCTCGCCTCCGTCACTACCGATAGCCCTTTGGCCGTCACCTGGGGATGTCTTCTGGTGTCGCTCACCGCATTCGGTGTCTTCTTCCCCGCCGTGGTCACCATCGCCCAGCAACGCGGACGCACCGCCCCCGGCGCCACCTCCGCCCTCCTCGGCAGCGGGCAATTCCTTCTCGGCGCCGCAGCCTCCCCGATCGTCGGACTCTTCGGAACCCACACCCCCGCACCCATGGCAGCGGTCATGACCCTCGTCCTTACCCTGGCCACCCTCGCCGCACTCACCACCACCCGCTGTCGATAGAACGCAATTCGACAACCGGCGATAGGCCGTTGCGAGGATGCGACCGAATCCGGATGTGTCGGCGCCGAGGGCTCGACTGTCATCTCGGTATCTGATCGGGGTGCATCGCCACATCGCCACTGTAACGGGCGCTCGGTGTGAGCACGATCGACGAAGATGCGGGCGCGGTTGCGCGGTAAGGCATTCGAACTTGTCTGGCTCGGATTGTCTGTCCCACAGGCGGATTCACGCCTAGTCTGTGGTGCGGAGGTGATGGTGCCGGGGCCAGGTCAGCGCGCTGATCGAACGCGCACGAGGTACTGAGCGCGTCCCGCGTGTGGAAGTGCGCGACGACTGCCGGGCGGTCGCGAACGTAGGCTGCCACGCCGCACGTGGTGCTCGACCGATGCCGAAGCCGGGCAAGTGACCAGCAGGGATGGACTGGCGACTGATCATCGCTATAGTCTGCGTGTCCGCGAGACCGACGCGGCCACACGGAACTGGGGGCGGGATGCTTGTCATCGGCAATTCGAAACAACATGCGGTAGCAGCGGTTATCTGGTGGAGGAGTCGATAGTGGCGGTTCAGGGTCACTACAACCACTTCGACGACCCCGATGAATTCTGGGACGAGGAACCCCTCGAAATTCGCAGGCCATCTGTACCCCATCCTGCGGTGCCCGTATCACGATCTGCGGTCGAGTTCCGGCCTTTGGTCGAGCCTGTCCCCACTCGTCCTTCCAGTGCGCGGCCCGAGCGAGGGGAATCCGTCGAACCCGATAGCGGTGGATCGGTCGAGGACGTGGACCTGCAGCAGGACCAGTTCGAGCGCTTGCGAGCGGTAGCTCGGCGCCGGATCGAGGCAGTCATGGCCGAGGTCCGTATGCAACAGTTCACCGGGATATCCTCGGACCGGACTGCTACCGCGCGCGTTTCGAGTAGCGGCGTCGTTCTCGATATCGAGTTGTCGAACGGGTTCGGTGATCCGCGACAGCCGCAGTGGCTGGTCGCGGAAGGGATCGACTCGGCCGCCCGCGCCATCGTGGAGGCTGTCAACGCGGCCCGGGTCGCCGCAGCGCAGGCCGTTGCCGGAGGCTTCTCCGACGAATTTCGTCATCGATAGAGGTTGGTCCAAGGATGCGGGAAGGACAGCTGTGATGGACTTCGACAATCTCTACCATTTTACGCAGGAAATGAATAAGAACTGGCGTGCTCTGATCGATGACATCGATTCCGGGCGATATCACGAGAAGCGTGCCGCCTCGAGCCGCCAGATCCCCGTCATCGACCCAGATTTGGGGCACTCCTACGGGTTGCTGTCTGTCGACGGAAACGGCTTCTTGCAAACGATCGGCCTGAGCATCGACGACGTCGTCCAGTCCAACGAGGCCGACGTCCTGCGGGCGATTTGTGCGGCGATCAACTCACCCGCGGCCCGGCCGGCGCCGGTGCTGTCCGATGAAGGGGGCAATCTTCATGGCTGACCAGGATTTCCACGTGGTCCCCGAGGCGTTGAAGCTCGAGGCCGAAGAGGTCAGGCAGACCTCCGGACATTGGGACGCCGCCAAGGACAAGATTCAGGGCACTCCGATGGACCTCAACGCACTCGGCTCCTTCGGCAAGGACAACGCCGCGAAGTTCAATCTCGCCACCGCGCGGCTCGCCACCAAACTGCGCGAAGGCTCGGCCTCCATCCAATCCGCCGCAGACGGCCTGAAAACCTGTGCAAACCACTTCGAGAGCTTGGATGCCGACTACTACCGGAAATTCGGCTACATCGACGCACAAGTGGGGTACTGACCGTGGGAGACAAGAAGGGCTTCGCAATTCCCGCGGACCGAAACCCCAACGGCCTACCCGCGGAGTTGGTGTTCCCCTGGGAACAGGCAGCCTATGTGGTGAATTGGGCAGAAGACCTGGGTGTCGACGGACCGGTGCGCGACCGGATGAGCACCATTCAGAAGATGCTCGGCGATCCGAGCAAAGTTTCCACCGTCCTGGCGGCCTGGCAGGACTCGGTGTCCGAGCTGACCAAGGCGGTCGACGGCAGCAATGACGGTATCGGACTGGCAACTGCCAACGAGAATCTCAAAGCACGATGGGCCGGTTCAGCCCGAGATGCCGCCGTGGACTACGTCGATCGGCTCGCCACCTCGACCCGATCGAACAACACATTCATCTCCCAGATCGCCGGCTACCTCAACGACCTGGGTGCATACTGCGCGACGGCATATACCAACGCCACAACCAGTGTGCACTCGACAGCGGCCAGCCTCGCGCAATACGAGTCGGCACGCAAGAAGGCGCAAACCAACGCACTGGTGGTCATCCTCACCGGCGGAGCCGCAGGCACGGACAGCTACCAGAGCGCCGCATTGGACTTCGTTTCGACATTCATGACCGACACCAAAACACTCATCGACAACCTGAGCAAATACATGATCGACACCGGCGGCAAAATAGACGACGTCATCACCAAGATCAACCTGATCGAGGTTCCCGCCGCCATTGCGCCCGCGGCGTTGACCGTTTCCGGATGGCAGCCCCGCAATCCGACGGGTCCAGGTTGGGGGACGCCGTCGTGAGGCGCGTGCGGGTGTGGTCACGGGTTGTCGTCATGGCGGCGGCGTGCTGTCTGGCTGTCGCGGGTTGTGGGACAACGACATCGGGCAAAGACAAACCGGCACCGCCTTACGACAGTCCACCTGCCGATTGTGTTCCCGTCCAAGGCGTCAGCAGAGGGGCTGTGTCGAATTTCGCTGGGAACCTCTACGACCCCAAGGTCGAGTTTCGGAGCGAGCGGCCTGGATACGAGTCCGCGAAGGTGTTGACCTGTTTCGGCGCGTACACCACCGAGCAAGGTCAACCAGCTGCGGACAATACCGGCCCGCGGTCCAGCACGGTATTCATCACGATCACAGTGCGGCACGCCGACAACTCGGGTAGCAGCGACGCCGTGGAGTCCGCGAAGCGAAGCTTCACGAGCTACCGCGATGAACATGCCCGATTCGCCAAGATCATCAGAGGTCTCGGTGACGACGCGTACACCTCGAAGGAGACCACGGACACCGATACCAGCGCTGAAGTGGACTTCCGTGTCGGCAACGCGGCATTGCATCTCCGGCTGAACCGTAGCTACGCACAACATCCGACACCACAACAGGAGTCCGATGTCGAATCCAACGCATTGGCACTGGCACGCGCGCTCGCGGACGGCATGGACACCTTCATGTGATCCGAGTCGGGTACGCCTGCGCTCCCGGCTGCTGGTCTTGTTCGACGGATGGCGTTCCAATGCGCTGGTGATGGTGGCGCTTTCACCGAAGGCGCGACGATGCCCGGTTGCCCCGCGCACCGGGTGCCAGTGCGAGCGATTCTCTGCTGAGCACAACTGAGAACGCCAGGGTGCGTCCGGACCCCGCTCAGCCGCGGCATGGTTCGGGCCGAAAGGTTTGCCTCGGTGGTGTACGGGTTGCTGGCGTTGCAATCCGGAATCGCCGACAGTGAGGTGGTTTTCGATCTGGTTGCGGTCACGATCGCGCTGTCGATCGTGCTGCACTCCTCCACCGATGTCCCCGTGGCGCGGATGCTGCGGGTGGAACCGCCCGACAATCTGCCCACCGGCAAGCACGCCCCGATGCATCCCGAGACGACCGCGCAATAGCGGACTGTCAGTTCGACGTCGGCTGCATCGCGTGGCTGAATCAGCGGTTCGCTGGATGGATCGGATATGCGGTTGTGGCGCTTCGGGAAAGCCCGCAGTGCCGGCCACGGCGGAGTAACCTCTATCACAGGAGCGCCGGGAAGCCTGGTCGGCATGTTCATATCTGTCGACCTTGAAGGGGGCTCCCGTGTCTGCTATCACGGCCTCGCCCGTGCCCGCGATCGAAACCTGTACTGCTGTCACGATCGAGCACCTGTCCAAACGGTTCGGTCGCACCGTCGCAGTCGATGATCTCAGCCTCACGGTGGCTGCCGGTGAGGTGTTCGGGTTCCTCGGTCCCAACGGTGCTGGGAAGTCGACCACTATCCGGTTGCTACTCGGATTGATTCGTCCCTCGGCCGGATTGGTGCGAGTGTTCGGTGATGACGCTGCCGATGTCCGGCGTGCGCACCGCCACCTGGCGTATGTGCCTGCTGACGTGGCCTTGTGGCCGTCGCTGACCGGTGCGGAGACCCTCGAGTTGCTTGCCAGGGTCGGTACGGGCACCGACCTCGGGTATCGCGCCGAACTCATCGAGCGGTTCGCCCTGGACGTGGACAAGCGAGGCAAAGCCTATTCGACCGGCAACAGGCAAAAGGTCGCTCTGATTGCCGCGTTCGCTTCCCGAGCGCCACTGCTGGTTCTCGACGAGCCGACCAGCGGGCTGGATCCATTGATGGAGCACGAGTTCCGGCTCTGTGTCGGTGAGGCTCGAGATCGTGGGCAGACAGTCTTTCTGAGTTCACACCAACTCGGCGAAGTCGAGGCACTGTGTGATCGGGTGGCGATCCTGCGCACCGGACGGCTTGTGCAGACCGCGACGATGACGGAGCTGCGCCGTCTGCACCGAACCGTTATCGAGGTCGCCTATGAAGGCCGAACGCCGTCGCTGGCGGAGGTAGCCGGTGTCGAGGGTGTCGAAGCACCCGAACCGGGCCGACTCCGGTTCACGCTGTCCGGGCCTGCGGCACCGGCACTGCGCGCACTGTCCGCCGCACAGGTGACGACCCTGTCCTCGCACGAACCCAGCCTCGAGGAGATCTTCCTCGACTACTACGGGCAGAAGTAGCGATGAGCACCACGACAGTCACATCGGCCAGTGACTTCGCGCCGGGACGGGCAGCCGGCCGGCTCGCGCGACATCAAGCACAGCGCGGGGCGTTGTTCGTGACAGCCATCGCCGCGGGCATGTCGGCGCTGGTCGCGTTTCAATACCGCACCACCTTCGCCGACACCATCGACACCGGTGCGATCCGTGCACTTGCTGAGAACCCTGCCATCCGAGTCCTTTTCGGGCCTCCGCTGGCCTTGTCCGACCCTGGCGGATTCACCGTGTGGCGTACCGGCACCCCGGTCTTGGTGCTGTGCGGGGTGTGGGCACTGCTGGCCGCCACTCGCCTGACCCGCGGTGAGGAGGACGCCGGACGCTGGGAGCTGCTCCTCGGCGGCAGACTGCGCTCGGCCGACGTGCTCGTGCGGATCACCGCCACGCTGTGGCTGGCCGCAGCGGTGATCGGGGCCGGGGTCGGGACCGCGCTGGTCCTCACCGGTACCGATCCGCTGGGCGCCTTCCTGCACGCAACCTGCGTGCTCGCAACCACCGCGGCTTTCGCCGGTGTGGGATTGCTTGCCGCGCAATTGATGCCATCGCGGGCCGCGGCCACCTGGCTGGCCTCGACCGCAGTCGGGGTGAGCCTGCTGCTGCGGATGCTTGCCGACGGTGTCGCCGTGTTCGCTTGGACGGCATGGCTTACCCCCTTCGGCCTGGCAGCACGCACCGCGCCCTACGCCCAGAATCGTGTTGCACCAGTGCTCGTGCTGGTGCTGTTCGCCATCGTGCCCGCCGCGTGCGCGCTGACCCTTGCCCAGCGGCGCGACCTCGGCGGTGCGGTGATCGCCTTGTCCAGCACGCGCGCTGCGCGTACACGCCTGCTCGGATCTGTAACCGGTTTCGCAGTTCGGCGCGCCGTCGGCCCCACCACCGGATGGGCACTAGGCATCGGCGCCTACTTCCTGCTGATCGGGGCGTTGATCTCCTCGATCCTCGAATTCATGGACGAGAACCCTCGTTTCGCCGAGCTTGCCGCGACAGCAGGATTCGGCGGACTCGGGTCGGCTACCGGATTCGCCGCTGCGATATTCGCGATCTTGGCCCTGCCAGCCGGAGGGTACGCCGCCAGTCGCATCGCCACCGCTGTCGCCGATGAGAAGGCACGCCGTTGGACCGCCCTGCATGCCCTGCCGCTGTCACGCTATCGCGCGGCGGGAATCGAAATCGCTGTCACCACAGTCGGCTTGATGATCCTACTGAGCACAGCGGCGATCGCGATGTGGGCAGGTGCGGTACTCACCGGCGCCCCACTGGCCCTAGGCGACGCCCTCGCAGGCGCCGCCAACATCGCCCCGGTAGCCCTGCTCGCGCTCGGCGCCGCAGTACTGGCGTTGGGCTGGTACCCCAGCGCGGTCAGCGCGATCGGTGCTATCCCCGTGGTCGGCGGATTCCTGCTCGACGTCACGGCCCAGAGCATTGGCGCGCCAGCATGGATCCGGCAGATCTCCCCGTTCGCTCACCTCGCCGCCGTACCGGACACCGCACCGGACTGGGGTGCCATCGCCATCCTGATTGTCGTCACCATCGCAGGGATCGCGATCGGAATTCACGGCTACGCGAGGCGCGACCTGGAAGGATAGCGAAGCTGTCCGGACGATCGGAACGGTCCGGACACCGTGGACGGTGAGCTTCTCGTCTCGACGCCCTCGACACCGCCGGGGCGGATAGGAAGACCAGGACTTGGCCAGCGTCCGGCGGAGCGGTCAGTCCGAGGAGCTACTGATCCTGTTGGTCGTGCAACCGGCTTGCTTATGGCGTCTACAGGGGTCTGATGGGATCTTGTGGGCGCAGAGGGGATCGAACCCCCGACCGCTGGTGTGTAAAACCAGAGCTCTACCGCTGAGCTATACGCCCTCGACCTTGTCGGCCGGGTTATGAATTTAGCGTGGGGGTGGGGGTTATCCCAAGCCGACTGGTCAGGGCCCTTTTTTGCGGGAGGGCTAGGAGTCCAGGGCGGCGAGGGCTTTCTCCCAGGCTGCCTGGTCGCGGGGTTCGCCGGGGGCGTTCATCTCGGCGAAGCGGATGCGGCCTTCACGGTCTACGACGAAGGTGCCGCGGTTGGGGTAGCCGGACTTCTGGTTGAAGACGTCGTAGGCCTGGGCCACGGCGCCGTGTGGCCAGAAGTCGGACAGCAGGGGGAAGGTGTAGCCCTGCTCGGCGGCCCAGATCTTGTGGGTGGGCGGCGGGCCGACGGAGATCGCGAGGATCTCCGCGTTGTCGTTCTGGAACTTGGGCAGCTCGTCGCGCACCTTGCACAGTTCACCTTGGCAGATGCCGGTGAAGGCGAGCGGGTAGAAGACGATGAGCACGTTCTTCTTCCCGCGGTAGTCGGACAGGCTGACGTCCTGGTTGTTCTGGTCCTTGAGCGTGAAATCCGGCGCGACAGTGCCAACTTCGAGCGGCATCGCAAATCCTCCATCGTGTCGGTTTTCCGCCGGGCGGCGTGTTCACCGCCCGGCGACACCATAGCGAAAGGTGGGTCAGCGCTGCTTCGAGGGCGCCTTCGGTTGCACCAGGCGGCTGCCCGCCCAGGTTCCCAAGCTGATCGCCGAAGTCTGAGTCAGACCGGCGGTCGGTGCGGATTCAGCGATTTCGCTCGGTTCCACATGGCCCGGATGTCCGGTCTTGGGCGTGAGTACCCAGACGAAGCCTTCGTCGGCGAGTGGTCCGATCGCATCCATCAGGGCGTCGACCAGGTCACCGTCGCCATCGCGCCACCACAGCAGCACGACGTCGATTACTTCGTCGGAATCCTCATCGACGAGCTCGCTGCCGATCGACTCCTCGACGTCGGCCCGCAGGTCGTCGTCGACGTCATCGTCCCAGCCCAATTCCTGGACAACCATGCCGTGTGTAATGCCAAGCTTCTGAGCGTAGTTCTGCGCGTCCGCCGCGGCGACCACGGTGGTGTCCTCCTCAACTCCCGACAATAGGTAGTTGCAAGCGAACATGGTTATGGCTCTCAGCGCAAGCCGATCGACAGAAATAGGCCCGGAATGTCGCGAGAAGATGTGCGCTTCAGCGTTTCGGGCAGGCGTCGCGCACGGCGTTTCGCGCGTCGTTGACCCGCCTGCTCGCGTCGTTGAGCGGGCCGACCGGCGCGGTGTAGGTCATCTTGCGGGTTTCGGCCGACAGCGCGCGGGCGGCGTTGACGTAGTCGGTGAATTTGGCAGCCAGATCGGCGGGCATGGCGTCCTTGGCGGTGCTGATCCCGGTCTCCACCTTGTTGGCGGCGTCATCGAGGGTCGACGCGGCGAGTTCTCGTTTGGCGGCGTAGTCGCCGGCGTTGGCGTCGTGCGCGTCGATGAACTCGTTGTATTTGGACACGCCGACGCCGGTGGTGGTGGGGAACTGGGCGCAGTTGTCGCCGATCGCCTTGGTCTGCGCGGCAGCTCGTTTGGAGGAGGTCGCGGCGGCGGAGGAGGCGGCTGCCTCGGTCTTGTAGGCGGCCAGATCCGCGGTGTTGGGATTGGGCGTACCGTGGACCCGGTTGCCGCAGCCCGCGACGACCAGTCCGACCGCCACTGCCCCGGTCGCGCAGATCAGTCCGAATCGGCGTGGGTCCAGCGTTCTCACTCGTCCTCCCGGTCAGGTCTGAACAACGTCGAAAAACTACAGCGGCCTGGGCGCATAAGGGAGCGCCGCGAGCGTATCGAAAGACGCAGCGCCCCTGGGCAGCATGGAGCCGAGCGTCGGCGAGGCGCAGCCATGAGCGAGCGTAGCGAGTGAATCGAAGACACAGCGCCTCTGGGCAACATGGAGCAGAGCGCCAGCGAGGCGCACGCCAATGTTGCCCAGCGCACGGTACTGGAGTTCCTGCTGACATGATGACCTGGGGCACACCATCGGGAAGGATGGAGGGTGCGCCCGAACCTTTCGTAGAACGAGTGGTACGCAGACCCACGCGACGCCACTCAGGGATACCGACGCCATCCGCATGTCCACCCCTGTACGAGGAGCAGATTTGACCGACCTGATCCACTCTTCCGCTCCAGCGCAATCCGCTGGATCCGATGCCGCCCCCGCTCCCGCCGCAGGCCGCGATCCGAACGGATCGTCAGCTCCGGCTGGACGGGTGCGGGTAATCCGCGAAGGGGTGGCGTCCTACCTACCGGACATCGACCCGGAGGAAACCAGCGAATGGCTCGAGTCGTTCGATGAAATGCTCGACCGGGAGGGCCCGGGTCGAGCGCGTTACCTCATGCTCCGCCTGTTGGAGCGGGCCGGTGAACGCCGTGTCGCCATCCCCGCCTTGACCTCCACCGACTACGTCAACACGATCCCCACCGAGAACGAGCCGTGGTTCCCCGGCGACGAAGAGGTGGAGCGGCGCTTCCGCGCCTGGATCCGCTGGAACGCCGCGATCATGGTGCATCGCGCCCAGCGTCCCGGAATCGGTGTGGGCGGCCATATTTCGACCTATGCGTCCTCGGCGGCGCTGTACGAGGTCGGCTTCAACCACTTCTTTCGCGGCAAGGACCACTCCGGCGGCGGCGATTCGATCTTCATCCAGGGTCACGCCTCGCCGGGTATCTACGCGCGCGCTTTCCTCGAGGGCAGGCTCGGCACCGACCGGCTCGACGGCTTCCGGCAGGAGTACAGCCACGGCGGCCCCGGCCACGGTCTGCCGTCGTACCCGCACCCGCGGCTGATGTCGGACTTCTGGGAGTTCCCGACCGTGTCGATGGGCCTGGGCCCGATGAACGCCATCTATCAGGCGCGGTTCAACCACTACCTGCACGACCGCGGCATCAAGGACACCTCCGATCAGCACGTGTGGGCGTTCCTCGGTGACGGTGAGATGGACGAGCCGGAGTCGCGCGGTCTCGCGCACGTCGCGGCGCTGGAGGGCCTGGACAACCTGACCTTCGTGGTCAACTGCAACCTGCAGCGGCTGGACGGCCCGGTGCGCGGCAACGGCAAGATCATCCAGGAACTGGAGTCGTTCTTCCGCGGCGCCGGCTGGAACGTCATCAAGGTGATCTGGGGCCGCGAGTGGGACGCGCTGCTCGGCGCGGATCGCGATGGCGCACTGGTGAATCTGATGAACACCACGGCCGACGGCGACTACCAGACCTACAAGGCCAACGACGGCGCGTACGTGCGCGACCACTTCTTCGGCCGGGACCCGCGCACCAAGGCGCTGGTGCAGGATCTGTCCGATCAGGACATCTGGAACCTCAAGCGCGGCGGCCACGACTATCGCAAGGTGTACGCCGCCTACGCGGCCGCGATGGCGCACAAGGGCCAGCCGACGGTGATCCTGGCCAAGACCATCAAGGGCTATACCCTCGGCAAGCACTTCGAGGGCCGCAACGCCACGCACCAGATGAAGAAGCTGACGTTGCAGGACCTCAAGGACTTCCGCGATCTGCAGCGAATTCCGATCAGCGACGCGGAATTGGAGAAAGATCCGTACCTGCCGCCGTACTATCACCCGGGCATGGAGGCGCGGGAGATCCAGTACATGCTGGATCGCCGCAAGGCGCTCGGCGGCTACTTGCCCGAGCGTCGCACCACAGCAAAGCCGCTGCAACTCCCCGGTGACGAGGCGTACAAGTCGGTGCGCAAGGGCTCCGGGAAGCAGAACGTGGCGACCACGATGGCGCTCGTGCGGCTGATGAAGGAGCTGTTGCGGGACAAGGAGATCGGCAAGCGGATCGTGCCGATCATCCCCGACGAGGCCCGTACCTTCGGCATGGACTCGTGGTTCCCTTCGTTGAAGATCTACAACCGCAACGGGCAGTTGTACACATCGGTCGACGCGGAATTGATGCTTGCCTACAAAGAGAGCTCGGTCGGGCAGATCCTGCACGAGGGCATCAACGAGGCCGGTTCGACCGCTTCGTTCACCGCGGCGGGCACCTCGTACGCGACGCACGGCGAGCCGATGATCCCGCTGTACATCTTCTACTCGATGTTCGGTTTCCAGCGCACCGGCGACGGGCTGTGGGCCGCGGCGGATCAGCTCGCCCGCGGATTCGTGCTCGGAGCAACCGCCGGGCGAACCACGCTGACCGGTGAGGGTCTGCAGCACAACGACGGCCACTCGCTGCTGCTGGCCTCCACCAACCCCGCGGTGGTCACCTACGACCCGGCCTTCGCCTACGAGATCGCGCACATCGTGCGTGACGGCCTGCGCCGGATGTACGGCGGCGGCGCACCGGAACCGCTCCCGTACTCGGTGCCCGGCACCGATACGCGCAAGGCCGACGGCGGCTTCGGCGGCGAGGACGTCTTCTACTACATCACCCTCTACAACGAGCCGTACCAGCAGCCGGCCGAGCCCGCCGAGCTCGACGTCGACGGTCTGCTCAAGGGCCTCTACCTGTACCAGCGCGGGGGAGAAGGCGATGTGCGGGCCCAGATCCTGGTCTCCGGCGTGACGGTGCCGGACGGTCTGCGCGCGCAGGCGCTGCTCGCCGAGGACTGGGGTGTGCAGGCCGACGTCTGGTCCGCCACCTCGTGGGGCGAGCTGCGCAAGGAGGCGTTGCAGAAGGAGATCGCCGCGCTGCGCTTCCCGGACGAAGATCACGGTGTGCCATATATCACCGAGGCGCTCTCCCGGGCCGAGGGTCCCTACGTGGCCGCGACCGACTGGATGCGCGCGGTGCCGGACCAGGTGCGCAAGTGGGTACCGGGCGAGTTCGTCACGCTGGGCACCGACGGTTTCGGCTTCTCCGACACCAGGGCCGCGGCGCGTCGCGTGTTCAACGTCGACGCGCAGTCGATCGTGGTGGCCGCGCTGTCGGGGCTGGCCAAGGCCGGCAAGATCGACCCGGCGAAGGTGATCGAGGCGGCCGCGAAATACCGCATCGATGATGTCGACGCCGCGCCGAAGAACGCCTCGAGTTCCGACGGGGACGGCGAGTAGCGGACGATTGAATGGTGGACCGTAAACCGCCGCGGCCGCGCCGGATCTCCGAGGGCTCGTCCGAGCACGAGGTGTATCTGCCGACGGGCGCGCTCTCCCCGAACCGGCAAACCCGCGACCCGCTGCCGGACACGCTGCTCAAACGGGTGAAGCAGTTCTCCGGACGCCTCTCCACCGAGGCGGTCGGGTCGATGCAGGATCGGTTGCCGTTCTTCGCCGATCTGGACGCCGCGCAGCGCGCCGGCGTTCAGATGCTGGTGCAGACCGCGGTGGTGAACTTCCTGGAGTGGTTGCAGGACCCGGACAGCGATATCCGGTTCAGCCTCGACGCGTTCCAGGTGATTCCGCAGGATCTGGCGCGGCGGCTCACGCTGCGCCAGACCGTGGACATGGTCCGGGTGGCCATGGAGTTCTTCGAACAGTGGCTGCCCGCGCTCGCGCGCAACGACCGGCAGCTGGTCGCGTTGACCGAGGCGGTGCTGCGATACGGGCGTGAGCTCGGTTTCGCGGCCGCCTCGGTGTACGCGAGCGCCGCCGAATCCCGGGGCGCGTGGGACACCCGGCTGGAAGCGCTGGTGGTCGACGCGGTGGTCCGCGGCGACACCGGTCCCGACATGCTGTCCCGGGCCGCGACGCTGAACTGGGACGCCACCGCGCCCGCGACCGTGCTGGTGGGCACGCCGCCGCCGGAGCACGGCATGTCGTCGGTGGGGTCGGTGCACGCGATCGCGGCCCGGCACGGCCGGGCGGCACTGGCCGTGGTGCAGGGCACGCGCTTGGTGATGGTGGTGAGCGGGCACCTGGGTGAGTCGTCCTATATATCCCCGTTCCTCGCGGATCTGCTCGCCGAGGTCTTCTCCGACGGTCCCGTGGTGATCGGCCCGACCACCCGCACGCTGGGCGCCGCGCACGCCAGCGCGGTCGAAGCGCTGGCCGGAATGGAGGCCGTGGTGGGCTGGCGCGGGGCGCCACGCCCGGTGCATGCGACCGAATTGCTGCCCGAACGCGCTTTGCTCGGCGATCGAGCTGCGGTCGAGGCGTTGAACGAGTATCTTGTCCTTCCGTTGGCCGCGGCGGGATCGGCGCTGGCGGACACCCTCGAGGCCTATCTGGATTGCGGTGGCGCTGTCGAGACTTGTGCCCGTCAGTTGTACGTCCATCCAAATACCGTTCGCTACCGCCTCAAACGGATCGCCGAAATCACGGGTCGTGATCCGATGAATCCGCGGGACGCGTATGTGCTCAGAATCGCCGCCACAGTGGGTCGTTTGACACGAACCCGTAACGAATCGTCAACACCTACCCCAGAGGCCACTCATCTCGCCCTGGGCAACGAGGGGCTGTAACGGAAATCGTGGGTTGTTCGATCCGAACAGCCCACATGCCGTTTTGTGGGAGTCCCACAAAACGCGGCGGCAAGCTTCATTCGCGTCGACATCTCCTGCGGGGTGCCTCACAGTGTTCTCTTAGGGAGTGATCGCGTTGTTCGCCCCTGGACAGGGGTCCCAGACTCCCGGCATGCTCGCGCCTTGGCTCGACCTCCCTGGCGCGCATGACCGGCTCACTCTCTGGTCCATGGCCGCAGGCCTGGACCTGGTCCGCCTCGGCACCACGGCGACGGCCGAGGAAATCACGGATACCGCCGTGACGCAGCCACTGGTCGTGGCCGCCGCGTTGCTCGCGTACACGCAAATCCCCACGGATTCACTTCCGGCCGCTACCATCGTCGCCGGACACTCGGTCGGCGAACTCGCCGCCGCCGCGGTCGCCGGGGTCATCTCGCCCGACGACGCGGTGAAATTGGCCGCCATCCGCGGAGCGGAAATGGCCAAGGCGTGCGCGTTGGAGCCGACCGGCATGTCCGCCGTGCTCGGTGGCGATGAGGCCACCGTGCTCGCGCGACTCGCGGAACTCGACCTGATTCCGGCCAACCGCAACGCGGTCGGGCAGATCGTCGCCGCGGGTCGGCTGGACGCATTGGCGGAACTGGCCGCGAACCCGCCGGAGAAGGCGCGGATTCGCGCGCTGCCCGTCGCGGGTGCGTTCCACACCGAGTTCATGGCTTCGGCGCAGGACGCTGTGACCGATGCCATATCGCAGATCGTGCCGAACGAGCCGACGCGGCTGCTGCTGTCGAACTTCGACGGTCAGCCGGTCAGCTCGGGACGTGATGCGATCAACAAGCTCGCGGCCCAGGTCACCAGGCCCGTCCGTTGGGATCTGTGCACCGAAACCGTAAGGCAGGCAGAGGTTTCCATGGTGGCGGAGTTGCCGCCGGCGGGCACCCTTGTCGGTATCGCGAAGCGGGAGCTGAAGGGCACGCGCACACTGGCCCTGAAGACCCCCGAAGACCTCCCCGCGTTGGCCGGGGTGAGCATCTCCGGCTAGCTTTTTCCGGCAGCCATGCATCGGTATGCACGGTTGTGACCGAGCGGACGTAACCATCGCCCGCCTCGATCCGAAAAAAACAGGTACGAGCCCTACAAAGAACAAGAAGGGAGCCACGAAGTGGCCGCTCTGACCCAGGAACAAATCGTCGAGGAACTCGGCAAGATCATCGAAGAGGTGACGGGTATCGAACCCTCCGAGGTGACGATCGAGAAGTCCTTCGTCGATGACCTGGACATCGACTCGCTGTCCATGGTCGAGATTGCGGTGCAGACCGAGGACAAGTACGGCGTGAAGATCCCGGACGAGGATCTGGCCAGCCTGAAGACGGTCGGCGACGCGGTCGCCTACATCCAGAAGCTCGAGGCCGAGAACGCTGACGCGGCCGCGGAGCTCAAGGCCAAGTTCGACGCCGAGTAGGGCCGACACTGTGACCACTCCTTCCACCTTGAACGGGAATTTCCCCAACGTCGTCGTCACTAGCCTGGCGGCGACCACGTCGATCGCGGGTGACGTCGATGCGACGTGGAAGGGACTCCTCAACGGCGAGAGCGGTATCGACGTTCTCGAGGATTCCTTCGTCGAGGAATACGACCTTCCGGTCCGCATCGGCGGTCACCTGAAGGTCCGGCCCGAGACCCTGCTCACCCGAGTCGAGTGCCGGCGCATGGCGTACGTCGAGCAGCTCGCGACCGTGCTCGGTCGCGAAGTCTGGCGTAACGCGGGCAGCCCGGAGGTCGACCCGGAACGGCTGGGTGTGGCCATCGGAACCGGGTTGGGTGGCGGCGACGCCCTCATCGACTCGGTGGACAAGCTGAAGAACGGTGGCTATCGCAAGATCTCGCCGTTGGCTGTGCAGATGGTCATGCCGAACGGTCCTTCGGCCGTTGTCGGCCTCGAATTGAAGGCCAGGGCAGGAGTGGTCACTCCGGTCTCGGCATGCTCGTCTGGCTCCGAGGCCATCGCCAACGCATGGCGGATGATCGTCATGGGCGATGCGGACATGGTCGTCACCGGTGGTGTCGAGGGTTACATCGACTCGGTGCCGATCGCGGCGTTCAGCATGATGCGCGCCATGAGCACCCGCAACGACGACCCGAAGGGTGCCTCGCGTCCGTTCGACAAGGACCGCGACGGTTTCGTCTTCGGTGAGGCGGGCGCCCTGATGGTCATCGAGACCGAGGAGCACGCCAAGGCGCGTGGGGCCACCATCCACGCTCGCCTGCTCGGTGCCGGTATCACCTCGGACGGCTTCCACCTGGTTGCCCCCGCCCCGGACGGCGTCGGCGCCGCACGGGCGATGAAGCGGGCGATGCAGACCGCGGGTCTGACCGCCAAGGACATCACCCACGTCAACGCGCACGCCACCGCGACACCGATCGGCGACACCGCCGAGGCCAACGCGATCAGCCTCGCCGTCGGCAAGCACGCTTCGGTGTACGCCCCGAAATCCGCACTGGGCCACTCGATCGGCGCCGTCGGCGCACTCGAGTCCGTGCTGACCGTGCTCAGCATCCGGGACGGCATCGTCCCGCCGACGCTGAACCTGGAGAACCAGGACCCGGCCATCGATCTGGACGTGGTGCACGGCGAGGCGCGCCGGCAGGAGATCGAGTACGCGATCAACAACTCCTTCGGTTTCGGTGGGCACAATGTCGCGCTCGCCTTCGGTCGGGCCTAGCCGCATCGACTGAGACTGCTCGAACGATCCCGGCGGGATCTGCCGCTTCGACGGCCAGATCCCGCCGGGATCGCCATTTTGCAGCCGCGTCAGCGGCCTTTTCCTGAAGGTTGAGGGAAGAACGCGATGACAACCATGGCTTCCGCGTTGCACCACGCGACATCGACCGATCCGCGGGATCCGCTGGGTCGGCTGCAGCGCTTCTTCGATCCCGGCACGCTGCTTCCGCTGCATCCGCGCGACAAGTCCGGCGTGCTCGCCGCGATCGGCGAGGTCGACGGCGTGCGCACCGTGGCCTATTGCTCCGACGCCACCGTGATGGGTGGCGCGATGGGCGTCGAGGGCTGCAAGCACATCGTCGACGCGATCGACACGGCCATCGACTCCGGCGTCCCGGTCGTCGGTATCTGGCATTCCGGCGGCGCGCGGCTGGCCGAGGGCGTCGAGGCCCTGCACGCGGTCGGCCTGGTCTTCGAGGCCATGGTGCGCGCCTCCGGCCTGGTACCGCAGATTTCGGTGGTGGTCGGCTTCGCCGCGGGCGGCGCCGCCTACGGCCCCGCGCTCACCGATATCGTGATCATGGCGCCCGAGGGCCGCATCTTCGTCACCGGACCCGACGTGGTGCGCAGCGTGACCGGCGAGCAGGTCGACATGGCCACCCTCGGCGGCCCGCAGACGCACGGCAAGAAGTCCGGCGTCACCCATATCGTGGCCGACGACGAGGCCGACGCGGTGCATCGCGCGCGGCGGCTGGTGTCGATGTTCGCCGAGCAGGGTGAGTTCGATCTGGTCGCGGCCGCGCACGGCGACGTCGACCTGAAGGCGATGTTGCCGGAATCGCCCAAGCGCGCCTACGACGTGAAGCCGATCATCCACGAACTGCTCGACAACGTGGACGGCGAAAGCTCGTTCGAGGAGTTGCAGGCGGGCTACGCGCGCAGCATCGTCACCGGTCTCGGCCGGTTGAGCGGGCGCACCGTCGGCGTGCTCGCGAACAACCCGATCCGCCTCGGCGGCTGCCTCAACTCCGAAAGTGCCGAGAAGGCAGCGCGTTTCGTGCGGCTGTGCAACTCGTTCGGTATTCCGCTCATCGTCGTCACCGACGTGCCCGGCTATCTGCCCGGCGTCGGTCAGGAGTGGGAAGGCGTGGTGCGCCGCGGCGCCAAGCTGCTGCACGCGTTCGCCGAGGCGCGCGTCCCGCGCGTCACGCTGGTGACCCGCAAGATCTATGGCGGCGCCTACATCGCGATGAACGCACGCTCGCTGGGCGCGACCGCCGTGTACGCGTGGCCCGGCTCCGAGGTCGCGGTGATGGGCGCCAAGGCGGCCGTCGGCATCCTGCACAAGAAGGCGCTGGCCGCCGCCCCGGAGGAAGAGCGGGAAGCGCTGCACGAGCGGCTCACCGCGGAGCACGAACGCATCGCGGGCGGCGTCGAACGGGCCATCGCGATCGGTGTGGTGGACCAGGTGATCGACCCGGCCAAGACGCGCAGCATCATCGCTGCCGCGCTGGCCGCAGCGCCGTCGCGGCCCAGCAGGTTGAAGAACATCCCGCTGTAGACGACCGCGCAACTGGGCCCCGGTACATCCGGGGCCCAGTTGCGTTGTGGGGGAGCGGGCTTCGCCTCGGTCAGCGCGGAAGCGATCGCCCGCCCGTCCTGGTTCCCGCACCCGTTCTGACTTCCCGCACCCGCTCCGGCATGCCACAGGGGTGCGAAGCGTCGGAAGTGGTGCGGGAAGACGGAAGGGGGTCGTGGGCGGTCGGTAGCATCTAAAGGTGCGTTATGAGGAGCTTGCCGACGTGCCGTGCTCGATCACGCGTCCGCTCGTGATCTTCGGTGACCGCTGGACTCTGCTGATCCTGAAGTTCTCGTTCTCCGGGGTCCGCCGATTCAACGCGTTCCAGAGTGCGCTCGGTATTTCTCGCAGCCGGTTGCAGGATCGCCTCGATCGGTTGATCGAGCACGAGATCCTGGTGAAGCGCAAGGCCGCGGTCGGCGCGCACGAGGAATATCGGCTCACGCAGAAGGGCCACGATATCTATCCGATTCTGATGGCTATTCGGGACTGGGGCGACACCTACATGGCCCCGGACGGCCCGCCGGTGCGTTACGCGCACCGCGAGTGCACCGGTGAGGTGCACGCAAACCTCGAGTGTGACGTGTGCGGCGGCGCGATGACGGCCCGCGACGTGACCCCCGAACCCGGGCCGGGACTGCTCGGGCCCGAGGTCGACACGGATCAGTCGGTGAACCAGGTCGCCACCTGATCGATGCTCTCGCGCGCGGTGCGGAATCCGTTGACCGGGTGCGCGGTGTCGGGATAACCGAACGAGATTCCGGCGACCACCCGGCGGTGCTCGGGTATATCGAAGTACTCCCGGATGAACGGCGCGTACGAGGCCAGCGCGGCCTGCGGCGCCGCACCGAGCCCGAGGCTCTGCGCGCCGAGCAGGAAGTTGCCGAGGTACAGGCCGCAGTCGACGGCGCCGTAGACACCGAGATCCGCCTCGGTCGTCACGATCGCGACGTGCGGGGCGTCGAACAGTTCGAAGTTGCGCAGTGTCTGCCGCATTGTCTTCTCGTGCTCGCCTTTTGCGATCCCGATGCTGTCGTACAGCTGAAAGCCGCACGCGCGCCTGCGATCCCGGTACACCCCGGCGTACTGCGCGGGAAACGCGAAATCCGGTTCAGGAGTGGCGGTTCGGACGTGCTCGAGCAGCGCCGCGCGGAAACGGTCGGTGCCCGCGCCCTCGGTCAGCACCACCTGCCACGGCTGGGTGTTGCACCAGGACGCCGTCCGCTGGGACAGGCGCAGCAGTTGTTCGATGACGGCGCGCGGCACCGGATCGGCCAGGAACTGCCGGCAGGTCCAGCGCTCGTCGAGCAGTCGGGTCAGCGTGGCGAATTCCTGGGTGTCCACCTCGGCCGTTGTCATGCCATCTCCTCATGCAGTCTCATTATGAGACCGAACGTTAGCAGCAGCGGGGCGAACTCGGAATGGCCTGCTGCGGGATTACGCCGAATCGAACGCCCGAAAAGGGCAGAATCCACGCATGGCGTCCGAGGCCCGCGGCGCGCGGGATCGCAAACGGCACGGCAGGCACTACACGCCGCCCGTGCTGGCGCGTTTCCTGGCCGCACGGCTGCTCGCGCACGTGGCGCCGCCGCCCACCGGGGTGCTGCGGGTGCTCGATCCCGCCTGCGGGGACGGGGAGCTGCTGTTCGCGCTGCGGTCCGAAGCGGCCGAACGACTACCGGGTGCCCGGATCGAGCTGATCGGCTACGACCTCGACCCGGCGGCGTTGCGAGTGGCGCGGGCACGAGCGGCCGCAGCGGGGATCGCCGTCGACTGGCAGGTGGGCGACTTCTTGACGGTCGCGGCCGAGCTGGCGGCGGGCTCGTTCGACGCGGTGATCACGAATCCGCCGTACGTGCGGACCCAGCAACTCGGCGGTGCGACCGCCCAGCTGCTGAGCAAGCAGTTCGGATTGCGGGGGCGGATCGATCTGACGCATCCGTTCGTGGCGACCCTGCCCAGACTGCTGCGTCCCGGCGGCGTGCTCGGATTGCTCAGTGCCAACCGGTTTTTGACGACCAGGGCCGGCGCGAACATCCGGCGGCTGCTGCTCGCCGAACTGGCGCCGGTCGAACTGTACGACCTCGGCGACACCAAGCTGTTCGAGGCCGCGGTGCTGCCCGCGATCACCATCGCGACGCGTGGCACGAGTGCTGATACCTGCCGCTATGTGTCGGCGTACGAGGTGGACAGCGGCGGCATCGCCACGGAGACCGGCCTTTTCGAGGCCATGGTCGGTGAGACCGGTTGTCTGGTCACCCACGAGGGACGGCAGTTCGCGGTGGAGATCGGCACTTTGGTGACCGGGGAATCCGTGGGCAGACCGAGGACGAACGGCCACTTGGCGTTTCGGCCAGGGGCACCCGGGACGGACCCGCCCATCGATGCCGAGTCCGCGACGAGACACCGAGCGCCGCCGCATGCCACGACACCGGATACCGCTTGGCGCATGTCCAATGCGCGCGTGGACGCCTGGCTCGCCGCCATCGACGCCGCGACCTGGCGGACTTTCGGCGAGGTCGCACGAATCCGGGTGGGTATCAAGACAACCGCCGATCGGGTGTTCATCTCGGACCGGTGGGCCGAGGCCGAGCCGGTCCCCGAAGCGGAACTGCTGCTGGACCTGATCACGCACAACGATCTGGAGCCGTGGCGGATCACCCGGGCCCAGGACACCCGTGTGCTCTACCCCTACGATCTGACGCTGGCTCGCCGCACGCCGATCGATCTGGACGAATATCCCTGTGCCGCTGAATATCTACGTAACCACAAGGACATACTCACCGCGCGCCGCTACGTCGGCGCGACCGGCCGGGAGTGGTTCGAGATCTGGGTGCCGCAGCGTCCGCAACTGTGGCGGCAGCCGAAGGTGGTCTTCCCGGATATCAGCGACCGCCCGCGTTTCGCCCTCGACCGCTCCGGCGCGGTGGTCAACGGTGATTGCTACTGGCTGTCCCTACCGGACCTGTCCCGTGATTCCGCCGAGGCCGAGCAGCTCGCGTATCTGCTGATGGGCGTGGCCAATTCCGCCCTCGGCCTGCGCTTCTACGACACCGTCTGCGGCAACCGCCTCTACTCCGGTCGCCGTCGCTGGATCACCCAGTACGTCTCGCGCCTACCCCTCCCGGATCCGGCCTCTCCGCACGCCGCGGCGATCATCACGGTGGCCCGGGACCTCACCGAAGGCCGGTGCGCAGACCCCGCAATACGCGCCGAACTGAACGATCGGGTGGCCGCCGCATTCCGCTGACGCGAGGCTCAGCGGGGGAGGTGGACGCCCACCATGGGAAGCAGCGTGCGGCGCGCGAACTCGCGGGCGGCGTCGCGGTCGGCGACGGGGATCAGCCCGTCGGGGGTGAGGGCCAGCGAGAGGGCCAGGCGGGCCATGATCTCGGCGACGAGGTCGGCGTCGAAATCGTGGGTGCCTTCGGTGTCGCGCAGTTCGCGCAACTTGTCGGCCAGGTAGCCGCGGCCGACGGCGAGGACGGGGCCCGCGTCGGTGGTGAGGCGGGGCAGGATCAGGTCGGGTTCGGTGCGCAGCAGGCGGCGCAGCAACTCGTTGTTCGCGATCGCGGTGATGAACGCGACGAAGATCTCCACCAGCTGGTCCTCGCTGCCGGAGACGGCCCGCACCTGCTTGTCGATCATCTCGACGAAGTGCTGGGCTTCGCGCACGCTCACGGCCTCGACCAGGTCGTTCTTCGATTCGAAGCGGCGGTACAGGGTGGCGGGGCTGATGCCGGCGCGGCGGGCGATCTCGCCCATGCTGGTCCGTTTGATGCCGAAGTCCAGGAAGGCCGAGAGCGCGCTTTCCAGGAGCTTCTCGCCGTCGGCGACGGGCTTCTCCAGGATGCGCTGCAGCATGGGCGGGACAGTGGGCATCTGGTCTCCAGTCGATTCGCGCGGACGCCGGGGCGAGCGGACGGCATCGCGACGGTGCGGGTGAGGGCCATTCATTATTTCATCGGGCGGTGTCGGCGTGGTCGGGGATGGCCGAACCAGGGGGTGTTCTGTCTTATCGGTCGCATGTCCAGCTTCGAGTGATTACCCTGTGGATATCCACCTTGGATGCTGGATGGGCCGGAAGAGGTTGCGCCGTGGCATATTTCGCGAACCGGGTGGTGGCGATCACGGGGGCCGGCGCGGGTATCGGCCGCGAATTGGCCCTGGCGCTGGCCGGCGACGGCGCGTTGCTCGCACTGTCGGACAAGTCGGCGCAGGCCGTCGCCGAGACCGGAAGGCTCTGCGCCGCGCTGCATTCCGAACCGCTGGTGACCACCCTGGACGTCACGGACCGGTCGGCGGTGCTCGCGCACGCGGCGGCAACGGTCGCGCACTTCGGCCGGGTCGAGGCACTGTTCAACAACGCCGGGATCCTGCACGTCGGCGGCGTCGCCGAATCGCCGTTCCGGGACTTCGAACAGGTGATGGACGTGGATTTCTGGGGAGTCGTCAACGGCACCAAGGCTTTTCTGCCCTACCTGCAGGCTGCCGAGCGGGCGCACGTGGTGAACATGTCCTCGGCTTTCGGGCTGGTCGGGGTGGCGCAGCACGGGCCGTACAACGCGGCGAAGTTCGCCGTGCGCGGGTTCACCGACTCGCTGCGGCAGGATATGCGCGCGGCGGGCGGTGTGGTGCGGGTCACCGGGGTGTATCCCGGCGGCGTGCTCACCTCGATCGCCCGGTCGGCGCGGGTCGCACCGGGGATCGACGCGGCCGCGGTGGCCCGGCGCTTCGAGGAGCGGGTCGCGCGGACCGGCCCGGCGGCGGCCGCGCGGACGATCCTGCGCGGCGCCGCGCGCGGTGAGGCGAAGGTGCTGGTCGGACTGGACGCCCTTCTTGTGGATCTGGTCACACGGATCACCGGCTCGTATCACGAACGGGTATTGGACATGGTATTTCGTTCCTGACCGCGCGCCCCGGCGCGGGCAGGGACGGATAGACGAAATGGCAACTGGTCGAACATATCTCGTGACGAAGAATAATCGGACGCGATTGATCGGACGCGATTGATGGCGAAATGGCTTCTGATCGAGTGCTTCTCCGGACCGCCGGGCGCGGTGATCGCCCTCGGGGCCACGCCGAAATCCTTCGTGCCGCTGCGCCACATCCTGCGCAATCCGCTGTCGCTGGCCGATGCCGAAGCCGCACTGGCGCAGGCGGTCGCGACCTGTGCCGTGGTCGCGCGGGTATCGGCGGACGGCCGGCGTGCCGTGCGCGCCGAGCCGCTGCTGATCGCGCCGGACCGCGCGCACGCCGTACGGCTGTGGGTGGGGCCCGTGCTGGAACCACTGCCGGAGCGAGAACCTGTGGGCGCGTGGTACTTCAACCTGACCACCAATCGATCCGTGCGCAGCAACGATCTGCTCGACCTCTACGGCGTCGCGCCCGAGGACCGCGCGGCGGAGCTGGCGATCGCGGGCGCGTTCGCGCGGCTGGTGACCAACCGGGACGAGAGCGAGGCGCTGGCGAAGCTGGTGAATTCGGAGCCGGACACCGAGCATCAAGCGGTGTGGACCATCCGGCGGGACGACAATGCCTTGCGGGCAGGACATTTCGCGTGCCGGATCAATGTCGAGACCGACGCCGCGGGCGAGCGCGCGGTGCTGTTCCGCGGCGTGACCCAGGACATCGGCGCGGCCACGGCGGTACCGTCCGCGCCTCCGCCGATGATCCTGGAGTATCAGTTGCTGGAGGCCGCCACAGCGCCGGGGGAGTATCGCGCGATCGTGAATCTGCGCTCACTGCAACTGATTCGCTGGATCGGGCCGCCGATGCCCGGCATCGCCTGGGCCGACCTGCCGGGGGAGCCCGCGCCGCAGATCCACCCGGACGATCTCGCCGCGGCGCGCGAGATGTCGCGGGAGCTGGCGCACCGGCGCGCGGAGGGCACGGTGCGGTTGCGGCGGCTGGACGGAGGTTGGCAGGCGGTGCGGGTGCGAGGCGCGCTGATGGTGCTGGATCAGCACACCACGGCCGGACTCGCCACGGTCACCGCGGCGTCGTGACATCGCGGTGACCGTGGGCCGAGCTCATTGGCGGGGTAAGTCCAGTGCCGCCATCTCTTGTTCGATCGCGTTCGCGGCGAAATCGACTCCGCTGGAACGCAGTTCATGAACCCGTCGCTGTAATGCCTCGACCCCACCCGGTTGGGCGGCGATGTCGGCCACACTGATCCGCCCCATCGGCCGGTGCATACTGGCCTGCACGTACGCAACCACCGTGATACCTCCTGCCTGCACGCTAGCTCACGTTCCCACCCGACCCAGGGTGGGTTCACCACTGCGCTACAAGCCGCACGACAACCGTGTCGGCAGGAGACCCCGGGTCACCGGGCACGCTGGCAGAATGTTATCAGCGAATCCTACTGGACGCTTGATCAGTGTGCTCTGTCTCACACCTCTCTCGCGGTGCGGTGATTGGCCGTGTTGTGTACGTACACAGCCGCATTCAGTCGAATGCCGTCCTGTTCGGCCGTGCTGAGTTCGCGGCGAACTTTACCGGGCACGCCGGCGACGAGCGACCCGGGCGGAATCTGCGCACCCTCCGGAATCAGCGCGTTGGCCGCGATCAGGCTGCCCGCGCCGATCACCGCGCCGTTGAGCACGGTGGCGCCCATGCCGACGAGTACGTCGTCGCCGATCGTGCAGCCGTGCAGAATCGCGTTGTGCCCCACCGAAACCCCGGTGCCGACGGTGAGCGGGAAGCCCGGATCGGCATGCAGCACGCAGCCGTCCTGGATGTTGGTGCGTGCGCCGACGGTGATCTGCTCCAGGTCGCCGCGGATCACCGCTCCGTACCAAATGCTCACCTCGGCCGCGAGCCGCACCCGCCCGATGACTGTCGCCGTCGGCGCGAGCCACGCGTCCTCGTCGATCTCCGGAACGAACTCACCGATCTGAATCCTCATGCGCTGAACCTAGCGTCTCCGCCGCGCACCGCTAGGGCCTGGTTCGTAAGTCGCGGCGGCGCCTTCGGGGTCCAGCTCGCCGCCTGGCCGCGTTGTCGTCGTCGCCGATACAACCCCGGTGTCGGCTCCTCCTCCGCCTTGCCAGGCGACGAGCTGAACCCCGAATGCATCCACCGTGACTCATGAACTAGGGCCCTAGTGCACCGGGGTCGCGAACAGCGCGCGGTGTGCGGCGGGGCTGGTGCCGAGGATGCGATGGAAGTGGTGCCGCAGGCTGACGGCGGAGCCGAAGCCGGTTTCGGTGGCGATCCGGTCCATGGTGTCGCCGGTGGTCTCCAGCAGCAGCCGGGCCCGGTCGGTGCGCTGGTGCAGCAGCCATTGCTGCGGGCTGCTGCCGGTGCGGTCGCGGAAACGGCGGGTGAATGTGCGCCGTGACATCAGGGCCACCCGCGCCCAGCCGTCCAGGTCGATCGGATCGCCGAGATGCGTTCGGGCCCAGACCATCGCGCGTTCGATCGGGTCGTCGTCGGCGGCATCCGGCACGGCGACCGGGATGTACTGCGCCTGCGACCCGCTGCGGTGCGGCGCCGTCACCAGCTCTCTGGCCAGTTCGGTGGCCGCGCGGCTGCCGAGATCGTTGCGCACCAGGTGCAGGCAGCAGTCGAGGGCGGCCGCGACGCCCGCGGAGGTGACCACGTCGCCGAGGTCGGACCACAGGGTGTCGGCACGGACGCGGACCGCGGGGAAGGCGGCGGCCAGCTCGGCGGCGCCGGCCCAGTGGGTGGTGATCTCGCGGCCGTCGACCAGTCCGCTGGCCGCCACCGCCCACGAGCCGAGGCACAACCCGACGATCCTGGCCTGCGCGCCGTGCGCCTGCCACAGCGCCTCGCGCAACTGCGCCGACATCGGCAGGTGCCGCTCCCAGCTCGGGATCACCACGGTGTCCGCGCGCGCCAGGGTGTCCAGGCCGTGGCGCACGTCGATATCGAAACCCGCTGGGGTGGGCAGGGTTCCGGGTCGCTCCGCGCACACGTCCACCCGGTACGGCGACTTGCCGCCGATACCGACGCGGCCGAAGACGAGGCTGGCCACGGACAGATGGAACGGGCTGATGTTGTCGTAGGCGAGCACGGCGACAGTACGCATGGCCCGATTTTAGCGATCAGCGGCTCTCGGGCCACTGTCGGGATGATTCGCGGCCGGACAAGATCATTGTCATGACCGAAACGATCGAACGAACCACCAAGCTCGAGGCTCTGCACGTGGGCGGCCCCACCCTGCGTTTCCGCTACGCGGGCCGCACTTTCCTGACCGATCCCACCTTCGACGAGCCGGGCGTCTACCCGGGACCGGTCACGCTGTACAAGCTCGCCGGTCCCGCGGTGTCCGCGGCCGAGGTCGGGCCGGTGGATATCGTGCTGCTCTCGCACGACCAGCACGCCGACAATCTGGACAACACAGGCCGGGAATTCCTGCAGTCGGTGCCGACCGTGCTCTCCACCCCGGACGCCGGGGAGCGCATCAACGGCGTTCGCGGACTGGCGAATTGGGAGACCGTGACGGTCGACGGCATCAAGGTGACCGGGGTGCCGGCCTTGCACGGGCCGGAAGGATGCGAATCGGTCACCGGCGTCGTGACCGGGTTCGTCCTGCAGGCCGACGGGCAGCCGACCGTGTATGTCTCCGGCGACAACGCCTCGGTCGATCGGGTGCGGCAGATCGTCGAGCGGTTCGGCCGGATCGATATCGCCATCCTGTTCGTCGGCGCGGCGAATGTCGGACTCTTCGACGATGTCGACGTCACGCTCAACGCGCGCACCGCGGTGCAGGCCGCGGAGGTGCTCGGGGACGCGACCATCGTGCCGGTGCACGGGGACGGGTGGCTGCACTTCAGCGAAACGCTCGAGCGGTTGACCAAATTGTTCGAGAACGCGGGCCGCGCCGACCAGCTGCACATCCCGCCGCTCGGCAAAGCGGTCACTGTCTGAGCTTCTCGCGCCGAGTCTGCTGGTCAACCTGTGCAGAAACGCGCGGTGGCCGGGCGGACTCGTGATCATCGTGTGACACCCGCGCGTCGTTCGTGGCGGGACCGAGGTGCGGGGTCCACGATGACCGTATGAGGATCGGAGTTCCACGGGAGGTCAAGGAGCAGGAGTTCCGGGTGGCGCTGACGCCGGCGGGTGCCGGAGAACTGGCCACGCAGGGGCACGAGGTGCTGATCCAAACCGGGGCGGGTGTCGGATCGGGATTCGCCGACGCCGACTACACCGCGGTCGGGGCGAGACTGGCACCCGAGGCGGATCAGGTGTGGTGGGAGGCCGACCTGATCCTGAAAGTGAAAGAGCCGATCGCCGAGGAGTATCCACGGCTACGCGCGGGGCAGGTGCTGTTCACCTACCTGCACCTCGCCGCGTCCAGGGAGTGCACCGACGCGATCCTGCGTTCGGGGATCACCGCGATCGCCTACGAAACGGTGCGCTCCACTGACGGGTCGCTGCCGTTGCTCGCGCCGATGAGCGAGGTGGCGGGCAAGCTCGGCGGACAGGTCGGGGCCTATCACCTGATGGCGCCGCTGGGCGGTGCGGGCATGCTGCTCGGCGGGGTGCCGGGGGTCCGCCCGGCGGAGGTGGTGGTGCTCGGCGGCGGGGTCGCCGGCACCAACGCGGCGTCGGTCGCCGCGGGCATGGGCGCGCGAGTCACGGTGCTGGACACCAACTTGCACCGCCTACGCGAGCTGGACGCGCGGTTCGACGGCCGGGTGACGACCGTCGCGTCCAATGCCGCCGAGATCGAACAGGCCGTACTGGCAGCCGATCTCGTCATCGGCTCGGTGCTGGTGCCGGGCGCGCGGGCACCGAAACTCGTCACCGACGAGCTGGTCGCGCAGATGCGGCCGGGTTCGGTGCTCGTCGACATCGCCATCGACCAGGGCGGTTGCTTCCAGGGATCGCGGCCGACCACGCACGCGAATCCGACCTTCCGCGTGCACGATTCGCTGTTCTACTGTGTCGCGAACATGCCGGGTGCGGTACCGCACACGGCCACCCTCGCGCTCACCAACGCCACGCTGCCTTACGTCCGGGCCATCGCCGGGCTCGGCTGGCAGCAAGCCTGCGCCAACTATCCGGAACTCGCGCAGGGTCTCACCGCCGACGGAGGACGGCTCGTGTCGGTGGAAGTGGCCGCGGCACACGGATACGCGGCACGGCAGCCGATGGGTCTGGTCGGCTGATACGCGGTCGGCCCGAACACCTCTCGGCGTCCGGGCCGCGGTTCGTGGACCACCACGTCGCGCACGCACACCCCGACCCACGGCGGGCGGAACGCGCCGCTGTCGCTGCAGAAAACCGAGAGGATCCCGCCGGAATCGACGCATGGCCCGTGCATTCATCGCTGTCCGCCTGGACAATTCGTAGGAGGACTTCACGGGAGTGCGCCAAATGCGTTCCGGTGGCGGGATACTCGCGTCCAGCAGTTCTTTGCTATCCACGCGCCGGTAGGCACTCCCTCGTGTTACTCGGTGTCGGAGTCCGTCATGTTGAGGTACCAGTCCGGCTCACCCGAGGTGGGCAGGTCGTGCAGCTTGTCGGGGTTGCGCACCACATCGATGGAGACGATGCGACCGTTGTCGACGGTGAAGGCGAAGACGCCGATGTGGTTGCCGTCGAACACCACCAGGCCCGGCGCGCCGTTCACCAGCACCGCGCGGCCCCAGCCGCCCGCCGCCGACGGCGCGTGGTACCAACCGAGCAGCATCTTCGCGATGAGCTCGGCGCCGCGCACTGCCTGCCGGATCGCGGGCACCTTGCCGCCGCCGTCCGCGGTGAGGCTGACGTTCGCGTCGAGCACGCCGAGCAAGGCGCTGAGATCGCCGGACCGCCACGCGACCGCGAACGCGGAAACGACCTTCTCCTGCTCGTCCGGCGAGGCGGGGAAACGCGGTGTGCCGTCCTCGACCCGCTTGCGAGCCCGGGACGCGAGCTGGCGCACCGCCGCCGGGGTGCGCCCCACCACCTCGGCGACCTCCGGCCCGCTCATGCCGAACACGTCCTGCAGCACGAACGCGGTGCGCTCGGCAGGCGACAGGGATTCGAGCACGACCAGCAGCGCGGTGGTCACCCGCTCGTCCTGGGTGATCCGGTCCGCCGGATCGTCCCAGCTGGTCACCTCCGGCTCGGGCAGCCACTCGCCGACGTACTGTTCACGGCGGGCGCGCGCCGAACCGAGCTGATCCAGCGCGAGCCTGCCGACCACAGTGCTCAACCACGCGCGCAGGTTCTCGATCTGTCCCGCCGTGCCCGCCTCGAACTGGCGTTGCAACCGCAGCCACGCCTCCTGCACGACATCGTCGGCGTCGGTGAGACTGCCCAGCGTGCTGTAGGCGAGCCTGCGCAGATATGGCCGATGCTCCTCGAACCGCCGGGCCAGCTCGGCCTGGTCGAGAGGTTCGGAAGGAGAAGACTGTGCGGAAGTCACTGCTGGTTCGCCGTTCGATCGTTACGCCCGGGATAGGGCGAGTCCAAAGGTGCGTCACCGGGTTGACGACGCAGGACCTCAGAGTGTGACACGCCGGAAAAGTCCAGCTGGTGGACGTCCGTTCCGGCGAGTCCGGGATCACTGGGCGGGGTGGGGGAGATGAGTGGGGTGACTGTGCTGTGCGTCCCGTTTTGCGGTTGTCGGTCGGCTGCGGCTGCACCGGTCGGCGTCGGTGATGTCCGCGTTCACCGTGTGCGCGACCTGGATGGGTGGGTTCATCTCGACGACGAAGTGACTGTCCGGGTCGTGTGGTTCGCCTCCTGTTTCGTGTGGTGGACGGGCGGGGCATAGGTGTGCTCGTTGCGGGGTTGCGGGGTTGCGGGGTTGCGGGGTTGCGGGGTTGCGGGGTTGCGGGGTTGCGGGGTTGCGGGGTTGCGGGGTTGCGGGGTTGCGGGGTTGCGGGGTTGCGGGGTTGCGTTGGGTTGTGCGGTCATTGGGTTGGCCGCGGGCTTTTGAGTGATTGGGTGGGGGAGATGAGTGCGCTGGCTGCGTGGGGGCGATTGGTCTGGCCGGGTTCAGTTTCGGGTTGCCGGGTGTGGTCGGCGCCCCCTTCGGGTTGCTGGTAGTGCGGTGGCGTAGGTGTGCTGGTGACGGTGGCGTCGCCCGTGCCTGCTTGGTGTGATTGGGCGGGGTAGGCGATTCGCTGTGGTGGAGTGGGCGGCGGTTAGTCTCGGCGGGTGCGTAAGGGGAATTCGGCGGCCTTGGGGCTGGTGCTCGGGTTTGTGCTGGATCGGGTGTTGGGGGATCCGCGGCGGTGGCATCCGGTGGCGGGGTTCGGCACTGCGGCGGCCGCACTCGAGTCCAGGACGTATGCCGACCGACGTGGTGCCGGGGTGGTGCACGAAGTAGTGCTCGTGGGGGCGGTGGTCGGACTCGGACTCGGGGTGCGCCGGGGTGGCTGGCCGCTGACGGCGCTGGCGACGTGGACGGTGCTCGGCGGGCGCAGCCTCGCGCGCACGGGCGGCGAGATGGCGGAGCGACTCGAGGCGGGGGATCTGGTCGGTGCGCGGGCGTTGCTGCCGTCGCTGTGCGGACGCGACCCAGAGGCGCTCGATGCCGACGGATTGGCCCGCGCCGCACTGGAATCCATCGCCGAGAACACCTCCGACGCGACTGTCGCCCCGCTGGTGTGGGGCGCGCTGGCCGGCGTGCCGGGCCTGCTCGGCTACCGCGCGATCAACACCCTCGACGCCATGATCGGCTACCGCAACGATCGCTACCGGAACTTCGGCTGGGCCGCCGCCCGCACCGACGACCTGGCCAACCTCCTGCCCGCCCGCCTCACCGGTCTACTCACCGCCGCCCTCGCCCCGCTGGTCGGCGGCCGCCCCGCGGCCGCCTTCCGTGCCTGGCGCCGCGACGCCGCGCAACATCCCAGCCCCAACGCCGGTGTGGTCGAGGCGTCCATGGCAGGCGCCCTCGGCATCCGCCTCGGCGGTCGCACCGAATACCCCCACGGCGTCGAAAACCGCCCCACCCTCGGCACCGGCCCCACACCCACCGTCGCAGACCTCCACCGCGCAGTACGCCTCTCCGAAGCCGTCCAAGCAGCCGCCGTAGCGCTGGCCGCCTGCGCCGCCGTGCTCCGCCGCTAGGCAGGACCCGGCGGCCCCCGCTCGCTGTTGATCGAAACCGCGACGTTGGCTGTCCAAGCAGTCGCCGTAGCGTTGGCGGCCTGCGCCGCCGTGCCCCGCCACCAGGCAGGACGCGGTGGTACGTTCACCGCTGATCGAAACCGCGGCGTTGGGCTGTCGAAGCAGTCGCCGTAGCGTTGGCGGCCTGCGCCGCCGTGCCCCGCCACCAGGCAGGACCCGGCGATCCGTTCACCGCTGATCGAAACCCGAGGCATTTACAGACCTTCCACACCAAGCGTCGGCGCGCCCCACGGCAATTCGCTGTGCGAAGCGTCGATCACCTCTGTGAGAACGACAGGCGATCAGTTCTGGCGATGCAGCAGATCCCTCTCTCGCCCTTGCCGGGCGTGCCGCGACACGCCCGGTGCTCTCTTGGAGACCCCCGGACGTGTCGGAGGGGCGTTACAAGATCAGGGGGAACTGAGGGCGGCATTGTTCGAGAATGCGCCGCCACCAGTTCCCCCTGATCTTGGTTCGGCTACGCCAACTCCGAAGCTCGCGGCGGAGGGCGTTTCCCCGCCGCTGGCCGCAACCTCCCGCGCACGTTCTGCCGTCCCGCGCGCGTGTCATTCGACAGACACGCGCGCGGCGTGACAAAGCGTGCGCGGGACATAGCGAGCTGCTCTCGCGGTGCGTCACCCGCACGCCGTCGCCCCGCGCCGTTGTCCCGCGGAGCGCGGGGCGCGGGGCGCGGGGCGCGGGGCGCGGGGCGGCGCTTGCCGGTTGTCGCGGGGTCTGTGTTGTCTCGCACATGTCCCGTTGTCTCGCGCTCGTTCTGGCGCGCCGCGCGCGTGTCTGTCGAATGACACGCGCGCGGGGTGACGAAAGGTGCGCGGGAGGTAGCGGGCTGCTGGCGCGGTGCGTCGCCTGCGCGACGTTGCATCTCCGCGGGACGCCGGCGCGGCTCGTTGCTGGCTGCTGCCGGTGGTTGATTTGTCTCGCGCGTGTCTCGTTGTCTGGCGCTCGTTCTGGCGCGCCGCGCGCGTGTCTGTCGAATGACACGCGCGCGGGGTGACGAAAGGTGCGCGGGAGGTAGCGGGCTGCTGGCGCGGTGCGTCGCCTGCGCGATGTTGCATCTCTGCGGGACGCCGGCGCTGGCGCGGCTCGTTGCTGGCTGCTGCCGGTGGTTGATTTGTCTCGCGCGTGTCCCGTTGTCTCGCGCGTGCCTGGTGCGCGCGAGTCCATCGAAGGATGCGCGCGGGGGATGCAGGGCGCGTGGGGGATGAAGGGCGCGTGGGGGATGAAGGGCGCGTGGGGGATGAAGGGCGCGCGGGGGATGGTGGGTGCGCGGGATGTAGCGGGTTGCTGAGGTAGTGCCTCGCCTTACGCGAAGTTGCCTCCCGCGGGACGCGGGTGCGGGTGGTCTTTCGTTGGTTTCCGCCGGGTGGTTGTGTTGGCTTGTGGATGTCCCGTTGTCTTGCGCGCGTTCTGTTGTGCCGCGCGCGTATCCGTCGAATGACACGCGCGCGGGACGGGAAGGGAAGTGCGCGCGGGACGGGGAGGGAAGTGCGCGCGGGACGGGGAGGGAAGTGCGCGCGGGACGACGGGAAGGGAAGTGAGCGGGACGACGGGAAGGGAAGTGCGTGGGGTGACTGGAAGCGTGTGGGAAGGGCGGAGAGTTCAGTGGCGGGCGCCGAGGGTGCCTGTCCAGGTGGGGGTGTCTAGGCCGGTGCGCTGGGCGAGGGTGAACATGGCGGCGATGTCGGCGGCGGTGCGCGGCGGGAATTCGTCCCGGTCGTATTCGTCTTCGGGGAAGTGCTCGTCTTCCAGTCGCGTCATTTCCTCGGCGTAGTGCCGCACGAGGCGTTCGGTGACCGCGCCGCGCTCGGCGGCGTCGAGCAGTTCCGCGCACAGCTGCGGCATCTCGCTGTCGGGCTCGAAAAGCAGCCAGTCGGCGATCTTTTCGAGTGCGTCCTCATGAGTGGTCAGCGCCGAGATGCCTGCGTCGAGCCCGTCGTCGGACAGGTCCTCCGGGTACGGCGCTCGACGCCAAGCGCCCTCGTCACACCAGTAGACACATCCGACCATGTAGGCGTCGATCAAACCGCGAAGGTATTGGCGCGGTAGCCATTCCGGTGCACCGGCGAGCAGGTCGATCGCGGGCTCGTGCCACTTGACCTTGCTCGACTCGTCTTCCCCGACGAGCACGGCGCGGCCGTTGCCGTACCACTTCAGTTCCCACCAGGTGCAACCGCTGTCGTCCCAATGCAGACCGCCGTCATCGATCCAATATCCCGAACGATGAACGGGCGGCTCGTCTTCCCGCGCGCGGCTGTACGTCGCGAGCGCGACACCGGCCCACCGCCGCCACAGCAACTGTGGGTCGGGCAGGTCTCCGGGTTGTCCTGGTTCGTGCAGATGCCCCAATGTGGTTCTCCTGACTCGTGTTCGGTGTGAGCCTAGGCGGACCCACCGACACGGTCCGGACGCGCGCTCGGCGCTGATCACGGTCGGCACCAACTCGGTCGCCGCCGCGACCTGCCGCATTCGCGCGGCGTCGCGATCGAAGAGCGGGTCGGTGGCATGTTTCCGGATCGCTGAAGGCTCGGCCTCGATCAGACGGTCCGGCACGGGGCCGCCGAGCCCGACGCTGTCAGTCGCGACCGTAGCGGTCGGCCAGGCGCGATTCCGTGGTGACGGGTGTGGCTGGGGCGGATTCGGGTGTCGTCGCGGATGCGGCTGCGGCGCTGCCCTTTTCCTTGCGGCGCTCACGCAGTTCGGCGTAGACGAAGTAGCCGAGGCCGAGCGGGGCCATGATGCCGAAGGCGAGCCATTGCAGGCCATAGGAGAGGTAGGGGCCGGCGTCGAGTTGGGGGAGCGGCGTCGGCGTGAACGCGCCGGGCTGGTTGTCGTCGAGTTGCAGGTAGCCGCCGCGGTCGGCGCCGGTGGGAACGGCGGTGAGCGGTTGTTGCAGCACGGCGGATTCCTGCGCGAGATCGATCGAGTACACCTGACGGAAGCCGTCCTGCACGGACGGATCTTTGCCCGGCGTAACACCTTCCGACACCCGGACTCTGGCCTCGAGGCGTTGCGGGCCCGGCGGCGGTTCCGCGATCGGCGGTGGGCGTACCCCGTCCACCGCGGCGACCAGGCCGCGGTCGATGAGCAGCAGCCTGCCGTCGTCCAGCCGGAACGTGCCGAGCACCGCGTACCCGGGTGCGCCGTCGAGGTGGCGCAACCGGACCAGCACCGTGGAATCCGGTTGATAGCTGCCCGACGCGATGACTTTGCGCCATTCGCTGTGTGCTTCGTCGGTGGCCGGGGTGTCGAGGACCGTGGTGATGTCCACGGGGTCGGCGCGCACCGAGTCGGCGATGAGCTGGTTGCGGTGCGAAGTGGTGGTGTTCTTGCCGAGTTGCCAGGGCGCGAGCACGGTGAAGCAGAGGTAGGCGAACGCGACGACCAGCACCGCGAGAATCACCCAGCTCGGGCGCAGCAGGAAGGTCAGCCGGCGGATCATGCGCGTCCGTCCAGTACGGGATCGGGGGGACCGGACTCGGCGCCCAGCGCGGCGCGAACCCAGTCGAGCAGGCCGGGCATCGCCGCCTCGATCTGATCGCGGACCAGTTCGAAATCCGCGATGTCGCCGTAGTACGGGTCGGGCACGTCGGTACCGTCCGCGTCCGGGTCGAAGCTGCGCAGCAGCCTGCGCCGGTCCGAGGGGACGCCGAGCCGTGCCAGTTCGCGTTCGTGCGAGGTGTCGAGCGCGATCAGCAGGTCGGCGTCGAAATGATCGGCGCCGAGCGCGGCTGCCGCGTGCCCGGTGCGGTAGCCGTACTTGCGCAGAGTGGCGTTGGTGCGGTGGTCGGCGTCGTCGCCGACGTGCCAGGAACCGGTGCCCGCGCTGCTGACCCGGACGCGATCGGCGAGGCCCGCGCGGGACAGATGCGCCGCGAAGATCTTCTCCGCCATCGGAGAACGGCAGATATTGCCGGTACAGACGAACGAGACATGCAGCTCACCCACGCCTGCCATTCTGGCCGGTCGCCTGTCGGCGCCGCCACGGAGGGTGCGCCGCGGACCCCGGAGGTGGTGCCGATCACTCGAGCCCTAGGCGGCGAACCAAGATCAGGGGGAACTGGCGGCGGTGCGCTCTCGAACGATGCCGCCCACAGTTCCCCCTGATCTTGTAACGACCGAGCGGGGCCACCGACGGCCCCACGTAAGGTGCTCTCGTGCCCGAGGACAGCGTCGACCACGCGAGCCTGCGTCACCACGGCGACGTGGACGCGCGCCCCGGCATGCTCGACTTCGCGGTGAACGTGCAGGGCAGCGCGCCGCCGGACTGGTTGCGTGAGCGGTTGCGGGCACGGCTCGACGACCTCGGCCGGTATCCGAGCGCCGAGTCGGAGTCGGCGGCGCGGCGGGCGGTCGCGCAACGGCACGGGCGCGGTCCGGACGAGGTGCTGCTGCTGGCCGGAGCCGCGGAGGGTTTCGCCATGTTGCCGCGGCTCGCTGCGCGGCTGGCCGCGGTGCTGCATCCGTCGTTCACCGAGCCGGAACTCGCACTGCGGGAAGCCGAGGTCCCGGTGACCCGGGTGCTGCTCGACCCGCCGTACATCCTCGACCCCGCCGCGGTGCCCGCGGCGGCCGACCTGGTGGTGCTCGGCAACCCCACCAACCCGACCTCGGTGCTACACCCTGCCGATACGGTCAAGGCACTGCGCAGACCTGGCCGGATCGTCGTGGTGGACGAGGCGTTCGCCGACGCGATCCCCGGTGAGCCGGAGTCGCTGGCCGGATTCGCGGCACCCGATGTGCTCGTCCTGCGCAGTCTCACCAAAACGTGGGCCCTGGCCGGACTCCGCTGCGGTTACATCCTCGGCGCACCGGAACTGCTGGCCCGGCTGAATCACGGCCGCGCCCATTGGCCTTTGGGCACACTGCAATTGGAGGCGATCACCGCCACCGCCGCACCCGAGGCGGTCGAGCAGGAACAGCGGCAAGCGCAACGGATCGCCGCCGACCGCGCCGCGATGATCGCCCGGCTGACCGAGCTGGGCGTGCACGTGCACACCCCGGCCGCCGCCCCGTTCCTGCTGATCCAGGTCCCAGACGGCGAACTCCTCCGAAAGCACCTGGCGGACAAGGGGATCGCCGTGCGCCGCGCCGACACCTTCCCCGGCCTGGGACCGAACCGGCTACGCCTCGCGGTCCGCGGTCCCGCCGAAGTGGATCAGCTGATCGCTGCGATCCGGACGGCGAACCTGTGCTGACCGTCCGGGCCCCCATCGGGCACGTCGGTAACGCGTCCGGCTCGGTCGCCCGCGCTGCGTCGAATGGTTGCTCCGCCGGTAGGCACGATCCGCGCGGGCCGGGGATGGACGCGCATTCGAGTCGAGTGGACGTGGGGCCGGTTCGGCCGTGTGCACAGCATCGAGTGACGGCCTCTTCGATCGGCGCCATCGGCACGGATCACGGGTCGATGCGCCGGTCCAGCGAAGGCACAGTGAGCACACCGATTTCGATCCTCCACATCGGGTCGAATGGCGAGTGCGTTCCGGGTGATGAGCGCGCGGTCGGCACACAGGTAGCGATCGAGCGAGTCCCGAGCGCCGGCACGGTGCGCTCGGTTGATCTGCGTAAGCCCGGGATCGCCGCGTCGGCCGCATCCGGCTCGGGTTGTGGGCGCGACGCGCCTCGGCACGCGAACAACGACGTGCGAGTCCGGGCCGCAGCGGCAGCGCGCCGGTTGCGGTCAGCGACGTCGAGCGGATGCGATGGCGGTTCGGCCGGGGTGTGCCGACAAAGATTGCGACAGGGCAGTATTCGATCGGAGAAAGGTAGACGATGACCACGCTCGCGGATCTCATCGCGGTGCTCGACACCGCCTACCCGCCGCGCCTCGCCGAATCCTGGGACTCGGTCGGGCTCGTCGCCGGTGATCCGGCAGAGGAGATCACCCGGGTGCTGTTCGCGGTCGACGCGACGGCCGCGGTGGTGGACGAGGCGATCGAGTGGCGCGCACAGGCTTTGGTGGTGCACCATCCGCTGCTGTTGCGCGGGGTCGACACCGTCGCTGCGGATACGCCGAAAGGCGCACTGCTGCATCGGCTCATCCGCTCCGGCTGCGCCCTGTTCACCGCGCACACCAACGCCGACTCCGCCGATCCCGGCGTCTCGGACGCGCTGGCCGCCGCGCTCGGACTCACGGTGACCGGCCCGCTGGACGCCAAACCCGAGGCGCCTGTGGACAACTGGGTGGTGCAGGTGCCGCGGTCACACAGCGACGCTGTGCTCGCCGCCTTGTTCGCGGCGGGCGCGGGCGGCAGCGGCGACTATCGCGACTGCGCGTTGCGGGTACCCGCGATCGGGCAGTTCCGGCCGATGTCGCAGGCCAATCCCGCGGTCGGCGCGCGCGGCGAACTCCAGCATGTCGAGGAGGAGCGGCTGGAGGTGGTCGCGCCGCCGAATGCCCGTGCGGCACTGCTGGCCGCTCTACGGGCCGCGCATCCCTACGAGGATCCGGCCTATCACATCACCGAGCGTGCGCTACTGCCCTCGACGCTGGGGATCGGCCGGGTCGGCACCCTCGCGGCCCCGGAGACCTTGCGCGCCTTCACCGATCGGGTGGCCGCCGCGCTGCCGCCGACCGCGTGGGGTGTGCGCGCGGCGGGCGACCCGGATCGCAGCGTCTACACGGTCGCGGTCTGCGGCGGCGCGGGGGACTCCTACCTCGACGTCGTCGCGCGGCTGGGCGTCGACGCCTACGTCACCGCTGATCTGCGCCATCACCCGGTGGACGAACATCTGCGCCGCGGCGGCCCCGCGCTGATCGACGCCGCGCACTGGGCCACCGAATTCCCCTGGTGCGCACAGGCGGAACGGGTGGTCCGGAGCGAGCTGCCCGAGCTGGAAACGCGGGTCAGCACCCTGCGCACCGATCCGTGGACGGTCAGCGCGCCCAGCTGAGCATCGACTACCGTGGGACACGCCGGTATTCGAGGGAGCGCGACAAACTCTGCTCCGGCGTGTCGGGGCGTGTCCGGCGGATCGACGTGCGCCGCGGGTGGATTGCGCGAGTCGAGCGGTCATTCGGGGGTACAACTACCGCATGAATTTCCCGGTGAATTTCGGCTTCATACAGGTCGGATTGATCTTGATCATCCTGATCGGGATCGCGCTGCTCATCTCCGGGGTGGTGCTGGCGCGCCGGATCGGCCTGCGGGCGCTGATCACGCGCGGCGGCAGCGGTGTGGTGCTGCTGCTCGGCGCGGTGGTGCTGCTGTGGGTGGCCACCCTGATGCAGACCTATCTCGGATTGACCGGCGAGATCAAGGCCGCGCACGTGGTGGCCAAACCGGTCGCCGGGCAGGAGCACCGACTCGACGTCGAACTGACGCTGTTCGGCGACGACGACCACGAGGACCAGCACCTGCGCTACCAGGTCGAGGGCGATATGTGGGTGTTGCAGGCGGGCATCGTCGAACTGGAGCCCTGGGTGAACGCCATGGGCTTCCATTCCGGGTACAAGATCAGCAGGCTGTACGGGCAGCGACTGGACGGCGTGGCCACCACACAGAACCAGATCTTCCTCAACGACGGCGACGAGGACTTCTTCCACGACATGACGAAGGGACGCTGGTGGACCGAGCCGTTCGTGCGCTCGGCCTACGGCAACGCGGTGATCGCGGTGCCCGGTGAATACGACGTCTTCATCTCCCGTGACGCGATAAAGACGCGCGCACCGGCCTAATGGTGCGGCGTCGGTCAAGGAGCCGACCCCGGCGGGGTACGGTTGAGGGCCGACCCCGTCCATAGCGTTCAGGAGTTTGTCCGCGTTGAATGTCGAACCACCGATCCAGGCCAAGCTGCTACAGCTCGCCGCTGTCGACACCGAGCTGACGCGGATCGCGCATCGCCGCACCGTGCTGCCCGAACAGCAGGAGGTGGCCCGGCTGGAGGCCGAGCGAAACACGCACAAGGATGCCGCGGTCGCCGTGCAGATCATGCTGGACGATCTCGATCGCGATATCCGCAAACTCGAGGGCGAGGTCGACGCGGTCCGTAAGCGCGAGGAGCGCGACAAGGGCATGCTCACCGCCGGAACCGTGAACGCGAAGCAGCTTTCGGAGATCCAGCACGAACTGGGCAGCCTGGAGCGGCGGCGTTCGGTGCTCGAGGACGAACTGCTCGAAGTGATGGAGAAGCGCGAGGCCTCGGCCGACGACTACCAGCACGCGGGCGCCCGGCTGGACAAGACCGAGCAGGAGCTCGCCGACGCGCAGCGCCGGCGCGACGAGGCGCTCGCGGATCTCGAAGTGGCCCAGGGGCGTTGCGACGCCGACCGATCCACTCTGGTCGGGCTGTTCCCCGCCGATCTGCTCGCGGTCTACGACCGCCAGCGCAGCCAGCACGGTGTGGGCGCCGCCCTGCTGCAGGCCCGTCGCTGTGGCGCCTGCCGGATCGAGCTGGACCGCGGCGAGATCGCCCGGATCGCCAAGACCGCGCCCGACGTGGTGGTGCGCTGTCCGGAGTGCAGCGCGATCCTGGTGCGCACCAAGGAATCGGGCCTGTGACGGTGGTGGCCAGCGCGAAGCGAGTGGCACCGTGACCGAACGCGAGGTGATCGTCGAGGCCGACGGTGGCTCCCGGGGTAACCCGGGCCCGGCCGGCTACGGCGCCGTGGTGTACGCCGCGGACCATGTGCGCGTGCTCGCCGAGCGCCGCGAGTTCATCGGTATCGCCACCAACAACGTCGCCGAATACCGGGGCCTCATAGCGGGTTTGGAGGCTTCGGCCGAGCTCGGCGCCCGGGTCGTCGCGGTCCGGATGGACTCCAAGCTGGTCGTCGAGCAGATGTCCGGCCGCTGGAAGGTCAAGCACGCGGCGATGATTCCGCTCGCCGACCGGGCGCGCCGGCTGGTCGCCGACTTCGAACGGGTGAGCTTCACCTGGATTCCACGCAACGAGAATGCGCATGCCGACCGGCTGGCGAACGAGGCGATGGACGACGGCACGCTGGTCGATGAGGTGCGTACCGCCCGCGCGGCCGAACAGCCTTCGGCGTCAACGGCTCCGGCGAGTACGGCCGCCGCCGCGCAACCGGCCCCCGGTTGGACCGGCGCCGCCGGTCGCCCCACCCGCCTGTTGCTGCTGCGGCACGGACAGACCGAACTGTCGGTGCAGCGGCGCTATTCGGGTCGCGGCAATCCGCCGCTCACCGAACTCGGTCGCGAGCAGGCTGCGCGCGCCGCGAAAATGCTTGCAGCCAAAGGCGATATCGCCACGGTACTGACCTCGCCGCTGAGTCGCGCCCGCGATACCGCCCAGGCGGCGGCCGACGCGCTCGACGCGCCGTTGACCGTACTCGACGGCCTCATCGAAACCGACTTCGGTGATTGGGAGGGCCTGACCTTCGTCGAGGCCGCTCAGCGCGATCCCGAACTGCACGCCCGCTGGCTCGGCGACCCCTCTGTGCCCGCTCCCGGCGGCGAGAGCTTCGATCAGGTGCGCGAACGCGTGGACGCGGTGCGCCGGGATCTGGTCACGCAGTATCCGGGCGCGAATCTAGTGGTGGTCAGTCACGTGACCCCGATCAAGACGCTGCTGCAATTGGCGCTGGCCGCCGGGCCGTCGCTGCTTTACCGGCTGCATTTGGACCTGGCCGCGCTGTCGATCGCGGAGTTCTATCCCGATGGGGGCTCGTCCGTCCGGCTGTTCAACGACACCTCGTACCTCTGATACGAACTCGGTAGAACAGCGCCCGTCGATTGTTCGACCGACGCCGTTCACGCGGCCGTCGCCGGGCGCTGGGATCTGGTCATGCTGCTCGACGATCATTCGCAGGGCTCGGTGTTCCGCACCGAGCTGATTCGCCGTGCGGCGGTCGGGCAGCGTATAACAGTTGAGTATCGTCGGCCGGAGAGTTCGGCCGTGTTCGGGGTGGGTGAGTATGAAAGTCGGTTCGGGTGAACGCTTTTCATGGCCGACACGCTGTCGTGTGGCTTGCGTCGCAATCGGTGCGCGACTGTGTCGCAGTGCACAGAGTGTTGTGCCCCCGCCTCGCCATGGCCATGCTTGGTAGCCAATAGGTAACTGGCATGGCTCGAATCGAGCCGCATCAGCCGGTTCCGCTGCCGAAAGGCGGCCGCAGATTCCATCGGGGGGTGGTTTGCTTCCCGATCCAGGTGCGTGGGGTGTCGGGGCTCGTACGCACCTTTTCTAAAAGGAGAGAAGTGGCAAAGAAATTCAGATCCGTCGCGATCGCGGCGGCCGCCGTGGCGACCGCGATCGTCGGTGGTGCGGGCAATGCCTCGGCCGCGCCGAGCGCGGTGCTCGGCGGCGGCTCCGGGATCATCTTCGACAACAACTCGGCGTGCTCGCTGACCACCATCGGCCACGACAGCGCGGGCAGGCTCGTCGGCCTCACCGCAGGTCACTGCGCGCCCACCGGCGCGAGGCTGATCGCCGAGGGCACGCCCTCGGCCGGGGTGATCGGCACCGTGGCGTTCTCCGACAATGGCGAGGGCCTGGATTACGCGGTGCTGCAACTCGATCCGGAGCGGGTCACCCCGGTACGCAGCCTCGGCCCGACCACCATCGCGGGTATCGGCGTCCCGCCCGGGCCGGGCGGCACCGTGTGTGCGAGCGGGCGCACCAGCGGCACCGACTGCGGTGTGGTGTGGGGCTCGCTGGGCGGTACCAGCATCAACCAATACTGCTCCAAGCCAGGCGATTCCGGTGGTCCGGTCTTCGTCGGCGATCGACTGGTCGGGATGAACCAGGGACGGCTGACCGGGATCGGTCCGATCGGATTCGACGTGCCGTGCACCACGGCCGCCAACCCGGTGCACTCGCCCGCGTTCTTCCAGCCGATCGCGGTGATCCTCGCCGCGGTCAACGCGCAGAACGGCATCGGCGCCGGTTTCCAGCCCATCTGAGGCTGATCGCGTTACTGCGGTGCCGAATTCGCCGCGGCCGCCAGCTCACGCAGCGCGGCCGCGGTGAGTTCGTCCAGGGGGTAGAACAATTCGATGGCCAGCTCGGACAATGTCACATCCGCGGGTGCGCCGAACGTGGCCATCGTGCTGAACATCGAGAGTTCGCCGTGCGGCGTGCGGATCCGGATCGGCACCTCGAACGGGCTCGGTTCGCCCGCACCGACCTTCGGCTCATCCGACCGGTGCGACGGCGGCGGATAGCGACGCACCTCGTCGTGCAGCGCCGCCAGTTGCGGGTCGCCGCTCGCGCTCACCTGACGAGTGAGCCGCTCCAGGAACAACTCCCGCACCTGGTTCAGATTGGCCAGTCGCGCGGCCAGGCCTTCCGGGTGCAGCACCAGGCGGTACACATTCGGCTGCGGTAGCAGCAGGTGGTCCGGGATGCCGTGCAGTAGCACGCTCATCGCCGCGTTGCCGGTGACCACGTTCCATACCCGATCGACGACCACCGCCGGATACGGCTCGTGGGCGGTCAGCATCGTCGTCAGAGCGGCGCGGACCGAGGCCAGGTTCGTGTCGTCCAGGCTGCTCTCGCGGTAGGCGGGCGCGTAGTCGGCCGCCAGCAACAGCGTATTGCGTTCGCGCAGCGGCACATCCAGCGCCTCGGCCAGGCGCAGCACCATCGTCCGGCTCGGTTTGGCGCGCCCGGTTTCGACATAGGAGATGTGCCGGGCCGAGGTGTCCGCGGCCAGTGCCAGATCCAGCTGGCTCAGCCTGCGGCGCTGCCGCCATTCGCGCAGTAGCCCGCCCACTCTCGTCCGGGTTTCCAGCTGCGTCGACACCACGTCAGCAGGTTAACCAGTGGTCCGGCGGACGGGCCATGACCTCGGAGGTTATTGAGACGCTCACCTCAGATCGGCAAGGTGAGGTTCCGCAGCCGAACGGTCCGGCTGCACTCGACCGAACAGGAGCGCGACAATGAGCACAGTTCTCTCCGCCGACCAGACGAGCACCGAATTCCTGCGCACCGCGTTGCGCGTGGACGGATGGGGGACCGGTGTGTTCGGGGTCGTTCTGCTGGCCGGTGCGGTGGCACTGCGTGATCCGCTCGGCCTGCCCACCGCCTGGTCCGTTCCCTTCGGCGTCGCCATGCTCGGCGGCGCGCTGGCACTGCTGCTGATCGCGGGGTATCCGGAGATTCCGTTCGGGCACGCGAGCGCGGTGGTAGCGGTCAACACGGTGTCGGCGGTGGGGATGGTGGTGCTGGCGCTGTCGGGCCTGATCGCCTTGACCGGCCTGGGCATCGCGTTCCTGTCGGTCGGTGCGGCGGTGGTGGCCGGCTTCGCCGCGGTCGAATACACCGGCATCCGCAGGGCCGGGTACTGAGCGGTTCACGCGCGGTGCCCGATCGGTGGCTTCGAGGGCCGGGCACGGCGGCGGCGCGGGTCGGTCCTCGTGCGGCTCTCCGACGGGGTCGGTTTAGGTGTACTGCCCTGAGAGGTCGGGAACGCGGCTTGGCCCTGCGCGTGCGGTGTGGCCGCGGTCCAGCTCGCCCCCCTCGAGGCGTCCGGCCGGACTTCGGGACAGGGCTTAGATGTCGTCGTGGCGTCCAGCTGCACGATGCTCAATGTGTCCGCAGGGTTGTGACCAGCCCCCGCTCCGGTCGGCGCAGTAGTCGTCATGGTGGCGGGTGTCGGTAAACGGTTTGCCTCGCTCGCTGCGCGACAGGTAGACAACTCGGATGGGGACATCGACGATCGGCATCCGCTTGCTTGCCGCCGACGACTGGGAAGCGTTCCGCCGGCTCCGGTTGCGGTCACTGGCCGACTCACCGCAGTTCTTCGGGTCGACGCTGGCCGACGCGCAAGCGCGCACCGAGGCGGTGTGGCGGCAGATCTTGTCCGAGCGGATGCAGTTCGTGGCCGTCGGCGACGGTGTGGAATTGGGCACCGTCGGCGCCATGCGCGACGTGGATCGTGGTGGCCTGCACCTGGTTTCGATGTGGGTGGCGCCGGAGGCCAGAGGTACCGGCGTATCTGACCTACTGGTGGAGGCGGTGCTCGACTGGGCTGACACCGCGGGCAGTCCGCCGGTCTGGCTCGAGGTCGCCGACGGGAACACCGTCGCCGAACGCCTGTATCTCCGGCACGGATTCGTGCGGACCGGCGTGACCGGCCCAGTGGCGCCGGATGATCCGCGCCTCGAGCACGAACTGGTGCGCCGCCGCTGACGTAGCGCGTTTGCCTGCCTGGTCGCCGGGTATTCGCCCCTCGATCGGGAGGTGACGGACATGCCGAAGCGGCACGGGCACCGTGTGGTGGATTGGTCGATGGGGCCGACGGTGTTGCGGTGGCGTTCGTGGTGGGGTGTGTTCCGCCGGACCGTCACCGAATTCCTGGACGACAATCTCTCGGATTGGGCTGCGGCGCTTACCTATTACAGCGTGCTGTCGATCTTTCCCGGCTTGGTCGTGCTCACCGCGATCTTGGGTGCGCTCGGCCCGTCCGCGACCCAGTCACTGATCGACACCATCCAGCAGATGGGCCCGAGCAGCGGCACCGCGCTGCTCGTCGACTCCCTGCGCCAGCTGCAGGGGGCGAGCCAGTTGTCCGGCCCGTTGGCCGTCATCGGATTGGCGACGGCACTGTGGACCGCCTCCGGCTACATCGGTGCGTTCATGCGGGCGTCCAACGCCATCTACGACACCGAGGAAGGGCGGCCGATCTGGAAAACCGTTCCGGTGCAGCTCGGTTTGACCGCGCTCATGGTGGTGTTGCTCGCGTTGTGCGCCATCGGCGTCGTGGTGACCGGGCAGATCGCCGAGCGGGTCGGGCAGTGGCTCGGGATGGGCTCGACCGCGGTGCTGGCGTGGGACATCGCGAAATGGCCGGTGCTGGTCGTGCTGGTGAGTTTGGCGTTCGCGCTGCTGTACTGGGCCGCGCCGAACGCGCAGCAGCCGGGCTTCCGGTGGTTGAGTCCCGGCAGCGTGCTCGCCGTGCTGCTCTGGATCGCCGCCTCGGCCGGATTTGCCGTGTACGTCGCGAATTTCGGTTCCTACAACAAGGTTTACGGTTCGCTCGGCGGCGTCGCCGTGTTCCTCATCTGGTTGTGGCTGTCCAATATCGCGGTGCTGCTCGGCGCGGAATTCGATGCCGAACTCGCGCGCGGGCGGCGCATCGAACAAGGGTTCCCGCCGGACGAAGAACCCTTCCTGCCTCCGCGCGACACCCGAGCCATGTCCGACGACAACGAATCCGACGAGCACCACGGCGATGCGGCCCGGACCGCAGCCGACCAGCCCGCAGAAGACAGGAGCCGATGATGGGCGATCCCAAACCCGCCGATGCCGAAACCGGCAAGTTCCAGGAGAAGACCGACGCGGTCCACGAAAAGGGAGCGGCAGCAGAGAAACTCGCGGCCGAGAAGTCCGCGCGCGTGCGCGAGACGGCCGAGCAGAAAGCGGCGGAGGTGACCCGCAAGGCCGAAGCCAAAGCGGCCCAAGCCGAGCGCGCCGCCGAAGCCGCCGCCGCAGACCGAAAGCAGGAAGCCGAACACGACACCGCCGAAGCGAAACGCATAGCCGCCGCAGCAATCCGGGGGGCACAAGCCCAAGCGAAGAAGAAGGCCGCGCAAGTGATCGACGAGGGAAAGGCACAAGCCGCACAGGTGAAGGCCGCGGCTGGTAGCAAGGATTCGGGCGCCGGTGCCGACAGGGCTGGCCAGGCGCGCACCGGGGACACAGAGCAGAGCTCCGCGGGAGCGGCCGGTGCGGACCAGGCCGATAGCGCTCAGAAGAGTGCGGCGGAAGCGACGCGGGCGAAGGCGGTTGCTGCGCGGCCTGATTCGGCGGACGCGGAGCAGGCGGAGACCGATGCCGCGCAGCAGAGGTCGGCCGGGGCGGCGGGTGCCGGGCAGGACCGCAGCGCTGAGCTGGATCCGGTTGACGCGGACCGGGCGCGGGCCGGTGATGCACGGCAGAGTGCGGACGACGCGGCCGGGGCAGTGCAGGCGGGGAGTGATGAGGCCGCGGAGGGGATCGCGAAGGTTGCGGCTGAGGCGAAACGCGCTGCGGCGGATGCTATCGGGAAGTTGGAGGAGAAAGTCGGCGTCGAGAACCCTAACGCGGCGGCGGTGCTCGGGGCGGCGCACGCGAAAGTCGATGATGCGAAGGAGGCCACCGGGGCTGTCGCTGAGAAGGCGCAGGAAAAGGCCGCGGCGGCAACGGAGAAGGCCGCAGAGTCGATTCGTGTGGCGGTCGAGCGGACCGACGAAGCCACCGAGCGCGCCAAGGACGCTGCCGAGAAGGTCGCTGATTCGATTCCGGAACCTGTTGCGGAACAGAGCCGTTCATTCGCCGGGGCGATCCGCAGGCAACCGGCGGCCGTCGGCGCCTTCGTGGTCGGCTTCGCCGTCGTGCTCTGGCGTGCCCTACGCCGCCGCTGACTGCCGCCGCCGCTGACTGCCGCTGCCGTTGACTGCCGCTGCCGTTGATTGCCTTTGCCGTCAACTGCCGCCGCGGCTGATTACGTGCGCGGCCGATCGTGTGCTTCCGCGTGCTTTGTGCCGCCGTCGCTGACGGCGTGCTCTGGCGCGCCTTGCGCTGCTGCCGCTGACCGCGTGCACAGCTGACCTCGCGCGCAGCAGCTGTGGACCAAGCGACAGATTGGTTCGCACTCACAGACCTTCTCCACGGTTCACAGGGGTTATATGCCCTGTGAACCGCAAGCAAGGTCTGTGGACCCTCGAAGGGTGCGGGGCAGCGGGCGACTCCGCCCGCGCCTGCCGGTTCAGCGCAGCGCGTGCTGGAGCTTGGCGAGGAAGCGGGGGAGGTGCGGGTCGGTGTCGGACAGCGCGAATCCGTCGATGTCCCACCAGCTCTGGTCGCTGAACTCACGGGGCTCGAGGGCGTACGTGTCGCTGCGCCGGCCGCGGATGACGTACCAGAGGCTGACGTCCTCGTGGCCTGCGTGCGTACCGACGGTGGTGGTGCGGGTGAGGAACAGGGGAGCGGTACCGGCGACGGTGAACTCGGCGGTGATGCCCAGCTCTTCCGTCGTCTCGCGGCGGGCGGTCGCCAACGGGTGTTCGCCGGGATCGACGTGTCCGCCGGTCGGCAACCACAGGCCCGCGAGGCGGTGGCGCCCGAGCAGGACGGCGCGAGCGTCCGGGTCGACCAGGACGACGTAGCTGACCAAGTGTCGCGGCGGAATGTCCGGCTTCACCCGGCGGAACACGTCATCGGTGGACGCCAACCACGTCAGCGTCTCGTCGATGTGTTCCTTCTCCACCGGATCGAAAGGGGTGATCCCGCCTACGATCTCGGCGATGGCAGCAGTCGCGGCATGCATGGGCGAGGACTCTAGTGTCCGGTGCCGACAGAACGGTGCTCAGTCGAGCGTGACCGGCCGCAGCCGGGTGGTGTAGGTTCCGGCGCGGTCGAGCGCATCCACGGCCGCCGCGAGCTCGAGCGCGGCCTCGTCGAAAACCCCTCGTGCACCGGCGACGCAAGAGGCGGCTGTGGTGTGCGCTCCGACGCCCTCGGCGGCGATCAACAGCCCCGCGGTTTGTAGTGCGCCGTAGTCGTCGGCCAATTGGTTCACCCTGCTGCGCAGTTCACGAATCTGGTCGAGGAGATGTGCGCGGCGGGCTTCCAGAAGCAAAGGATCGGAGAGCATACGAACCTCGATTCCACGCAATGCTGCTTTCCTGTAATCTACGCCGCCCGACCGGCCCGGATCGCCGCGATGCCGGTGGTGAACGACGCCGACCCCTGCCCGCGCAACAGTGGTCGGGCAGTCGTTCGAGTGGGAGGCCGAGGCCGACCCCGTGGTGATCGGCGGCGGCGTCGCAGGGCTGACGGCGGCGCGCACCGCGTCGCTGCGCGGGCTGCTCCGGCGTCGTTCACACGGGTGCCGGCTGGTTGGCAGGTGTGAGACGGAGGAGCGTGACACCGTAGGTGACCAACCACACGACCCACAGCAACCAGCTGATCAAGCTGATCAGGGCAAGCGGACCGGCATGGTCGATGACCACGGGAGTGAGCGTCGCGGAGACGAAGAGCCCTGCGGCGGCAAGTAATCCGACGGTGGCGTGCCAGCGGCGGATCAGCCCGGCCCGGCGACCGCCGAGCGACAGGCCGAGCAGGGCGACGGTGAGGAACACGCCGTTCAGCACGAACAGTGCGTTGTGCAGCGCCCACAGTGCGGCGGTGCCGGAGCGCTCGGTGGTGGCGCTGAGGGCGAGGCGGATGGCGACCACGCCGACGAACGCGGCGGTTTGCAGCAGCAGCCCGGCGAAACCGACGAGCGACCAGGCCGAACCGGCGGACCGTTCGCGCGGCCAGATGGTCGCGACCGCGGCGGCGCCGAACACGATCACGCAGCACCAGGCGGCGGGGGTGACACTCGACGAGAGCCCGACTGCACCGGATTCGGTGGTGAAGAAGGTGTTCACCTCCTCGATGTCCGCGCCGACGACGGGCATGCCCGCGGGTTCGAGAACGAGGTTGGCACCGACAATGAGCGCGGCGAAGCCGATGGCGCCGAGGCCGCCGAACCGGGTGAACGGCCAGGCGCCACCCGGCCATGTTTTAGTTGTCATATATTGAATATAAGCATCATAAACCGAAAGGGGAACCCTATGGCGGAAGAACAGGCACGCCGCCGCTATGACTCGTTGCGGCGGATCGCCCAGGCGCAGCAGACGAGCGCGGAGATCGCCCGCGCCGCCCGGGCCCTGTTCCTGGCCAACGGCTGGGCGGCGACGACCGTGCGCGACGTGGCGAGCGAGGCGGGCGTTTCGGTGCCGACGGTCTACGCCGCCTACGGCAACAAGACCGGGCTGACCATGGCGCTGGCCGATGCCGCCGACCTCTCGGCGGACCTGCCGCACCTGCTCACCGAATTGGAGGCCGCCGATCCGGCCGGTCAGCTCACGGCGATGACGGCCTACGACCGCAGGCTGTTCGAGCGCGCGGGCGATGTCATCATCCTGCTGCGCGACGCCGGACGCACGGAACCCGAACTGGCACAGGCGTATCGGGACGCGCGCGGCCGGGCCGACGACGCCCACCGCCAGGTTCTCGGCTCGTGGCCGCCGGGCACCCTGCACCCCACCCTAGACCTCGCGACCGCGCTCGACATCTATGCGGCCCTCTGCAACATCGACGTCTACACCGAGCTCACCGCCGAACGCGGCTGGCCGCCGGAACGCGTCGAAAAGTGGTGGGCGGCAACGCTGATCCGCGAACTCCTCGCCTCGCCTCAGCAGAGCCCGGCGAGTTTGTAGAGGACCAGCGACCCGGCCACGGCGACATTGAGACTGTGCCCGGTGCCGATCATCGGGATCTCGACGGCCACGTCGAGCAACTCGAGCCCCTCCGGCGGGATGCCGGTGGATTCGTGTCCGAGGACGATGACGGTGCGCCGCCGGGCGGTCGGGAGATCGGCGAGCCGGATCGATTCGTCGGTGAGTTCGACGCCGACGATGGCGGAGCCGCCGGCGCGCTGACGGGCGAGCCAGCGCTCGACCCGGCCGTCGATCCAGTGCACGCACTGATGTTTTCGCAGCGTGTTGCCGTGGGCGAGGGCATCGGGCACCCACGGTTTGCGCGGTACGGCGAGGCAGGCCCCGACCGCGTCGCAGGTGCGCAGGAGGGTGCCCAGGTTGACGCCGTGCTTGGGCCACAGCGGCGCGATGAGCAGATGATTCCAGCAGCCGTGCGCGCGCGGCCTGCGTTGCCTGCGCAATTCCGGGCGGGATTTCACCCGCGCGGCCGTCATCGGTGGGCGGGAAGAGCCTTCCCGTGGCAGAGAACAGAATTCATGGGAATGGATGCTTCGCGGCGCATCGGGGCCATCGTCGAGGACAGTTCGCGGCAACGGCCGCGTATCCACGATACGGCACCTTCGTGCGTATCACGGCCGCAGCACCGACACCAAGAACTCGGTCTGGTCGTACACCGCCTTCTCGAAGGTGTCATCGAAGTAGATGTCGAAATGCCCCACCGGGTAACGCTTCACGACCGCGTGCTTGGTCCGTTCGGCGGCGCGCAGCGCGGGCTTGACCGGGGTGATCGAATCGTTGTCGGCGAGGGCGTACAGCACCGGCATCTTCAGTGCCTTGGCGCGCCGGCCGGGCTTGTCGAACATCGCCGAAAAGGCGATGCGGGCAGCTACTTTCGGCTTGTAGTGCTCGCTCTCCTCGGCCAGCCTGCCGTTGCCCTCCGGCACGTCGGTCGCGCTCATCAGCGCGGCGGAACGCTTGCGGCCGGCTAATCGGATGCCGATGGGCTTGCGCCGCAGCGGGCCGATGAGCAGGTCGGTGGCGGCGATGGCGGTCACCTTGGTCAGGCTGATCGGGCCCTTCGCCAGCGCGCTGGACCAGCCGCTGGTGAACGGCACCTGCACCACCACCGCGGCCAGGTAGTCGTCCTCGGGGGCCACCGCCAGCACGTGACCGGCACTGAACGAGGTGCCCCACAGGGCGATTCGGGTCGCGTCGATGCCGCGGATGGTGCGCGCGAACGCGATGGCGGCGCGCCAGTCGTCGCGCTGCTTGCCGATCCGGATGAGCTGGCGCGGTTCGCCCTGGCTCGCACCGAAGTTGCGGTAATCGAACACGAGGACGGCCATGCCCGCGGCGGCGAAGCGTCGCGCGTACCGATCGAGCCCCATCTCGCGGTTCGCCCCCAGGCCGTGTCCCATGACAACGAGCGGGCGGGGCTTGGGCGCGCCGTCCGGGCGGTAGAGCCAGGCGGCACACTGCTCGCTTCCGGACGGGAAGCCGACCTCGACACGTTCCATGGCACACCACCGTACTGCGTCCGCGGCCCCCGCACCCTGGCGGAGTCTGCCATGCCGAGTACTCTGGCAGCGCGGACGAGTTGGCCGGGCGACCGCGGCATCGGGAACGGGTACAGCAGTGCCGCCGCCCGGAGTCGAGGAAAGTCCGGACTCCACAGAGCAGGGCGGTTGCTAACGGCAACCCGGGGTGACCCGCGGGACAGTGCCACAGAGAACAGACCGCCCACGGCCTTTCGGGGTCGTGCGGTGAGGGTGAAACGGTGCGGTAAGAGCGCACCAGCGCCCCGGGTGACCGGGGCGGCTAGGTAAACCCCGCCCGGAGCAAGGTCGAAGGTCGCATCGCTCGCGGTGCGGCTGCGCAGGTGTTCGAGGGCTGCTCGCCCGAGCCTGCGGGTGGACCGCTCGAGACACCCGGCGACGGTGTGTCCAGATGGATGGTCGCCCCCCGGTGCGAACCGGGGACAGGATCCGGCTTACAGGCCAACTCGTCCGCCCGCTCGGGCCGGATCCGCCCGTGCCGGCGGTCCCCGGGCGAACGCCACGTGAACGGGTGAGATCCATTCCGTAGCCAGCTGATTGGATCGGTCAGGACGCGCGCGATACCAGTATTGTCGGTCGCGTTTTGTGCGGTGTGCCCGATTCGGCGCGGCCGCGAGATCGATCGCTAGGAGATTTGCCATCAACGTTCAGAGCATGTCGCGCCGGATGAGCGTCCTCGCCGCCGCGGCGGCCGTGGCCACCGTGGCCTGCCTCGGCCCGGCCGTCGCCGCCCCGACGCCTGCCACCGCGCCGCCGAACAAAGTCGATGTCACCGGCGCCGAACGCACCGGTGGGGACGTGCTGGTGTCGGTGACCTACCTGTGCGAGCCCGTCGATGCTCCGGTGACACTGCAGGTGTTCATCCGCCGTGCGGAGGGCGAGCAGACGCTCGGCGCGAAGTCCGCGGCCACCTGCGACGGCACGCCGCAGACGCAGCGGGCCACCGCGACGAAGGTGGCTGATGCCGAACCGTTCACCCCCGAATCCGACCAGAGCGTGCGGGTTTTCGCGTCGCTGTTCAACGGAGACAAGGCGCTCGAGGGCGGCACGGCGTTGAAGCGGCTGACTCTGAAATAGTCTGCGTGCCCGCCGGGTTCGGTGTCATGATGGAAGCAGCTGCGGGGCCGCAGCGTCCAGGCACCCGCCTCTGCTGTCTGCGGACGCGATTCAGGTGGGCGGGCCATGGATTTCCTGACGATCGTCGGCAGCATCTTCGGCTTGGGCGCGGTGGCGGGCGCGATCGCCACCGCCACGAGCGCCCGGGTGGTCGCGCAGTACGAGAAGGGATTGGTCTTCCGGTTCGGCCGGGTGATCGCGACGCGAGATCCCGGGCTGCGCTTGCTGATTCCGTTCGTGGACCGGATGCAGAAGGTGTCGACGCAGATCGTCACCCTGCCGATTCCCGCGCAGGACGGCATCACTCGGGACAACGTGACGGTCCGGGTGGACGCGGTGGTGTACTTCCGGGTGTTCGATCCGGTGCTGGCGGTGGTGGAGGTGCAGAACTATCTGTTCGCCGTCGGCCAGGTGGCGCAGACCTCGCTGCGTTCGATCATCGGCAAGAGCGACCTGGACAGTCTGCTGTCCAACCGCGAAGAACTGAACAAGGGCCTGGAGATCATGATCGACAGCCCGGCGCTGGGCTGGGGTGTGCACATCGATCGGGTGGAGATCAAGGATGTCGCACTGCCGGATGCGCTGAAGCGCTCGATGTCCCGGCAGGCCGAGGCCGAACGCGAACGCCGGGCCCGCGTCATCTCCGCGGAGGGCGAGCTACAAGCCTCGCAGATGTTGGCGCAGGCGGGCGAGCAGATGTCGCAATCGCCCGCCTCGCTGCAGCTGCGCCTGCTCGAAACCGTGGTTCAGGTTGCGGCCGAGAAGAATTCGACCTTAGTTCTGCCCTTCCCCGTGGAACTGCTGCGCTTCCTCGAGCGCAGCACCCCGCCCACCGCGGCCCCCGCCACCCAGCAACCCGAACTCCCCACCACCGACCAACCGCAAGAACTGAATCCCCCCGACAACCCGCCGCCCCCCAAACAAATCGCCACCTAGACGTGATGCCGCGGGCGTATACCGATACGGGTACGGCGGCCGCTTTTCGGGCGCCGCCGGGTATCCCGCATCGGTAATCGAAACAGCGCGGCTCAGCACATCATCTTGGCCATCTGATAGATGGCCTTCGACTCCTCGGTGGTCGCCTCGGTCTTGCCGGAGGCCCGCTTGATGATGTTCTTGACGACCTCGTCCTCGGACTTGCCCGCCTTGATGTCCTTGCAGGTGTCACTCAGCACGGTGGAGATCTTCGCGTCGTCCTTGCCCTCGGCGAGTTTCGGGAACGCACCGCGGAAGCTGACGACGAACGCGCCCGCCTTCACGTTGTCGACGACCTGGGTGTCGCCGCTCGACTGCGCGGTGGTGGAAGAGGAGGCGGCATCGGTGGTGGCCTTGTCGTCCCCGCAGCCGGTGAGCAGCAGGGCAAAGAGGGTCGCGCTGGCCGCGAGAGCGGCGGTAGTTCTGATCACGGAGCGCGATGCTAGCGGGCCGGAACCAAAGTCGCCTCCCGTCCGGTGAACGGGAGGCGACATGTTGTGGCAGAAGGTTTGTCGCCTCAGACCGGGGAGACGACGAAGACCTGGGCCCAATAGGCTGCCTGGTCCGCGCCGATCAGCGGGGCCAGGTAGTCGAACAAGATCGATGACATAGCTACGGAACTCCCAATTGTCGACGTACAGGACATTTCAGAATGTGCGGGCCGAATGTGAGCCACGCTACGGCGGGCAACGTTAGCAGCCACGTCGGCGGCCTGCCTGCCATGCCGGGCCGCCATGCCGATGCGCGAGTAACTAGCCGGACCGTGATCGACGTCATAAAGTAGGGGCCGTCGGCTTGGCCCGTTTGCCGGGCCGCGACGTTCCCTTCACACTTCGAATGCGGGAAAGCAGGTCTCAACTCATATGCGGATTGTTCGCTCACTGGTCGCCGGCGCGTTGATCGCCGGTGCTGCTTCGGTTTTCGCCATGCTGGGGGCCGGTTCCGCCGGTGCCGTAGCGGTGACGCCGCTGCCTGGCGGGGTGCAGGTCGACCTCAGCCCGGCCGACACGGTCTGGGTCGCCCAGAACCGTTTCGGGCAGACCCTCGCCGGTCTGCCCCATCCTTCGGCGCCTTCCTTCGGTCAGGCGCTGGACGCGGCCGCCGCGGTGTCGGCGGCGGTCCCGGGCGGACATGTCACCTTCACCGTGTACGGGCCGCTCGATTCGTTGAACGGCACCATGCTGGCGTTGCAGTAGGACTGGCACACCCAGCGTGGAATTGCATCAGCGGATCGTCTCGGCGCCGGTCGACTTCGGCGCCATCCGTTCCGAATTCGGTTTGGCCTCGGCGTACCCCGCCGAGGCCACCGCGGAAGCCCGCGACGCGTCCGACGCGTTCGCGGGCGACCGGAACGATCGCACCGACATCCCGTTCGTGACGATCGACCCACCGGGCGCCATGGATCTGGACCAGGCCCTGCACCTGGAGCGCACCGGCACCGGCTTCCTGCTGCACTACGCCATCGCCGACGTGGGCGCCGTGATCGATCCCGACGGCGTGCTCGCCAAAGAGTCCGGCGCCAGGGGACAAACCTTCTATCTGCCCGACGGCACGGTGCCGCTGCATCCGCCGGTGCTGTCCGAAGGCGCCGCCAGCCTGCTGCCGCAGCAGCGGCGCCCGGCCGCGCTGTGGACCATCGAACTCGACGAAAACGCCGAACCGCAACGGTTTTCGGTGCAACGCGCGCTGGTGTGCTCGCGCGCCAGGCTCGACTACGCGGGCGTTCAGGCCGACGCCGACGCAGGCCGCCTGCACCCCTCGATCGCAGCCCTGCCGGAGTTCGGCAAGCGGCGCATCGCGGCGGGACTGGCTCGCGGCGCGATCGGCTTGCGGCTACCCGCGCAGAGCATCGTCCGCGACGACCGCTCGCCGGGGCACTGGCGACTGATCGTGGAACCGCGCACCGCCGCCGACGACTGGAACGAGCAGGTCTCGCTGCTCACCGGGATGTGCGCGGCCCGCATCATGCTCGACGCGGCCGCCCCCGCACTGTTGCGCACCATGCCGCCGCCCGCCGATTCGGCGATCGCGTCCATGCGCCGGACCGCGGCCGCGCTGGGCGTCGCATGGCCCGAAGCGCAGCCGGTAGGGCAGATGCTCGCCGGACTGGATCCGAACACCCCGGCCGCGCTGGTGCTGATGTCGGAGGCGACCAGTCTGCTGCGCGGCGCGTCCTACACCGTGGTGAACGGCGATACGACCGGGGCAGCCCCGGAAACGTTGCAGCACAGCGCGATGCACGCGCCGTACACACATGTCACCGCGCCGCTGCGCAGGCTGGTCGACCGCTACGCCACCGAGATCTGCCTGGCTCGCTGCGCGGGAACCGAAGTGCCGCAGTGGGTTACCGACGGTCTCGCCGACACCGCGGACACCATGCGCCGCAGCGACGCGATCGCGAACAAGGTCGAACGCGCCTGTATCGACCTCACGGAGGCGACGCTGCTCGCCGAACGCGCGGGCGCGGAGTTCGACGCGGTCGTGGTGCGTGAAGCCAACGGCAACCGCGCCGCCGAGATCTTCATCGCCGACCCGCCTGTGCTCGGGCCGTGTACCGGCGAGCCACCGGAAGGCGAACAGGTGCGCGTCCGCCTGACCGCCGCCGACCCCACCACCCGCAAGATAGCCTTCGCCTACACGCCCTGAACCCGGCGTCGCGCCGTCCGTTGAACGCCGTGAGTGCGCCTGACTCTGCGGCGAGGCGGATGCGGCAGGTGTATGCGGTGCGGGGTGACGAGATGCGGGCGGTACGGCTTGCCGGGCAGCGCGCGCAGGGTTGGAACGCGCTATTCGCCGTTGGCGGTCAGAGCGGTAGCGGCTTCGGGGTAGCGGCTCAAGGCCTGGCGGGCGGCGGTGTCTTCGGCGCCGGCGAGGATGCGGTACAGGGCCGGGTCTTCGCCCGCGGCGCCGGCGTCGGCGGCGATGCCGTAGAGCGCGTGCTGGGATTCGACGGCGTCGCGGTGGTCGCCCAGGACGGTCTGCAGCCGTTTGGCGCGAGCGCCGAGGCCGGTCGCCGCGGCGGCGAGCACCTGCTCGGCGGCCTCGCAGGAGTAGCGTAAACGCTTGGCGCTCTTGCGGATATCGTGCAGCAGTTCGACCCGCTCGTCCGCCGTCACGGTGGGCTCGAGCTGGATCAACCGTTCGACCCGCTCGCGATCACGTTGCAGCACAACACCGAAGAACTCGGCGGCCGACACTTCGGCGCGCCGCGCTCGCAACGGTGGTTCGGTGCGCCAATGCGTGAGTTCATCGCGCAGGTCACGGTAGCGCGGGCTCGCCAGCGCGAGCAGGACATCGGCGTGCGCGGCGGCGTAGCGCTCCTGCTGGGCGGTGACCAGCCTGGCCGTCACCGGCGCCAGCTCGGTCTCCGAATGTTCGCCCTGCTGAGCGTGTTTGGTCAGCAGGGTCGCGAAACGCTCACCGCGCACCTCGGCGTCGCGGGCCACGCCGAGAACACCGGCCAGCCACTTGAGCTCCTCGCCCATCGAGGCGGCCAGGGATCGCTCGAAAAGGCTGCGGTAGGACCGCAATACGCTGCGCAGCCGACGGGTCGCGACCCGCATCTGGTGCACCGAATCGGGGGCGTCGGCCCGCACGTCGGGTTCGGCGGCCAGCAGCCGGTCGACATCGTCGCGTAGTGCCGCGATGATCGCGTTACCGGCTGTGGCCGTCATGGGTTACCCCGCCTTCGCGAATCGGTCGGTGGCTTCGACCAGGTGGTGCGTGATGCCTGGTTCGTTCGCCGCGTGGCCCGCGTCGTCCACGATGTGCAGCTCCGAGTTCGGCAGCGCCTTGTGCAGATCCCACGCGCTCACCGCGGGGCAGACGATGTCGTGGCGCCCCTGCACGATGACCGTCGGGATATGGGAAATGGTACCGGCGTCACGGAGTAGCTGGCCCTCTTCGAGGAACCCGCGGTGCTGGAAGTAGTGGTTCTCGATTCGGGCGAACGCCAACGCGAACCGCGGCTCGGCGGTTTCGGCGACCCGATCCGGTTGCGGCAGTAGCGCACTCGTCGCACCCTCCCAGGTGGACCAGGCGATCGCGGCCGCGAGCGCGACCTGTTCGTCCGGGGAGTGCAGCAGCCGGTGATAGACCGCGACGAGGTCTTCGCCGCGTTCGGCCTCGGGCACCGGCGCGAGGAACTTCTCCCACTCGTCGGGGTACACGTAGCCCGCCGCACCGTTGTAGTACCAGTCGATTTCCTTGCGGCGCAACAGGAATATGCCGCGCAACACCAGTTCGGTGACTCGCTCCGGGTGCGTCTGGGCGTAGGCCAGCGCGAGCGTCGAACCCCACGAGCCGCCGAACACCTGCCAGCGGTCGATGTCGAGATGTGTACGCAGCGCCTCCAGGTCGGCGATCAGATGCTGGGTGGTGTTGGTCGCCAGGTCCGCGTTGTCGGCGAGGTGCGGGGTGGACTGTCCGCAACCGCGTTGATCGAGCAGCACGATCCGGTAGGCCGCCGGGTCGAAGAACTGCCGCTGATACGGCGAGGTGCCGCCGCCGGGCCCGCCGTGCAGGAACACCACCGGTTTGCCGTCGGGGTTGCCGCTGACCTCCCAATAGACCGCCTGGCCGTCGCCGACGTCGAGCAGCCCGGTGTCGTACGGCTCGATCTCGGGGTACAGCGTGCGCAGCGTGGTGCCCGCCATCAGAACGCCAGCCCGGAGGCCAGATCGGTCAGCTCCAGCGCCTCGATCGCTTGCTTGTGCACGTCGGGGCAGCTCTTGGTGGTGATCCGGTCGATCACCGGCTTGTCGGCCAGCACCGCGCCGTTGATGCCGCCGTTGCGCAGCGCCCACTCGTGCACCATCGCGTTGAGGCCGATCCGGCCGAGCGTCGGGCCCTGCACGCGCCAGTTCGACAGCTCCGGGCGGATCATGTCGCACAGCTGGACGGCGGCGGCGTCGGAGATCTCCGGGGTGCCCGGCTTCGGGGCGGTGCTGCTCGGCTTGCTGGTCGCCGTCGCGGATCCCGTCGTCGAACCCGAACTCCCGGTAGGGGCCGGGTTCGACTCGGTTCCGCAGGCGGTCAGTGCTGCGGCGGCGAAAACGCCTGCCAGCAGCAGCGTGCTGCGTGAGATCCAACGGCTGCGCATCAAATACCTCTGCTGTTGTCGGCAATGTCCGCCTCGAGTCTGCCATTGATTCGCCGGCAGGGCCCGGACCGCGTTCACCGGAAGCTGGTGCGCAACTCGTCCAGCAGGGCTTCGACCGTGCGGGCGAACGGTGGGGCGGAGACGTCGATGGTGCGCCAGGGGTGCAGTGCGATCAGCGGGGCGAGCCGCTCGGCGAGGGCGATCTCGGTGCGCGAGATGGGACCGCCGCGCCGCCAGTGCGCGAAGTATTCGGCGCGGTGCGTGGTGCGCAGGATCCGGTGCGACAGGAACGGATGGGTGATCACCGCATCGGCCCAGTCGAAGAGCAGTCCGGTGCCGGCGAACGCGTTGCCGGGGTGGACGTCGTTGTGTTCGATGCTGAGCCGGTTGTAGTCGCCCAGTTCCGCGGCGGCCGCCGCGATCCGGTCCCCGAGGCCGGGGATGCGCGGCTCGTAGTGCTGGTAGACGGTGACCAGCCGGGCGGGCGGCAGATACGGCGTCCCGGTGGCGCGTAGCTCATCGATGTGCGTGGTGAGCGACTGCTGTAGTTCGGCGTAGGCCCGGACCAGCTCGGTCCATTCGGCGGCGGTGTCCGGGGCGACGTCACCGCCGTGCCTGCTGAGTAACCAGCCGCGATCCTGTTGCACCGCAACGGGTTCCAGCGCGCTGCCCGGACATAGTCGGGCCAGCAGCTCCAACAGGTGGCCCTCGTGCGCGAAGGCGCGGGCATTGGCTTTCGCCCACATCGGGCCCGCGCTGGTGGGGATGCGCACGACCAGCGACCAAGCGCGCCGCCGGGTTTCCACCGGCGCGCCCGTGACGGTGAGCCCGTGCTCGGCGAGGACGCTGAACGCCCAATCGGTCAACGGGCTCGATCGACTGTCCGAGCAGTGCGGCGGGCGCCTGCACCACTCGGCCGGTCATCGACACTGCGCTGTTCGTTTCGAGCGAGCTAGAAGCTGTGCTCGGGACCGGGGAAGGTGCCCCGGCGCACCTCGTCCGCGTAATTCGCTGCCGCGGTCCGCAATTGGTCGCCGATATCGCCGAATCGTTTGACGAACTTGGCGGTCTTGCCGCTGGTGTAGCCCGCCATGTCCTGCCAGACCAGCACCTGGGCGTCGGTGTCCGCGCCGGCGCCGATGCCGACGGTCGGGATGGTCAGCTTGCCGGTGACCTGCGCGGCCAGTTCGGCGGGCACCATCTCCATGACGACCGCGAACGCGCCCGCCTCCTGCACCGCGATGGCGTCGGCGATGAGCTGTTCGGCGCCGTCGCCGCGGCCCTGCACGCGGAAGCCGCCGAGGGTGTTGACGCTCTGCGGGGTGAACCCGATATGCGCCATGACCGGGATGCCCGCCGAGGTGATCAGCGCGATCTGCTCGGCGACGCGCTCGCCGCCCTCGAACTTCACCGCGTGCGCCTGGCCCTCCTTCATGAACCGGGTCGCGGTGGCCAGGGCCTGCTGCGGCGAGGACTCGTAGGTGCCGAACGGCAGATCGGCCACCACCAGCGCGTGCGGTGCGCCGCGCACCACGCCGCGGACCAGCGGGAGCAGTTCGTCCACGGTGATCGGCACCGTGGTGTCGTAGCCGTAGACGACGTTGGCCGCGGAGTCGCCGACGAGCAGCACGGGAATGCCGGCTTCCTCGAACAGTCGCGCCGAGGAGTAGTCGTAGGCGGTGAGCATGGACCAGCGCTCGCCGTCGGCCTTCATCTGCTGCAGATGATGCACCCGGGTTTTACGCACGGCCTTCTTCGGCTGGCTGGGCGCCGCACCGTAGGCAGGGGTTTCCGAATCGGATACGGACATCATCGTCCCTTTCGTCGCTGTCTCCTCGGGGCCCATCCGGGTCCCCGGGTTCGTCTGACAGCTTCAGTGTGCCAGCTGTGACCGGCCCCGCTTAAGGCTTCGGCCCGATGCAATTGGTCACATCACAAGGTCGCGGGAGTACTCGCCAACACATGGCGAGGCACGTTGCCGACTGCCACCGGCCCCGTTTCAGTCCGGCAAGCTGTTCCGGAGTACCTGAAGGTCGCGCCGAACATGTTGCTCGATCAGTTGGTGGTCTGGGTCGTCGCGGTGCGAGCTCTGCTGCAGCAATCGCAGATCTTCTTCGGCGCGGGCCAGCGCCATCGCCCGCTCGGTCCGGCTACCGTGTTCGGCAATTGTGTCGTTGTTCAGCACCTGCCACTCGACGCCGGATTGTTCGAGTGCCGCCGCCAGCTGGTTGTCCGGATATGTGTGCAGGACTATGTAGTCGATGTCGTCGAGTGTCACGCCGCCATGGATCTGTGCCTCGACGAAACTGTGGGATCGAAACGGCTGCCCGAAATAGTTACGGTCGAGACCGGCCAGCCCTCGGTTGTACGAGTTGACCCCGTATGACCACTCGCGAGGATCTGTCAGCGGCGATGGCACCGTGCCGTGTTTCAGAGTGATCGAGTCACCGACTGTGAAGGTGGTCCGTAGTCGAATTTCGGGCTTCAGAACTATCTGCTCGCGACCCCATTCGCCCAAGCCGTCGATCCCGATGGTCTCACCGGGGTGGAAACCCGTGGGGCGAATACCTTCGATAGCGATGAAGCCGTAAACGGGTTCAGTGCCGAACCATTCGCGCTCCGCGAGGTCGCGTTCCCCGCCAGGGCGCCGACGGGATCGATACTGCCGCTCTTCCAGTACCCTGCTGAGCGAATCGGCGTGAATCCGGATCGCGACTGGCTTGTCCTGCACCAATTCACGCAACTCGTTGCGCATCTGCACCCGCACTTCGTCGCCGGGCCGTCCCAGTTGATCGGCCATCCGGTCGATTGCTCTGTCGACATGAACGTACTGCTCCAGCAACGAGATGTTTTCCTGGTACATGGTTTCGAGTTCGATTGGCGTGGGCTCCTGGTTACCGAACCGCTGACGCATCTTCTCGTCGACCAATGCCTTCGCTCGGGTGAGGGTGTTTGGATCCGGCGCGGACCGCAGCCACGTCGCGTGCGGCGGTCGCCATTGCTCAAGGAAGCTCTGGTCCGAGACGGCGTGCAATCTTCGCGCGATATCGTGGTCGTCGCGTTCGAATTTTCTCGAGTCGTCTCGCGCGGTGGCTGCGGCGTCACTCATAGTGCCGGAAATGGCCGTGCCCGTATTCGACTCGTGCCCCTGGCTGGAGCGCCCCAATCGGCGTTCGAGCCGACGTAGCACTTCGGTCAAGGCCGCACCGATTCTCACCGCTTAACCATAGCCAGCTTTATCGCCGCGCTCGCAGCTGAGATTCGGTGGTTGCACCCACTGAGACGAGCGATGGAAGCTGCGGTTACGCGGTTCGCCACCGGGTGTGTCGCACTCGCTGGCGCGCAGCTGCCAGTATCAGAGGATGGCTTTGGTGCGGAGTGGGCGCGGTGCGCTGATCGTGGCGGTGCTGGGGTTGGTGGCGGCGGGGTGTACGACCGCGGGGCATCCGACGGGTCCGATGCCCGACGTGCCCGCCGAATTGGGCAAGTTCTATCACCAGACCGTGCAGTGGGGCAGTTGCGCCGGGTTCGGTTCGGCGGAAGACCGGTTCGCGCCGAGCGCGGAGTGCGCGAAGATCACCGTGCCGATCGACTACGCCGCCCCGGACGGGGCGACCGCGCAGATCGCCGTGTCGCGAATCAAGGCCTCCGGCAAGAAGATCGGCTCGCTGCTGATGAATCCCGGTGGGCCGGGGGAGTCGGGGCTGACCATGTCGGGGCTCGGCAACAAGACGCCGCTGGCGCAGCGGTTCGACCGGGTCGGCTTCGATCCGCGCGGGGTGGGCTCGTCGACGCCGTCCATCGTCTGCGAGACCGCGCAGGAGCAGGACGCGGAACGGGCCGAGGCGCAGAAGGACAACACCCCGGCGGGGATCGCCGCGGCCGAGGACGAGAACCGGCAGTACGCGGACCGCTGTACCGCCCGGACCGGCAAGGAGTTCCTGGCGCACGTCGGCACCCGCGAGGTGGTGCAGGACCTCGACGTGATGCGCGCCGCCCTGGGCGACCCGAAGCTCAGCTACCTGGGCTACTCGTACGGCACCAAGATCGGTTCGGCGTATGCGGAGAAGTTCCCGGATCGGGTGCGCGCGCTGGTGCTGGACGGCGCGATCGACTCCTCGCAGGACCCGGTGCAGGAATCGCTGCGCCAGGCGGCCGGTTTCCAGAAGGTGTTCGACGCCTACGCCGCGGACTGCGTGAGCAAGGCGGACTGCCCGCTCGGCACCGACAAGGCGCAGGCGGTGCCGCGGTTCCGGGCGCTGGTGGATCCGCTGTGGGACAAATCGGCGCCGACCACCGATCCGCGCGGCCTCAGCTACAGCGACGCGCTCACCGGGGTGCGGCAAGCGCTCTATACGACCGACCTGTGGTCGGTGCTCACGCTCGGGCTGTCCGAACTGCGCGACGGCCGCGGTGACACGCTGCTGCAACTGGCCGACCTGTACGACGGCCGCCGCGACGACGGCACCTACAGCAACACCACCGACGCGTTCAATGCCATTCGCTGCGTGGACGATCCGCGGATCAGCGACCGCGAGGTCACCGGCAGGCAGGACGTCGAGTACCGCAAGGCCGCGCCGTTCCTCGACGACGGCCGCGGCACCGGCGCGGCGCCGCTGGACCAGTGCACGGTGTGGCCGGTGCCGAACACCAGTGAGCCGCATCGGATCACGGTGACCGGATTGCCGAAAACCGTGGTGGTGTCGACCACCGAGGACCCGGCGACGCCGTATCAGGCGGGTGTCGACCTCGCGTCCCAGCTGGGCGCGTCGCTGCTGACCTATCAGGGCAGCAGGCATACCATCGCGCTCTCCGGTGGTTCGTCGTGCGTGGATCAGGCGGTGATCGACTATCTCGTCGACCTGAAGGATCCGGCGCCCGGCCTCACCTGCTGAGCGACTCGGCGGCCGCGGAAATCTTTTTCCGGCAACAAGGACGGCACACTCAGCGTGTATGTAACACGGATTTAACGCCGGGTGCTTACGCTCGCGGACATGGATCGCCAGAAGGAATTCGTGCTGCGGACGCTCGAAGAGCGGGATATCCGCTTCGTACGTCTCTGGTTCACCGACGTCTTGGGTTACCTGAAGTCCGTCGCCATCGCTCCTGCCGAGCTGGAGGGCGCGTTCGAGGAGGGTATCGGCTTCGACGGTTCCGCCGTCGAGGGCTTCGCCCGGGTGTCGGAGGCCGATATGGTCGCGCGGCCGGATCCGTCCACGTTCCAGGTGCTGCCGTGGTCGACGAGCAAGGGCCATCAGCACTCGGCCCGCATGTTCTGTGACATCACGATGCCCGACGGTTCGCCGTCCTGGGCCGACCCGCGCCACGTGCTGCGCCGCCAGCTGAACAAGGCCGGCGATGTCGGGTTCAGCTGCTACGTGCACCCGGAGATCGAGTTCTTCCTGCTGGAGAACGGCCCGCAGGACGGTTCGCAGCCGATCCCGGCCGATTCCGGCGGCTTCTTCGACCAGGCCGTGCACGATTCGGCGCCGAACTTCCGCCGCCACGCCATCGACGCGCTCGAGTCGATGGGCATCTCGGTGGAGTTCAGCCATCACGAGGGCGCGCCCGGCCAGCAGGAGATCGACCTGCGCTACGCCGACGCGCTGTCCATGGCCGACAACGTGATGACCTTCCGCTACCTGATCAAGGAGGTGGCGATCGACGAGGGCGTGCGCGCGACGTTCATGCCCAAGCCGTTCGCCCAGTACCCGGGCTCGGCGATGCACACGCACATGAGCCTGTTCGAGGGCGAGGCCAACGCCTTCCACGATCCGGACGATCCGATCAACCTGTCCAGCACCGCGCGGGCGTTCATCGCGGGCATCCTCGAGCACGCGCCGGAGATCAGCGCGATCAGCAACCAGTGGGTGAACTCCTACAAGCGGCTCATCCACGGCGGTGAAGCGCCGACCGCCGCGTCCTGGGGCCGGTCCAACCGCTCCGCGCTGGTCCGGGTGCCGATGTACACGCCGAACAAGTCCTCCTCGCGGCGCATCGAGATCCGCAGCCCCGATTCGGCCTGCAACCCGTACCTGACCTTCGCCGTGCTGCTCGCGGCCGGTTTGCGCGGCATCGAGAAGGGCTACACGCTGCCGCCGGAGGCCGAGGACGACGTGTGGTCGCTGACCGCGGCCGAGCGGCGCGCGATGGGCTTCCGGGAACTGCCCGGCACGCTGGACGAGGCGCTGCAGGCGATGGAGCGTTCCGAGCTGGTCGCCGAGACGCTCGGCGAGCACGTCTTCGACTTCTTCCTGCGCAACAAGCGCCGGGAGTGGGCCGACTACCGCAGCCAGGTGACGCCGTACGAGCTGAAGGAATACCTCGGACTGTGAACCCGGGCGGGCACCTGCGCCGTTCTGGTACCGAAGATAGGTTCCGCGGTGGCCTGCTGTTGGCTTCGAGCCTGTAATTTGAGAGCTATGGTCCGGCCACCGTCTGCCCGCTCCGCTGTCCCCGGTGTCGGTCGGCTCGGATTGCTCGAGCCGTCCGCTGCTGCCACGCTGCGCGAATTGGGCTGGGACAACGTCGAAAGTATCCCCGTGCTGTGGGCGCTGTCGCGCGCGCCCGACGCCGACCTCGCGCTGAACACCCTGCTGAAGCTGTACGAGCAGCTCGGAACCGACTGGGCGGCACTGGATTCGGCGATCCGGTCGGAAACCGCGCTGCGCGGCAGGTTGTTCGCGCTGATCGGCGCGTCCAGCGCGTTCGCCGATCATCTCGTCGCCGATCCGGCGGCCTGGGAGATCCTGCGGCGCAAGGCTTTGCCCGCCCGCGAGGAGCTGCTGGCGGATCTGCTCGATGTGGTCGACGCGGTGCCGGAAACGGGCCCCAACGCGGGCCCGATGATTTTCCGGGCGGGGGAGCACGGGCCCGAGGTTGTGGCGTTGCTGCGCAAGCGATACCGGGACCAGCTCATGTTGCTCGCGGCGCTCGACCTCGCCGCGACCGTGGAGAACGAGCCGGTGCTGCCGTATCAGGTGGTCGGCAGGCACCTCACGGACCTGGCCGATGCCGCGCTCACCGCCGCGCTGTCGGTCGCGGTCGCGCGGGTCTGCAAGGACGGTCCGGTGCCGGTGCGGCTCGCCGTGATCGCTATGGGCAAGAGCGGCGCCCGGGAACTGAACTACGTCAGCGATGTCGACGTGGTCTTCGTCGCCGAACCGGCCGACGCCACCGCCACCCGGCTGGCCGCCGAGATGATGAGCGTCGCGAGCGCGGCCTACTTCGAGGTCGACGCGGCGCTGCGGCCCGAGGGCAAGGCGGGCGCGCTGGTGCGCACGCTCGATTCGCATCTGGCCTACTACAAACGCTGGGCGCGCACCTGGGAGTTCCAGGCGCTGTTGAAGAACCGGCCGATGACCGGCGACCTGGAACTCGGCGAGCAGTACCGGGCCGCGCTGATGCCGATGGTGTGGAACGCCTCGGAGCGTCCCGACTTCGTCGCCGACGTGCAGGCCATGCGCCGGCGGGTGGAGGATCTGGTGCCCGCCGATCTGCGCGAACGCGAGCTCAAACTCGGGCACGGCAGTCTGCGCGACGTCGAATTCGCGGTCCAGCTCCTGCAATTGGTGCACGGGCGGGTGGACGAGTCGCTGCACGTGCAGGGCACCGTCGAGGCGTTGACCGCGCTGGCCGCCGGCGGATACGTCGGCCGGGACGACGCCGCCAATCTCACCGCGTCCTACGAGTTCCTGCGGCTGCTCGAACATCGGCTGCAGCTGCAGCGGTTGCGGCGCACGCATACGCTGCCCGCCGCCGACGACGAGGAAGGTATGCGCTGGCTGGCGCGCGCCGCGCACATCCGGCCCGACGGCAGGCAGGACGCGGTCGGCGTGCTCGGCACCGAGATCCGCCGAAACGCGGTGCGGGTCAGACGGTTACACGCCAAACTGTTCTATCGTCCGCTGCTCGAATCGGTGGTCAAGATGGACCCCGACGCGCTGCGGCTCAGCCCCGACGCCGCCATCCGGCAGCTGGCCGCGCTGGGCTATCAGGCGCCCGAACACGCACTCGGGCACCTGAAGGCGCTCACCGGCGGGGTTTCGCGCAAGGGCCGCATCCAGGCGCTGCTGCTGCCGACCTTGCTCGAATGGCTCGGTGAGACACCGAATCCCGACGCGGGCCTGCTCGCCTACCGGCGGGTGTCGGAGGGGCTCGACGACCAGATCTGGTTCCTGCGCGAACTGCGCGACGAGGGCGCGATCGCGCAGCGGCTGATGATCGTGCTCGGCTCCTCGGAATACCTGCCGGACCTGCTGATCAACGCGCCGGACACGATCCGCATGTACGCCGACGGGCCGGGCGGGCCGCTGCTGCTCAGCCCGCAACCCGAAGACGTCGCGCGCGGCATCATGACCGCCGCGTCCCGCTATGACGACCCGAAACGCGCTGTGGCGGCAGCACGTTCGCTGCGCAGACACGAACTGGCGCGGATCGCCTCGGCCGACCTGCTCGGCATGCTCGACGTGCAACAGGTGTGCCGGGCGCTGTCCTCGGTGTGGGTCGCGGTGCTCGAAGCCGCACTCGCGGCGGTGATCCGGGCCAGCGAGGCGGAACTGGGCACGCCCGCGCCCGCCGATTTCGCGGTGATCGGGATGGGCAGGCTCGGCGGCATGGAACTCGGGTACGGGTCCGACGCGGACGTCCTGTTCGTCTGCGATCCGCGGCCCGGCGAGGACGAGACCAAGGCCGTGAAGTGGGCGATCAGCGTCGCCGACAAGGTGCAGCGCCTGCTCGGCGCGCCCAGCACCGACCCGCCGCTGCACGTGGACGCCGGACTGCGCCCCGAGGGCCGCAACGGTGCGCTGGTGCGCACCCTGGCCGCCTATGCCGCGTACTACCAGCAGTGGGCCCAGCCGTGGGAGGTGCAGGCGCTGCTGCGGGCGCACCAGGTCGCGGGCGATCAGCAACTCGGACTGCGTTTCCTGCACATCATCGACAAGGTGCGCTACCCGGAGGGCGGGGTCTCCACCGAGGCGGTGCGCGAGATCCGGCGGATCAAGGCCCGTGTCGACGCCGAACGACTGCCGCGCGGCGCGAACCCGGCCACGCACACCAAACTCGGCCGCGGCGGTCTCGCCGACATCGAGTGGACCGTGCAGTTGATGCAGCTGCGCTACGCCCACGACGTGCTCGGCCTGCACAACACGTCCACGCTGGAATCGCTCGACGTGATCGAGCAGACCAAGCTGCTCGACACCGCCGACGTCGAACTGCTCCGGGACGCCTGGCTCACCGCGACGAAGGCGCGCAACGCCCTGGTCCTGGTGCGCGGCAAGCCGACCGATCAACTCCCCGGCCCGGGACGCCTACTATCCGCCGTCGCCAGAGTGGCAGGCTGGCCCAACGACGACGGCAGCGAATTCCTCGACCACTACATGCGGATCACCCGCCGGGCGAAAGCGGTGGTGGAGCGCGTGTTCGGTCAGTAGGCCACCGCGCGTGCACAGCGCATCGCGCGGCGTTGCTTCCTGACCGGAGGCCGCGAGATTCCGCGCCTGGGCGGGTGGCGGACCGATTGACGGTGTGCTCAGCATCTCCGGGCCACCGGGCCACCGGGCCACCGGGCCACCGGGCCACCGGGCCACCGGGCCACCGGGCCACCGGGCCACCGGGCCACCGGGCCACCGGGCCACCGGGCTGCCGGGCCACCGGGCTGCCGGGCCACCCGGGCTGCCGGGCCACCCGGGCTGCCGGGCCACCCGGGCTGCCGGGCTGCCGCACCAGTTCTGTTTTCTCGCACCCGACTTGCCGCGTGACACACCGGGTCTCGACGCAGAAGGGGTGCGTCTGTTGCCGCCCGCCGGCGGAATGCACACAAGTGCTGCACAGGTAGGACGCGGTTGCTCCACAACGGGGGCTTAGGGTCGGGGTATGCGTGGATGGGTGGAGCGTTTCGTACTCGGGGTGGGGTGGTGCGCTGCCGCGGCGGGGCTCGCCGGGCTGGTGCTGCACTTCGTGGCTTGGCGGCAGCGGCCGTTGGCGCTGTTGGCGTCGGGGGCCACGTATCTGATGGTCGGGGCGGTGGTCGGGCTGGTGTGTTTCCTGATCGTCCGTGGTTGGCGCAGCGCGGGCGTGGCCGCGGTGCTGGTGGGGGTGGTGCTGTGGACGGCGGTGCCGACGTTCGTCCCGCAGAGTCGCGCCGCCACCGGTCCCGAGGTGAACGTGATGCAGTCGAACCTGTTGTTCGGTGGTGCCGACGCGGACGCCGTGGTGCGTGCCGTCCTGGACAACCGCGTCGACGTGCTGACCGTGAACGAGCTGACGAACGGCGCGGTAGACCGCCTGGCCGCGGCGGGACTCGACGCCGCACTGCCGCACCGCTACCTCGAGCCGACCGCCGACGGTGGTGGCGGTACCGGCATCTACAGCCGATACCCGTTGCGCGACACCAAGAAATACGGCGGCTTCATCCTCAACCAGGTCTCCGCGACGATGGAGCATCCGCAGCGCGGGCCCATCACGGTCTTCGCGTTCCATCCGATCCCGCCGCCGATGAACTTCGCCGACTGGCTGGCCGAGATGCGACGCGTCCGCGACATTCTCGACGCGCAGCAAGGACCGGCGATCGTCGGCGCGGACTTCAACGCCACCCGTGATCACGCCGCCTACCGCGCACTCCTGCACGGACGATTCGAATCCGCCGCCGACCAAGCCGGTGCGGGTCTGTTGCTGACCTTCCCCGACGACAAACAGTGGGGCCCGATCATCGGCATCGATCACGTCCTGCTCGGTCGCGCNNNCGTANNNNCCCGGANNACCCC
>NZ_BAUA01000173.1 GCF_000710915.1 Nocardia brasiliensis IFM 10847
GATGCCGGACAGCGGGAGAAGTCTCCGGCAGGATCGAGTCCGGCTGCGGGAGGAAGTCCCGGCAACGGAAGGAAGTCCGGCAACGGGAGGAATGCCCAACTACGGAAGCCGGGGGTCCGGGGGCGGACGCCCCCGGGCGGGTGTGGGGTTGCACCCCACAAGATACGAACGAAACGAGCCCCACCCGCGCCTTCCGCGGGTAGGGCTCGCCTACGAGTGAAGTGGCCAGGGCCGGGATCGAACCGGCGACCTTCCGCTTTTCAGGCGGACGCTCGTACCAACTGAGCTACCTGGCCGCAGGCACCCGAGTTGAATGCCATACGCGAAACGCCGGATTGCTCCGGCGCTCACTTGCGACCCTGACGGGACTCGAACCCGCGACCTCCGCCGTGACAGGGCGGCGCGCTAACCAACTGCGCCACAGGGCCTTGCTGTGCTTCCAACGACCCGAAGACCGTACCCCCTACGGGATTCGAACCCGCGCTACCGCCTTGAAAGGGCGGCGTCCTAGGCCGCTAGACGAAGGGGGCTCGTCTCCGGATTTCTCCGGAACCGGCTTCAACGGCTGTCCGTTGGGAGCCCGGTTAGCTTATGACAGACCGGACTCGTTAACCAAACCGGCTGGTCAAAGCCCCAAACTGAGCTCTTCGAGGCGGGCTTGGGTGCGCCAGCCGTCGTTGTGGAACTTCTCGGCCCATTCGGGGGTGGCCATCGACTCGATGACCACCTCGAGCGCTTCCTCGAATCGGGTCCGCAGATCTATCCCGGTGCCGTGGGCGTCGACCAGGTAGCGCTGGCCGGCCAGAGCGGCGACGAGGGTGCGGGTGAACCGATCGGCGTCGGCGCCGGGCCGGAGTTGTCCTTGGTCGATGGCGCGGACGGCGAGCGCGCGGGTGGCGCGCCCGAGTATTCGCCCGCCACCGGACTGCACGTCCCGATAGAAGTCGGGTTCGATGATCAACCGGTATTCGGCCTGCACGATGATGTCGTGCTCGAGCCGCAATGCCATCTCGTCGATCATGCCGTGCAGGATGTCGAGGGGTCCGAGATCCGTTCGCGCGAGCCAACGCTCGGCCGAGGCGCGGTAGCGCTCGACCGCCGTCTCCAGGACGGCGCGCGCGAGATCTTCCTTGGAATCGAAATGGAAGTACATGGCGCCCTTGGTGGCACGCGACCCTTCCAATATGCGGTTGAGCGATGCAGCGGCATAGCCGCTCTTCCCGAACTCAACGGCGGCGGACCTGATAATCGCCGCACGTGTCCGGCGGGCCCGCTCTTGCTGCCGTGCCATGCTCGAAACGCCTCCGAAGCCTACTCGCCGCCAAACAGCCACCCCCAAAGGAACGGGCCCTTGGCGCGAAGTTATGAGTTTTATCAATACTTCAAACCGGGTTTTCGCCCAGTTTCAAACTTTCGGTACGAAAACTTGCGAAAAACCTGAAACACACCAGCTGGTATAGTTTTCCTGCCCGGGTGCGCTGCAGGGGGTGCGCACCCGGGCATTTCTTCGTCTCGGATCTGCCTCCTGCGGCGTCGTCTCCAGGGAAGCCACGATCGGCCGGACCGGTCGCGACAGATTCGGGCACATCAGCGATAAGTCGAATTCCGAATCCCCGAACAGGCCGGCGATTCTTCCGGAATTCATCAAGTTGTCACCGTACCCGGAAACCCCATCCGACACGCGGCAAACCGACGAGTCAGGTAACCAACTACTCAGGTTTACTGTTACAGCAAACATTGCGCAACCTGGAGCGGGGGCGCGCATGGGCGCCCAATTCGCCAGCGTCGCAGCAACGTTCACCCGCGTGGACCGGCCGGCCGGAACACCGGCGGGCACCCGCAGCCCACCCGCTCACCATCCGGGCCGGCCCCGACGGGCTCGGGGCATGCACCCCCGGCAAATCCAAAGACATTGCTAGCCAACATGATTGGATGGTAGCCAATTCCGGCCGCAATGAACAAAGTTGGGTGCCAAATGTTTACCGCCGAGATCGCCCGCCGAGCTCGGCGCGTTACTCGGCGCCGCAACAGCTCTCGGTGTCGGGTCCCCACTACTGTCCCGCGCGCGCGGTCGGGCGGCTTCGCGCACCCGCCACGCCCCCCGCTCCCCCATTTGGGCCATCCGCGCCGCGCCTACTACACTGCCCAGCGCGCCCCTATAGCTCAGTTGGTAGAGCTACGGACTTTTAATCCGCAGGTCGTAGGTTCGAGCCCTACTGGGGGCACACGTCGGGCGCCCGGTCACACCGGGCGCCCGCTCTCGTTTGGCGGACCCGTCGGCGGTGTGACCAACGCGCCCGGCGCGGATACACCACACTCGCCTCGAGGCTTCCCTTACTGTGAGCGCGACCCGGACAAACCCGGGTCGTCCCTCGACAAGGCGGAGCCGATGACTTCCTTCGATGATTTGCTCTCCCAGGTACCTATCGCCCAGATCGCCGAGAAGCTCGGCGTCGACCAGAACACCGCGACCGCGGCGGTCAGCGCGGCCCTGCCGACGCTGCTGGGCGGACTGCAGGCGAACGCGACCAAACCCGAAGGCGCGGCGTCCCTGGTCGACGCGCTGGACAACCACGGGGAACTCGTCGAGGGCGAGGGCACGGTCGACATCGACAAGGTCGACGTGAACGACGGCTCGAAGATCGTCGAGAACGTCTTCGGCACCGAGAAGAACACGGTGATCAGCGCGCTCGGCGCGACCGAGGGCACCGGCGGCAACGACCTGATCGCCAAGCTGATGCCGATTCTCGCCCCGATCGTGCTCGCCTACCTGGCCAAGCAGATGACCGGTGGCGGCGGTGCCGCCGCGCCGCAGCAGACCCAGTCAGGCAGTGGCGGCATCGGGGACATCCTCGGCGGCCTGCTCGGCGGCAGCGGTAAGAGCGGCGGCATCGGCGGCGCGATCGGCGAGGCGCTGGCCAAGAACGCCGGCGGCGCACTGGGCAATGTGCTCGGTGGCCTGTTCGGCGGAAAGCGCTGACCACTCGGCACATGCGCGACACGGCGGCGTGTGCGGTGCAGCACGCCGCGCTAACACCGGTCGGCCCGCGGCGATAATCCCCTCGCTGCGGGCCGACGCCATACACTCGGAGGTGGCCACCGAACGCCGACGACGGCGTATGACGTGCATCACGGGGCGTCAACAGGCATTCGGATGCGTTTCGCATCACACCTACGGTGCCGTAAGGTATGGCCGCACGGCATCGGTCTACCTTGGGGGGATGACCTGCACGACCGGACGCACAGACTGAAGGGTTCATACATGGCAAGGGATCTGACTCAACTCGAGCTTCTGACGGAGTTGGAGCCGGTTGCCGAAGAGAACGTCAACCGGCACCTCTCCCTGGCAAAGGAATGGCATCCGCACGACTACGTCCCGTGGGATGAAGGCCGCAATTTCGCCGCACTCGGGGGTATCGACTGGGATCCGGAGCAGTCCCGGCTCAACGAGGTCGCGAAGGCGGCCATGATCACCAATCTGCTGACCGAAGACAACCTTCCGTCGTACCACCGCGAGATCGCCGAGAACTTCTCGCAGGACGGCGCGTGGGGCACCTGGGTCGGTCGGTGGACCGCCGAGGAGAACCGGCACGGCATCGTGATGCGGGACTACCTGGTGGTCACCCGCGGCGTCGACCCGGTCGCGCTCGAAGAGGCGCGAATGATCCACATGACCAACGGCTTCGCCTCCCCCGCCGAAGCCGACGCGGGCTTCCTGCACTCGGTCGCGTACGTGACCTTCCAGGAACTGGCCACCCGGGTGAGCCACCGCAACACCGGCAAGGTCTGCGACGACCCGATCGCCGATCGCATGCTGCAGCGCGTCGCGGCCGACGAGAACCTGCACATGATCTTCTACCGCAACATGTGCGGCGCCGCCCTGGACCTGTCGCCGGATCAGGCGATCGAGGCGATCACGTTGATCCTGGAGAACTTCCAGATGCCCGGCGCCGGTATGCCGAACTTCCGCCGTAACGGCGTCCTGATGGCCAAGCACGGCATCTACGACCTGCGCCAGCACCTCGAAGAGGTGGTGCAGCCGGTGCTGAAGAAGTGGAACATCTTCGACCGCACCGACTTCACCGCGCGCGGCGAGGCGGTCCGCGAGCGGCTCGGCCTGTTCCTGGACAAGCTCGGCAAGGACGTGCTGAAGTTCGAGGAGCAGCGCGACCGCATGCTGGCCCGCGAGGCCGCGAAGGCCGAACGCCAGATGGCAAGCACCGCCAGCTGATCCAGCGCAACAGATCTCACGCCGCCGCCCGGAATCCGGGCGGCGGCGCGCTTTTGTCCGGCTAACTTCGCGCACCGCATTTATCGAGTTCGAAGGTTTATTGCGTCGAACATTCTCCGCGCGGCCTCGCCGACATTCCCCGCTGCGCACAAACCCGGTGGTTTCCGCGCGGCCCGCATTCGCGTTGGGACATTGCCCTGGTCAGAAACCCATGCGGTAGCACCCAGGCATCGTGGTGGTATTCGATGTGCCGCACCGGCCGACTAATCGACGGAAATGGCGGTCGCGCGCTCGCAATATTTCGGCAGGCGATTACCCCGACCGTCCGATGATTTCGCTCCCCGCCCAGCACCGGCACGGACTTGCGCGCGCCCGGCTCCGAGCACTGTTCGGCCGCACCGTGATCGGACGAATCCGCCGACCGGCAGGCCGGAAAGGCCGACACTGAGAACAGCGCGCCACACCTTCGCCCCGGGCGTGCGCAGGCCGGTGCGTGCTCGAACGTTCACGAAAGAGGAAGGCCGGGAACATGACCAGTGCACCGAAGGGCGAGGTCTCGCTCGCCGGAAAGGTCGTCGCGATCACCGGCGGCGCCCGCGGGATCGGCCGGGCCACCGCGGAAGCGTTTCTCGGCGCGGGTGCCGCGGTGGCGATCGGCGATATCGACGTGGAGCTGGTCGCCAAGACCGCGGCCGAACTCGGCGCCGATCCGGGCGCCACGATCGTGGGCCTGCCGTTGAACGTCACCGACCGCGAATCGTTCGCCGCATTCCTCGACGCGCTCGAAAAGGCACTCGGGCCGTTGGACGTGCTGGTCAACAACGCGGGCATCATGCCGACCGGATTGTTCGCCGACGAGGACGAGGCGATGACGGACCGGATCCTCGACATCAACCTGCGCGGCGTGATCCACGGATCCCGGCTGGCCACCCAGCGTTTCCTGGCCCGCGGCAGCGGCCACCTCATCAATATCGCGTCGCTGGCCGGGACCCAGGGCTTTCCCGGACTGGCCACCTACTGTGCGACCAAGCACGCGGTGGTGGGCTTCACCGCGGCGCTGCACCTGGAGATGAAGGAGCACGGCGTGCACGTCTCGGCGGTGCTGCCGGGCATCGTGCGCACCGAACTGTCCGCGGGCGCGAACATGCCGAACTGGATCGAGCCGATGACCACGGTGGATCCCGCCGATGTCGCGCAGGCGATCGTGCGCACGGTGGCGAAGGAGAAGCCGTTGGTGACGGTGCCGCGCAGGTTGGCCGCGATCATCAAGACCGCGCAATTGCTGCCCTATCGCGCCCAGCTGGTCGTCGCGCGAATCACCGGAGCGACAACGGCTTACGCGCAGCCCGACCCGGAGGTCAGGGAGCGCTACCACCGTCGGCTGCGCGATCAGTAGCGGGCGCCCGCCCGCGAGAACCGCTGTCCCGCAACCGTTCAGCGTTGGCGGCGGCGCCGCGGTAGGAACCGGGCGGGCTGCCGGTCCAGCGGCGGAACGCGCGCCGGAAAGCACTGGGTTCGGAGAAGCCGAGCCGAGCCGAGAGCGCCTCGACCGTCTCCTCACCCCGCACCAGACTGGCCACCGCGGCGTCACGCAGGATGTCCTCGCGGATCTGGGTGATCGAGGTGGCTTCCTCAGCGAGCTTGCGCCGCACCGTCTGTGGGCTCATGGCGAGCCGCTTGGCCACCTCGTCCGCGCTCGGCCAGCGCTCGCCCCCGATCCGGTCACCGCGCAGCCCGCGGGCGAGAATCCGGCGCACCTGCTCGGCCGGCGAACTGCCGTATTCGCGACGCGAGAGCACATCGGTGGGCGCGTTGCGGGTCCAGGCGATCAGCTCGTCCTCGGTGCGGGTGATCGGCGCCGCGAGCAGGTCACTGGCGAAGGTGAGCGCCGCGATGGGCGCGTCGAAAACGAGCGGAGCGTCGAAGACGAGCGCGTAGTCGTCCAGGTTGCGCGGCTGCGGATAGGGGAAATCGACCTGCCGCAACGGAACTCGGCGGCCGATCCCCCAGGCGATCGTCCGATGCACCCCGGCGAGCAGGAACGTGGTCAATAACTCGTTGCCCTCGGCCACCTCCTGGGTGTCGAGGGTGAAGCGGGTGTTCGCGTCAGCGGTGGTCATCGTCATCGGCGGCAGGCCGGGCAGCAGGCGCCGATATTCGAAGAACCGCTCGATCGCGGCCCCGAGGTCCGCGCAACCGATCAGTCCGAAGCCCACCAACCGGATCGATCCGCGCGGCAGCGGTGCCGGGCCGAGACCGAACAATTCGTCGTCGCTGATCCGCCAGAGTTCACGTACGGTCGCGGCCACCTGATCGACGGTCACACGGGCGCGATCCTGGGCGAGCAACTCCGGCGCCACCCCGACGCCGCCGAGCAATTGCTCGATGTCCACCCCCTGCCGGGTGGCAGTGGCGACGGCGGCCCGTACGAAGTCGATCGGCACCGTCCTGGCCGTCACCCACACCTCCTGCGTCACCGGTCGAAGCGAACCTACCAGCCCGGATGTGCTGAGCGCGGCGGTCACGGAACGCGCGCAGCAGGGTCATTCCGGCCGCGCGCCCGGGTTCCTAGCGTGGGTTGTCGAGCAACGACCAGGAGGCCGAATGCGGGGACAGCAGACCGACGGGACGGATTTCGACCTCGCGCGGCTCGGTAACTGGGGCGCGACCGACACCGTCGAGGTGACCCGCGAGCAGTTGCGCAACCGGGCACCGGACTGGACCGCGGCACAGACATTCGACGCCGACCAGACCTTCCGCCACGCCGAGGCGGCGGGCGATCCGATGCCGATTCACCTCGACGACGATTTCGCCAAGGCGGTGGGCCTGCCAGGCATCATCGTGCACGGCCTGTGCACCATCGCGTTCGTCTCGCACGCGCTGCTCACCCGGGTCGGCCCGGATACCCCGGCCCGGCTGAAAAGACCTGCGGTGCGGCTGAGTTCGCCCACTCGGCCCGGCCAGACCAGCACCACCTCGGCCTGGCCGGCCGGGCGCGGCCGCTACGTCTTCGAAACCCGCTCCGACCGCGGCAAGTTCGTCATCCAGGACGGACTCGCCGAATTCGCGCACACACAAGAGGAAACGACATGACAAGCAGAGTCTTCGTCATCGGTGTCGGCATGACGAAGTTCGAGAAGCCGGGCCGCCGCGAAGGGTGGGACTACCCGGCAATGGCACGGGAGGCGGGCGAGCACGCGCTCACGGATGCCGGCATTCGCTACGACCAGGTGGCCGAGGCGTACGTCGGCTACGTCTACGGCGACTCGACCAGCGGACAGCGCGCCATCTACGAGCTCGGGCTCACCGGGCTGCCGGTGGTCAACGTGAACAACAACTGCTCCACCGGTTCCTCTGCGCTCTTCTTGGCGGCCAAAGCGATTCGCGGCGGCGAGGCCGACTGCGCCATGGCGCTCGGCTTCGAGAAGATGCAATCGGGTTCGCTGGAGGCGGGTTTCACCGATCGGGAACAGCCGCTGCTCCGTCACATCGAGGCCCTGGCGCAGCTACGGGACTTCGCGATGCCGGTGGCGCCGTGGATGTTCGGTGCGGCCGGGGTAGAACACATGGAGCGATACGGCTCCACCCGAACGCATTTCGCGAAGATCGCTGAGAAGAACCACCGGCACTCCGCGAACAACCCGTACGCGCAGTTCCAGAACGTGTACACGCTCGACGAGATCACCGCGGCCAAGATGGTGTACGAGCCGCTCGGGCTGACCAGATTGCAGTGCTCGCCGACCTCCGACGGTTCCGGGGCGGCGGTGCTCGCGAGCGAACGCTTCGTCGACGAGCACGATCTCGGCGCTCGCGCGGTCGAGATCGTCGGGCAGGCCATGGTGACCGACCTCGAATCCAGCTTCGCCACGAAAACGGCACGGTCGCTGGTCGGCGTCGACATGACCGCCGCCGCGGCCCGAAAGGTGTACGCGCAGGCCGATATCGGGCCCGACGATCTCGACGTGATCGAGTTGCACGACTGCTTCTCCCCCAACGAGTTGCTCACCTATGAAGCGCTCGGCCTGTGTGGCGAGGGCGAGGGGCACAAGCTGGTCGACGCCGCGGACACGACCTACGGCGGGCGCTGGGTGGTCAATCCCTCGGGCGGGCTCATCTCCAAGGGACATCCGCTCGGTGCCACCGGACTCGCGCAATGCGCCGAACTCACCTGGCAGCTGCGCGGCGACGCGGCAGCCAGACAGGTCGCGGGCGCGAAAGTCGCTCTCGCGCACAATATCGGCCTCGGCCGGGCCGCCATCGTCACTGCCTACCGGCCTGCCGAGCGCTGAAACGACGTACCCAAATGGCACTTGCCAAGGTATCCAAGGGGTTTCCCGTCGCACCGGACCGGGTGTGGCCGGTGCTGACCGACCCGCACCGCTTCGAAGAGCGGCTGACGGTGCACACGAAGTGGAAAGAGCTGCCGCCCGCGCGGCTGTCTGCGGGCGCGACCATGACCGAGGTGCTTTCCATCATGGGGATGGCCAACACCATCACCCTCACTGTCGTCGACTACGACGCCCCACACCACGAAGTTCTCCGGCACCGGCATGGCGGGCCTCGCCGGCCTGCTCGCCTGACCGGATCACCCGCATCGAAAGGAACGACATGGGTTCGCTGGACGGACGCGTCGCGATCGTCACCGGCGCGGGCCGCGGCATCGGCCGCGCGCACGCGCTGCTGCTGGCCGCGCAAGGCGCCGCCGTCGTGGTCAACGACCTCGGCGGCAACAACGAGGGCATCGGCGCCGACGCCGGTCCCGCGCAACAGGTGGTCGACGAGATCGTCGCGGCGGGCGGTCGCGCCGTCGCCGACACCGCGAACATCGCCGACTGGGCGGGCGCGAAAGCCCTTGTGGACCACGCGATCAACGCCTTCGGCGGATTGCACGTCCTGGTAAACAACGCGGGCATCCTGCGCGACGCGTTCATCGCCGCGATGGACGAGACACAGTGGGACGCGGTGCTCGCGGTGCATCTGAAGGGGCACTTCGCGGTGCTGCACCACGCCGCCGCGTATTGGAAGGCGGAGTCGAAGGCGGGCCGGCCGGTCGCCGCATCCGTGATCAACACCGCCTCGGCCTCGGGCACCTTCATGCCGAACCCCGGCCAGGCCAACTACGGCGCGGCCAAGGCGGGCATCGCCGCGCTGACCCAGGTCGCCGCGCTCGAGCTGGAGCGATACGGCGTGCGCGCCAACGCGATCGCGCCCGTCGCCCGCACCCGGCTCACGCTGGCCACACCGGGCATGGGCGCGATGTTCGCCGAGGAGGTGCCGGCGGGCCAGTTCGATGCCTTTGCGCCGGAGAACATCTCACCCATCGTCGCCTATCTCGCCCAGGAGAAGTGCCCGATCACCGTCAAGGTCTTCGCGGTTCAGGGCGGTGCCATCTCGGTGCTCGCCGGCTGGACCGCCGCCGCGACCATCGAGACGAGCGGGCCGTGGGAACTCGCCGATCTGGCGGACCGGCTGCCGGATCTCGGCTGATCCCGCGTCCATGTCCGCCAGCGCAGCAGCCGGCGGGCGCGCACGACTGTGACATGCGGCACAACCGGCGTCGGCGCCCGCTCGTCACCGCCGGGCGCGGGCCCGCAGCAACCGACCCGAGCAGCGAAAACGACCCGACCAGGCCGCTCACGTGCGGAAATGAGACACTGGACGGCGTGACGATGACTACCGAGGCGACGAGTGCACTGCGGATCGGGCCGTATCCGGTCGATCCGGCGGTGGTGCTCGCGCCGATGGCGGGCATCACGAATCTGGCGTTCCGCAAGCTGTGCCGCGAATTCGGTAGCCCGACCTCGATCTATGTCTGCGAGATGATCACCGCCAGGGCGGTGGTCGAGCGCAACGAGAAGACGCTGGACATGATGTCCTTCGACGCGGACGAGTCGCCGCGCTCGATGCAGCTCTACGGTGTGGACCCGGCCACCCTCAGTGAGGCCGTGCGAATCATCGTCGGCGAGGGCTGGGCCGATCACATCGATATGAATTTCGGCTGCCCGGTGCCCAAGGTCACCCGGCTCGGCGGCGGCGCCGCGCTGCCGTACAAGCGCGCGCTGTTCAGCCGGATCGTGCAGGCCATGGTGCGCGCCGCCGAGCCGGCGGGCGTGCCGGTGACGGTGAAGTTCCGCATCGGCATCGACGACGAGCACCTGACCTACCTGGACGCCGGGCGGATCGCCGAGGCCGAGGGGGCGAAAGCGGTTGCACTGCACGCCAGGACCGCCGCACAGCGCTACTCCGGCCAGGCGGACTGGACGGCCATCGCCCGGCTGAAGGAAGCCGTCACCACGATTCCGGTGCTCGGCAACGGCGATATCTTCTCGGCCGCCGACGCCGTGCGCATGATGGACGAAACCGGCTGCGATGGTGTGGTAGTCGGTCGCGGCTGCCTCGGACGGCCCTGGTTGTTCGCGGAGCTGCAGGCCGCATTGCGCGGCGAGCCGCTGCCCGCGCCGCCGAACCTGGGCCGGGTCGGCGAGGTGCTGTACCGGCACGGTGCGCTGCTGTCGGAACACCTCGGCGAGGACAAAGCGATGCGCGACCTGCGCAAGCACATGGCCTGGTACCTGATGGGCTTCCCGGTGGGCGCCGACCTGCGCCGCGCCTTCGCCACCGTGTCGCGGCTCACCGAGCTGGAAGACCTTGTGGGCCAGCTCGATCCGACGGCCCCGTTCCCGAAGGACGCCGAGGGCCCGCGCGGTAGACAGGGTTCCCCCGGCAAAGTCGCGCTGCCGCACGGCTGGTTGGACGACCCGGCGGATCCCGCGGTCCCGCACGGCGCCGACGTGATGCACAGCGGTGGCTGAACCCGCCTGAACTGGGCGAGCAGACCGCGAGAGGCCACGCGCATCCCGCTGCGGACAAGCGAAGAGACACAACGGAAGTAGACAAAGACCGGCCGGTCGGGCTAAATCGTGATACTCTCGACGGGGAGCCTGTTTCGCACTCGGGTGGCCCGCTGTGGCGGAATCGTTATCATTGCGGAATCGGTCAAGCCGGTCGAGTACGGCCCGAGGCGGCGACGTAGACGAAAAGCGAGGTTCGTTGGTGGGTGACGATCGGCACGGGCGTTCGCCACGGCCCGGAGATCGCGCCCCGTGGGAGCGCTATCCCACGGCGGATGACACCGAACGCGACGGTTCGCGGACCGCGCGGCGATCCCGGCATACCGACGCCTCCGCCGATCCCGGCGCTGCCCCGCTCACCGTGCAGGATCTGGTCGAGAAGGTCGACAACGAACGCACCGGCCGCCGGCGGCGACCCGCGCAGGCCCCCGCAGCGCCGAGTCCCGACAACCGGCGCACCCCACCCGCGGACCCGACCGTGCAACGCCAGGCCGAACCGCCCCGGCGTCCGGCCGAACCGCAACGCCGCCAGGAGCCGCCGCGTTCGCCGGACACCACCGGCCGCAGACAGGTGGTGGCTCCCCCGCCCAACCGCCGACCGGCCGAACCGCCGCCGCGCCGCCCCGCCGAGCCGCCCACCCGGCGCGCCGACGCGCCGCCGCGCACCGGC
>NZ_BAUA01000172.1 GCF_000710915.1 Nocardia brasiliensis IFM 10847
CGACGGGGCGATCGTGCAGCCGCTTCCGTTGCAGGAGAACGGCATTCCGCTGTGGATCGCGGGCGGCGGCGAGAAGAAGACGCTGCGGATCGCGGCGAAGTACGCCCAGTACACCAACTTCAGCGGCGCGCCCGACGAGTTCGCCGCGAAGTCGGACATCCTGCGCGCGCACTGCGCCGACGTCGGCACCGATTTCGCTGCCATCGTGCGCTCCTCGAACTTCAACGCGATCATCGCGAGCACCGAAACCGAAGTCGAAGAACGCCTTTCGGCGGTGCAAGCCAAGCTGGCCACGGTGATCGGCGACGATCAGGCCAAGGGTTTCGTGGACGGCATGTTCCGCACCTCCGCCGCCGTCGGCACCCCGGAGCAGGTCGCCGAACGCCTCGCCGGTCTGCGCGACCTCGGCCTCGGTTATGCCATCCTCAACTTCCCCGAAGCCGCCTACGACACCTCCGGCATCGCCCTCTTCGAACGCGAAGTAGCCCCCACCCTCGCCTGAGCGAGTCCGGACCGTCCCATGGGAAAGCCCCGGCGCCGTTGCGGCACCGGGGCTTTCGGGTCGTCGGGGCTTACAGCATGCAGGAGACGCAGCCTTCTACTTCGGTGCCCTCCAGCGCCATTTGGCGCAGGCGGATGTAGTAGAGGGTTTTGATGCCCTTGCGCCAGGCGTAGATCTGGGCGCGGTTGAGGTCGCGGGTGGTGACGGTGTCCTTGAAGAAGAGGGTCAGCGACAGGCCCTGGTCCACGTGCTGGGTGGCCGCGGCGTAGGTGTCGATGATCTTCTCGTAGCCGATCTCGTAGGCGTCGTCGTAGTACTCGAGGTTGTCGTTGTCGAGGTAGGGCGCCGGGTAGTAGACGCGGCCGATCTTGCCTTCCTTGCGGATCTCGATCTTCGACGCCACCGGGTGGATGGAACTGGTGGAGTGGTTGATGTAGGAGATCGACCCGGTCGGCGGAACCGCCTGCAGGTTCTGGTTGTAGATGCCGTGCTCCATGACCGAGGCCTTGAGCGCCCGCCAGTCGTCCTGGGTCGGGATGTGCACCCCGGCGTCGGCGAAGAGCCGCGCGACCCGTTCGGTTTTCGGCTCCCACACCTGCTCGGTGTACTTGTCGAAGTACTCACCGCTGGCGTACTTCGACTCGGGGAAGCCGCCGAAGTAGGTGCCGCGCTCCTGCGCGATCAGGTTCGACGCCCGGATCGCGTGGTAGACCACGGTGTAGAAGTAGATGTTGGTGAAGTCGATACCCTCTTCGGAGCCGTAGTGCACCCGCTCGCGCGCCAGGTACCCGTGCAGGTTCATCTGGCCGAGACCGATCGCGTGGGACTCGTTGTTGCCCTGCTCGATCGAGGGCACCGAGTAGATGTGCGTCTGATCCGAGACCGCGGTCAGCGCCCGGATGGACGTCTCGATGGTCTGCGCGAAATCGGGTGAGTCCATCGTCTTGGCGATGTTCAGCGAGCCGAGGTTGCACGAAATGTCCTTGCCCACCTTGGCGTAGGACAGGTCGTCGTTGAACACCGACGGCGTGGAGACCTGCAGGATCTCCGAGCACAGGTTGGAGTGGGTGATCTTGCCCGCGATCGGGTTGGCCCGGTTCACCGTGTCCTCGAACATGATGTACGGGTAACCGGATTCGAACTGCAGCTCGGCGATGGTCTGGAAGAACTCGCGCGCCTTGATCTTCGACTTGCGGATCCGCTTGTCGTCGACCATCTCGTAGTACTTCTCGGTGACGTCGATATCGGCGAACGGCTTGCCGTAGATGCGCTCCACGTCGTACGGCGAGAACAGGTACATGTCCTCGTTCTTCTTCGCCAGCTCGAAGGTGATGTCGGGAATCACCACACCCAGCGAGAGGGTCTTGATGCGGATCTTCTCGTCGGCGTTCTCCCGCTTGGTGTCCAGGAACCGGTAGATGTCGGGGTGGTGCGCGTGCAGGTACACCGCGCCCGCGCCCTGGCGCGCGCCGAGCTGGTTGGCGTAGGAGAACGAGTCCTCCAGCAGCTTCATGATCGGGATGACGCCCGAGCTCTGGTTCTCGATCTTCTTGATCGGCGCGCCGTGCTCACGAATGTTGGTGAGCAGCAGGGCGACCCCGCCGCCGCGCTTGGACAGCTGCAGCGCGGAGTTGATGGAGCGCCCGATGGACTCCATGTTGTCCTCGATGCGCAGCAGGAAGCACGACACCGGCTCGCCGCGCTGCTTCTTGCCCGAGTTGAGGAAGGTGGGGGTGGCCGGCTGGAAACGACCGTCGATGATCTCGTCGACCAGCTTGCCCGCGAGCACCTCGTCGCCGGCGGCGAGGGTGAGCGCGACCATGCAGACGCGGTCCTCGAACCGCTCCAGGTAGCGCTTGCCGTCGAAGGTCTTCAGCGTGTACGAGGTGTAGTACTTGAACGCGCCGAGGAAGGTGGGGAACCGGAACTTCTTGGCGTAGGCCTGCTGGAACAGCTTCTTGATGAACCCGCGGCTGTACTGCTCGAGCACCTCGGACTCGTAGTAGTTCTCGTCGACCAGGTAGTCCAGCTTCTCGTCCAGGTTGTGGAAGAAGACGGTGTTCTGGTTGACGTGCTGCAGGAAGTACTGGTGCGCCGCCTCCCGGTCCTTGTCGAACTGGATCTCACCGTTCGGGCCGTACAGGTTCAGCATCGCATTGAGGGCGTGGTAGTCGAGTACCTCGCCTGTCTCGGCATTGCGGACCGGTGACTGCTCTAAGCGAGCCGTTTTTCCGGTCGGTGCTGTCGTTGTTGTTGCCAAAACAATCCCAATCCCTCTCGGACGCGCTCGACGTCCTCGGCGGTTCCCATGAGTTCGAAGCGGTACAGGTAGGGCACCCCACACTTGCGCGAGATCACCTCACCCGCATAGCAGTAGGTGTCGCCGAAGTTCGTGTTACCCGCCGCGACCACGCCACGCAGCAGCGCGCGGTTGTGCGGGTCGTTGAGGAACTTGGCGACCTGGCGCGGCACGAAATCCTTGTCGGATCGGTGACCGCTGATGCTGTTCGGCCGTTGCGCGTCGAGCACGTGCCGACCGCCCCCGTAGGTGGGGACGATCAGCACGTAGGGCTCATCGACGCGCAGCGAGTCGGCGGTATGCAATGGAATGCGAGTCGCCGGGATACCCAGCTTCTCGACGAAGCGGTGCGTGTTCTCCGAGGCGCTGGAGAAGTAGACCAGTGCGCCGGGTGCGGTGCTCGAGCGATCGTCGTTGCCGGACACGCTCACCTCACCTCTCTCGGAGGAACGACGCGGCGTCAGGCCGCGACGGTCGCGAGCGACTTGATCCGGTCGGGCCGGAAGCCGGACCAGTGATCCTCACCGGCCACCACGACCGGCGCCTGCAGGTAACCGAGGGCCATGACATAGTCACGGGCCTCCTCGTTCTCCGAGATGTCGATCACCTCGTAGTCCACCCCGGCCTTGTCGAGGGCCTTGTAGGTGGCATTGCACTGGACGCAAGCGGGCTTGGTGTACACGGTGACGGTCATTGAGGTCCCTCTCTCCTTGTGCCTGATCCACAGCCTGTGATCCGTATGCCGGCCATTTCGACCGACCTGCAATGCACGATCCGAGTTGCTGCGCAAACTCCTGGATCTGGCCTCGAACCTCCTGCTCAGCCCCTTCGGGCCGAGGTACGCAGGGCGGGATGTCATGCCGTCTTCCAGTACCGAAGACACTACACCTAGTGGCCGACAGATTCATCCAACACGACATGTTGCGAGTCACAAGGATGAAATTCGAAGGCGGTAAGTACCTGGACACTCGATTCGCAACCCGACACGGCCGTGGTGCAGATCACAATTTCGTACCGTAGCTGATATCCAGCAAACCCTCGGGACAAGCGAAGAGGGCCATCTCTACCGGGAGAGATGGCCCTCTTCGAGACCGGACGGGAAGCTTACACGGTGACGAGTTCACCGCGCGCCGCCTCCACCAACTCGTGCACCGAGGCCGCGAGCTCGGTCAGCGCTTCCGCGTCTTCGCGCGGGTGTGTCGCGCCGAACCGCTCCCCGATCGTGGCGAAGTGCAGATGCGCGGCCTCCACCACGTCGGCACCGGCTACCCCGAGCGACTTCACCGTGTCGCCATGGGCCCACTGCGCGGCGCGCGGGCTGATCGATGCGCTGATCACGGCCGTCGGCTTGGCCTTGATCGCGCCGGCACCGTACGGGCGCGAGGCCCAGTCGATGGCGTTCTTCAACACGCCGGGCAGCGTGCCGTTGTATTCGGGCGTCACAATCAGCAGGCCGTCGGCCGCGGCGACCGCGTCGCGCAGGGCCTGCGCCTGTGCGGGCACAGCTCCCTCGATATCGAGGTCTTCGTTGTAGAAAGGAATATCGGCGAGACCCTCGTAGAGCGTGACCTCTACGCCCTCGGGGGCGGTGAGGGCAGCGGTCTCGGCCAGTCGTCGATTGATCGACGCGGCACGGAGGCTACCGACGAGAGCGAGGATGCGGGTCTGTCCCATGACGACTCCTGGTGTACTGAGTGTGGTGTCCGAACTTTCACCTGACATTAACCGGACCACGGTCCGATTACTTCCCGCGGAGACTGCGTGAGTGCTGTGAGCTACCCCACTTCGGATATTCCGACGCCCGAAGGCCGACCGCTGCTCGGCATCGGCGCGCCGCTGCCCGGCACGGCCGAGCCCACCGAGCGCGCCGACGCCGCGCGCAATCGGCAGCTGCTGCTCGACGCCGCGCAGCAGCTGGTACGCGAACACGACGTGGACAGTCTCACCATGGACGCGCTCGCCAAACGGGCGGGCGTCGGCAAGGGCACCGTCTTCCGACGCTTCGGCAACAGATCCGGGCTGCTGCTGGCATTGCTCGACCATTCGGAGCGAAAGTTCCAGCACGCGTTCATGTTCGGCCCGCCCCCGCTGGGCCCCGGCGCGCCGCCGGCCGACCGGCTGGTCGCGTTCGGCCGGGCGCGGTTGCTCGATATCGACGTGGAAGGCGAGCTGTATCGCGCCGCCGAGGTCGGCGAGGCCGGCGAGCGGTTTTCCGGCGCACCGTATCTGCTGCTCAAGGCGCACGTGGCGATGCTGCTGCGGGAGGCCGGCGTGCCCGGCGAGATTCCGCTGCTCGCCGACAGCCTGGTCGCGGCGCTCGGCTCGGCCCTGGTCATGCATCAGATGCACACCCAGGGGTACAGCCGCGAACAGATCGGGGACAACTGGGAAGCCTTGGTTCGCCGCGTTGTTTCGGGATGAACAGTCAGTAAAGTGGGCTGGCATGCGGAACCTGCGCGAACAGATCATTGCGGAATTGGGCGTCCAGCCGAGTATCGAACCGAAAGCCGAGGTGCGGCGCCGGGTCGAATTCCTGAAGGACTATCTGAACGCCACTCCCGCAAAGGGTTTCGTGCTCGGCATCAGCGGCGGTCAGGACAGCTCGCTGGCCGGGCGGCTGTGTCAGCTGGCCGTCGAGGAACTGCGGGCCGACGGTGCGGACGCCACCTTCCTGGCGGTGCGGCTACCCTACGGCGTCCAGGCCGATGAAGCCGACGCGCGCACCGCGCTGCGATTCATCCAGCCGGACAAGTCGGTGTCGGTGAACGTGCGCCCCAGCGCGAACGCGGCCGCCGGCGAGGTGGCCTCCGCATTGAAGATCGACAAGCTGCGCGACTTCGTGCGCGGCAATATCAAGGCCCGCGAACGGATGGTGATCCAGTACGCCCTGGCGGGGCAGGAGAACCTGCTGGTGGTCGGCACCGATCACGCGGCCGAGGCGGTGACCGGCTTCTTCACCAAGTACGGCGACGGCGGCGTGGATCTGACCCCGCTCACCGGCCTGACCAAACGGCAGGGCGCGGCGCTGCTGCAAGAGCTCGGCGCACCGGCGAGCGTCTGGTCCAAGGTGCCGACCGCGGATCTGGAGGACGACCGTCCCGCCCTGCCCGACGAGGAGGCGCTCGGCCTCACCTATCGCGAGATCGACGACTATCTCGAGGGCAAGGACGTCACCCCCGAGGTGTCCGAGCGAATCGAATCCATCTTCCGCACCACCCGGCACAAGCGCACGGTCCCCGTGACCCCCCTCGACACCTGGTGGCGCGAATAGGCGCTCCGGGAACTCACCGTCGGCCGACGGCCGGCACGAAGCGACCGACCTCGGCCAGATACGCGACGTACGGCTGACCGTGGACGTCGCGCAGGTACGGCTCCTCGACGCGCCGTACCTGCACCTCGATCACCGTGACGAGCAGTAGGAAGCCCAGCACCGCAACGACATTGGGAGCCATGGCGGTGCTGCCCGCACCGAAGACCAGCATGCCGGTGAAGATCGGATTGCGGACCGTGCCGAATACGCCCGATCGGACCAGCTCGGTGCGTTCGGCGGTATCGACACCGACGCGCCAGGACTCTCCCATGGCGTGCTGGGCGGCGACGGTGCCGACGAGGCCGAGCACCGCGACGAGGACGCCGACCCATCGCACGGGCGGCGCGTCGAGCAACGGCAGCGGCGCCAGCACACCCGCCGCTTGCAGCACCGGCGCGGCGACCCCGGCCACGAGCACGACGACGAAACCCACTCCCGCAAGCCATTCCACCGAACCCGGCCGGCCGCCGATGCCGTGAAAACCGGCGGACCCGGTGCGCCGCCACTGCCACCAGCTGCGCCAGCCGAACGCCGTCGCGGCGAACACGATATACAACACCAGTGCGCCAATCGCCATCGCACTTCCCTTCCTGAGTCCACACCACGATACATAGACAAATGCGCATGTGTCTATGACTTGATGGCCTCGACCTCGGCCAAGCGGCGGGTGAGGAACCTGCGGACCTGGTCGTTGGGGGTGCGTTGCAGGGCGGCGCGGTAGTTTTCGGCCGCCTCCGGATAGCGGGCCGCGCGGCGGAGCAGGTCGGCGCGGGTGGCGGGCACCAGGTGCGAGGTATCGAGGCGGGGATGATCGGCCACCTCGTCCAGCGCGGCCAGGCCCGCGTCGAAGCCGTGCAGGAAGGCGACGGCGATCGCCCGGTTCACCCGGATCACCGGCGACGCGGAGTACCCGAGCAGTTCGTCGTAGGCCGAAACCACTGCGGCCCAATTGGTTTCCGCGAAGCTTGGCGCGGTGGCGTGTGCTGCGGCGATCCGGGCCTGGATCAGGTACGGGCCGTTGCCTGCCGCGGCGGCCGAGATCAGGCAGCGCAGTCCCGCTTCGATCGCGACCCGATTCCAACCGGCCCGGTCCTGGTCCTCCAGCGGCACCAGATCGCCTTCGGCACTGCGCCGTTGGGTTCGGCGACTGTCGTTCAACAGCATCAAGGCGAGCAGCGCCCTGGCTTCCGGCTCCCCCGGCAGCAACCCGCACAGCAGCCGTCCGAGCCGGATCGCCTCGTCGCACAACTCATCTCGGATGGCGGCCGGACCCGCGGTCGCGGCGTACCCCTCGGTGAACACCAAGTAGACGCACGCCAGCACGGCGGGCACCCGCTCGGGCAGCAGGTGTACGGGCGGCACGCGCAGCGGAATACCGGCCGCGCGGATCTTCGCCTTTGCCCGGGTGAGCCGTTGCGCCACAGTGTGTTCCGGCTGCAGGAAGGCCCGGGCGATCTCGACCGTGCGCAACCCGCACACCAGCCGCAGCGTCAAGGCGACCTGCGATTCCTGCGACAGCGCGGGATGGCAGCAGGTGAAGATCATGCGGAGTTGGTCGTCCGGTACCGGCGTCACGTCGGGCTCCTCGTTCGGCACGGTCAGC
>NZ_BAUA01000171.1 GCF_000710915.1 Nocardia brasiliensis IFM 10847
GGTACCAGCTCTGTTTCGTATGTAGCCGTGCCAACGAACCCCTCGTACCCTGGGAAAGAGTTCGTTCGGAAGGGATGACATCGTGGTCCGGCAATGGTCAGGTAAAGAGGCCCGTGCCCTTCGCGATGCCAAAAGGATGAGCATCAGGCAGTTCGCGGCTCATCTCGGGGTGCATGAACGCCTGGTCTCGAAGTGGGAGGCCGGCGGCGTCCGGGTGCACCCACGTCCGATCAACCAAGCCGCGCTCGATACCTCCCTGGCCAGGTCCGACGACGTTGTGCGGGCACGGTTTGCGGCAATGATCGATCAGCCGATGGCCGATCGACCGACCGCGCCCGGATTCGATGCGCCCGCCGATACCTCGGCGCGCGCCCAATATTCGAGCGACGCGGACCTTTTGGCTCTCATAGACGCCGGTGCGATGAGAGGGGATGCGTTAGCAGCGATTTCGGAGAGGGATCTCATCATGGCGGCTGCCCATGAGGCCAGCGAGCACGCCGGCCAGGCCGAGAGCACGAATGTGGGTGCGACCACGTTGGACCAGCTCGACGCCGATGTCAGACGCATCGCGAACGATTATGTGCACGTGCCACCGGTGCCGATGATGGTGGAGATGCTACGGGTGCGCCGCCGGGTGTACCGGCTGCTGGAAGGCCATCAGCGCCCCGCCGACACCAGTCATCTGTACCTGTTGGCGGGCACCCTGTCGGGACTGCTCGCCAACGCGAGTACCGATCTGGGCTATTACGACGCGGCAGGCGAACAGATCAGAGCCGCGTGGGCCTATTCGGAATTGTGCGGCCACAACGGTTTACGAGCCTGGACCCGGGGCATGCACGCGCTCATCGAGTATTGGTCGGAACGGCCGCGCCGTGGTGTGCTGCTGGCGCAGAGCGGCCAGGAATTCGCCGAATCCGCCACGGCGAAGGTGCGTTTGCTCAATATCGAGGCCAGAATCTGGTCGCGCCTGGGCAATTCGACCGATGCCGATCGCTGCATCCGGGCGGCCGACGACGCGCGCGAGGTCACCGAGACCGACACGCTGCACGACGAGGTCGGCGGCGTGTTCGGCTTCAACGACGCGAAGGCGCAGTACTACGCCGGCGCCACCTACATCCATCTCGGTCAGGCGACGCCGGCGCTGGCGGCCACCCAGCGCGCCATCGAGCTGTACTCGAACGGACCGTCGGAGCAACGTTCCTATGGCGCCGAATCGCTGGCCCGGGTCGACTGCGCTGCGGCGCACCTGATCAACGGCAGTCTCGATGGCGCCGCCGAGGCGTTGCGGCCGGTGCTCGGGCTGGCCGAGGACAAGCGGATCGCGCAGCTGGAAGAGCGGTTGACCGGGGTGCGCCGGCGGATCGCGGGCCCGGACTTCCGGGACGCGGTCGGCGCGCGCTTCCTCGACGAGCGGATCGAGGAGTTCTGCGGCACGACGGCGGCGAAGGGGATACCTCCTGGCAACCCGGCTTCCTGAGGTGCTCGTCACAATCCGCCGCTCGGCGAGGGGGCGGTTCACGTCGTCCCGGTGAAATACCGGCAATCGGTGCGAGCTGGACGTTTATCGGCTTGCGCGCACCTGGCACGATGGGACGGGTGAGCCCCAGTCATCTACCGCATCGCCCGCCGCGCGTACTCGAGCAGTCCACGAAGCTGCAGAACGTCGTCTACGAAATCCGTGGACCGGTACACGCGCAGGCGGCACGGCTGGAGGCGGAGGGGCATCGCATCCTCAAGCTCAATATCGGCAACCCGGCCCCGTTCGGTTTCGAGGCGCCGGATGTGATCATGCGCGACATCATCGCGGCGCTCCCGTATGCCCAGGGCTACTCCGAATCCAAAGGCATCACCTCGGCCCGGCGCGCGGTGGTCACCCGCTACGAGCTGGTGCCCGGCTTCCCCGAACTGGACGTGGACGACGTCTACCTCGGCAACGGTGTCTCCGAGCTGATCACCATCACCATGCAGGCGCTGCTGGACAACGGCGACGAGGTGCTGATCCCGGCGCCGGACTATCCGCTGTGGACCGCGATGACCAGCCTGGCCGGGGGCACTCCGGTGCATTACCTGTGCGACGAGTCCAGCGGCTGGCAGCCCGATATCGCCGATATCGAATCGAAGATCACCGACAAGACCAAGGCGCTGCTGGTGATCAATCCGAATAATCCGACGGGCGCGGTGTATTCGGCGGAAATTCTGCAGCAGCTCGCCGATATAGCGCGCAAGCATCAATTGCTGCTGCTCGCCGACGAGATCTACGACAAGATCCTCTACGACGACGCCAAGCACGTTTCGATGGCCTCGGTCGCGCCGGATCTGCTGTGCCTGACCTTCAACGGTCTCTCCAAGGCGTACCGGGTGGCGGGGTATCGCTCCGGATGGCTGGCGATCACCGGCCCGAAGGAGCACGCGGCCGGTTTCCTGGAGGGGATCGATCTGCTCGCCTCGTCCCGCCTGTGCCCGAATGTGCCTGCGCAGCATGCCATTCAGGTGGCGCTCGGCGGTCATCAGAGCATCGAGGATCTGATCCTGCCCGGCGGGCGCCTGCTGGAGCAGCGCGACGTCGCGTGGGAGCGGCTGAACATGATTCCCGGTGTGTCCTGCGTGAAACCGAAGGGCGCGCTGTACGCGTTCCCCCGGCTGGACCCGAATGTGTATGAGATCCACGATGATTCGAAGCTGATCCTGGATCTGCTGCTGCAGGAGAAGATCCTGATGGTGCAGGGAACCGGCTTCAACTGGCCCAATCATGATCATCTGCGGATCGTCACGCTGCCGTGGGCCAGGGACCTCGCGGTCGCCATCGAGCGGTTCGGCAACTTCCTGTCCAGCTATCGCCAGTAGCTTGCTCGCCACCCTCCGGCAACTGGACCGCCCTGGTTTCGGCCCCTAAACATACCGAATGTATGAATACATGCGAGGTTTGGAGACTTCCCTAGCGCAAACGAAGTACTTTTGTGTACAGTAGGAATCGGCACTTTCGAGTGTCCGACCGAGTTGCCTACCCCCCTGGGTTAACTCGGTCTCGGGTTCGGCCGCCTACCCCCCTGGGCCGCCAGCCCTGTGGGCGGCGGAGACATCCCCCTGCTCTCCGCCGCCCCCTCCCGAACTTCCCCGCAAGTCAGCGGCTACCCCCTCGGCTGTTTCCGGTCGCAACTTGAAAATGAAATCCTTTAAGCTCTGCGCGTGACCGATCACCACCACCATCACCACGATCACTCCGGTCCCATCGCGATCGGCGACACCGCCGCCCGCGTGGTCATCGGACTGCTCACCGTCATCGGCATCGTGGTGCTGGCAGGCGCCTTCCTGCTCTGGCCGAGCAAACAGCACATCGACATCCCGCTGCCCATGCAGAACGCCGGCGGCGGCGCGGTGCAGACCGAGGCGGGCACGGTGGTCCTGCAAGACATCGGGCCGTGCGGCAGCGCCTCGATCGGCAAGGTCTTCGTGGAGAAGCCCGACGCCCCGCGCAACAACGCCTACACCTGCCAGCGCAGCCTCATCGATATCGAATCCGGGCCGCACAAGGGCAACCGCACCCTGCTCGAAATCGCCCCTGGCCCTGGCCAACCCGATCTGCATGCCGGAGACGAGCTGCGGCTCGTGCGCCAGACCGACCCGAGCGGCACGCCGATGTACTCCTTCGAGGACTACGCGCGCGGGCTACCGCTGACCCTGATCGTCGTCGCCTTCGTCGTGGTGATCGTGGCGGTGGCGCGCTGGCGCGGCCTGCGCGCGCTGCTCGGCCTGGTATTCGCGTTCGCGGTGCTGGTGCTGTTCATGCTGCCGGCGCTGCTGGACGGCAAGCCCGCCATCCCGGTCGCGCTGGTCGCGGGCGCGCTCATCCTCTACGCGGTGCTGTACCTGGCGCACGGGGTGAACCTGCGCACCAGCTCGGCCCTGCTCGGGACGCTGACCTCGATGATCGTCGCCGCGGTGCTGTCCTGGGTGGCGATCAAGATGACCAATCTCACCGGTCTGTCCGAGGAACAGAACACCAACGTCGCCACCTATATCGAACACGTCAGCATCACCGGATTGCTGCTGGCCGGCTTCATCATCGGTTCGCTCGGCGTGCTGAACGACGTCACCATCACGCAGGCCTCGGCGGCCTTCGAACTGGCTGCCATCGACAAGGGGGCGTCACGGCGGGAGGTCTTCACCGCGGCGATGCGGGTCGGGCGCGACCACATCGCCAGCACCGTGTACACGCTGGTGCTCGCCTACGCCGGTGGCGCGTTGCCGCTGCTGCTGTTGTTCAGCGTCGCGGGGCGTTCCATCCGGGACGTGCTGACCGGCGACGCCGTGGCCATCGAGATCGCCCGCTCGTCCGTCGGCGGTATCGCCCTGGCCCTGTCCGTCCCGCTGACCACCGCCATCGCGGTGATGCTCGCGCGCCCGTTCGGCAGCCACGCGCCGGTCGAGCCGCCGCGCCGGGCCCGGCACGCGCGGAACTGAGGACCGGCCGCGGCTAACGCGGCGGGGGCGGTGGGAAGGGGAAGACCTCGGGCGGGATCGTGGGCACCACGATCGGCGGAAGTCCCGGCACGACAATGGTGTTGGGGCCCTGGGTCGGTGGCGGCGGGGGCTCGGTGGTGGCCCGGCGCGGCGGCGGCGCGGCCACCGATTCCGCGGGCGTCTCCGACGGGGTCGCGGGGGCGACGGCGATCTGCGGGTCGAGCGTGGTGGTACGCGGCGACGTGGTCGTCGGCACGGTGGGCGAACCCTCGCTGTGCGAATCGCGTTGCAGTACTTGGGGACCGTAGCCCAGGCCCAGGCCGATCGCGGCGACCACCGCGAGCGCGCTGACGGTCAGCACCGCGCCGCTGATCTCGCGTTTGCCGCGCTTCTTCGGCGGCGTCGATAACCAGGCCGGGGATAATTCGTCGTCGAGCACCGCGCCGGGCGCCGCCGCCTCGGGCTGCACCGGCCGGGCGAGCAGCGCGGCCCCGCGGGCCACCACGGTCTCCGGGCTCTGCGGCACGATCACCGGAACACCCATCCAGCGTTCGAGTACTTTGGCCACCAACGGAATCCGGGCGCAGCCGCCGATCGCGAGCACACCGTGCACGGGGCGGTCGGAGCGGGTGATCACATCGCGCGCCATCCGCGCCGACGATTCGATCGCCAGCATGATCAGCGACTCGAAGTTCTCCTGCGCCAGTAACACCAGGCCCTGCTCGCTGGGGAGCGCGACCGCGGTGTTGCTGGATAGTTGTTCTTTGGCTTCGCGGCACAGCCCGTCCAGTGCGGCCAGCCCCGCCGCATCCGGCGGATGCGCGATCCGGCCGGAGGCGATCTGCTGTTCGCGGATCAGTGAGTCGAGGTAGTCGCCGCTGATATCGCTGGTGCGCTCGCTGTAGCGGATCTCACGCGACTGGGTGTCCACCACACTCACCGACAGGCCCGAGCTGCCGAGGTCGTAGACGACCAGCGAGGAGATGCCGCGGATATCCCCGGTGGACTGCGCGAATTCCAGCGCGGCGACCACCTCGGGGACGAGTTCGTAATTGGTCAGCTGCTGGCGGGCCATGGCCGCGCGCACCGCGCGGGCGTGCTGCTCGCTGCGGTAGGCGATCGCGGTGGCGGCGATGCCGGGCGTGGTCTCCAGCGTGACGCCGATGGCCTCGGCGGCCAACTCCTCGACCGTCTGGCCGACGACCGGAACGGTCTGCAGATCGAACGAATGCGGCTCGACGTGCCCGTGGGGGTTCGCGGTGTGTGGTCGCGCCATACGGACAGCGCCGGCCCCCACCGAAACTCCCAGTACCGAACTCATCAGCTGCCCATCTCGTTCACACTTCACGACATGCGAGCCAGCGCGAAGGCCCGCTCTCCGGACCATACCGTCGGCGAGCGTCTGTGCATACGGCAGGACCGTGCCTCCCGCCGCAGACCGCGCCGCCGCGCCGCAACTCTACGGGGTACCCAGTCCGGCGTACACCCATCCGGCTTCTCGCCAAATGGCACGATTGAGACAATTCCTCCCGTCGATGATCGACCGGGACCGCACCACTCGCTCCAGATCGGCCGGACGCAATGAGGTGAACTCGTCCCATTCGGTGAGCACCAAGACTACATCGGCGCGTTCGCACGCTTCCGCGATAGAGGTGGCGTAGTTGAGCGTCGGGAACACTCGGCGCGAATTCTCCAGTGCTTTCGGGTCATACACGGTCACCACCGCGCCGTGCAGCTGGATCATGCCCGCCACATTCAGCGCCGGGGAGTCGCGCACGTCATCGGATTCGGGTTTGAACGCGGCGCCCAGCACGGCCACGTTCGCGCCGAGCAGCGAACCGCCGCAGGCGCGCGCTGCCATGTCCACCACCTTGGTGCGGCGGCGCATGTTGATGTTGTCGACCTCGCGCAGGAACGCCACCGCGTGGTCGGCGCCGAGCTCGCCGGAGCGGGCCATGAACGCGCGGATGTCCTTCGGCAGGCAGCCGCCGCCGAAACCCAGTCCGGCATTGAGGAATCGGCGGCCGATACGGGCGTCGTAGCCGAGTGCGTCGGCCAGCATCGTCACGTCCGCGCCGGTCGCCTCGCACACCTCCGAGACCGCGTTGATGAACGAAATCTTGGTCGCGAGAAAAGCGTTGGCCGAGGCCTTCACCAATTCCGCGGTGGCCAGATCGGTGAGCAGGAACGGCACCTCGGCGGTGATCAGATCCGCGTAGACCTCGCGCACCAGCTGCTCGACCCAGGCTGCGGCGGCGCGTTCCCGATCCACGCCCAGCACAAGACGATCCGGGCGCAACGTGTCCTTCACCGCGAAGCCTTCCCGGAGGAACTCGGGGTTCCACGCCACCTCGACCTCGGCCGAGGTGAGCGCGCGGGCTCTGGTGCCGAGCGCGGTCGCGGTGCCGACCGGTACGGTCGACTTGCCGATGATCACCGACGGACGCTCCAGCATCGGGGCGAGCGTATCCACCACGGCGTGTACGTATTTCAGGTCCGCGGCGTATTCACCCTTCTTCTGCGGCGTGCCCACGCCGAGAAAGTGCACCTGCGCGTGCGCCGCGGCTTCGGCGTAGGACGTGGTGAATCGCAACCTGCCCGCGTCGAGATTGCGCCGCAGCACCTCCTCGAGACCGGGTTCGTAGAACGGCACCACCCCATCGGACAGCTTCGCGACCTTGCCCGGGTCGACGTCCACCCCGATCACGTCGTGCCCGAGTTCGGCCATGCACGCCGCGTGCGTGGCCCCGAGGTACCCGGTTCCGAAGACTGTGCATCGCATGATCGATTGATAAGCCTCCCCGATGGCCACACCACGTCACCGAGGCAAGGGTCATGGCAACGGTAGGTGTACATGTGGCGACGCAGCCCGGGTTGGCCGCCCTGACCTGCGGCGACACGGCTAGCATCGACGGGATGCGACGTTTGCGGTGGGCCGTGCTCGGCCTGGTCGTCGCCGTGTCGGTCGTGGCGGCGCTATGGCCGGTTTATGTCCGGCCGCGCACCGACGCCCCCGTTCCCGCCGACGCGATCCTGGTCCTCGGCGGGGCGCACGACGGTCGCGAACAGCTGGCGCTGCGCCTGGCTTCGGAGGGCTTCGCGCCCCGGGTCCTGATCTCGGATCCGTACGAGCACAGCACCCTGATCAATCGAATCTGCCACGGCAGCTACAGCTTCCAGGTGATCTGTTTCGACCCCGCGCCCCGCACCACCCGCGGCGAGGGGCGTTTTCTCGCGCGGATGGCGCGGGCCGGCGGCTGGCAGCGCGTCATCGTGGTCACCTTCACTCCGCACATTTCCCGGGCCCGCTACATCCTCGGCAAGTGCTGGTCCGGCGACCTGCTCTTCGTCGATCCCGAGCCGCACCTGTCCGTCCCGCGCTGGGCCTGGGACTACGCCTACCAGTCGGCGGGCTACGTCCGGGCGTTCTTCGAGGATTGTGACGCCTAGCTGGGGTTTCGCTGAAAATCGGCACCGGATCGGATTAATTGCTGGCAGGTGACATCAGTTTGCTACAGTGGCGGGAAACACGTAGGTCCTGTCTCGTTTCGGCTCCGGCCGATGGCGACGCACTGGTGCACACCCTCCGGGAGGGCTGATGGAATTCGACTGGTCAGCGGCCGATCTGGCATTTCGGGACGAGGTGCGGGCGTTTCTCGACGCCGAGCTGACGCCGGAGTTGCGCCGCGCCGGACGGTTGGCGACGAGCGTCTACCCCGATCACGAGGCCAGCATGCAGTGGCAGCGGATCCTGCACGAGCGCGGCTGGGCGGCGCCCGCCTGGCCCGTCGAATACGGCGGGTGCGCGTGGAGCCTGACGCAGCACTACATCTTCGCGCGGGAATCGACACTGGCCGGAGCGCCCGCGCTGTCCCCGATGGGGATCAAGATGGTCGCGCACGCGATCATCGCCTACGGGACCGAGGAACAGAAGGCGTTCTACCTGCCGCGCATCCTGACCGGGGAAGTCTTCTTCTGCCAAGGCTATTCGGAGCCGGAGGCGGGATCCGACCTCGCCGCGCTGACGATGGCGGCGGTCGAGGACGGCGACGACCTCGTCTGCACCGGCAGCAAGATCTGGACCACCCATGCCACCGAGGCGAATTGGATCTTCTGCCTGGTGCGCACCTCGCGGTCGGGAAAGAAGCAGCAGGGCATCACCTTTCTGCTGATCGATATGACCTCGCCCGGCATCGAGATCCGCCCGCTGGTGATGACCTCCGGCGAACAGGTGCAGAACCAGGTCTTCTTCGATAATGTCCGGGTACCGAAAAGCAATGTGCTCGGGCAGATCGACGACGGCTGGACCGTCGCCAAATACCTGCTCGTGCACGAACGCGGTGGTGCGATGGCGCCGTACCTACAGGCGATGGCGCAGGAAATCGGCGTCGAAGCGGCGCAACAGCCGGGGCCGGACGGCAATCCGCTGATCGATGATCCGGCGTTCTCGGCGCGCCTGGCGCAGGCGCGGATTCGCACCGAGGTGCTCGAAATACTGGAGTACCGCACGATTTCGGCGATGGCGCGAGGCAAGAACCCGGGACCGGCCTCGTCCATGCTGAAGATCCTCGCCACCGAGTTGAGTCAGCAATTGACCGAACTGGCTTTGACCGCCGCCGGTCCGCGCGCCCGGGTGTATCAACCGCATGCCACCAAGCCCGGTGGGCCGATCGCCGAATTCACCCCGCCCGCGGACGGGTATCACAGCGGCACCGAATGGCAGGCCGTCGCGCCGCTGCGTTACTTCAACGACCGGGCCGGCTCGATCTACGCGGGCAGCAACGAGATTCAGCGAAACATCCTCGCCAAAGCAGCATTGGGGCTCTGATGGACTTCACACTCACCGATGAGCAGGAACTGCTCCGCACCGCTCTCGCCGGCTTCCTCGGCGCGCGCTATGACCTGGAAAAGAGCCGCACCGCGGTCAAATCCGGGCCGGGCTGGCAGCCCGCGATCTGGCGCGCGTTCGCCGACGAACTCGGCATTCTCGGCGCGATCCTGCCCGAGCGGGTCGACGGGATGGGCGGTGGACCGGTCGAAATGATGGTCATCGCCGAGGAACTCGGCCGTGCGCTGGTCGTGGAGCCGTTCGTCGACACCGTCGTCGTCGGTGCCGGGCTGCTGAACCGCTCCGGTGGGGAACGCGCCGACGCGGTGCTGCGCCAGATCGCGGCGGGCGAGGCGCGCACGGCTTTCGCTGCGCTGGAGCCGACTTCGGGCCAGGCCTTGCACGACGTCGCCACCACCGCACGGCAGGACGGTGACTCGTGGGTGCTCGACGGCGCGAAGACCGTGGTGACCAGTGCGCCGCTGGCCACACATCTGCTCATCACGGCGCGCACCGCGGGTGATCGGCGCGATCAGCGCGGTATCTCGTTGTTCTGCATCGATTTCGACGCGGACCATCCGCCCGCCGGTGTCGCCGTGCACCCGTACCGGACCATCGACGACCGGGTCGCCGCCGACCTCACCTTCACCGATTTCCGTATGCCCGCCGACGCGTTGCTCGGCATCGAGGGAACCGCCTGGGTCGCAATCGAACCCACCGTCGACACCGCCATCGCGGCCATCGCCGCCGAAACCGTCGGCTGTCTGCGCACCGTGCTCGCCGACACCCTCGAATACGCCAAGCAGCGCAAGCAGTTCGGTCAGCCGATCGGCAGTTTCCAAGTGCTGCAACATCGCATGGTCGACATGTATATGGAACTCGAACAAGCCATCGCCGCCACCTACCTCGCGATCTACTCGCTCGCCGCCGAACCCCCGGCCCGCGCCCGCGCCGTCGCCGCCGCCAAGGTCACCGTCGCCCGCGCCGCCCGCTTCATCGGCCAGAACGCCGTCCAACTGCACGGCGCCATGGGCATGACCGAAGAACTGGCCATCGGCCACTACTTCAAACGCCTCACCGCCATCCAGTACGAATACGGCACCCCCGACCACCACCTCACCCGCTACGCCACCCTCACCCGCCCCTGAACCGAATCAGGCGGTCGAACCTACGCATTCGATATCAGTTCGACCGCCTCATGCATCCCATATCGCGTCGAGAGGACCTCGAGTAGCTCATCGACCGACTGCGGGGGATTGCAGTGCCGACGCGAGAGTCCCTGTACAGAGGTCAGCGCCCGGGCTGGATCGACGGCACAGGTATTCGCGGCGAACTCTGCTGCGCAGATAACCTGTAGTCCCACAGGTAGCAGGGCGGTCGGGAAGTCGCGCCGATTCTCGGTGACGATGGCTCCCGCAGCGCCGACCACGGCCGCAGCCACAACGTGTTCGTCATCGACGTCGGGGAGTCCGAACGAGCCCTCGAGCGGCTCCCACCCGCAGATGAGTGCGTCGTCGAACGCCGTCCTCATCCTCGCAACGAGCCTGGACGCTGTGGCTTGTGCGGAGTTCGGATCTTGGCCGCGGCGAACGAGTTTGCGAGCTTCGTGTCGTTCGAGCTCGTCCAGGATCGGACCGCTCCACAGCGGCCGATAGAGGTTCTCCACAGCCAGCGAGAGCAAGAAGTCGCGTTGCAGGCTCGGCCACAGGACGCAGGTGTCGAGCAGGGCACCGAACATCAGCCGCGCCGTTTTCGCGCAGCTTCCTTTCGGATCTCACGTAGCTCTGCCAGGACGGCTGTCGGATCTTCTTCGTCGTCCAATTCGAACGCGGTCGCGGCGAGTGCTTCGTACTGTCGGTGACGCCGTTGTTCCCGGTAAGCCAGGACGTCGGTGAGCAGTAACCTGCGTCGGGATCCGGTGCGTTCCGCGGGGATCTTGTTCGCATCGATCAGTCGGACCACGGTCGGTCGGCTGACGCCGAGTAAGTCCGCGGCCTGCTGGGTGGTCAGGGTCACGCTTTGCGGCGCGACCGTCACCGCCTTCCCGTCGCGCAGCGCGGACACCACTTGAACCAGGACACGGTGCAGGGACTCCGGGAGCTCTACTTGGTCTTGCTCGTCGGCACCGACCAGCAGGTATCGCGGCCGTACCGAGTCGCCATGGCGAGCTTCGTGCGCGGCCAGGAAACTGACCACTGGGGCCAGCTCTTCGGCTGGTTCGGGCAGGTATGTGTGCTGGCTCGAAGCTTCGGACGGCATGCTGCCACCTCCTTCGAACAAATCGTAACCTCTTTCGAAACGTTCGAAAGAGGAAGTTCTGACCGCTCGCGCGACGGGGCATAACAGTTCGGCCCGGGCGTGTCGCACGCCCGGGCCGAACTCATTGTTCAGTTGTTCAGTTCTTGCGTCCCGGGGCCTTCGCGCCGGACTTGAAGCCGAGGCCGCCTGGTTTGGCGGTGGGAGGTGTGGCTTCGCTGTTGCCGGTGCCGTTGGTGGGTTGGGGCGGCTCGGGGGTGGAGTCTTCGGCGGGGGACTCCGCGACGGGTTCGGGGTCGGCGGCGGGTGCCGGGTCGGCCGGGGTCGCGGGGGTGCCGGGTGCCTTGGGGCCGGGGCGCTTGAAGCCGGACTTCATGGCCAAACCCTTGGCGGGGATGGTCGGCTTGGTTTCGGTGGGTTCCGAAACCGGTTCGGCTGCGGGCGGTTCCGGGGTGGCCGGGCTCTCGGCCGCCGGAGCGGGCGCTGATGCGGCCGGCGCCTTGGCGCCAGGTGCTTTGGCGCCAGGTGCTTTGGCGGCACCCTTCATGCCGAGTCCCTTGACCGGCTTCGGCGCGGGAGCCGGTGCGGCGGAAGCGGACTCGGTGGCCGAGGCGGATTCGGCAGGGGTGGATTCGGCGGCGGGAGCGGATTCCGCGGCCGGTGCCGCCTTCGCGCCCGGCGCCTTGGCCGCGCCCTTCATCCCGAGTCCACCCGGCTTCTTGGCGGGGCCCTTCATGGCCAGACCCTTGACCGGCGGTGCGGTGGTCTCCGCGGCCGACTCTTCCGCGGCGGGTTCGGCTTTCGCGCCCGGCGCCTTGGCCGCGCCCTTCATCCCGAGTCCACCGGGTTTCTTGGCGGGGCCCTTCATGGCCAGGCCTTTGACCGGCGGTGCCGCTTCCGCGGTGGTCTCCTCGGCCTTGGCTCCGGGCGCCTTCGCCGCGCCCTTCATGCCGAGTCCGCCGCCGGGCGCCTTCGCCGGGCCCTTCATCGCGAGTCCGCCGCCGGCCGGCGCGGCCTTGGCCGCCGGGGTCTGCTGCTCCGGTTCGGGTTCGGGTTCGGCGACCTCTTCCACCGCAGGCGCTTTCGGCTCCTGCACGACGGTGAGGTTCTCGGTGAGGCGGGCCGGGTCGACCCGGTCGATGGCGTCGAGCATGAGCTGGGCGACGTCGACGACCTCGACCCCTTCGCCTTCACCCTTTTCCTGCCGGGCGGTGACGCCGTCGGTGAGCATGACGCGGCAGAACGGGCAGCCGGTCGCGATCTTGCCCGGCGTCGCGCCGCCGGCGCCGGTGAGGGTGTTGAGGCCCTCGTCGACGCGGTCGACGTTGATCCGCTTGCCGAGCTGTTCTTCCATCCACATGCGCGCACCACCGGCGCCACAGCACATGGAACGTTCGCCGTGGCGCGGCATTTCGACCAGCGTGGATCCGGAGGCTTCCATCAGTTCGCGCGGCGCGTTGTAGACCTTGTTGTGCCTGCCCAGGTAGCAGGGGTCGTGGTAGGTGACGTTCTGCGACACCGAGGCGACCGGGATCAGCTGCTTCTGCCGCACCAGGCGGTTCAGCAGCTGGGTGTGGTGCACCACCTCGTAAGTGCCACCCACCTGCGGGTATTCGTTGTTGAGCGCGTTGAAGCAGTGCGCGCAGGTGACGACGATCTTCTTTTTCTGCTGTTCGACGCCCTCGAACACCGAGTTGAGCAGTTCGATGTTCTGCGCGGCCAACTGCTGGAACAGGAACTCGTTGCCCGCGCGCCGGGCCGAGTCACCGGTGCAGGTCTCGTCGGCGCCGAGCACCATGAACTTGACGCCCGCGGTGGCGAGCAGTTCGGCGACCGCCTTGGTGGTCTTCTTCGCACGGTCTTCGTAGGCGCCCGCGCAACCGACCCAGAACAGGTAGTCGTATCCGTCGAAGCTGTCCGCGTCCTGACCGAAGACCGGGATCTGGAAGTCCAGCTCGTTGATCCAGTTGAGCCGGTCCTTGGAGTTCTGGCCCCAGGGGTTGCCCTTGTTCTCCAGGTTCTTGAACAGGCCCGCGAGCTCGGACGGGAACTCCGATTCGATGAGCACCTGGTAGCGGCGCATGTCGATGATGTGGTCGACGTGCTCGATATCCACCGGGCACTGCTCGACGCACGCACCGCAGGTGGTGCACGACCACAGCACCTCGGGGTCGATGATGCCGTTGGCCTCGAGCTCGCCCACCAGCGGACGTTCCGCCTCGGCCTTCGCCGCGTCGGAGATCTTGGCCAGCGCGGCCTCGTTCGGCGCGCCTTCGGCGTCGACCAGGCCGACCTCGTCGCCGCCCATGTCCTTGCGGCCGCCGGCCAGCAGGTACGGCGCCTTGGCATAGCCGTGGTCGCGCAGCGACATGATCAGCAGCTTGGGCGACAACGGCTTACCGGTGTTCCAGGCCGGGCACTGCGACTGGCAGCGGCCGCACTCGGTGCAGGTGGTGAAGTCGAGCCAGCCCTTCCAGGAGAAGTCCTCGATCCGTCCCGCGCCGAACGTGTCGTTGTCCGGGTCGGCGGTCTCCATGTCGATCGGCTTGCCCTTGGACATCATCGGCTTGACCGCGCCGAGCGCGACGCCGCCGTCGTCCTCACGCTTGAAGTAGATGTTCGGGAACGCCGAGAAGCGGTGCCACGCCACGCCCCAGTTGAGATTGCGCCCGACCAGGAACAGGAAGGTGCTGCCCGACATCAGCTTCACGAACGCGAACAGCGCGACCATCGTCGCGTTGGCCGGCAGCAGCTTGGCGACCTGCATGGTGAAGAAGTCGGTCCACGGGTTCGAGTGGCCGTAGACGGCGATCTTGCCTGCCTTGACCAGCACCATGCCGAGACCTTCGATGAGCACGATGGTCTCGATGATGTAGGCGGGACCGAACCGCGATCCGCTGAATCGGGACAGCCGTTCGGGCAGGCGCGGGTGGTTCAGTTGGCGGATCACGATCAGCACCAGGATGCCGATCACGGTGCCGATGCCGAGGATCTCGTCGGCCAGGTGGTAGATCGCCCAGTTGCCGATGATCGGCCAGTGGAATTCGGGATCGAAGGTCTGCCCGTAAGCCTCGAAGAAGAGGATGAACCCGGCCAGGAAGCCGATCATCACCAGCCAGTGGGCCCAGCCGACGGTGCGGAACTTCACCATGCGCGTGTGCGCCAGGAATTCCACGATCATCGTCTTGAAGCGGGGGAAGAACGGTCGCCAGCGGTCCGGCGCGCTCTGGCCGATCATGATGGTGCGCGCGATGTTTCGAACGCCGCCGACGAACGAGGCCCAACACAATAGGCTGAGCGCCGTCCCAATCGTGCCCAGCGTCACTGTCAGGGCATTCATGTCGCGACCTTTCTCTAGAGAGGCAACACGAGCGGGGGCAGTTCGGCCGCCCCGGTTGGCTCGTATCCTAACCGGCGGTAAGTTACCCACCGGTAACAACCACTGTCTACCGTACGATCGACGCCTGAGCTATGCCCCATCTTCCTGGGGCTTGACGCAGAATTTACCTGTGATGAACGTCACAAAAGGGTTGCCAATCCAACTGCGCGTTCGGGTGATCACCACCGTAAACGTCGAGCGAATCGGCTCTGTCGCTAAGGTCAGGCTTAGTCCGTAAGGCGCGTAATGCATCTCGCATCTGAGCGGCCGTTCGATTACGCTCACGACGTTCTGTCTACTGTGCCCGTCTCCGCACTGCTCGGGGAGGATCCGGGGCGACCGCCCGGATTTGATGAAGAGCTCTCGCGTGCCGCAGACCGGCCGGTGGACGACCTGATGATGGATTGGAAACTGAATGAACCTCCGCAGAACCACCGCGGGTGCCGCGTTGGTCATCGGCGCGATGACCATCGGTCTCGGGACCGCGCATGCCGAGCCTGTCGCCGCACCGGCAGACTCCGGCATCAACTACTCCGTCAAGCTGGTCGACAAGACGGTTGTCGCGTCGCTCAAGGGGGGCACCTTCTCGGTTACCGAGCAGGACGGAGCGACCGCCGAAGATCCCAAGCTCAGTGTTGCCAACGTGCGTGACGGTCAGGGCAACACCCTTGTTTCGTTCCCGCTCGAGGTCGACGTCGACGGCACCCTCGTCCCGGTCAAGACCGAGGTGAAGAAGGACGGCACCGTCCTCGAGATCACCCCGCAGAAGCCCGAGGGCCTCGTCGTCTCCGGCAAGCCGGTGGCCGCACGCCCGGCCGTGGCGCAGGACATCGCCTCGCCGATCGAGAACCAGCGGGCGCAGAACGAGTTCGCCAGCAAGTTCGGCATCGCGACCGCGATCGGCGGCTTCATCGGCACCGCGATCGGCGCCGTCGTCGGCTTCTTCCTCGGCCTGCCGATCTTCGGTGTCGGCGGCCTGCTCGGCATCCCGGTGGGCGCCGGTATCGGCGGCATCCTGGGCACCATCATCGTCGGTGGCCCGGCGCTGGTCGCCGCGGGCCTCGAGCTGATCAACACCATTCAGGCGCCGGACGGCACCACCCAGTGGGCGGACAAGCCGCAGCCGGTGAAGTAAGTTCTTTCGGTTCCATCGACTCGGCCCGCGCTCTTCGGAGGGCGGGCCGAGTCGTCGTTTCAGGCGGGCAATACCAGCGTGCCGCGCATCGATACCGTGCCCTTGGGCCGCCCGAACAGCCCGAAGGTCCGCTCCGCCATCTCGAACGACCCGTCCTCCCGCACCAGCAGCACCGTGCTCGCGCGGGTGCCGTGCACGCCGTCGGCGATGAACCGGGACGACAGCCTGCGCTCCATCCGCTTGGGCACGCCGGTGTCCGGCAGGTCCGCGTCCGCGGCGCGGGTGCGGTCCGCGAGCACCTCGAAATAGCGCGCCACCGTGCCCGGCTCGGACGCCACCACGGCCCGCAGGTCGGCTACGCCACTGCGTACCTTGGGCCAGATCGGCTGTGGGGCGGTCAAATCCGTGTCCGGTGGGTTCGGCCCTACCGAGCTGACGAACGGGGCGTTGGAGAGGCCGTGGAAGCCGGGCGTGAGTTCCTGCGGCGGCGCGGCGCTGCGGTTCGAATGCCACCACAGCGTGTCCAGGTCCGACACCACCAGGTTGTAGCCGTTGTAGTCGTCGGGCGCGCCCGCGACGTCGAGGACGTACTTCTCCGGGCCTGGGAACTCGCCGCCGGCGCGCTGCTGCGACGAGCCCCGCAGGAAATCCATCAGCAGCGCGCCGCGCGAACGGGCGTCGGCGCGCTCGTCTTTCGGGTTGCGCACATTGGTCACGGTCGCGAATCGGTTGTGGCGCAGCGGCTCCTGCTGATCGGGCGCGGTCGCGCCGAGTCCGAGCCAGGTGCCGGGCGGATCGTTCGCGGACTTGTTCTTCGCGCCGAGGTCGCGGCCCGCGAGCAGGCCGGGCAGCTCCGGCCACCAGCGCATGGACTCGGTCGGCCGGGTATAGAACTCGTCCCGATTGGCCGCGACGATCAACCGATACTCCGGATGGGCGCGCCAGCCGATCAACACCAAACACATGCAGTCCAGGATGCCGCAACGATGCCGGGCACAGCACCGCATTCGCCGTCGGAACGGGCCCGCAAGGCCAGTGGAAAGGTGCCCGAGACAGCGAAAAGGCCGACCGCGCGAACGCGGCCGGCCCTTTGCGTCGGAGAAACTAGTTGGTGCGCAGCTTCAGACCGGGGTTGTCCGAGAGCACCACGTGCACCGGCTGCGCGAACAGCTGCGGTGCGTTGCCGGTGAGGGCGCCGATCAGGTTGGGGATCTCGCAGATCGGGTAGTCGGCCACCGACGACGCGCTGGAGATGCCGAGCGCCAGACGACCGGTCACGATCGGACCGCCGCTGTCACCGGGCAGCGCGCAGATGTTGGCCGAGAACGCCTGGGTCAGTTCACGCTCGCCCACCTGCACGGTCTGGTCGACCGCGTTCACCACGCCGCAGCTGAAGCCGGTCCGCGAACCGGACTTGCAGACCGGTGCGCCGACGACCGGGGTCGCGACGCCTTCGATCCGGATGGACGCGGCGCCGGGCACCCGGACCTCGTTGTTGCTGAAGCGATCCCGGGACTGGTCGGCGATTCGCACGATCGAGTAGTCCTGCTCGCCGAGTACCGACTTCTGGAACCGGCCGAGCTCGGTGCCGAGCCGGTCGCCGTTGAGCTCGTGGATCCGCGCGGCGTTGTCGTTGCCCGCCGACGGCAGATCCGGGTTGCAGTGGCCCGCAGTGACATTCACGATGTTGCCATTGCGGTCGGTGCCGTTGAAGCCGAGCGAGCAGCGCAGCGAGGTGCGGCCCGCGACCGAGGCGTAGCCGTCGCCGCCGGCCAGCACACCGGTTCCGGCACCGGCGATTTCGCTCGCCTGCGGCAGCGTCGCCTGCTCACCGGCCACCGGCGGGGCCATCACGATGACCCGGGACGGGTCGATGAAGTTCGGCATCGGCAGGCCGATCTTGTCGACGCGCACCGCGATGCTGTTGTTGATCGTGTCCACCACGACGCCGCGCACCAGCGAGGAGACCGCCTCGGGCTGGCCCTCCAGCCACCGCTCGAACGCGCTCTTCTCACCACGCAGCGCGGTCTCGCTCTTGGCCACGTTGCGCACCTCGAAACCGGCTGACTGCGCGGCCTTTCGGGCTTCGTCGGCACCCGGCCCCTGCGCCAGTGCCACGACCGCCTTGCCGCTCTCGTCGAGCCACGAGCCGCCGAACACGGCGGGGTACTGCCGCTGGGCGGTGGTGGCGAACGCGGCGACCTGCTGGGCCACGTCGGCGCGGTGCAGGTACTCCTCCGGCGAGATCTTCAGATCACGGGCGATCGCGCTGACGAGCTCTGCGGGCAGATTCGACGCGGGATCGGGTTGTGCAGACGCTACTGCCGTCGGTCCGAACAGCAGTATCGCCGCCGAAGCGGCGATCACTGATTTTCGGACCCGGGTCTGTCGCGCAGCTGATCGGAGATGACCTATACGTGGCAGGAGCATGCCCAGACTATATGGGCTCGAGCCCGCTATGCCTACTTATACCGAGCCTCGGGTTCGCACCGAGATCCCGCTGCCGACGCCGCCGCCGGACGAGGCGTCGATATCGGCCAGGATCGGCCGGATCGGAATGCCGAGGCTGGCGGTGCCGCCGTACTGCGCCAGCGCGATATTGGCCTCGTTGCAATCGGGGGCCTCGGCCGCGTTGGAGCCGCTGGTGATGCCGAGGGCGAGTGTGCCGGACACGATCGCGCCGCCGCTGTCCCCGCCGAGGGTGCAGGCCGAGCTGGCGAAGCCGCGCACGACCTTGCTCTCGCCCTCCGCGGTGTAGAGCTGGGTCTCGACCCGGTCGGCCACCACGAAGCCACAGGTGAAGGTGGAGGACTGCCCGGTCTTGCACACCGGCGCGCCGGTGATCGGGTCGGCGGTGCCGGTGATCGACAGCGTGGTGCCGTTGGCGCCGCGCACGGTCGGCTGGTCCATGCCGGCGCGCACGGCGCGCTCGTTCAGCTTGATCACCGAGTAGTCCAGTGCGCTCTGCCCGCCCAGCTTCGCCTGGACGAACGTGCCGAGCTCGGGGCTGGCCGGGATGTCCTTGACGTTGGGGAAGTAGACGGTGGCCGCCTGGCTGTCCTTGCCGACGTTCGGATCGCAGTGTCCCGCACTGATGTTCAGCGCGTTGCCGGCCGCGTCGACGCTGTTGAAGCCGAACGAGCAGACGTCGACGCCCTTCAGCGAGGCGTCGCTCAGCGGGATCGGGGCGCTGATGTAGGTGTCGCCGCCCATCGGCCGCCGCTCCACCGCGCCCCCGCTGCCGGGGGAGAGGATGACCTTGACGTTGGCGATCAGGGTCGGCAGGTTCAGCAGGTGGCCCGCGGGGGTGTTGGCGACGCTGAGCACCAGCTGGCTGTTGAGGAAGTCGATGGCGACCGAGTTGATCGCGGTCGAGATCTCCCGGGGCAGGCTGGTGATCCACTGGTTCAGCTGCATCAGCGAGCCCTCCAGTCCGTCGGCCGAGACGGGGGCGAGCCTGGTCTGGTAGCCGTCGGCGGAGGCGATCTTGGCGGCGTCGAGCGAGGTGACCGCGACGATGGGTTTGCCGTCGGCGCCGATCCACGCGCCCGCGAACGCCTCGGGACGCTCGGAGCGGAAATCGCGGGCGTAGTCGCGCAGTTGCTGTGCGCGGGCGGCCCGGTCCAGGTATTCGGTCGGCGTCATCTTCAGGTCGCGCGCGATGGCCTGCGCCAGTTCGGGCGGCAGCGTATCGGCGGTGAGCTGCGCGGGGGTCGCCGGCGCCGCCGCCGCGGTGGTCGTGCCGAGCAAGGGAGCGAGGAAAACGGTCGAAGCGATAGCGACAGCTTTGACCGCGGCGCGGCGCGCCACCAACTTGCGCATGAAATCCCTTCGTGGCACGAAAGTGCCAGCTAAATCCGCGGCAACGGGCCTGGAATCCGTTGGCTCACAGTCGTCCTCCAGCAACAGACCGAGCGCCGGGAATTCATCCGACAACACCGGTCAGCGCATCACTTTAAGGCACAAACCGGGGAAGGGCTCTACTAATCACCGACTGCCCGGTATCTGCAGGCCAGGGATGGACGGGATCTCCGGCAACGGCTGGAACGGCGAGGACTTCGACGGCTTCGGGCGCGTCGTCGGCGTCGGCGTCGTCGTCGGCGGTTCGGTGGTCGGCGGCGGGGGTGGCGGAGGCGGCGGCTCGCTCGTTTCCGGCGGTGTGGTCGCCGTGACGGTCACCGGCGGTTCGGTGGTCGGCGGGGTGGACGGCACGGTCGGGAAGTTGACCGGCGGCGCGGCCGGAGTGGGGCTCACCGTCACCTGATCGGACTTGGCGTCGCGCAGCGGCGGCACCGGAGTGTCGCTCTGCTCGCGGAACAGCACGGCCACCGCGAAGCCGCCCAGCACGAGCCCGATCAGCGCCGCGGCCCCGATCAGCAGCGGCAGCTGCTTGCGGTCCTTCTTCGGTTCCGGCTGCTCGGTCTCGGTGTGCTGCTCCGGCTCCCCGGCCTCGGTCGTCGGCAGCGGCTCGGCCAGCGGGATGGCCGCCGAATACGCCTGCGGCTGCGCCTCGGACGCGGGCACCGCCGGAATGATCACGGTGTCCACCGTCGAGTTCTCGGCGTGCGTCGGGTCGGGCGGCGTGCTGCCCGCGGGCGTGGACAGTACCGCGGCCAGTGCGGCGCGGGCCGCGTCGTAGGCGTACGTGCCGCCCGGTTCCGCGGCCCCCGCGCTCGGCAGCTCGGCCTCGCTGACCAGCAGCACCGAACGCAGTCCCAGGTAGTCCAGCGCGTCCCGCAGCGCCTGGATGTATTCGCGGGGCCAGTCACCCGGATGCGTGGCGTAGAACTCGGCGGCGCCGTTGAGATATTCGGCCGTGAGGTTGATCAGGCAGAACAACGCGGTCGCGACGAGGTCTTCGGCCCGATAGGCCTCACCGTCGTCGACCGCGAGACCGGCCGGATCGCCGACGGCGCGCACGAAGCCCGTGATCGCGTGGGCGTTCCCGTCCGGCGGCGCTTCGCCGAGCGCGGCGTCGCCGTCGTCGGACATGTACAGCACCGACTCACGGACGATGAGCAGCGGCTCATCGCCGCTGTCGGTGACGATCGCCGCCGTGCACTCGTCCTCGGCGATGCGCAGGCCCACCCCTGTGGCCATCCTCAATACCTCGCTTCGGCGTCCGGCTGACGAATCCGCACTCTGTGCACCAGTGCTGGATCACACCAGCAGTGAGCCGTGTCCCATGGCACGGAGCATCGACAATAGCTCCGATCGGGACCGCGCACCGATCCGGCGTCGAATACGGGCGACATGATGCTCCACGGTCTTGGCGGAAATGTACAGACGCGCGCCGATCTCGCGGTAGGTGAGGCCGAGTAACACCAGTTCGGCGACTTCGCGTTCGCGCTCACTGAGGATCGCGGCCGGCTCCCCGATCGCCGGATCGGGGACGGGCGGCGTGCCTTCCCGCACCACGGGCTGCGGCGGCGCGACGCTCGGTTCCTGCGGCTTCGCGTCGGCGCGGACCGTACGGGCCAGCTTGAGCAGCGCGGTGGCCGTGGCCGAATCGGCGGCGCCGAGTGCGGCCTCGCTGGCGAGCCGGGCGGCGTCCCAGGTCATGCCGATCTCGCTCAGCCCGGCCACGGCCGTCGCCACCGGCGCCGCCGAGACCTGTCCGCGCAGCACGAGCACCCAGGTGCGGCCCGCGTCGGCGAGGATGGCGGCGTGCCGGTCACCCGCCTCGGCGGCCGCCTTCAATGCTTTGGCGTGCGGCACCAGTTCCTGCGGGCTCTCGTGCAGGATCGCGGCCTGCACGCCGTACCAGTGGAAGGCGTTCGCCCAGGGCGGTGGTTCGGCCACCCGGCGCAGCAGCGCGAGCGCGGCGTCGACCAGCGGCGCGATCCGGCGTTCGTCGCGTAGCCGGATGCCCGCCAGCCACAGCTCACCGATCGGCAGCAGGGTGAGCAGGTCGGTCTCGACGTCGTCGAACATCGGATGCGCGGACTGCCAGGCTCGGGCCAGCGCGACGTGGTCGCCGGTGCGCCGGGCCAGGCCGACGGCGACACCGTGCGCGAGCAGCCGGTCGCGTGGGTCGAGCGAATCGTGCTCGAGCGTGGCGACGGTGGCGGCCGCGGCGCGCTCGTCGCCGCCCAGCATCGCCGTCCAAGCGGCGAGCACCTGCAGTTGATGGCAGCGCAGACCGCTGGCGGTGGCGCGGCGCAGTGCGTCACCGGCCCGGCGCGGTTCGCCGGTGCCGAGGCACAGCAGCGTCGCGATGGACACCGCGGTGCACGGGAGGAAGCGGTCGACGCCGGAGTCCGCGTGCGCGGCCTGCACGAGCGCGGAGACCGCCGCGGCGGAGCGATTCGCGGATCGCGGTGCTGCGTCCGGGGTTTCGTGGCCGGTCAGGGTGTCCGCGAGCGCACCCGCGATCAAGCGGGCGTGCGCGGTGGCCTCGGTCGGCGGCCACTGGGTCGCCGAGGCGGACATCTGCGCCGCGCCCGCCACGTCGCCCGCGAGCGCGAGCACCGTGGCGCCGACGGCCCAGTCCGCGCCGACCCGCTGTGCGCCGAGCCACGAATACAGTTGTGCCGCACGGGCGACCAGTCCCCGCCGGGTCAGCACGGCGGCGCAGATCCGCACCGCGTCGGCGAGCTCCGCGCCGGAGACACCGGGGCGGGCGAGCACCGGCTCGGCCAGGCGCATGGCGGTCTCGCCGTCCCCGTTGCGTCCCGCTGCCTCCGCCCAGCGCAGCGCGATGCGGTCCGGGTCGGCACCGGTCGCAGCGGCCGCCGCGTAGTAGCGCACCGCCTCCCGGCCCGCCTTTTCCGCTGCCGTGGTGAGGAATTCGGCCAGGCGCGGGTCGCGTACGCCCGATTCGGCCAGCAGCAGCGCGGTGTGGTCGCGCAGCAGGCCCGCGTCCAACCGCGCACCGAGCAGTTTGCGCTGCACGCCGACGAACCGGCGATCGCCGAGCAGGGTGCGCAGCGGTCCGACCGCGGGGGTGAGCAGCAGGTCCGCGTCGGTGACCAGGGCGCTGGCCCGGGCTCGATCGATGAGCTGCTGCGCGGCAACGGGTTCCACGCCCAGCACCTCGGTGAGCTCACTGGCGTCCAAACCGGTGCCCGTGGTGGCGACGACGAGGGTCTCCAGCAGATCCGGCTCCAGGTTGTCCAGCAGGGCGCGGGCCCACGCGGCGACGGCGGCGTCGACCGCGTTGATGCCCGCGTCCAGGCGGGCAGAGCAGGCGGCGGTCAGCGCGGCGACGACGCCACCGCGGATGCCGTCGGTCTGGCGGTGGATGTGCTGGGCCACCTGGCGCGGCACCATCATGCCGAGTTCCCGGGCGAACGGCGCGATATCGGTGACGCCGAGCGCGCGCAGTTCGACCACCCGGCCGCGCCGGGCCACGGTGTCGGCCAGGACGCGCAGCCGCGGATCGTGCGGACGCTGCTGGGTGGCCAGCACCACCGTGCGCGTCCCGGATTCGATGGCGGTGCAGAGGAAGTCGAGATCGGACTGACTCAGCGTGTGCGCGTTGTCGATGACCAGGGCCGGGCGGGGCGTCGTTGCCGTGCGGGTGCCGCCGAAACCGTTGCCCGCGACCGGGATCGGGTCCGCGGTCGCGGTGACCAGCGCGTCCTGTAGCGGGATGCCGCGGGCCCGCAGCCTGGTGCGAATCTCGTTGAGCAGGGTCGACTTACCGGTTTGTGAGCGGCCGCGGATCAGATAGACGATCGGCTCCCGATCGGCGGTCTCCAGCTCCCGCAGGATCTCCCGCGCCGACGGCAGCGTGTCGAAGGCGATATC
>NZ_BAUA01000170.1 GCF_000710915.1 Nocardia brasiliensis IFM 10847
CGGTGTCGGTCGAGTACACGATCCCGGCCTCGCGCTCGATGTTGAGCACCTCGACCGTGGTGCCGCTGAACGCGGGCAGCTTCAGGGTCTGGCTGGCCAGGTTCGCCACGGTCGGGGTTGCGCCCAAACCGATTTCGACGAAGCGCTCCACGCCGAGACCACCCGAGGCGATATCGGTGAACAGCAGATCCTGGGTCTCGATCCAGCGCACCGGGCTGGCGAACTGCCAGGCGAGCAGCTCGACCAGCACGACGCGGCACAGCTCGGTCGGGCGCGCGGCCCAGCCCTCGAAGTCCGCAAGGACCGCGGCGAGCGGCTCTGACGGCACCAGATCCGCGATCTCCTGGATGAATTCGCGCTCCAGGGAGAACGGACGCGGCACCAGGTTCGGGATGTAGCGGCCGACCAGAACCTCCGGATGCAGGTCGGCGGGCAGCAGCTGCTCGAGCTTGTGCCGGAACTCCGGCACGCCCTTGCGCAGCACGGTGGAGTGGAACGGCACGTCGATGCCCGGCACCAGGATGAAGGCCCGCTTGCCGCCGAATTCGGTACGGCGACGGTCGATCTCGGCCTCGAGCGCTTCGAGTCCGGCCACCGTGCCCGCGATCGCGTACTGCGAACCGCGCAGGTTCAGGTTGACCACCTCGAGGAACTCACCGACCTCGGCGCCGATGCCGGCGACGAAGTCGATCACCTCGTCGTCGGGCAGCCCCATCTGCGAGGGCCGGATCGCGGCCATCCGATAGTCGCTGCGGCCCTTGTCATCCCGCGGCACCAGCTCGTGCATCGCCGAACCGCGCTGGAACACCACCTCGAGCACCGCTTCCAGCGGCAGCACGCCGGCCACGGCGGCGAGCGCGTTGTACTCGCCGACCGAGTGCCCGGCCAGCATCGCGCCCTCGATGAACGCGCCCGCTTCGCGCAGCTCGGCCACCTGGGCGACACCGAGTACCGCCATCGCGACCTGAGTGAACTGGGTCAGGTGCAGCACGCCGTCCGGGTGCCGGTGTTCGACGCCGCGCGCCTTGAGGTAGGTCGGGTTGTCGCGCACCACAGCGAGAATCGAGAAGCCGAGCGCGTCGCGGGTGTGCTTGTCGGCGCGGTCCCAGATGGCCTTGGCGGCCTTGGACCGGGTGCGCGCGTCCAGGCCCATGCCCTTGCGCTGGATGCCCTGGCCCGGGAACGCGTAGACGGTCCGCGGCGTGGCGGTGCGACCCGTCGCGGTCATCACGAGATCGCCTGCGGCACGGCAGGACACCTCGATGATCTCGCTGCCCGCGTCCACCGCGACCCGCTCGACCCGCACGTCGATCTCCGCGCCGGGGCGAACCATGCCGAGGAACCGGGTGGTCCAGGCGGTCAGGGTGCGGGCCGGAACCGTGCTGTCCGGGTCGACCGCCGACACCGCGTGCTGGGCCGCGGCCGAGAGCCACATGCCGTGCACGATCGGGCCGCCCAGACCGGCCAGCTTGGCCGCGGCATCGCTGGTGTGGATGGGGTTGTGATCGCCGGAGACCGCGGCGAAGGCGTTCATCGTGCGCGGCGCGACCATGGTCACGTCACGGCGACGCCGGCGCGGGGTGTCGGTCGCGGTGTCGGCGACCGTACCCGCCGCGCGCGGCGGATCGGTCAGTTCACCCGCGCCGTTGCGGCCGCGGATGGCGAACCGCTCGGTGAGCGTGGCGACGGTCGGCATGGACAGCCCGGTTTCCGGCCGGTCCAGCAGACCCGCGATCCGCACCCGCACCTCGACCACGCGGCCGAGATCGGTGTCGAGCGTCTCCCCCGCCTCCGCGCGGACCGCGAGAACGCTTGGGCTGGTGGGCAGTTCGCCCGCGAGGTGGATCTGGTGATCGAGATGAACCAGATCGAGCATGCCCTCGATAACGCTGGTTCCGTCCGCCGCACGCGCCGCGCCGAGCACCGCGAACACGGCGGGCCAGCAGGCGCCGACCAGCACGTCGGGCACGGTGCGGCCGAGCGTGCTCAGCGTCGACGGCAGACCCGAACCGGTCACGCCCGCGTGATCGGCGATTAGGTCGGGGGTCCACGCGATGTTGAGGTGGGCGACCTTGCCTTTCACCTCGGGCAGGTCCTGCCCGGCGGCCACGGCGAGCAGCGCCGACATCGCCGCGGTGGCGTCGGCCTCGGTGACCACCGGCGCGCCACCGTTGTAGACGGCGGTCGGCACGGTGATCCGGATGCGAACCACGTTGCTGCCCAACAGCGGAACGGTCAGCTCGACGTAGGCGTGCTCGGCGACCGGGCCGGTGGTCTCGGTCAGCGTGGCGCCGCTCGGCGGATGCACCGCCCCCTTGCCGTCGACGGTCCACTCCGACAACTCACCGAGCCGGTGCACCGGGTTGACCGTGGTACGCCCGGACCATTCGAGGTCGGGCGCGGCGAGCACGGTGTCGATCGCTCCGGTCGTCACGCCCGCGACGCGGCGCGCGTCGATCGCGACCGGCACCACACCGGCCCGCACCAGCGAGTAGGCCGTGTCCTGCTCGAAGCGGTCGAGCAGCTCGCCCACCGGCTCGTCGACCCGGGTGATCCCAGCGACCGCGACGGTGCCCGGGATGATGCACACCTGATCGGCGGAATAGCGCGGATCATGGGCCTGCCACAGCGAATCCGAACGCCACCAGCGGCGCACGTCACCGTCGACGACGGGCACGAAGTTCACCGGCTTGCCGGGGGTCTTGCACAGCGCGACGAAGAACGGCACATCGGCCGGGTGCAGCCGGGTGTGCGCGGCCGCCGGGTAACGCTCCTGCAACGCGCACAGCGCCGCGACCGGGTTCTCGAAGGCGTCGTCGGTCGGGAACAGCGTCGGGATCTCGCCGCGGTCGGCCGGATGCAGCCGAGATTCGGTGCGGCGCATCATTTCCGCGAAACGATCGCGCCAGCTGATGTCGAGCCACAGCGAGCGGGTGGCGTCGGCGATCGCGTCCCCGATATCGCTGCCGCAGTCGAAATCCTTGCGGCGGTCCAAGCCCACCGCGAGCTCTACGTAGCGCTGCAACCAATCCTGGTAGGTCATCGTGGCGACGTCACCGAAATACGGCTTGGCCGTGCCGTTCAGCGCCGCGATGATCTCGTCCCGGCGGGCGGCGACGGCGTCGGCGTCACCGGCGACCTCGTCCAGCAGCCGTCCGGTGCGCGAGGCGGCGTTGTCGATCTCGTGGATGTCGGCGCCCAATTGGCTACGGCCCGAAGCCATTCCGCCGGACGCGGTGCCCGCCCCGACCCAGTCGGGGGTGCCCGGGGTGTCCACCAGCAGCTGCTTCACCTCGGGGGCGGTGGTCGCCTCCAGCGTCGCCATCGCGGCCGTGCCGACCAGCACGCCGTCCAGCGGCATCACCGGGTAGCCGTGGGCGCTCGCCCACGCGCCGGTGAGGTATTCCGTTGCGCGCTCCGGGGTTCCGATGCCGCCGCCGACGCAGACCACCACGTTGTCCCGGCTGCGCAGCTCGGCGTAGGTCTCCAGCAGCAGGTCGTCCAGGTCTTCCCAGGAGTGGTGCCCGCCGGCCTTGCCGCCCTCGATGTGCATGATCACCGGGTAGTCGGGCACCTCGTCGGCGATCCGCAGTACGGCCCGGATCTGCGCGACCGTGCCCGGCTTGAACGCGACATGCGAGATGCCGACCTCGGTGAGCTCGTTGATCAGCGCGACGGCTTCCTCGAGCTCGGGAATGCCTGCGGTGACGATGACGCCGTCGAACGGCGCACCCGCAGTGCGCGCCTTCTGCACCAGGCGCTTCCCGCCCAGCTGCAGCTTCCACAGGTAGGGGTCGAGGAACAGCGAGTTGAACTGCACCGCACGGCCCGGCTGCAGCAGCGTCTTCAGCTCGGCCACCCGGTCGGCGAAGATCTGCTCGGTCACCTGACCGCCACCGGCGAGTTCGGCCCAGTGGCCCGCATTCGCGGCCGCCGCAACGATTTTCGCGTCGACGGTGGTCGGGGTCATGCCCGCGAGCAGGATCGGCGAGCGACCGGTGAGCTTGGTGAACGCGGTCTCCACCACGATGCGGCCGTTCGGCAGGCGCACGGGGCGCGGCGCGAACTCTGTCCACGCGGCGGCGGTCTCCGGCGCGGCGCCCGGGGTGAGCAGGCTGCGCTGCCCGGCGCGGGTCGCGGCGGCCACGATGCCGACGCCGGTGCCCTTCAGCGAACCACCGGTCAGCCGGGACAGCAGGTCGCCGGGGCCGAGATCCAGAATCCACTGTGCGCCTGCGGCAACCACACCGTCGACGATCTCCACCCAGTCGATCGGGTCGACCAAGATCTCCTGTGCGAGCGCGCCGGCCAGCGCCGCGTCCAACCCACACTGACCCGCCCACGAGGTCACCAGATCGACGGTGTCGGCCAGGGCCGGGTGGTGGAACGCGACATCGACGGCCACGTCCTCGAACACCGGCGCGAAGATCGCGCCGCCGCGCACCTTGCTCTCGCGCTCGGCGGCCTGCTTGTCATGGATCTGGGCGCAGCGCTGACGCACCCGCTCCAGTTGCGCGGGAGCGCCGGACAGCACCGCGCGCCGGCGACCGTTGCGGATCGACACCACCGCGGCCGCCACCGGGTCGACGCCCTCGGACACCTCGGCCACCACGGCACGCAACTGCTCGGGGTCCACGTTCGACACCGCGACCATCGGCGAGCGCTCACCGACGGGCATCAGCCCGCGCCGACGCGCCACCAGACCCGCGGCGGCACCGATCAATTGGGCCAGCGCGAGGATCTCGGCGTCGCGCTGACCGCCGGCTTCCACGGCCGTCGCCGCCAACCTGCCCTGCGAGTGCCCCACGATCGCCACCGGCGCGTGCGCGGCCGGGTCCAGCCCCTGCAGCCGCAGCGCGCGCATCGCGGCCACCTGTGAGAGCAGCACACCCGGCATCGAGACCGCGGCCGAACGCAGCACCTGCGCCGGCGGCGCGGCCGAGACCTCACCCAGCTCGGTGTCGACCAGATCGTCTTCCAGCATCCAGCCCACCGGATCGAAGCCGACCGGGCGCACCACGAGCAGCTGTGCCGACACCGGCTCCAGCATCGCCTCCGCCTCGTTTACCAGGGCAGTCAGTTCGGGCTCCAGCGCGCTGTCGCGGCTGATGTCGGCGAGCTCGTCGAGCCACTGCGCGCCCTGCCCGCCGAACGCGAGCGCGTACGGCGTCCCGTTCAACAGGCGGTCCAGCAGCGGCGACCGCGTGCCTCCCGCGCGGGTGGCTCCACCGACCTTCGCGCTCTGTCCGGTACCGGCCTCGGTGCTCTCGTTGATCGTCAAGGCAGCTCGACTTCCTTCTCCTGGCGACATGCCCTCCGAGACACGCCGCTTCCTCCGGGCGCAGGTGATCCTCAGCGTTGGGGCCTGATAACGGCGAGGATTCCACAGAATCATGAGGAAATCCTCACGTTTGCTCGCCGGCGAAGTCGCTACCCTCGAGTATTTCGGTACGTCCGTACCAGAATCGCGACAAACATGACCCCTCCTCATGTTTGAACGCGCTGGTCTACCCGGTTACTAACACGTAGGAAACATGAGTGCTCCTCATGTTGAGATTTATCAAATCGTTATAATCCCTGGTAGGGTTACCGACCAGTACGCCACGCCCGCCCGGAGCTTCGCGAACGCGGTCAAGCCCGGTAGAGTTTGGACGGTCGTACCATCACGCGCGAGTGGCGAAATTGGCAGACGCGCCAGATTTAGGTTCTGGTGTCCACGGACGTAGGGGTTCAAGTCCCCTCTCGCGCACCACCCGGCGGCACCCGTGTCGGGTTTTGGAGCCGCCCCGCTCCCGAATCCGACACATATGCCCCTACCAGCACTCTTTCAAACATTCCCCCGCTCGCGCCGCGCGTCGGCACCTGCGAGCACGCGATCACGACACACGCGAGAGATTTGCTCCGCAGAGTCAGGAACCAGCCGCGTACCCGACCGACTGGCCTCTTCGGGATAACGGGCCGGTCGCTGGTCCAGAACCGACGAAGGCCAGATGTGTCGGCGTGTCCGTCCTGCCACGTTTTCCAGAACGCATGCAAACCCAGCAATCACGGTGTATGGGCTCGCGACCACGCCCACCTGCGGCGCACCTCACGCAGGCCGGCCCACTGCACACGCGCCGCAACTACTCGGCACGCGGCGCCAGCAGATCGCGCTCGATTCTGGACTCGCGATCGTGCAACGGCGTCAGCGTTTCGGAGGCGTTCCCCAACGCCGCCGCCCCACTGTTCGACGCCACACCCGGCCACCGTCGTGTGACAAGCCGGCCCGTCCGATTGCAGGCACGGGCCATGCCCGCGCAACGACTGTCTGCCCGCGTCGACTCGCAGATGAACCCAAGTCCGCGGTGAACTGATCAAGATCCATCAACGTCGAGCAGCGGCAGACCGAGCCGGCGGGTTTGTCCAATGAGGTGAGTGCTTACGTGCCGAGCGTCACCGCGATGACGGGGTAAATCTTCTCTCGCGCACCATTCGCTGCGAAGCCATCCGGGGCGCAACCGGCTGTCGCGGCTAATCCAGAATCCGCCAACAAATCGTATCTCCGCAGGCACAATGCATGCACACCATTGCTCGCATACAGATCAAGTTGAATACCGACTGAGTTAGTCGATGACGGGTTGGCACCTACCGCCGAGAGGGTGGCGTGACTGCTGCTCCGGCGGACCTCCGACTCGGCCGCCCGCACCGAGGGCGGGCGTCGCCGTCACGCAAAGGGACCTTCGGTGATGAACCGGCTCAGGCCGCGGGCGAACGCCTCGGCTTCGCCGGGCGGCCAGGTCGTGAGGCTTGCGGTGATGTGCGCGGCCAGACGGCGGCGTAGCTCGTCCACCGCACGTTCACCCTGCTCGGTGAGGACCAGCAGGGTCGCGCGCCGGTCGAGGGGGTCGGGTTCACGGGAGAGCAGCCCGGCCTGTTCCAGTCTGGAGGCGCGGCGAGTGACGCCTGAGCGATCGAGCCCCACCTCCGAGGCCAGGTCGGCCGCGCTTCGAGGGCCGATCCGGGCCACCGCGCTCAAGACCGGATAGGTCCATTCGTCCAGCGCTTCGCCCATGTCGGCGGTCAGCGTCTTGTACAGCTGAACCCGCGTGGCGCGCCTGAGCAACACACCCAGCGCGTCGGCGATCTCGCCTCCTACCTCGTTACGCATTTTCCCAGACTACCGTGCGCCGCGCACGCATCATGTGCTAGCTTCGCCGTAGTGCGTGCGCGACGCACGCACATTGCCTGTGAAAGGACTCTCCATGAACCGGACCGATATCCGTGCCGCCCTCACCGACCTGCTGTTCTCCCCCGACCTCGACCTGCACGAGGCCGCCGACCGGCACTTCGCCCCCGACTACCGCCAACGCACCGACGGCGAGTGGGCCGACCGCGCGGGGTTCATCGAGCACATCGCCCATCTGCGCACGATCGTGGCCGCAGGAACTGTGGAGGTCCATGACGAGCTGTACGACGGCCCCCGCTACGCCGATCGCCACACCGTCGAGATCACCAAGACGGACGGATCGACCGTTCGCACGGAGGTCTACGTTTTCGGCGAGTTCACACCCGACGGACGCTTCGGCCGCATCGAGGAGACCACGCTCATGCTCCACGGCTCCGAAGCGGACCGAAACATCGGCAGCGCCCGCTGAGATTCAGCGCTCGTCCCTGAGCACCATCCAGATGATCACGCCCGCGCCTTCGCTGCCTACGAGTCGCAACTCTGCCGTGAAGTAGGCCAACGGCAGCAACGCGTCGGCTTGGTCTCCCGGCTCATGTGCCCGCACCCGGCCGGGCCTCATGCTACGCAACACGGTGGCCCGCGCGGTCGGTCGCACGAGCCGATCAACCCCGCGAAACAGCCGACCGGTAATGGTTTAAGCCCTCAAAGCGGATGCTACTCAATAAAATACGCGATATTCACAGTAATCACATCTCGTCCAATTCGGACACGATCACCGCACGCCAGATCCGTCCATGCGAATCCGCCGCTGAATCACGGTGCTCTCGGTAGCATCGTGCGTCGGCCGCTCCTGCCAGTCCCCCATCACGCCGTCCAACCCGAGGATCATCGTGACTCCATCCGAAGATGAATCGCTGTCCTTTCGACCGGCAGAGCCTCCGCCGTTCCCGGACGCACGGCCGATCAGGAAAACCGTGTCCCGGCGAAAAATCGCCGCCCTGGTCGGCGCTCTTCCCTTGGGCGCCATCGGAATCGGCGCCCTGGTGCAGGGCCGGAACAGTGAAAACGTCTCGTCCGCCGCGGTTCCCGGCACCACCAGCCCGACGCCGACGACGTCCAGCACCCTCACGACGCAGGCCGCCCCCGCAGCCGATCTCGCGCCCGAGATATCACGTATCGGCAGTCGTCATATCGCCGCGCTCCATGCGATTCACAATTACATGAACCACATCTCCACATATGCACCGCATTCACTGGACGAATACTTCACCGGCGCAATAGCTTCGAGTACCGGAGCGCACCGCAAGCACCTGATCGACACTCAGCACGCGACTCGGGAATACCTGCTTGCCACCAATCGCCGTAGTCAGGTCATGGACTTCAACTGCGGCCTGCGCGCCATCACCGGCGGCACCGCGCTCGGCGTCGGCTACGTCAAGCTGGCCACGACGAACGACTCGGCAGCCGAACAGTCCGTCTCCCTCACCGCGATGGTGGTAACCGCCGAAGAGCAACCCGACAGCCGTTGGCTGATCAGCGACGTGAAGCAGATATCGACCTGAGCCGACCGGACCGTGTTACCGAATCCCTGGTTGCGGCGCAGCCACTACGGAGCCGCGCACCCCAGCAACTACCATCGGTCGCGGCCGTGATGGCGTCATCCGGCCGCGGGTTGGTTCAACGGAGGGGTTGTGGTGATGCGGGTTTCGTCGAAACAGGCGAAGGTGGTCGTGCTCGGTGGAGGCTATGCGGGTGTCGCGGCCGCGACCCGGCTGGCCCGGGCGAATACCGCGGTGACGCTGGTCAATCCGCGTGCCGAATTCGTCGAGCGGATCAGGTTGCACCAGTACGTCGCGGGCAATCACGCTGCGGTGTCACCGATGCGGAACCATCTGCCCGACACGGTCGAATTCCGGCACGACAGCGCCGGATTCATCGATGCGCAGGCACGTAGGGTCGAGCTGCTCGATTCAGGAAGCCTCGAATACGACTACCTGGTCTATGCCGTGGGCAGCCGCGCGGGCCGCACCGGGATCCCCGGTGCCGCCGAGTTCGCCGTGTCGGTGTCCACCTGGGAGGATGCGGTCGCAGCCCGTCAGCGATTGGACGCACTGCCGGATGGTGCGACCGTCACGGTGGTCGGCGGCGGATTGACCGGTATCGAAACCGCGGCCGAACTCAACGAACTGGATCGCTTCGCCGTGCGGCTGATCAGCGCCGGTTCGCTGGGCGCCACACTGAACACCCACGCGCAGAACCGGTTACGGCGATACTTTCGCGAGGCCGGTGTGCTCGTCACGGAGAACACCCGGGTGGTCGAGATCTTCGACGACAAGCTCGTCCTCGACGACGGCCGTCACCTCGGCAGCGAACTCACCCTGGTGACAACGGCTTTCCAGGCACCCGAGCTGGCCGCAGGCAGTGGCCTGGCCACCACACAGTCCGGTGCGCTGCAGGTTTCCGAAACCCTCGTCAGCACCAGCGCTTCGACTATCGTCGGCGCCGGTGACGGCTGCGCTTTCGCGGCACGCCCGCTGCGGATGAGCGCCCAGGCGGCCAACCCGACCGGGGTGCACGCCGCCGACACCGTGCTGGCATTGATCGATGGCCGCGAGCCGAAACCGGTGCGCCGCAAGTACGTCGGTCAGGCGATGAGCCTGGGCCGGCACAACGCCCTGATCCAGACCTCCGACCTGGCCGACCGGCCGCGCCGCCCGGTGCTGACCGGTCGCGTTGCCGCCGCCATAAAGGAACAGATCTGCAGCGCCACATTGGGTTTCGGCCACTTCGGGCCGCTGCGCTACAGCTGGTCCTGGCCTACCGGCCGATAGCAGACCGAGTCGGGTTCATGAATACCCTGACCCGCCGGGCACGCAGAACCGGAGAGTCCCGGCGGGTCAGCCGCGGGTCAGGAAATGGCGCCGTGGCGAGCGAGTAGTCCGGCGGCGAATTCACGCGCGGCATCCAGATCGGCGGCGTTGGGCCGCCCCTTCCGGATCCCACCGAAGATCTTGAACGGCGCGAAGGTGTCCAACGCCCGGCTCGAGAACGTGTCGATCACCTCGAAGCCCTTCTCCTGCAACAGTTTGACCAAAGGGGCGGAGAAAGCGGTCGGTCCGGAGTCCTTGAAACCGCTGGACGCGAACACGAATGCCTTGCCGCGCTGTCCCGTCGGCAAGGCCGCAACGTACGCCAGCAGCTCCGGATAGAACTTCTGCAGGTGAATACCGGAGCCGAAGCCCACCACGTCGTAGGCGGAGAGGTCGGCAGCAGTGATGTCCGCCGGATCGACAACCCGTGCGTGCAGCACCCCGGCGATCACATCGGCGACTTTCTTGGTGTTGCCGTGGTACTTCGACTTGCACACGAGAACGGCCTTCATACCAGCTCTCCTTTCAACTCACTCGAATTCGTCGTGATGCGCGGAAAGTCCGGCCACGAACTCCCGAATTCCACGGCACCCGCTCACTGTATCGAGACGGTTTGCCGAGTTGAATGATCCGAACGGCTATCAAGTGCACCTTTAGGACCACGGCGGCCGCGGGCAGCCCGGGTGGGTGCGGGCCGTTCATATGGGTGATGCTCGGCGCGGGTCAAGCGGCGCGAGAATTGAGACATCCATCCCGTTGCACGACGCGACAGCACATGCCCTGCACCGGTGAAGTCGATCCCGGTAAACGCTCTGACCTCGGGCGATCCAGCTTCGGCGGCACGACGGGGACGACCCCGGCGACTTTTCCATTGCGCGAAAAGATATTTCGTGGCTTACTCGGCGGACCTCTAGCTTCGGCGGCATGGAGTGGAACTTTCTCTCGGCCGAAGAACTTTCGACTGCTTTGCGTGCCGGCGCGGTGTCCTCGGTGGAATTGACCGACGAGGCGATCGCCCGTATCGAGCGCGAGGACAAGGCGATCAACGCGATCTGTGTCCCGGACTTCGACCGTGCGCGCGACGCCGCGCGCCATGCCGACGAGGAGCGCGCCCGCGGCGCGGATCTGCCGTTGCTCGGTATCCCGGTGACGGTCAAGGAGTGCTACAACGTCGCCGGATTGCCTACCAACTGGGGTTTGCCCGAACACCGGAACTACCGGCCGGCCGAGGACGCGGTGCAGGTGTCGCGGCTGAAGGCGGCCGGTGCGGTGCTGCTCGGTAAGACCAACGTGCCGCCGGGGCTGCAAGGTCTGCAGAGCTACAACGAGATCTATGGCACCACCAATAATCCGTGGGATCACGAACGCACGCCCGGTGGGTCCTCCGGCGGATCTGCGGCGGCTCTGGCGGCCGGCTTCGGCGCGCTGTCCATCGGCTCCGACATCGCCGGTTCGTTGCGCACCCCCGCGCATTTCTGCGGCGTCTACGGACACAAACCGACCCTCGGGCTGGTGGCGAACCGCGGCATGGTCGCGCCGCTCGCACCGGCGTTGCCGGTCGATCTCGACCTCGCGGTCGTCGGCCCGATGGCGCGCACCGCCCGCGACCTCGCGCTCCTGCTCGACGTGATGGCCGGACCGGATCCGCTGACGCGCGGCGTGGCGCACAAGTTGGCCCTACCGCCCGCACGCCATCAGCGGCTGAGTGAGTTCCGGGTCCTGGTCCTCGACGAGCACCCGTTCATTCCGACCGGGTCCGCGGTGCGGGCGGCGGTGCACCGGGTGGCCGATGCGTTGGTCGCCGGCGGTGCCGCCGTCGAACGGCACAGTCCGCTGCTGCCCGATCTGGCCGACGCGGCAACGCTCTACACCCAGTTGCTGTTCTCGGGCTCTGTCGCGCGTTTCCCCGTCGAAGCCGACGAGCAGCTGCGGATTCGCGCCGCCGAATTGCGCGCAGACGACCAGAGTCTCGACGCCTCGCGGCTGCGCGGGATGCTGTTCAGTCACCGCGACTGGATGGCGGCGAACGACCGTCGCGAACTCCATCGGCACGGCTGGCGGCAGTTCTTCGCCGAATTCGATGCCGTGGTGTGCCCGATCACGCCCACCCCCGCGTTCCCGCACGACCACAATCCCAACCTGCTGGACTGCCGGATCGATATCGACGGTGTCGAATACCCCTTCTTCGACCAACTGGTCTGGGCCGGTCTGGCCACCATGCCCGGCCTGCCCGCCACGGCCATACCAGCAGGCTTGTCCCCCGCAGGCCTGCCGGTCGGCGTCCAGCTCATCGGCCCGGCGTTCGAGGACCGCACCCCGCTGCGGCTGGCCGAACTGCTCGAGCAGAGCATCGGCGGTTTCCAACCGCCGCAATAGAGCGCACCGGTTCGCGTCACCGACACCCTGGCCGTCCCGTCGAGACCTTCGGGGCCGAACGGCTGTGCGGCGCTGCATGTTCCACCGCACAGCCGTCGGGGACTACCGCATCGCCGCCACGTAGTCCTCGAGTTCGATGGCGGCCGCGGTCTCGCGGCTGTCCTCGAGCTGTTCGTCCATCGCGCTCTCCTCGTTGAGCAGCCGGTTGCGTGCGTCGAGCGCGTCGGCGGTCGGCGGTGCCAGGAACCGAGCGGTCGCCTGCCCACCTTCCTGGCAGGCGGTGACGTAGTCGCGAAGACGGGATTCGTACGCGTGGAACGCATTTCGGTGGTCGCCTTGGGCTGTGGCGAGTTCTCCGGCGAGGACGTACGCCGCGACCATCGCCGACCCGGTGCCCTTGCCGCCCAGGGTGGCGCCGGCGGCGGCATCGCCCAGCAGTACCGTCCGCCCGATGGACCAGGAGTCGACGTCGACGCGGCTGATGGAATCGAAATACAGCGTCGGCGTATCGGCCAAACCGTCCAGCAATGCGGCCGTTTCCCAGCCGATACCGCCGAACGTCTCGGCCAGGATCTTCTTCTGCCGGAACGGATCACGATCATCATCGATCTTGTCGCCGGCGAAGAGGGCGTAGACGTCGATCTTCCCGGAACCGCCGGGACGGGGCACCGCCATGATCATCTTCCCCGGGACGTTGTACATCAACGCAGTGCCGTCGATCCCGACCTGATCGGCCGCCGTCCAAGCGGCTACGTAATAGCCCAGGTGGCTGACGAACCGCGACTCCGGCCCGAAAGCCAAGCGCCGCACCGTGGAATGCAGCCCGTCGGCACCCACGACGAGGTCGAACGTGCGCGATGGCGACCGCCGAAAGCCAACGCGCACAACATCTTCGGATTCTTCCAGGGCGGCGACCGCATCGCCGAAGATGTACTCGGCACCGTCCCGCGTGTGCTCGTGCAGCACGCGTGTCAGATCGCCGAGCATGATCTCGATCTGGCCGCCGCCCCACTCGATCGGAACCGCCGCGAGCCCGCGACCCGCCCCGTCGACGACCGTCGTCGGAACTCCGCCGGTCTGTAGCCCGCGTACGTCGTCCAGAATCCCCATCCGTTCCAGGACGGTCAGATGTGCCGCGCCGCGGAAGTCGACCGCGAAACCACTGTCGCGGCGCGAGGGCGCGGCTTCCACCACGGTCGGCCGGCAGCCGTACCGGCTGAGCCAATACGCCAACGCCGATCCGGCGACGCTCCCGCCACAGATGAGAACGTTGCGGCCGCTCAGCGCGCGCTCGGGCGAGCGCAAAGAATGATCGAACATGATATGAGAGTGAATCCTTCACTGGTGCAGACAAATACGAACCACATGCACAAGGACACAGGCCGCTGACACCAGCGCGATCTACTGCGGGCTAGAGCTGGAAACCCACCCCGGCGGTGCACAACGGCCCTTGCGGGCGCGTAGGCATGGACGTCACTCCCTCAAAACTCAACGATCATGAAAACCAGCGAAAAGCTAACCCGACAGCACAAGATCGGTCAAGCAACAGGCCGGGAAGCAGGGTAGTAGCAATGTCACCTCACGCGGCGACGACTCCCGACCTGTCACACCAGGCGCGACTGCGCGCCCACGGCGCCGTCTCCACTGCCCTGGCTCTGCACAGCGACTACGCGTTGCGCGAACTCGTGGACGGGGCCGCACCGATCGGCGCCGGCATCGGCGGGAAGTCGGCGCTGCTGGAGGTCGCCGGAACCCCCGTCTTCGTGAAGCGAGTCCCCCTCGCCGACCTGGAACGGCAGCCGGAACACGTCCGGTCCACGGCGAACCTGTTCGACCTGCCGCTGTTCTGCCAATACGGCGTCGGGCTCCTCGGCGGGCCCGGCTTCGGGGCCTGGCGCGAACTCGCCGTGCACATCATGACGACGAACTGGGTGCTCGCGGCCGAACACGAGGGCTTCCCGTTGATGTATCACTGGCGGGTACTGCCGGACAAGACGCCGCTGCCCGAGGAACTCGCCGACATCGACCGCGCCGTCGCCTATTGGGACGGCCGACCGCAGATACGCCACCGGATCGAGGCCATCCAGGATGCTTCGTCGAGCATCGCGCTGTTTCTGGAGTACCTTCCGCAGAATCTGCACGAATGGTTGAACGCCCAGATAGAGGCGGGCGACGAAGCTGCCGACCGGGCCTGCGCCATGGTGGAGCGCGAACTGGCCGACGGCACGCAGTTCATGAACAGCCGCGGGCTGCTGCACCTCGACGCGCACTTCGAGAACATCCTGACCGACGGTCGGCGCCTCTACTTCGGCGACTACGGCCTCGCGCTCTCCCGCGGATTCGAACTCTCGCCCGAGGAAGTCACGTTCTTCGACCAACACCAGAGCTACGACCGCGGCTACACCGCCGCCTACCTGGTGAACTGGCTGATCGTCGCCCTGTACGGGCTGCCGCCGGGGGACCGGGAGGCGCGGGTCGAGATGGTGCGCACCTTCGCCGAAGGCGAACCGCCGAAGGGTATTCCGGCGCAGGCCGCCGCGATCCTCACCCGGCACGCGCCCACCGCGGCGGCGATGTCGGCGTTCATACGCGCGTTCCAGCAGGAGAGCCGAAGCACCCGGTACCCGGACCAGAAGATCCGCCGCCTGCTGAGTGAGTAGGTCGCGGCTGTGCTTCGACCGCATGAACGCGTCTTTCGCGGGCGCGGCCCACGGCAGCGCTGCGATCAGGCGAGGGATGGGGCGAGGTATTCCAGTGCATACCCGGTGCCAGAGGGCGTGACGCGGGCGATGCCGGGTGAGTCGAGGTGGGCGCCGGCCACGTAGTGGTGTGGTCGGGTCAGTTGTTCGAGCAGCGACGCTCGTACAGTGCGGGCACCGGCTTGGTCGCCGTCGAACTCCCAGGTGATGTTCGGGCGCTCGAATTGGAGGGTGGGCACGTGCACCGTGTCGCCCCAGACAAGCAGGTGACCGGCGCTGCTGCGGGCGTTGTAGACGGTGTGGCCGGGGGTGTGGCCCGGTGTCGGGATCGCGGTGAGCCAGTCGGTGATCGCGACCTGTTCCGAAACCGGGACGACGCGGTCGCGCAGCGGCTCGAGCCGTCCCGTGAACACCGAGGTGTCGCCCGCGCCGATCCACACCCGCTCGAGTTCGGCAAACGCCTCCGTGCCGTCGGGCGCGATCAACCCGCTCACATGGTCTACGTGGCGGTGGGTGATGGCCACCTCGGTGACCTGCGCGCGATCGATACCCGCTTCGTCGAGTGCGTCGTAGATCGAACCCATGGTGGGCTCATGCCAGACATCGCACCCACCGGTGTCGATCAGCACCGATCGCGTGCCGTCGGTGACGAAGAAGGCGTTGACCGCCAGCCGCAAGTTCGCGTCGACCAGCGGCACGGACGCAGGCAGCTCCTCGAGCGGGCACCCGTCTTCACCGCGCAGCCGGGCCGGCGGCATATCGATGTACCCGTCTCGCAACGAAATCACTTGCAGTTCGCCGAATTCGAAGCTGGCATGGTGCCGCCCACTCGAGATCAAACGCATGGCACCTCCGACGTCCAGCATGTTCGCTGATTCTTCTGCACCAGAACCTACAGAGCCCGACGATCAGCGTCACATCCGAGATCGTTGTCGCCTGCCGGCACCGGGAATGCCGCGGTGGTCACACGGTCACATCGGATCGCCGAACACTCGGCGGGTGGCGTACACGAGCAGCGGTGTCACGCTGGGTAATTCGCTGATGCTGCGAGTGGTCATGCAGTGGCGGACACGGTCGTCGTAGCCGCCTACGAGCAGATCGAACATTTCCGGTGACAGCTCGGGTAACGCCGGGTCATCTTGCTGTGCAAGGTGATACGCCCCGCGAACACGACCGGCGAACGCCGCGAGCATCTGCACGCGGCGGGCCGAGATAGCCGGGCCGGCGCCCAGGGATTCCACCAGTAGCGCCCATGCCGCAGCGGGTTCGGCCACCAGAACATCGATGAAGGCGTGCAGCGAGGCATCGATCCTGGCCCGCCAGTCCCCCGTGGAACGTTCGATACTGTCGTCGATCGCGCTGATCACCACGGGCAGCACCGCGTCGAAGGCGGCGAGGTAGCAATCCTCTTTGCCAGTGAATTGCTGATAGAAGGTGCGGCGGGAAACCCCGGAGCGATCCGCGATGTCAGTGATCGTGGTCGCGGCGTAGCCCTTGGCATGGAGGGCATCGAACAAGCCCAGGTGAATCCTGCCCCGCTGCGACGAAACGACATCCTCCCTGGTGAACCGATGTTTTCCACTAGGGAGGCGGTCACGCGAGATATTGAGCGGGGTCAAGGGCGCCACTGTTGCAGATTACCTCGTCTCCGGGACACCGGTCCGTTTACAAAACATAGCCAGCATGTTGCAGGAAGTTTCTGGAGACTATACAGTCTCCCATAGACTGCAAAGGATACGAATCACCCGGCGCAGGTCAGAGGGCTCTCATCCGGATTTCCCGAGGCTCGCCCTGACGCCATCCGGCAACGGAACGAAAAACGGTACAGATCCGCACCAGAGGTTGTCTCCGAGAGCGAGGAAGCGAATGCGGGTATCCACAACGGGGTGGCGACGACACTGGCTTCACACGGTATTGCTCTCCGCCATAACGGTATTGGCGGTGCAACTGACCGGCGGAATAGCCACGGCTGCGCCGGAGAGCAGAACCGACGTGCCGATCGATCCGCTACCGGTCGCGGTGCTCCCTCCGGAACTCGATCCGTTCTACCGGGCGCCGGCGACTGCGATCGAGGCCGCCGCACCCGGGGATATCCTGAAGGCGCGATTGATCACTCCGGCCGCGTTGAACGTGATCCCGATGAACGTGGACGCCTGGCAGGTGCTGTATCGCACCAACGACAGCCACGGTCGAGCGATCGCCACCGTGACCACGTTGATCAAGCCCCGCGGTCCCGCGCCCGAAGGTGGGCGAAAGCTGTTGTCCTATCAGGTGGCCGAAGACTCCACCGCGATGTACTGCGCGCCGTCCTACGGCATCCAGCAGGGCAGCATCCCGATCTTCTCCGACTTCGTGAACATGGGCGAAGCGAATCTCGCTGTTCTGGAAGCGGTCTCGGCGGGCTATGCGCTGTCCATGCCCGACTACCAAGGCCCGAACTCGGCGTTCGGCGCCGCCGTCATCGGCGGGCAGGCGACACTGGACGCAATGCGCGCGGCGATAAAGTTCACGCCGTTGGAACTGTCCGCCGGGAATGACACGCGCATCGCCGCGCTCGGCTACTCGGGCGGCTCCATCCCCACCGGCTGGCTCGCCGAACACGCCGAAGACTATGCCCCGGAACTGAAGATCGTGGGCATCGGTCTCGGCGGTGTCGCCATGGCGGACTTGCCTGCGGTCATTCGCCAGAACAACTTCAACATCGGCGCCGGACTGATCGGCGGCGCCTTTTCCGGCTTCGCCACCGAGTACCCCGGCGTGAAACAGGTACTGGAAACCAGGACCGACTGGTTCACCCGTTTCACCATGACCATGAAGAGCTTCCTGTGCCACAGCCCTTATGGCTCGGCAACTTTCCCGTTCTGGAACTATCTCGGCGGCTACACCGGCCCCGAGCCCGGCGGCATCCTGGCCGAACCCGCCATTGTCGACGCGATCAACGAAAACGCGCTCGGTAAACAACGACCCACCGTGCCGATGTACGTCTACCACGCGCAAAGCGACGAGCTCATCCCGTACGCAGGCACCGACCGCCTGATCAACTGGTACTGCGACGATCCCGGCCAATCCATCACCTACGACAGCGAATACTTCGCCGAACACATTTCCGGACTGCTCACCTGGATACCTCGCGCCTATAACTTCGTCGTCGACCGGCTCGAGGACCGCCCTGCCCAGCCCGGCTGCCGAACCAACAAACAATTCAGCACCCTCACCGAGGGCGATGTCGTCGACTTGCTCGTGCAGAAGTGGCCCGCCCTGGCCGGCCTGCTCACCGGACAGCAAGTCGGACGCACACCCGGACGCTGACCTCAGCCGAGAAGCCACTGGTCTGTTGGAGGAGCCGACCATGCAGCAAGCACCCGAGCGCTACGAGCCGGTCCCGAACCGCGAATCACCCGGTGAGTTCGCTGCGAAGCTCAACGCCCTGATCGACCGCTGGCAAGGACAGCACGGCAAGACACTGAGCAATGAACAACTCCGCCGAGAACTCGACCGTCGCGGCTGCCGCATCTCCTCGCCTTATCTGTCGCAACTGCGCCGGGGCATCCGCACCGAGCCCTCCGCGAAAGTCATCGCAACACTGACAACCTTTTTCGAAGTCGAGGACGACTATTTCGCCGCAGGCCCCGAACTGGGTTCCAGCCAATGGAACGAAGCACTCGCCGCCAAACTGTCCGGCACCGCGCTACGACGGCTGGTCCGCACCTCGGCCGCGTTGTCCAGCGACTCCATCAAACGCCTGTCCACGCTCGCCGCACTGCTCCAAATCTCCGAAGCCGCACGCGATTCGCAAGAGCGACCTGACGATCGAGAAGTTCCCGCAATGAACAGACATATCCCGCGCGGCTTCGATGCCGAACGCTTCGACGCGATTCGACGCCGGGAGGGTGTCTCGATCGCCGACCTCGCCCGGCGTAGCGGCGTCGGGGTGACCACGGTCTACGGCTGGTGCACCGGCATCAGCCGGCCACAGATCCATCTCCTGCATCGGGTCGCCGCCGTGCTGGAGGTCGGGATGGACGAAATTCTCGACCTCCCCGCCGACACCCGAACCCTCACCGAATATCGGTGGCTGGCGGGCCTGATCCAGTCGCAGGTCGCCTGGACACTGGGCATGCGCACCGATGCCTTCGCCCAAATCGAGCGCGGCAGAACCCGATTGTCCGAGGAACGAGCCCAGCACCTGGCAGCGCTCTATAGGACGACCGCGGACGAGATACATGCGGCCTGGAAAAGAGCGGAGCAATCCGGCACCGGCGATCGTCCGCGCTGAGGACCGAAGCTGCGCTCGGCGTGCCGATTTCGCGTTCGGGCACGCCGAGCTGAAAAGTTCCCCGCGGACGGGCGACGAAGTGCCTAGCCGAGCGTCCGGATGAAACGGGCGAGGGTTTCCCCGCTGTAGTCCGGGCTTCCGTCGTTCTGCACCGCTGCGGCGGCGATGGTGTCGACGTGGTTGTAACCAGGAAGTGTCACAACGGTCGACGACGGCGGCGTCGGGAAGAGCGCACCCACCGCGGCTTGCACGACGCTGTCCTGCGCGAAGGCCGCGTAGTTGGGTTTGGTGCGGCTCATGCCGTGGTAACGCAGCCCGTTCAGCTCACCGCTGCGCGCACCGCCATAGCCCGCACCGAGGTCCACCACCACGCGCAGCGGAAAGTAGGTCTCCCAGTACGCATATGGCGAGCCCATCGCGAGTTGTCTTGCGGCATCACGGATATCGGCGGTCTCATGCGCGGGCGCGGTGTACCCGACGCCGATGACGTCGTCGTAGTTGCGCCAGGTATAGAGCGCCCCACGGTCGGTCGGCGCGACGCGCGTCTGCGGGCCCGCGCCGATTCTGAGGTAATTGCCGAGAAGCGGTATCTGCGTAACGGATCCGGGATTGGGGAAGGTCTTCTCTTCCACTGGCCCGCCGGCCAGAGCGCCCAGTCCCTGCTGGAGGAGGGTGAAGTTGCAGGAGTTGTTGTCGATCAGCACTCCGAGCAAGGCGGAATTGGTGAACCGGTAGTCACGCATGGTGCCGGTGCCGTCGGCGCCATTGGTGGCGAAGGCACTCCAGCTGCGGGCGAACAGGTAGTTGAGCGTGGTGTCCATCTCCAGGTCGTGCGGGATGTGCGCGAGCAACCTGCTCTCTGCTTCGGGATCCAGGTATGCGGCCAGACCCGCCAACCGCAGCAGCAGGAAGGTCTTGGTCCCGAGCACCGGTAGCGGACCGAAGGTGCGCGGCAGCAGGCCCGCCCGGAATCCGTCCTGCGCCACCATGTTCACCGGTGAGACAAGGGCATTGGTGATGTCGTGCAGCAGGGGCGTGTTCTGGATGGCGACCGGGTCGGAGGAGACCATGGAGTCCTGTGCGGCGAAGGCGGCGCATTGATCGGCGCCGGGGCGTCCGTCGAAGTCCCAGTCGGCGAAGAACCCGGTCACCAAGCCGCCCAACGAGATTCCGGTGCAGACGAACCGCCGTTGCCGCTCGGCCTGGGTGGGCACCTCCGCCAGCATCACCTCGTACTGGTCCCGCACCAGGCGTTCGAGACCCATGAAATCGAGTACCGGCAGCTCGGCAGACGTCTTGATGCCCGGGAACACCTTGCCGTCCAACGGTTTTCCGTTGAAGTAGTAGTCGACCGCGTCGAGGTAGTCGCCGCTGCGCAGGGCGTAGTCGAAACCCTCGGTCTCGTCGAGGCACGCGCTGCGCCGTCCCAGCGCCCAGAATTCGATCTGCTGCCCCATGGCCCGCGCCGAATGCACGGTATTGAACGCGACGCTGTCGGAGTTCTGCGCGCCACCGCCGAGCCCCTGCTCCTGGATCGCGATGTGCGCCGCGTCCGCCGACCGGGCCGGCCCGTCCGCGGACCGATACCGTAGATACCCGACCCGATCGCAGGCGGCTGGATGTGCGGGCGCGTTCGCGGGCAAGGGCAGCAGATAGCTGACATAGGACGTGACGACCCCGTCCCGCGTCGAGAGCACCTGTTCCTGCCGATCACTCGCCGCACTCACCGGCTCCGGATCGGCCCCCGCCGCTCCGGCCTGTGTCATGGATGCCACGATCGCCGATGCCATGAGGGCGATGACCCCCCGTCGGCGCGCCGCCGACCAAACCACACTGTCCATGCCGGGGAGCCTGCCAGCGCAGCCCGCGGCCGAACTACTGGCAAATCACTAGTGTTTTCCAGAATGCGTTGTTCAACTGCAAGGGCTACCCGAATAAAGGTGCCGGCGGATTTCCGCAGCAGAATTCTTGACGCGTCCGAATCAGTGACGCGATAAGCGAATTCGAGCACCCTGACGTTCAAGAGCACCTACGACGGGCATACTGCCGCGCACGTGTGCGGACGCGCGGCGACCAGTGGCGATGCCGGTGAATTCCGACGTCGTTCGGCGTAGCGTGACGATCATGGACGATCCCTCCGACCGGGTGCGCGAGGCACATCAACCGGGCGAGTCCGCTGCCACAAAACTTTTGGTGGCAGCGCGCGCGGGTGACGGCGACGCGTTCGGACGTTTGGTCGCGCCGCTTCGCGACGAGTTACGTGCCCACTGCTACCGAATGCTGGGATCTGTTCATGATGCCGAGGACGCGGTCCAGGACACCCTGGATCGCGCATGGCGCAGCCTGCAGAGCTTCGAGGACCGGGGGTCGATCCGACCGTGGCTGTACAAGATCGCGACGAATCGGTCACTGACGATCATCGAGCGTCGCGGACGGCGTGAGCTGCCTACCGATTTGGCAGCGGGAGCTACCCCGCGAGCCGAGGCTACGTGGCTGGAACCCTATCCGGATCAATTGATGGGCTGGACAGCGCAGTTGAGCCCGGAGACCCGAGTCATCGCACGAGAAACCGTGGAGTTGGCGTTCGTCGCCGCGCTGCAGCACCTTTCCGCTCTGCAACGGGCCGTACTCCTCCTGCGCGATGTGCTCGGGTTCACCGCGGGCGAGGTCGCCGCACTGCTGGACACCACGGTGCCTGCGGTGAACAGCGCACTGCAGCGGGCCCGCAAGGTGCATGCCGACCTGCTACCGGCGACCACTCAACACCGGACTCTCGACGCGCTGGGTGAGGTCGCCCAGCGGGACCTGGCAAAGAAGTACATGCTCGCGTGGGAGGCGGGCGACGTGGACACGATCGTGACGATGCTGACCGAGGACGTTCGCTACTCGATGCCACCGCTGAGCATCTGGTACGAGGGGCTCGACGGGGTGCGCGAGTTCCTGGTCGACACCGCCCTGCGGCATCGGTGGCGGTTCCGGCCGGCACAGGCGAACGGGCAGATCGCGTTCGGTACGTACCGGTGGGAGGCAGGACAGGGCGCGTACATTCCGTCCGGCCTGGATTTGTTGCTGCTCCGCGATCGGCGTGTGGCAGAAGTGGTCTCGTTCCTCGACGCTGACTTCCCGTCGTTCGGCCTGCCTGCGCAACTGACGGAAAAAGATCTGTGAACGGCGATGAGTTTGCCGGGCGGCCCGGGTTGTAGTCCTGACACAACCCGAAAGGACCGAGCACACCATGTCCACAGACGAGAAGCAGATCCGCACACTGATCGAGCATTGGGCCGAGTCGGTGCACAGCGGCGACCTCCCCGCAGTCCTCGCCGACCATGCCGAGGACATCGTGATGTTCGACGTGCCGCCACCGCATCAGGGCGTGCGCGGCCTCGACGCCTACCGTGCGACTTGGCCGTCGTTCTTCCAATGGCAGAGCCAAGGCGCCGCCTTCGAAATCGAGTCACTCGACATCACGGCCGGTGACGACGTCGCCTTCGCCCACGCCCTGCTGCGGTGCGGAACCGAGAAGAACTTTCTCAGCAATCCTGAAAACCGACTGCGGTTGACCTTCGGCCTGCGCAAGCAGGACGGTCGATGGGTCGTCGCGCATGAGCACCATTCCTTCCCGCTCGACACGGACTCTCCCGAGGCTGCGCAAGCCGACGTCGCCGCGGAGCAGGACCTGCGCGAACTCCACCGACGCTGGTTCGACAGCACCGCCGCGAGGGACATCGACGGTCTCATGGCTCCCATCGCCGACGACGTCGTCTCCTACGAACACGAACAGCCGCTGGAATACGTCGGCGTACGAGCCGTTCGCGAGGTCTGCCAAGCTGGCCTCGACGCTTCCGCCGACGGCACCGTCACATGGAATGTTCCAGATCTGAAGATCGTGGTCGACGGCGATCTCGCCGTCGCCTGGGGCCTCAACCATATGCAGGTCGCTCCCCCGGATGCGCCCGCTGTCGAGAGCTGGTCCCGCGGAACCCGCATTTTCCGACGCAGGCAAGGGGTTTGGCGGATGACTCATCAGCATGTCTCCTTCCCGTACGACCCGGCCACCGGTGCCGCAGAGACGAATCTCCCGCACAGCGCGGGTGAGCACGAGAAGGAACACGATCACGGAAAGTATTGACCGAGAGGATCTCGCCTCGCTGTAAATCCTCCAGCGCCGCGGACACGGTGAGCGCGACCGCCCGCCGAACCCACACCCCTCCCGCGGGTTCGGCGACGGTCGCTGCCACGCGGCCGGGTGCCTCGCTCAGTGACCAGTTCGCACGGAGACGCACTCCAATTGCGAAGGGTCGTAATACTTCGCGCGCGCCTTCTCACATTCCTCACGGTTCGGATACGGTCCCGGATCGGGCAGCTGGTAACGGCCCGCCGATCCGGACGCGACCTGGCCGACTATGGTGCGCGCCTCCGATCGTGACGCGTCCGGCACCAGTGTCGACGGATCGGGTGTGGCCGCGGTTGCCGGTACCGCTGCCGCCCAAAGTGCTGTAGCGGCCAGTGCTGCCGTTACCGCATAGCGGATGCTGTTGTGTGCCATGAGAATTGCCTTTCGTTTCGGTATCCGATGCTGCGAGCCCGGTTGAACTCCGCGATCAGATACTCGCGCGACGCTCGCCGGACCGGTCCGGGGCGCAATGCGCTGAACCAGAAAGGGTTTCGCACAGCAGACCGCGCGACAGCGCAATACGCTGCTGTCGCCACACCGGAGCGGTCGTGACTAGTCGAGCAGGTCGAGATCCCGTGGCACGAGGGTCGACGATTGGATCAACTCTTGAATCAAGTTGTGGTTCAGCATGTTCCCGATCGGCTCGGTCAGCTGGTCCCTGGTCAGGCCCGGGACCGGCAGCCGCCCACAGGCTCGCGCGTACTTCTCGTCCGAGAGCTTGGCCCGCACCCGGCCGACCAACTCGGCGACCACCCGATCGGTCCAACCCGCTTCGGGCTGCACCGTGGCCAGCAGCGCGGCGGTTTCCTTCCAGGTCCACGGCTGCGGCCAGCGCTCGTGGAACAGATACGACTGGCCGAGCGCGACCAGCACCAGTTTCTCTTCCGGCCGCAACGGCCACGGTGGCGCCACATCGGTGACATGCTCGTGCCGGGGTGCCCGCACGTCGCCGTCGTCGCCGGTGACGTAGACCTCCAGTAGATGCTCACGGTGGTGCGAGCCACGGATGAACATCGGCGTATAGCCGGTGAGCAGCGGGAACGGCTCCTCCCGCGGAAACAACAGCCGGGCTTGCGGTAGCCGGATGGGCACGGTGCCGGTATTGCTGAGTTGCCAACCAGCACGGCGATAGGTCAGCGTCCCGTGTACCCGGCTGATCCGCAGATCGTCCGGCCCGACCCCGACGTCTACCTGCCGCAGGTTGCGGCCGAACTCGATGACGTTGCCTTCCTCGGGGCGCCCGCTCACCCCGCCGACCGTCGACTGGACCGAGATGGTGCCCGGTGGCACGCCACCGACTCCGCCCGCCAGTCCCTGTGTGGACGGGGCCAACGCGGTCAGCCCGTTTCGCTTGCGCTCCCCTTCTTGCTGCGACACATCGGCCTCCTCGACTCAGTGTTCGAGCCTTGCACGACGCCCGCCGGACCGGTCCGCACATTCATCGGACCAGGCTGGCGGCCACGGTGGTGGCGAGTTCGGTGGCGGTCGCGCAACGCAACTCCGGCGTCGGCGCGCCACCGAACCGGACGACGGCGATTTCGGCGAGTTCGTCGCCGGAAATTCCGGTGAAGTCCCGGTACTGGATTTGTACGGTGCACTCGTCGGTACTGGTCACGCCGGCGCGCCGGAAGCTGGGCAGTCCGGCGAGTACGAGCGGTTGCCCGTCCACGGCCGTTTTCGGTGGGTCGCGGTCGTAGCGCACCGTCACGTGGCTGTCGATGGTGCTGTTCCAGCGACAAGACCAGTTGCCGAAGCCGGGGACCGGACGCAACGCGTCCAATCCCGGTACCTTGCTGAGCGTCGGCACGTCCAGTTGTGCGCAGGCGTCGTGGCGGGCCAGCGAGTCCGCAGGGAATTCGCCCGACCGTCGCGGAATCGGCCCACGTGCCAACATCTCTCGCACATGGCCGGTCACCGCGTCGGCCAGCGCGCACGGATCCGGCCCACCGGGCTTGCGCTGACCGAGGATCTCGATCGTCGCATCGTCGGAAAGTGTCAGAGCCCGAGTGCATCTGGTGTTTCCCGGGGGCTCGGACACAATAGCGAGGTCACCGACCCGGGTCACGGTGGCATGCGAGCCCTGTTCCGGCGGCGGGGCGCCGGACAAGGTCAGCCGGACCCGGCCGACCTCGGGATGAAAATCCTCGCCGGGCAGCCGGACCCGCAGATCGCAGGTATCGAAATTGCCTTGGTCCGTGGCCATGTCGATGCGCCCGAAGTCCGCGAGCACCGCCGGGTCCAGCAGCGCGCAGGGGTCGGCGGTCCGCGGATCACCGAGCGGGTCGGCGGGCCCGTCGGCGGGCATGGCCACCCCGGCCGCGACGGTCAGCGCTACCGCACACAGCAGGGCCGCACCGAGTAGCACCCGGCGCAGCAGAGTGCGGTCCAAATCGCGCGGCGCCTGTTCCAGGCGCGCGAACGCGTCGGCGGCCGCGACGGCGGTGGGGCGCAGGCTCGGATTCGACTGCGTCAGCTGGGCCAGCAGCGCGTCGAGGGCGCCGGGTCCGCGCCGCGGACCCGACACCGCGAGCAAGGATGCGCCGAGCGCGTACACGTCGGCCTTGGGGCCGCAGAGCCCGTCTCGGCCGAGCTCGGGCGCGGCATAACGCCACTTTCCGCGCGCCGCATCGGCTTTCGGACGTTCGCCGGTACCGGCCGCCCGCAGATCCAGCGAGCTGCCGAAATCGGTGAGCCTGGCGTCGCCGTCGGGAGTGAGGATGATGTTCTCCGGCGAGACATCACAGTGCAGGATGCCGTTGTCGTGACAGTGCGCGAGCGCGCTCGCGATCTGCGCGCCGACGGCCACGGTCTGGGATATCCCCAATTTCCTTTGCTGACGCACGTTTTCGGCGAGCGAAGCGCCCGGGACACACTCGGTGACCAACCACAGCACGCCGTCGCATTCGAAGATGTCGAGCACGCCGACGATATTCGGATGCCGCAGGCCCGCAGCGTTGCGTGCCGCGACACGCAGCACCTGCGCGCCCCCCGTATCGCCGGTACGAGGACACTTGAGCACCACGTCCCGGCCGAGGACCTCGTCGGTGGCCCGCCAGACCAGCCCTTCGCCACCCAACGTGAACATTTCCCGCAACGTGTAACGATCCGCGATGCAGTCACCGTCGCTCGCCATGCGCCCGTCCTCGATTCGGCTCACGTCCCGCAGCGAAAGTGTAGCCCTCCCACAATCTCTCGACCCGAACGAGCCACCGCGGCGAACTGGTCGGTCAGTTCTTCGGCGACCCTCGCGCGGGTGGTTGGGACGCGCATGCCACGCGAGTGCCGAATAGGGCTGCCTACAGCCACTCGCACCCTTCGCCCTTAGCGCTACCGGACACTAACTCGAATCAACACCTAAAGACTACCCATTGCAAAACACTAACGGATAGCGATATGTTGCAGGCATGAGAGCAGTTCGCTTCGCCGAGTACGGCGGCCCGGAAGTCCTGGAACTGACCGAGGTGCCCGAACCTCACCCGGGCCCGGGTCAGATACGCATCGCCGTGCGCGCGGCAGGTGTGAATCCGCATGATTGGCGGGTTCGTGAGGGCCAGTTCCGGCGGATCCGCCCGATCGAATTACCGACGGGCATCGGCCAGGACGCTGCGGGCGTGGTGGACGAGGTCGGCGCGGGCGTGACCGATATCGAGGTCGGCGCTTACGTGCTCGGCCGCGGTACGGGCACGTACGCCGAGTTCGCTGTGCTGTCGTCGTGGGCCCGGCTACCTCGCGGGCTCACCTTCGCCGAGGCGGCCGGATACCCGTCTGTGGCCGAGACCGCATTACGAATCCTCCGCTTGGTCGATGTCCAGCCCGGGCAAACGCTGCTGGTCAGCGGCGCGGCCGGCGGTGTCGGTTCCGCGGTGTTGCAGATCGCCCGGGAACGCGGCATCAAGGTGATCGGCACCGCCGGGGCCGCGAATCTGGATTACGTGCGCGGCCTCGGCGCCCTCGCCACCACCTACGGCGACGGCTGGGTCGAGCGGGTCCGCGCGCTCGGCCCGGTCGACGCCGCGCTGGACTTGAACGGTGCCGGTGTCATCCGGGGGCTGCTCGATCTGACCGGAGACCCGGACAAGGTCGTCACCATCGCCGACCTAGAGGCGCCGATGCTCGGCATCCGATTCGCCGGAGTGGGCGGCAGCATGTCCGAGGCGCTCGCCGAGACCGTCGACCTCATATCTCGCGAAAAGTTGTATATCCCTGTCGCCCAGTCGTATTCGCTCGCCAACGCCGCGACCGCACACACCGACAGCCAAGCCGGGCACACCCGCGGACGCCGGGTCCTGCTCGTTTGAGCGCGTGCGTTTCGCTTCGGCCGCAGCATCCACCCCGGTCGCCCGTCGACCTCAGAGGAGACAACCGTGTACCGACCCCGCATCGACGCCGATGTCGAGATGACGACCAGAGACGGCGTCACCCTCACCGCCGATCTGTACCGCCCGGCCGAGGAGGGCCGATGGCCGGTGCTGCTGCATCGCACCCCGTACAACCGCAGGGATTCCTTCCGGGTGTCCGGAATCGTGGCCGACCCGCTGTGGCTCGCCCGACAGGGCTTCGCGGTGCTCGTCCAGGACACCCGCGGCCGATTCCAGTCCGGCGGCGAATTCGATTTCATCACCCAGGAGTACAACGACTCCTACGACGCGATCGATTGGGCCGCAACGCAATCCTGGAGTGACGGCAACGTCGGGATCTACGGCTCGTCCTATTTGGGCATGGCCGTCCTGCAAGCCGTCGCGGCCCGCAACCCGCATCTCAAAGCCGCGGTCGCCATGGTCGCCACCGCCGACATGCACCACACCGCCCGGCCTGGTGGCATGTTCGAGCTCGGCTTCCTCACCACCTACGGCCTCGTCCTCTGCCTCGAAGGTCTCGACCACAGCCCCCTGACCGCAGACGAGCGGGAACAGGTGCGCAAGCAACTCACCGAAGCCTTCGCCGACCCGCTCGCCACCGTGCGCAGACTGCCACTCACCGGTATCGGCCCGCTCGACGACGACCGGGTGGCGCCGTTCTGGGCCGACTGGCTGCGCTCGCCCAACGACCCGTTCTGGCGGCGGCCCACCCTGCTCTCTGAACCCGAACGCGTCACCATCCCGTTCCTGCAGGTGACCGGCTACCAGGACTTCACCAGCCCCACCCAGTTCCGGCTGGCCACCGCACTCGCCGACAACGAGAACGCCCGCCTCGTCGCCGGACCCTGGACGCATTTCGGCGCCTACACCCCGTCCGGGCAGGTCGGCGCGCGCGTGCTCGCCGGCGCGAGCGCCGGTGTGCCCACCTGGAATCCGGTGCTCGCCGCGTTCTTCGACCGCCATCTGCGCGGCGGTGACGGCGCGGACTACCCCGCTGCCGACCGGTACTTGTCCGGGCCCGGCCGGGTCACCTACTTCGTCGGCGGCTCGGACACCTGGGCCCACGCGCCCGCCTGGCCGCCCGCGTCGACCATCGAGGAGTGGGCACTCGGCTCGGGTGGTGACGCACGCACCGCGGACGGCAACGGAAAGTTGACCCGGCCAGGGACGAAAAGTGCTGAGGCCAGCGCCATTTCCGATACCTTCACCGCCGACCCGCACGATCCGTTTCCGACTCACGGCGGCGCGGTCCTCCTGGAACGAGACCCGGCGGCGGCGCCGCAGGGCATCCAGGACCAGCGCGCTGTCGACCGGCGCTACGACCTGCTCGTCTACACCAGTGAGCCGCTGACCGAGGAGGTGACGATCGCCGGACAACCCGAACTGGTCACCTTCCTCACCAGCAGCGCCCCCGACGCGGACGTATGCGTCACCCTGGTCGACGTCGAACCCGATGGTTTCGCCCGCAATGTCGCCGACGGTGCGCAACGTGCGCGCTACCGCGACGGCGGTGACACCGACTGGCTCGATGCCGAGGAACCCAGCCGCGTCACCGTCACCCTGCACGACGTGGCACACCGGTTCGGTGTCGGCCACCGCATCCGTGTGCAGATCGCCGGGTTCGACTTCCCCCGGTTCAGCCGCAACCTGCACACCCGCACCGTGCCCGAGTTCGGCACCCTCGACGAGGCCGTGTCCGCTCAGCACACCGTGCACCACCATCCGGCAGCGCCTTCCACGCTGCGCCTGCCGGTGCTCGCCGCATGACCAACTGCCCGAAGGAGCCCACGTTGTCCGAAATCGTCGTCCTCGCCAGTCTGCAGGCCAAGGCCGGACGGGGCGCGGAACTGCTCGCGTTGCTGTCCGAACTGGCCCCGCGGGTCCTGCACACCGAGCCGCAGTTGCAACGTTATGCCTTCTACGTCGAGCCCGACTCCGACCCGCTCCGCGTCACCGTGATCGAAAAGTACGCCACGCGCGCCGATCTGGTGGCGCACGACAACGGTGTGCTGACCGAGTACCTGCCACGGCTGCTCGACCTGGTCGATCCCGCACCCCGCACGATCGAACTGCACCCGGCTCCGCTGACGATCGAGGTCAGCGCGGTCGATGTCGCACGGTTGACCGTGTAGCACCGTAGTCAACGGCTTCAACTGGTTCACCAGGCCGGGCGGACATTCCGTCCGGCCTGTTCGTGATCCATGAAACGAATTATTTTGCAACATGATACGGACGCCCCCGGCTCCGGCACTCAGCGGTGATTGCCTGCGCGTAGTCGATTCGACAACTGGGGCACACTGGGGACCTCATGGCACGAAGCGGGGCGAAGTCACTAATCACGTTGCAGCCGTTAGCTTTTCATAGGTGATTCGAGCGAACCGACCCACCCTGCGGACTGCACTTCTTGTCCGCTTCACCGCGACCGACTTATCGTTCTTCTCGCGTTCAAATTTGAAATACCCTCGCCGACAAGATCTTTGATCACCAGCCGAACCACGGCGCACGCACTCGAGTTGCGCGGCGCGCAATGATCAGGGCTGTCGGCGCCGCCGGAGGCGAAGCCCGCGCACTTCGGCGATCCATTCCCGCGAGGAGATGAACAATCATGACCGATCGACCCCGCTCCGACGACGACGCCGAGATCCCCCAGGCGATCACCCGCAAACGCCTGCTGCAGCTCGGCCTGCTGGCCGTGCCCGCCGCGGCGGCAGTGACCGCCGCGACCGCCGCTACCAGCAGTAATGCCGCACCGACCCAGCAGGCCGTACCGGACGACCTCGAGCCGACCCCGGCTTGCCACGACGGCGACGCGGCCACCATCGCGCAGACCGAAGGCCCCTATTTCAAACCGAATTCACCTCGGCGCACCGACCTGGTGCTCCCGGGCGCGCCGGGCACCCGGCTCACGGTCAGCGGCTACGTGTTCACGCGTTCTTGCCGTCCGGTGGCCCAAGCCCTGCTGGACTTCTGGCAGGCCGACAACGCCGGAGCCTATGACAATTCGGGTTACAACTGGCGCGGGCATCAGTTCACCGACGCGAACGGCCGATTCAGCCTGTCGACCATCGTGCCCGGCCTCTACCCCGGCCGCACCCGGCACATCCATGTGAAGGTGCAGGCGCCCAACCAGCGGATACTCACCACTCAGCTGTATTTCCCCGGCGAGCCCCGCAACAACACCGATTCCATCTTCGACCGGCGATTGCTGATGACCGTGCGGACGGTGCCCACCGGGAAGGAGGGCACTTTCGACTTCATTCTGAACTTCCGCTGAGCGTGCCCGGTCCCGCAGTCGCGGCCGCCATCTCGTCCACCGGCTCATCCCCCGCACAGTGCGTGGTCGATCAGTTGGTTGGCGGCCTGCAACTGCGCGAAACCCGCACTGCGCGTGATGTCTTCCCCGCCGACGGCAAGGGTGCCGGTGAGAGCGACGACGGTGCTACGCGAACCGCTCTCGGTCACGCCCGCGTTGGTGAGGTAGCCCGTCTGGCCGCCGTTGTGCATCCAGTAGGTGCCGCCGCAGGACAACGGGACCGAGAACAGGCCGAGCCCGTAACGCGCGCCCGGCCACGCTTTGTCGGTGACCTCGTCGACCGGAACCGTGCTACGCATCCGGTCGAGCTCCGCAGGATGTAATAGCTTGCCGCCCAGCAGACTTCGATAGAATTCACCGATGTCTTCGGTGGTCGACAGATAACCGCCCGACGCGTCCGCATCGATCAGTTCGGTGACCTCGACCATCGGTCCGCCCACCTCGAATTGGTTGTAGCCCTTGGCATGTGGCGTGGGAAGTGTCGGATCGTCCCCGGGCCACCGGGTGTTGCGTAATCCGAGCGGTTCGAGGATCCGCGCACTCACCTCCGCATGCCAAGGCCGGTGCGCCACCTGTTCGATGACCAGACCCAACAGGACGTAGCCGGTGTTGGAGTAGGACCAACCACCGCCCGGCGCGAAATCGGGCGCGTGCTGCACGGCGGACGCCAACACCTGCTGCGGGGTGCGGACCCGATAGCGGAGGCGGTGGTAATCCTCGGCGGTCAGCATGTCCAGTGGGGCATCACGAATGCCGCTGGTGTGCTGGAGCAGATGCCGGATGGTGATCTGGTTTCCGTCATAACCGTTGCCGCGCAACATATCCGGCAGCCAACGCTGAACCGGGTCGTCGAGCGCGAGGCGCCCTTCGCCGACCAGCATGAGCACCACGGTCGCGACCATCGTCTTCGCCAGGCTTCCGACGCGGAAGTACCCATCCGCCGGAACCGGCTCCGCGACAGCAATATCCGCGCGACCACCCACCGCGACTCGGTTGATGCCCGCGGCGGTGTCGACCACCCTGGCCTGCACGCCGGTGGTGCCAACGGCCACAACCGCATCGACATCGCGCTGTAGTCCATCGCCGGTAGCCGACCCACCACACGCGCTGACCACCAGAGCCAGCGCCACCACAGCCGCCATCGCATATCGCATCGCGTCCCCTTCCGAGTCCGCGAAAATCTATCCGTGCCCGCCACCCGCCGAGATCACCCTCAGGTAGCGAACCACCACGCCCTTCTCACCCTGCGGTACCGACCGCCACCTCGCGCACCTCGGAATCCGGGTCGGCGGCTAAGCCTGCCAGCAGTCGACGGGCCGCACTACCCCGATAGCTGCGCAATGCCACCGCGAGCGCGTAACGCACGTCGGGGTTGGCGTGCTCGACCAGGTGCGCGATATCGCCGACCGCACCGCGGCTGCGCCGGCTCAAACCCCACAGCGCGTCGATCAGGTCGTCGTCATCGTTCGCGTGCCGCAGTTGGTGCAGCAGTTGCGGTTTCGTCGGCTCGGGGCCTTCGAACGGGAACCGGCGGCGCAGGTCTGCCGCCTTGTACTCGCCACGCCCCAGGCATGCCGGGCAAGCGCAAGGCCGACGGCCGTGCGCGTCAGGGCGGTATCGCCACCCGGTCACCTGGCGCACCTGCCGAATCCGATGCAGTTCCGCCGCGGCGATCGACCGGGGTACGACAACCTGGTACCCGCGCGCGTCGCCGGCGTCTCGAACCACCGAAACGGCCTCGGCCGCAGTCATTTCCGCACCGATATCCGAGTAGTGCCCGACGAAGACCCGTTCCTCGTCCCGCACCCGGAAGTGCACCGCGACGATCTGCCGCTGCCCACGTCGGCGCAACTCCCGCAACCACTGATACGACAGCACATAGGACGGCAACACCGGTACACAGAACACCCCCGCGCCCTGCACCTTGATGCCCGCCCGGCGAATCCGCCGCACGTTCTTCTCGGGTGTCAGGTGCACAAACATGGCCACCCCAGAAACGGTAGCCACCCAACTTCGCCACAACCATCGGTTTTCCAGCGTCGGAGGGGTCGGCGAGCACCAAATCGACAGTGAGCCAGATCACTGTTGAGGTTGACCCGAGGTCAGGGTGGAGGCTCGTTCCAGCGGCACGGAATACGCCGAACGGAACAGAATTGAAGGAGTAACCACCATGACCACCGACACCGTCGTTCTGGAACGCCCGGAACTGCAACAGGCCATCCAGAGCATGGTCGATTCGGGCTTCCTGGGCGTCACCCTGCGTGTGCACGACGAGCGCGGCGAATGGACCGGGAGTGCGGGGCTGCGCGAGCTGGGCGAGACGGCCACGCCGCCGATCGACGGACACGTCCGGATCGGCAGCAACACAAAGACTTTCGTCGCGACAGTGGTGTTGCAACTGGTGGCCGAGGGCAAGATCGACCTGGATGCGCCGCTGGTCGGCTACCTACCCGAGTTCGAGCTGGATTCGCGGATCACGGTGCGCATGGTGTTGCAGCACACCAGCGGAATCTTCAACTTCACCGGTGAGTTCTACACCGAACGCGAGCACGAAGCGGCCGTGCCGTGGAACGACGGCTGGATGGTCCGCGGCATCGCCTGGTCCGGCCAGGAGTGGGTGGAGAACCGGTTCAAGACCTACCGCCCCGAAGAGCTGGTCCAGCTGGCGTTGACCAAGCCGCCCCGGTTCGAGCCGGGCGCGGGTTGGAGCTACTCCAACACCAACTATGTGCTGGCCAGGCTGCTGATCGAAAAGGTCAGCGGGCGCCCGTACGCCGCTGAAATGCAGCGGCTGATCCTGGGTCCGCTGGGCTTGACCGACACCGTGGCCCCGACGGTCGAGCCGGAGATCGCCGAACCGCACGCTCACGCCTACTACCGGTACGAGGACGCGGCCGGGGTGGCGCATACGGTCGACGTCACCCGGCAGAATCCGTCCTGGATCTCCAGCGGCGGCGACATGATCTCGACCACCCGGGATCTGCACACCTTCATCGCCGCACTGGTGGGCGGCAAGCTCCTGCCCGCCGAGCTGCTCGCGCAGATGTTCACCCCACATCCCGAATTCGGTTATGGCCTGGGCGTTTTCGTGCAGCAGGCGCCGAACGGCGGCGGCACCGTCATCACCCACAACGGCGGTATCGCCGGTCACGGGGCACTGATGTACAGCTCGCTCGACGGCAGCAGGACCCTGACCGCGACGCTGAATTCGGTGGACGACGCCGACCTGTCCCTGTCCGGCGCGTTCCAGCAGGGCATGCAGCGGCTCGTCGCGGCGGTGTTCGGCGGCGACCAGGCCGAGTAGACCGACGTGCCCGCGCACCAGGCAAGCTGGACGAATGATGAACGGCGTCACGATCGGGCAGGCAGCGGCCTTCGCCGGTGTCACGGTCAAAACCGTGCGGCACTATCACAAGCACGGGTTGATCGAGGAACCCGCGCGCGACAGCTCCGGCTATCGCCGGTACGGATCGGACGAGCTGCTCCGGCTCGTCCAGGTCCGGGCCCTGGCCTCGGCCGGCATCCCGTTGGCCGAGATCGGGCCGCTGCTCGACGCCGACGCCGCACAGTTCGCCACCGCCCTGGCCGAGGCCGAGCGCCTGCTGAACGAACGGATCGCGGACCTGGTGACGCGGCGCGACACACTGCACCGGCTCGCCGACGGCGACCGCGCCCTGCTGCCCGACCGCGCGTGCGCGTTGCTCGACCGGATGACAGAAGTCGGTTTCGACCCGGAGTTCGTGGCCGTCCAACGCGAGGCCCTGGTATTGACCCGGGCCTTGGTGCCCAACGGTTTCGACGGCTTCCTGACCCAGCTCGAACACCGATTCAGCGATCCAGGGCATATCGACCTGGCCAAACGCGGCTGGGCAGCAGAGACGTGGGACCCCGACGATCCGAGGATCGCCGAACTCGCGACCGCCATGGCCGAGCACTATCTCGCTGACATCACGTCGCAGGCGAAAGTCACCGATCTGAACGCCTGGACCAATGCGGCCACCCAGTACAAGCTGATCAACAATCATCGCGATTCCCCGGTTTCGGCCCGGCTCACCGCGCTGGTCGAGGCCGAACTGCGCGCCGCGGGCCTGCCGATCCCCCACCGCTAGCGCAGCCGATCCTCTCCAGCAGCACAGCGCAGCGGCCTCACATTACGGTGGGCTGCGTCGTCGGATTACTGGAACCGCAGGCACGGGCCGCGGTCCGAGTTCTCGAGAGGTGATCCGATGACTACCAACGATTCCGAGATCAGCGCGTTCATCGCCAGTCGCACCGACGCCCAGCAGACCAAGGACATCGACCGGCTGATGACGCACTACGCGCCAGGCATCGTCTACTACGACGTGGTGCCGCCGCTTCGCTTCACCGGCACCGACGAGGTGCGCCGCAACTTCGTGCGCTGGTTCGACGAGTACGAGGGGCAGATCGACTTGCAGACGCACGACCTGACCATCGTGCGCGACGGCGACCTCGCCGTGGCCAACATGCTTCATCTGGATTCGGGCGAGCGTAAGGGCGGACTGCAGATGTCGATCTGGGTCCGGGAAACCTCTTGTCTGCGCCGGGAAGCCGGCCGCTGGTCGGTCACGCACGAACACATCTCGATTCCGTTCGACCCGGCCAACTTTCAGGTCTGGCTCCCGACGGACAAGGACCAACCCGCCTGAGTATCGAGGTCTGCGCCGGATGCGGTCAGCGCGAGGGTGGTGTCGGCGAGACGGTCGAGGACGGCGCGCTGGTGGCTGATCAGGATGAGGGACAAACCATCTCGGCGTAACTCGTCGAGCAGGTCGATGATGGTTTCCCGGGCCCGGGCGTCCAGGGCGGACGTTATCTCGTCGCAGATCAGGATGCGCGGATCTGCGGCGAGCGCGCGGGCGACGGCGACCCGCTGCTGTTGCCCGCCGGACAGTTCACCGGGGCGGCGGACAGCCAGGCTCGGTTCGAGCCGAACGGATTCCAGTAGCCGGACGGTCTCGCGGGCGGCGGCCTCGGGCGTCATTCCGCGCAGCAGGCGCAGCGGCCTGCTGATCTGAAAGCCGATGCGGTAGTGCGGGTTCAGCGACGTCGCGGGGTTCTGATAGATCAACTGAATCGCGCGCCGCTGCGCGGTGGTCCGCCGATCCACGTCGGAGGCCAAGCGGGTGCCGTCGAGTTCGAGCAGGCCGCGCGCGGGCCGGTGCAGACCGGCCAGCACGCGGGCCACGGTGGTCTTGCCCGTTCCCGAACGTCCGCTGAGGGCAAGACATTCGCCGGAATGCAGCGAGAAGGACAGGTCGGTGGCGACCGCCCGAAAGTGCCTGCGGTGCCCGTGTCCGGCCGTCAGCTGCTCGACGCGCAGCACCGGAGGGACCGCGTCGTTCCTGGCGGATGACCGTGAACCCGCTGTGTAACAAGGCTTTTCATCGCGAAGCGGCGCGAACGAGCGAACTCGGCCCTGATCGAATTCCAGCACGTCGTCGATCAGCTCGGCCAGGGTCGAGACCTCGTGCGTGATCACCAGCAGGGTGATCGTGCTGTCCTGCCTGATCCGGCGCAACGTAGCCACCAGTTCGTCGCGGGTCTGCGCGTCGAGCCCGGTGGTCGGCTCGTCGAGTACGAGCAGCGCGGGCTCGCCGAGCAGCGCCATCGCCAGCAGCACCCGTTGCTGCTGACCGCCGGAAAGCTGGTGTGGGAACCGACGCCGGAAGCGGCGGTCGTCCGGTAGGCCGACGCGGCGCAGAGCCCGCCCGACACCATCGCCGGAAGCGCCCTGCAGCCTGGCGATCTCGCGGATCGCGGTGCCGATCCGCAACGACGGATTGAGCCCGGACGCCGGGTCCTGCGGCACGTAACCGGTTGTCCGCCGTTCCCCCTGTGCCACACCGACTTCGATCGTTCCTTCGGCCCGCAGCCCGACGGGCAGCGCACCGAGCACCGCGCGGGCGAACGTCGTCTTGCCCGCGCCGGACGGGCCGACCACGGCTACGCCGCGGCCGGTGGGCAGATGAACCGAAACATCGTGCAGCAAAAGGTTGTCCGCGCGATCCCACACCGTGAGTCGCTCCACACGCACACCCGAAGCGCCGGTTCGGCTGGGCGATACCGCCTTGCCCCGCGTCGCGCGCTGCGCGCCGAGCATCCGATCCACGACCAGGTTGATCGACACCACGAGCACCATGATCAGCAACGCCGGTGCGAGCACCGCCCACGGCTGCCGTCCGAAGCCGGGCCGGTTCTCGGTGATCATCAGCGCCCAGTCCGCTGCGGGCGGGCGCAGCCCGAGCCCGAGGAAGCCGCTCACCGCGACCATCGAGATGGTCATCGACATCCGCACGCCCGCGTCGGCCAGCACCACCGACCGCAGATTCGGCAGCACCTCGACCAGCGCGAGCCGCCACAGGGGTTCGCCTCGGGCGCGCGCGGATTCGACGTAGCCCGTCCCCGCCAGTTCCAGCACCGCGGTGCGCACGATGCGGATGATCCAGGGCACCGACGCCAGGGTGGTCGCCGCGACGATCGCGGCGGGCCCCGCACCGATCGCCGTCGCGAGCACCGCGAGCAGCAGGAACCACGGCACGACGACGATCGCGTCGACCGGCCGCATGATCCAGCGGTCGGCGCCGCGGCGCAGCCCCGCGACCAGGCCGAGCCCGAGGCCGAGGCCGTAGGCGACGAGCAGCGCCAACGCGGCGATCGCGACCAGCGACAGACCACCGTGCAGCACCCGGGACAGCACGTCGCGCCCGACGACGTCGGTACCGAGCAGATGGCGTGCGCTCGGCGGCTGGAACGGCCGCCCGTGCGCGGCCGTGGGCGAGTACGGCGCGAAGAACCGCCCGGCGAGTGCCACCAGCAGCACGGCGAGGGCGGTCGCCGTCCACGCCGTCCGCAGCTGCCTCACCGGCCCACCACGATCTGTTGCCGCGCAAGCGGACTCACCAGCAGCGCGAGCAGGTCGGCGAGCAGGTAGACCCCGATGCCGAAGGCCGCCAGCAGGACGGCCGTCGACTGGACGAACGGAAAATCACGAGCGGATATGGCGCGCAACAACTCCTGGGACAGGCCCGGGTAGACGAACAGCGTCTCCACCACGGCCACGCCGCCGATCAACCCGACCACTGAACCGGCCAGCGGATGGATCGACGCCGAGACCGCGTTGGGCGCGACGTGCCGCAAGAACAAGCGCGCACCCCCGATTCCGTTGAGCCGCGCGGTCAGAATGTACTCGCTGGCCATGACCTCGGCGGTCTGGGCGCGCACCATACGCACCGGGTGTGGCGACAACCCGATCAGCAGACAGGTCACGGGCAGCACGAGGATCTCCGGTCGGTCCCAGACACTGGTGCCGGTCGGCAGCAGCGAGACGGCGGGCAGCAGATGCAGGGTCAACGAGACGGTCGCCACCAGCAGCACGCCGGACACGAACGACGGCACCGACTCCGCGGTGAGGGCGGCGACGCTGATCACCCGATCGGTCCGCGAACCGGCGCGCGCGCCTGCCACCAGACCGAGCCCGATCGCCAGTGGCACCAGCAACGCCGCGGTGAGCAAGGCCAATGTCGCGCTGTTGGCGAATCTGCCGAGCAGCACCTCGCGCACCGGACGCCCGGAGATCAGCGAATTGCCGAAGTCACCGCGCGCGAAATCACCCGCCCACTCCGCGAATCGGACCGGTGCGGGCCGGTCCAGGCCCAATTGGGCACGCAGCGCGGCCACTTGCGCGGGCGCCGGATCGCCACCGCCTTCCCGGGACAGGATGACGGTGGCCGCATCGGAATCCAGCGTCTCGAACAGACCGAACACGATCAGGGCGACGCCGAGCAGCACGGCGATGCCCGCGCAAACTCTAAGTGCGACATAGCGAAGCACGACCGTCAGCGGGCCAGCCAGGTCGTGGCGTAGTTCGCCCAGTCGTCCGTGCCGGGGACCCCGTTGCGCACCCCGCGCACGAACGGCCTGGCCGCATCCGGTCGCTTCGCGAAGCTGTGCAGGATGTAGCCGCCCTCCTCCCAAAGCGTTTGCTGCAGTTCGAGGTAGAGCTGACGGCGCCGCTGCGGGTCCATCGCCGCGCGCGCCGCCGCGAACTTCGCGTCCCACTCCGGGCGCTGCCAGCCGGTGCCGTTGCTCGGCGACGTGCTGGTCATGGTCTGGCCGTAGAAGTAGTCGAGACTGTAGTTCCACCAACCGATGTGGGTCAGCGGGAACTTTCCGCTGACCTGGGAGAAGTAGGTATCGGCCGGCACGGATTCGAGCCGGATGGTGATCCCCGCGGCCTTCGCTTGCTCGGCGTAGAGGGTCGCGGATTCGAGCATGCCCGGCATGCCGTCGGCGGTTTGCAGCGCGACCGTGAGGTTTTCCTTCCCGGCCGCGCGCAGCAGCTCACGGGCCCGCTGCGGATCGTAGGTGCGTTGCGGCAGCGAATCGGCGTAGCCGGGCGCGCCTTTGCCGTACACGTCGTTGCCGACCTCGCCGTAGCCGTAGTACACCGAGTCGACCATCGCCTGCCGGTCCACCGCCAGCCGCATCGCCTGCCGCACGCGCACGTCGTCGAACGGCGGGATATCCACCCGCATCTGGAAGGCGCCCATCAACCCGGCGGGCGGCACGATCACCGAGACGTCCGGATCGCTGGACAGATTGCTGGCCTGCAGATACGACACCTCGTGCACCACATCGGCCTGATCGGAGAGGAAGGCGTTCACCCGGGCTTCGGTCTCGGCGATCTGGATGATCTCCACCTCGTCCAGCAGGGCCGGCCCGTCCCAGTGTCGTTCGTTGCGGCGCAACAGCGTTCGGTCACCGGGCGACCACCGCACCAGCGCGAAGGGTCCGGTGCCCACCGGCAGGGTGCGCTCGTCGAAGGTGGTTGTACCGTCCTTGACGATGTAGCAGTACCAGCCCGCGAGCACCGAACCGAAGTCCGCGAGCGGCGTTTTCATTGCTACCACCACCCCGAGATCGCCGTCGGCGCGTGTCCGGGCCATGTCGACCATGGCGAGGTCACCGGAGGACTTGCGCGCCGGGTCCAGCATGCGCGTGAAGCTCCACAGCACGTCCCGGGAGGTGAGGGGTGTGCCGTCGCTGAAGAGCACGCCGGGACGCAGGGTGATCCGCCACTCGCTGCCGTCGGCGTTGGGCTGCAACGATTCCGCCAAGCGGTACCGCAGGGTGAGGTCGTTGTTGTAGGCGACCAGCTTGTCCCACACGTTCTTGGCGACCGCGCCGCCCGCCGAACTGCCCGCCTGGTGGGGGTCGAGCACATCGGCGGTCGCCGAGCGGCCCGCGATCGCCGTACGCAACCGCCCGCCGGGCCGGGGCGGACCATCGGGTGTGTTGCCGGGGTGCGCGTCGGCACCGCAGCCGGTCAGCGCCCATGCGCCGCCGAACGCGGCCAGTGCGGTCGCGCCGAGCAGTAACCGCCGCCGCCCGAAAGCGGGCGCGGTCGATGTGGAGTTGTGCATCGCCATCCTCGTGGTGTTCGTCCCTTACCGCGGCGCAGGTATCCTGGCTCCCGATTCGACGCGCACCGCCGGCCTTCCAACCTGGGCAGGTCGTGGCCATGAACTGGCGGTTTGCTCCTCGGTGACAGTTGCGGGACAGCCCCGGATTCGCACCGGTGTTCCCTACGCCGATCAGAACGTTACAAGGCCCCGGCCCCCAAACCCCACCTTCACCTCGGTATTCGCCGCCACTCCGAGAGTTCGGCTTCCCTGATAAATAATTTGGGGATACCGTAGGCGATGCCGGAGCGTGTACCGGCAGCCACGATGGCCCCGCGCCGCTACACCCCGGCGCGGGGTCACTCCGGAGCCCTACGCCGAGGGACGCGTGAAACGAAGCGTGACGAGCTGGAAAGGCCGCAGCCGCACGCGCACTCCGCCGGCCTCCGCCAGCACCGGGGCTTCGCCGGGCAACGGTCGTTCCAGCAGATCGCACACCTGCTGGCCCGTGCTGGCGAAACCCGGGGCGACCAGGGCGGTGGCACGACCGCCGTGCGCCTCGTAGAGGCGAAGCACGACATCGCCGCTGCCGTCGTCGGCGAGTTTGACCGCGCTGGTCACCACCGCGTCGTTGTCGACGGTGAACAGGGGCGCGACCGGCTCGGCGACGCCTGCGGTCGGGCGGGCGAGGTTGATGCGATAGCCCGCGGCGACCGCGTCCCCGATCGAGGCGCCCGGCAAGAGGGCGTGCCGGAAGTCGTGGGTGCCGTGATCGGTCTCCGGGTCGGGGAACCGCGGCGCGCGCAACAGCGAAGCCCGCACCGTTGTCGTCGTCCCGCCGTCGGGTCGGACAGTCCGGGTGACGTCGTGACCGTAGGTGGAGTCATTGACCAGCCCAACACCCCAACCGGGTTCGGCGAAGTGCACGAAACGGTGATTGCACGCTTCGAATTTCGCGTATTCCCAACTGGTATTCGTGTGCGTCGGCCGGTAGAGATGCCCGAACTGGGTCTCGGACGCGTAGCGGTCGGCGTGAATGTCCAGGGGGAAGGCCAGTTTGAGGAATTTCTCGGTCTCGTACCAGTCGACGCGGGTATCGATATCGAGACTGCGCGCGCCCGCCCGCAGCGTGAGAGCCTGCTCGATCTTGGACGAACCGAACGAGCGGCCTACCCGCACCACCGCGTCGGTCGGCGAATCAGTCTCCGCTACAACGAAGTCCGCGTCGGTGAGATCGGTGACCCGGTTACGGTAGAACAGATCGACGTCCCAGGCGTCCCATGAGTTGGGCAGATCCGGATGCAGCTGCAGCAGGTTCGCGGGGCTCTGCGGCGGCAGCGTCTCGCGCTGCTGAACGAGGTCGAACACCGACACCACGAGACCGCGCGCGTCGATTTCCACCCGCAGCAGGGCGTTGTCGAGCACGAACCCGCCGCCGGCCCGCTCGGCCACCGTGCACGGCGTCGCCGACTGCTGCGGTCCGGCGCCGCCGGCGGGCACCGCGCGCCAGGCGTGCGGGGCGGGGTTGAAGACATTCGGTCCCGCCTGATCGCCGCCGAGCTGCCGATGCGCCTGATCGATGAGCGCGGTCAGCTCCGCGGTCACCGCCGCGTGCGTGCGCTCGGCCTCCCGATGCACCCAGGCGATCGACGAACCGGGCAGGATGTCGTGGAACTGGTGCAGCAGCACCGTCTTCCAGAGCCGGTCCAGGGCGTCGTACGGGTACTCGGCGCGCTTGCGCACCGTGGCCGTCGCGGCCCACAGCTCGGCCTCGCGCAGCAGGTGTTCGTTGCGCCGGTTGCCCTGCTTGGTCTTCGCCTGACTCGTGAGGGTGGCACGGTGCAGCTCGAGGTACAGCTCCCCCACCCATACCGGCGGATTCCGGTACTCCGCCTCGGCCCGCGCGAAGAAGTCGGCGGGCTTGTCCCACAACACCTTCGGCGAACCTTCCAGGTCTTTCATCCGGGCCGCCTTGGCGATCATCTCGCGCGTCGTCCCGCCGCCGCCATCGCCCCAGCCGGTCGGCGCGAGCGACATCGAGGCCCGTCCCTTGTCCTTGAAGTTCCTTGCGGCATGCGCGATCTCACGCCCAGCCATGGAGCAGTTGTAGGTGTCGACCGGCGGGAAGTGGGTGAAGATGCGGGTGCCGTCGATGCCCTCCCACAGGAAGGTGTGATGCGGGAACTTGTTGATCTGACTCCAGGAAATCTTCTGTGTCAGCAACCATTTCGATCCGGCCGCCTTGATGATCTGCGGCAGCCCGGCTGCGAAACCGAAGGTGTCCGGCAACCAAGCCTCTTCGTTCTCGATCCCGAACTCCGCCAGGAAGAACCGTTTTCCGTGCACGAACTGACGCGCCATCGCCTCGGAGCCCGGCATATTGGTATCCGCCTCGACCCACATTCCGCCCGCGGGCACGAACCGCCCTTCGGCCACGGCCGCTTTGACCTTCGCATACACCTCGGGGCGGTGCTGTTTGACGAAGTCGTACTGCGCCGCCTGCGACATCGTGTAGACGAACTCGGGGTCGTCGGCCAGCAGGGCCGTCATGTTCGCGGTCGTACGAGCCACCTTGCGGACGGTCTCGCGCAGCGGCCACAGCCAGGCCGAATCGATATGGGCGTGCCCCACCGCCGAGATCCGATGCGCCGACGGTATCGCGGGCTTGGCCAGCGCCTCGGCCAGGCAGGCGCGCGCCGCGGCGGCGGTGCCGGGCACGTCCTGCAGATCGATGGCGTCCAGCGCGCGCTCGATCGCGCGCACGATGTCGTAGCGGCGGGCAGGATCCTCGGGCATCTCGTGCATCAGTTCACCGAGCACCTCGAGGTCCTGCACCAGGTGCCAGACGTCGTCGTGGAAGACCGCGAGATCCATTCGGCCGAGCCGATATTGCGGGTCGGTGCCCGCGGTCGACTTCTCGCCCAGCGGCGTCGGCGCGAAGAACGGGATGATCGGGTTCGACGCCGCTTCGACATGCAGCAGCACATGCTCGCCGCCCACCGCGGGAGAACCCACCCGCACCCACTGGTTGCGCGGGTGCAGCCCCTTCACCGGCGACCCGTCCGGCCGGTACACCAGGCCCTCGCACTGGAAGCCGGGCATGTTCCGGTCGAAGCCGAGATCGATGATCGCCTCGACGGTCTTACCCGCCCACGCCGCAGGCACGGTGCCCTCGACCGTGAGCCAGCTGGTGCCCCACGGCGCACCCCAGGGCGCGCCCGGCGCGGTGGGCGTCCGCGGCGCGGCCAGCCCCTCGGCCACCGGTACCGGCTCGTCCGGTGCGACCCAGATGGACACCTGCATCGGCACCGATGCGCCGTAGATCGCGGGTGTGATCCGTTCGCCGAGCACTCGCCCGAGGCGATCTTCGATCAATCGACGGTCGTCGTGCATGGCGGTGGCTCCCATCGGATCAGGCGCTGATCATCGATCTGCCCCATTCTCCGTGATGGTGCTGTGCCCGCCCGGAATTCCCGGGAAACGGCGGTTCGGCGGCACGGGCGGGCCGGACCGCTACGCCTGTCGTCGTCTGCGCGCCTTCAACCTGCGCCGGGCCAGGAATCCGAACACCAGCATCATGATCGTGCCGCTCGCCGGCGCTTTGATGACCGAGCGGGTGTGCGGCGCGTACCTGGCCGCGGTGTCGTCGGCCTCCAGCCAGCCGGTGTACTGACCGATCTCGACGCCGATGAGCTTGGGGTTGTACGAATGGGCGAGCAAGCCCGCCCGGCGACCGCCGGGTGGCAGACCGCCCGGCGCGAACAGCTCGATACCGGCTTCGCCGCTACCGGTCACCTCGACCGGCAGCACCATCGGATAGCCGTCGGCATCCCGGTAGCCGAGTAGCCGATACGGCAGCCGCGCAATCTGATTCGCCGATTTCAGCACGTCCACCCGGGGCACGATGCCCTTCGCCGGACGGATCTGCGGCGGCACCTGCTCGACCGGCAGCGGCGCGCCGTAGACCACCGGCCGTTCGGCGGCGTGCAGGTCGGGCCAGCACACGATCCGGGTCACCGTGACCTCGACGAGCACGCGATCGTCGTAGTAGGCGCGCAGCCAGCGGTCCCAGAAGGCGCCGCGGCGCCGCTCGCCCATGAACGGCGCGGACTTGGCGCCGATCTCGTCGAGCACCGCCCGGTCGGGTTCGGGATCGAAACGGGCCGTGCCTTGCACGAGCACGTAGCGCCGATTGGCCGGATCGCCGAGACCGTGTGCGCGACTGTGAAAGGCCAGGGCGACTTTGGGCTCGCGCTCGATCCGATCCAATTTACGGCCCATGCCGAGCGAGGTGGTGAAACCGATTGTCCCCGTTGCTCGATCACGCAAACCAATGGGCGAGACCGCGGTGACCACCGCGCCCGCGGCCGGGGTGGAATAGACGAGGCCGGCGGTGAGATCGCCGGCGAGGATGTCATCGATCTCGTCCGGCCAGGTCACCGACCCGGCTCGAGCGCGACCATTGATGTCGAGAGCATGCGACATGACGTAATCCCCCTTGTGGAACGGCATTTCGAACTGACATCGAGAACCGGCGTGGCCGCGGCCGCGGCTGCGGCCACCTACGGTGGGTTGTTCAGCGGCCGGACTTCGGGTCGAGGACCGGGAAGTTGCTGCGGAACACACCGTGCGGGTCCGTGCCGCGCTTGATATCGCGCAGCCGGGCCAGCGTGTCGGGCGTGAAGGCGTCCGCGGCGGTCTGGCCGGGACCCAGCAGGGTCAGCGGCGTCCGGCGGCTGCGGGACGAATCCAGGGCCGTGAGGTAGTCCGCCATCCGAGTCTCGTTGGCGGCGGCCATATCCGGCGTGACCTCGGGTGCGATCAGGCCGATGTAGTACGGGGCGGTGACGGTGCCGGCCGGAGTGTCGGACGCGCGCGCGAGGCGGCCGCCGAGATGGCGTACCTGCACCGCGGCGACCGGCGCCATCGGCTTACCCAGCAGGCCCGCGACGTCCGCGTCGGTGAGCCCGTTCAGCAGTTCGATCTGCGAGCGGATCGGACTGGGCTCGGCGGGTTCACCGGTGATGGTGCCCAATTCGGCGACCGGCAGCACCCTGCGGGTATCGCGCATCTTGCCGTCGATACCGTCGAACGGACGCAGCAGCGCCTGCGCGGCCGCCTCGTCGCCGAGATAGGTGACGTCGAGGCCGACCATCGGTGGGGCGCCGTCGAATTGGAGCAGGCTCCACCAGAGCGTCAGCTCGTCCGGAGCCGTCGCGGTCACCTCGCGGAAGGCGGCCATCACCTGCGGCGCCCGGTCGGCGGACCACAGCACCTTGCCGCCGTACAGGGCGGGGGCCGGGTGCAATCCGAACTCGATCGTGGTGACCAGCGCGTAGTCGCCGCCACCACCGCGCAGTGCCCAGAACAGATCCGGCTCCGTCGCGGCCGTCACCCGCCGGGTGCGTCCGTCGGCGTCGATGATCTCGAACGCGGTGACGCTGTCGGCGGCCCAGCCGAATTTGCGTGCGAACCAGCTCAATCCGCCGCCGAGGGTGTACCCCGTGATGCCGACGCCCGGCGCGCTGCCCGCCACCCCGGTCAATCCGTGTGAGCTCGCGATCTCCTGCACCTGTCCCCAGGAGACGCCGGCGCCCACCCGGGCGGTGCGCGCGACCGGATCGACGCGGATCTCGTTCAGCCGCTTGGTACGTACCAGAATCGTTCCGTTCACCGCCGGCGAGGGATTGTGTCCGTTCGGCTGGACTGCCACAGTGCTGCCGGCATCTTTGGCATACCGCACCAGCGCAGTGGCATCCTCGACGTCGGCGAGTTCGACGACGGCGCGCACCGACTGGTCGACCGTCAGATTCCACGGCTTACGAGCGAGGTCGAACCCCTCGTCGCCGGGCAGCAGCACCCGCCCGCGCACGGCGGATCGCAACTTCGAATCATCACCGGGGGCAGCCTCCGTACCGGACCCGTCGGTCGTGCACGCCGCCACCGCGAGCCCGCTGCCGACCACCAGCAAGCGGCGGCGGCTCAGCTCGAACGACCCGCCCTTACCGTCCTGACCTGCACTCATTCTATTCCTTCCACGAGGTTCATTACGAAACGATACGCACTCGTTTCATAATTGGAGATGCGATACAGAACACGCTTGTTTCGTAACTCCCGCACCGCTACGCTGTCGGTGTGTCGACACAACAGAGCGGCGAACCCAAGGCGAAACCCGGTGGCAGGCCCCGGGATCCGGATCGCGATCGCGCGCTGCTGGCCGCCGTCAGCGAAATCCTGCCCGAGGTCGGCTACGACCGGCTGACCATGGACGCCGTCGCGGCCCGGGCCGGCGCGGGCCGGGCCACCGTGTATCGACGCTGGAAGGACAAGTCGGAGCTGGTCCGCGACGCGATCCAGGCGCTGAGCTGGGACGAGCCGCTGCCCGACACCGGCAGCCTGCGTTCGGATCTGATCGCCGTGGGCGCCATGTATCTCGACCCGAGCAGTCAACGGGATTCGATCCTGTCCGCGATCGCATCGGCGATCAAACGCGATCAGCAATTGCGCGAAACCGTCGAACGCGTCATCTCGCAACCGCGCCGGGCGGCCTATGCCGCCATCGTGAATCGGGCGTGTGAACGCGGCGAGATCGCGCCGGGAGCCGATACCGAACTCATCGCCGACGTCGTGCCCGCGATGATCTTCTATCGCCTGCTCGACAAGGAAGAACCAATGGAGGGCGCATATTTCGAGCGGGTGATCGATTCCCTGGTCATCCCGTTGCTCACAGGATATGCGGGCGCGCGCCCGCTCGGCGCGACCGAGAAAACTGACAATTAGCTGTATCAGCTGGTGGGAGAAGCAAGATGAGGTTTGTTGTATTCGGTGCCAGCGGGCCGACCGGACTACAGGTCATCCAGCAGGCGATAGACAAGGGTTATGAAGTGACCGCGGCGGTCCGCCGACCCGGCGAATTCCCGCTCACCGCACCGAATTTGCGAGTAGTCCAGGTGGACGCGCTCGACGCCGAATCGGTGAAGAACGCGGTGGCCGGCCAGGATGCGGTGATATCCATTCTCGGCGGTAAATACACGATGAAGCCCGTATCGATATTCTCCGAAGGTCTGGGAAATATCCTGCCCGCCATGCGGACTCATGGCGTCCGCCGTCTGGTGTGCGTCAGCTCCGTCTGCGTCGCGGGTAAGGCCGCGCCGGGCGAGACGTTCCTCTTCCGCACGGTCCTGCTGCCCATCCTGCTCACCCTGGGCCGCACCGCGTACTTCGACATGGGCCGCATGGAGGACATCGTCAAGAACAGCGGCCTGGACTGGACGATCGTGCGCGCCTCGGGCCTGTTCGACGCCGACCGGGTCACCGACTACACGATCGGCCCGTCGGGCATCCCCGGCCGCTACACCGCACGCGCCGACCTGGCGGACGCGCTGTTGCGCGAGGTGATGGAGAACCGGAACGTCAAAGCGTCGGTCGACGTGGTCACCACCGAGGGCGTGCCACGACTGACCGACAGCTTCAAGCGCGGGCAGAAGTAACCGCCCCCGATGACCCGGCGAGGCAGTGCGCCGTCAGCCCGTATCGACCATCGGGTGGTGCGCTGCGGGGTAGGCGTCACTGACGAGTTTGAAGCCGACACCGCGCACGGAGATGATCCACTCGCTGGCGCCGAGCTTGGCGCGCAGGCTGCTGACGTGCGTATCGGCGGTGCGGCGCGACCAGTTGTGGCCCCACACCGCGCGCATGATCTCGGCCCGCGGCACCACCCGCCCGCTGTTCTCCGCCAGCAGGACCAGCAGGTCGAACTCCTTGCGGGTGAGCGCGATCCGGCGGCCGAACACGGTGACCTCGCGGGCCAGCGCGTCGATGCGCAGCGGTCCGTGCTCGAGCGCGGGTTCGGCCCGGCGCACCCGGGCCGACCGGCGCCACATCAGCGCCTCGACCCGGGCCGCGAGTTCACGGAAGTGATAGGGCTTGGCGATGTAGTCGTCGGCCCCGGCCTGCAATGCGAGCACGCAATCCAGTTCCGACTTCCGCTCCGCGGTGACGATTATCGGTACGCCGCACTCGGCGACACTCCGGCATACGTAAAGACCATCCATATCCGGCAGTTCGAGACTCACGATAACCAGGTCGTAAGCGGTACACGCGTCCACCGCAGCCAGACCGGAATCGGCCTCCGCAACTTCGTAGCCATGCCGGGTCATATATTTGGCAAGTTCCGCTCGCGATGCCGGGTTGCCGTCGACAATCAGGATTCGTTGCCCAACAGACCACCTCGTCATCGCGCCCGTACTTCGCTCACCCTGGTGAGTAATCGGGCCCTGTGTCGACTTCCGCTGTCCGGACTGCACGTCGAAATACCCCCCAAACTTTCCCGCATTGGAGCACGGCGACCGATAAAACCGCGCCCCAGCTGGGACGCCCGTCGGACCGGAGGTCGCCGTCCGACGGCAAGGCCGACAGTACCACAGGGGTTAGGTCCGAGCCTGACCACGAAAGTGTGGGCACCACTACGAGTTACGCGGCACGACAAGTTTAGTTCGTATTGTTCGAAAACTGAGCCAATAGCTTGTCATCTACTATCCGCGACGCGCGGTAATCCTGCGCGTATATCGACATACGTTGTGTCACATGACAATACGAAGACCTCGGATCATCCCATCTGATAGGATCTCCGGGCATCATGGAGCGAACGGAGGGCACTGCCAAATCAACACTGCCACAACATAATTCGACCTCTCTCTAGAGTACCCCAGCCCAGCTGCCCAGCGTCGAGCGGCCCGGCTATCGCGTATCACATTCCGGCCACGGAGCACGCGGCGTGCCACCCGGACAGGAAAGGCCCGCGCGACAAGTAATTCCACAAGAACTGTGCAGCCGAGCCCGACGGCGCGTCCGTCGGAGCAATGCGCTCACCCACCGCAATCTGCAGTACGAGCTGTGATGTATCGGGGGATCATGGAGCTACAAAGTTTCGACGCCGACCGGTCGGCGAGCCACCATATTCTATTGGTGGAAAGCAATGAGGCAGAACGGCGGTCGCTTACCGAGCGACTCGTTCGGCACGGTTACACGGTGACCGCGGTCGATACCGCGGGCAGCGCGCTGGAGTGTTACCACAATGCCGATCTGGTGCTGCTCGACGTCGATCTGTCCGATCTCGACGGCATCGAGGTATGCCGTGCCATCCGGGATACCAGCGCCGTTCCGATCATCATCGTGACCGCCCGGGATTCGGTCCTGGATCGCGTGCTCGGATTGCGTTCCGGCGCGGACGACTACATCACCAAACCGTACGGAGCGCGAGAATTGATCGCGCGGATCCAAGCGGTATTGCGCCGATTCGTGCCCGATGAATGTATGGCGCCCACGCCGGTCACGGCGACCTCTATCCGGCACGGCCCGCTGTCCGTCGACGCCGACGCCCGACGTGTCGAATTGGCCGGTGATCTCGTCAAGACGACGAGAAAGGAATTCGACCTGCTGTACCTGCTCGCCTCCAACCCGGGCAAGGTCATCGAGCGCAGCACGATCACCGAGGAGATCTGGGACGGCACGCTGTCGAGCCGGACCGTGGACACTCATATCAACAGCCTCCGCAAGAAGCTGGGCACGAGCGAGTGGATCGTCACCGTGCGCGGTATCGGCTTCCGCTTCATCGGACACCGATACGACGCACAGCACGCGTAGCCCGGCTATGGCAGGCTCCATGCCGAGGTGAAACTGAAGCGACGCATCCGCCACCCCGCCGCGGTGCGCACCGCGGCGGCCGTGCCGAAGCCGCCGAACGAGGTGTGCCCGGCCGGCCCCGCGGCCGGCCCGATGTGCACCGCGGTGAGATGTGCCGTCACCGTGGCGGTGTCGCCGTCGCACACCACCCGGTGGTTGCCGCCGAGGTGGTGAGACCGTGGAAACTTCTCGTACGCCATGCGCTGGAACTCGCGCAGCTCGGCCATACCGCGAAACGTGCCCTGCGGGAAGACGAGCTCGGCGTCGTCGGTGAACACCGCGCCGAGCCATGCGTCGTTGTCCCGGTCGAAGTCGAGGTGGTGCACGTAGCGGTCGAAGAGCTCGACCAGCTCGGCCTTGTCGAGAAAAGCGTGCAGACGCTGTTGAACATCAACCATGGTGTGCGAAATCCTGATTCAGCGAGACAGCCCCCGCGTTGAGGCAGGACAGCAGCGTCCTGGCCTGCACGTTGAGGTAATGACCGTGGCCCGCGAGCCAATTCAACTGCGCGGGGGTGGCCCAGCAGTAGTTGCGCGGCACCTCCAGCGGCAGATCCGCCTCGACGAACATGTAGCGGCTCTCCGCGTTGAGAAACCGTCCCCCTTCCTCGGAATGCACTACGTCGTAACGGATCTGGTCCGGACCCGCGTCGCGGACCACGTCCAGGAACGGCGGCCGCTGGTCCCAGTTGGCGGGCACGCACTGCACGGTCGGCGCCAGCTCGACCGTGTCGAGAAAACCCGCCTCGACCTTCGCCTGCACCAGAAGATGTGGCAGACCGTCGATCCGGCGGAACACGAAGGCCGCGATGCCTTGGCCGTGCGGCTCGAACAGCGGCTGGGTCCACGAGGTGACCTCCCGGCTACCCGCCTCCACCTCGACCGCGATGAGCCGGAAGAACCGGTCGTCGGCCCGGCCGATATGGGTTTCGCCCCGATGCCAGCCGGCGACGTCGGCCAGCGGCATCAGCGCGATCTCCACATCGTGCCTGGCGCGCTCGACGGTGAACCACGATTGCAACTCGGCATCCGAACGCAGTGCGACAGCGCTGGTTCCGTTCATCGGGAAGGTCGCGATCACCGTGCGCGAGTCCATGTTCACCACGTTGTCGGCCTGCAGCAGCGCGCCGATCTGGCCGAGGGTCAGCCAGCAGAAGTCCGGATGCACCGTGACCTCATCGGTAGTCTCCACCAGCATGTTCCGGTTCGATTTGCGATAGAACCAGGCGCCGTGCTCGGACTGGAGCACGTCGGCGAGCACCCGCCCGGCGCCGAGATCGGTGAAGTAGGAAAGGTATCGGACGTTGCTTCCGCGGTGTACACCGGTGTAATTGCTGCGCGTGGCCTGCACCGTCGGCGAGAGCTGGAGCAGATTCCGGTTGCCCGGCTCCATCTTGGCCTGCATGAGAAAGTGCAGCACGCCGTCGAATTCCTTGGCCAGGATGCCGAGTATCCCCACCTCGGGCTGCAGGATGATCGGCTGCTGCCAGGATCGCACCGCCCCCTCGTCCACCTGCACCGAGAGCCCCTCGACGCTGAAGAACTTCCCGGTGCGATGCCGCATGTTCCCGGTGCCGGGCTCGAAGGACCAGGCATCCATCTCGCGAAACGGTATGCGGCGCACCTCGAATCGGTTCGCGGCCGCCCGTTCGGCCAGCCACGCCGGAAAGTCCGCCGTACGCAGCCACGCGCCGGCCTCGGTGGCCGCGGCCGACAACGCGAGCCGCTCCGACAGGTCCTCGTCGGAGCGGGTCCGGACCGAGCGCACGCTCACAGCCCCGCCACGACGGTGCGCAACACCTCGATGACGCGGTCCTGCTCGGCTTCGTTCAACGCCGGATACATCGGCAGCGAGAAGATCTCCTGCGCGAGCCCCTCGGTGACCGGCAGTTGCCCTGCGCGCCAACCCAGATGCTCGAATCCGGTCATGGTGTGCACCGGCCATGGGTAGCTGATGTTGAGCAGGATGTCGTGCTCGCGCATCGCCTCGATGATCGCGTCGCGCTTCGGGTGTCGCACGACGTAGACGTAGTAGACGTGGGTATTGCCGGGGTTCGTGGCGGGCAGCAGCAAGCCGTGCGACCCGGCGAGATCACCGAGCCCCTGTTCGTACCGCCGCGCCACGGTGTTGCGGCCCGCGATGTAGTCGTCGAGCCGGCCGAGCTTGCGGCGCAGGATCTCGGCCTGCACCTCGTCGAGCCGGGAGTTGTGGCCCGGCGTGCGCATCACGTAATAGACCTTGTCCATGCCGTAGTAGCGCAGCTGCTGCAGATTTCGCTGAATGTTCGCATCGGGGGTGACCACCGCACCACCGTCGCCGTAGGCGCCGAGCACCTTGGTCGGGTAGAAGGAGAACGCCGCGGCGTCGGACATGGTGCCCGCCAGCTGCTCCCCCTGCCGGGCGCCGTGCGCCTGGGCGCAGTCCTCCAGGATCTGCAGCCCGTGTTCGGCGGCCAGCCGCCGCAGCGGCGCCATGTCCACGCACTGTCCGTAAAGGTGCACGGGCACAATCGCTTTCGTGCGCGGCGTGATCGCAGCCGCCACCTGATCGGTGTCCATGAGGAAGTCCTCGGCCCGCACGTCGACGAAAACCGGTGTCGCACCGGCGCCGACGATCGCGACAACGGTCGGCGCCGCGGTGTTGGACACGGTGATCACCTCGTCGCCGGGTCCGACACCGAGGGCTTCCAGGCCGAGTTTCAGGGCGTTGGTGCCGTTGTCGACGCCGGTGCAGTGCGCGAGCCCATGGTATGCCGCGAATTCCCGCTCGAAACCGCGCACGCTCTCGCCGAGGATCAGCTGGCCCGATCCGAACACGGTCTGCACCGCGTCGAGGATGTCCTCTCGCTCCTTCTCGTACTCGGGCAGGTAGTCCCATACACGGGTGGTCATGAGTTTGCTCCCTTGATAGTTCGGGTGATCGGAACGGACATCGCGAGATCGGGCGCGCTCACACGGCGGCCGCGATGTCCATGACGTATTGGCCGTAAGGCGATTTCGCGAGTTGCCTGCCGAGCCAGTGGCAGGACTCCTGGTCGATGAAGCCCATGCGCAGCGCGATCTCCTCCACGCAGGCGATCCGCACGCCCTGGCGGCGCTCCATGATCTCGACGTACTGACCGGCCTCCAGCAACGCCTCATGAGTGCCCGCGTCGAGCCAGACGAAGCCGCGGCCGAGTGGCACCAGGCGGGCCCGGTCCTGCGCCAGGAAGGTCCGGTTGACGTCGGTGATCTCCAATTCGCCGCGCGCGGAGGGCTGCAGATCCTTCGCGATCGCGACGACATCGTTGTGATAGAAGTACAGACCGGTGACCGCGAGATTCGACCGCGGCCGGGCCGGCTTCTCCACCAGGTCGAGCAGGCGGCCGTCGGCGTCCACCTCGGCGACCCCGTAGCGTTGCGGGTCGAGCACCGGATAGCCGAACAGCACGCAGCCGTCGACGTCGTGGCTGCTCTGTTGCAGCACCTCGACGAAGCCTGGACCATGAAAGATGTTGTCCCCCAGCACCAATGCCACCGGTTCGTGGCCGATGTGCCGCTCGGAGACCAGGAACGCGTCCGCCAGCCCGCGCGGCTTGTCCTGCTCGGCGTAGGTCAGGCACAATCCGAGCGCCGACCCGTCGCCCAGCAGCTGCTGGAAGCGCGGCAGATCGTCCGGGGTGGCGATGATCTCGATATCGGTGATGCCGGCGAGCATCAGCACCGAGAGCGGGTAGTAGATCATCGGCTTGTCGTAGACCGGTAGCAGCTGCTTCGACACCGCCAGGGTGACCGGTTGCAGCCGAGTGCCGCTGCCACCGGCGAGGATTATCCCCTTCACGGCCATCTCCTTCAGGATCGCTTGTGCGGCTTCATAGTTCGGAGGATGTCACTGCATCGGGCGGTCGGTTTCCGGCGCACCGGCAAGGTGCAGGCAGTCTTCGAGGAAGCCGAGCGCGCGCAAGTGGTAGGAGCGGGCGGCCCAGCCCAGGCTGATGTTGTGGCCCGCTCCGGATTGCCGCTCCACCGCCACACTCGGCGCGCCGGTGAAACGAGCGGCCATATCCCGCAACGTATTCGGGTCGTGCCGCCACAGCGCCTCGTGTTCGGCGAAGGTGCACCGGACCGGCACCGCGACCCGGGCCGCCACGCGCCCGAACACCGCCGGCCAGCGGGCCGCCTCGGCCAGCTCCAGCGCGGGCGTCGGCGCGACGACGGTCGAGCTGGTCCGGAAAGTCGCGGGCGGGTACAGCCGCGGCGGCCCCCAGCCGCGCAGCGCCCGCCTGCGCGCGTCTGCGAGCTGGAACAGGCGCGACGCGTACCGATGGCCGCAGCCGGAGATGTCCACCCCGAGCAGCCGGGCCGAGCCGAACGCCTCGGTGGCGAGGCGCAGCGCGACCATGCCGCCGAAGGAGTGCGCCAGCAGGAAGAAGCCGGCGCCGACGTCGTGCTCGGCCGCGAATCCGGCGAGCGCGTGCCGCAGCGTGCGCGCCTGCGCCGCCTGCGTCTGTCCATCGCGCAGTGGCGCGGCGGACCGCCCGTAACCCGGCCGGTCCACCGCCAGCACCGAATAGCCGAGACGGGCACCGAGGGTCAGCAGCGACACCTCGGCCGTCGCCTGCCCGTCGAAGTAGTTCGCGTTCATCCCGGCCCCGTGCAGCGCCACGATCGTCGCGCGCGGTGCTTCATCGGGTCGATTCAGCAAGGCGGACAACGTGATTCCGGCACCGTCCAGCAGTACCGAACGGACGCCGGTGGAATGCGCGAGCGCCGCCGTGGTCACCGCTGCGCCTCGGCGGCTACGCGGCGGGACACGGCGTCCGCCGGACCGAACCAGCGGCGCAGGGCCGCGGTCAACGCCGTACGGTCGCGCCGCTCGGCGGCCGCCCATGCCACATAGCCGTCGGGGCGGATCAGCACGGCGGTCACGTCCTCGAGGCCGCGCCGCTGCGGTAGTTCGCCCGCCACGACGGTGACCCGGTCCCGCCACGGATCGGCCGCGGCCTGCAGCGCACCGTCCGCGGCCAGGTCCAGCAGCACCCCGCGGGCCGGATGCAGCAGTTCGGTGGTCGTGGTCGCGCCGGCCGCGGTACGCAGTGGCCGGGGTGGAATCCGCCTGCCCTGCAACGGATGTGCCGCGGGGTCGGGCGAATACCGGATGTCGAGCCCGCTCACCGTGCCCGCGAGGTAGCGCTTGGTGTCGTCGTAGGCGATCAACTCCGTGAACAGCTCGCGCAGTGGATCCGCCTCGGCGCCGGTGATGTAGAGCATCCCCTGTACCCGGGTGTTGTCCAGCAGCCGGGCGCCGACCGGATGGCGTTCGGCGTGATAGGTATCGAGCAGTTCCGGCCCGGCCGAACCACGCACCACGGCACCGAGTTTCCACCCGAGGTTGGCCGCGTCCTGGACGCCGGTACTCAGCCCCTGACCACCGGCGGGAAGATGGATATGCGCCGCGTCGCCCGCCAGGAACACCCGGCCTCTGCGGTATTCCGATGCCTGGCGGGTGGCGTCGGAGAACGAGCTGGCCCAGTCCGCGCGACCGTGGGCGATCGAGTCCCCGGTGATCCGTTCCCACGCCGCGGCCAGCTCGGCGAAGCCGATCTCGGTTCCGCGCTGCACCACGGGTGTGTCGTGCTCACAGACCACGACGCGGTCGACACCGGGCGCCAGTGGCATGGCCATGATCATCCCGCCGGGGAGCCGTTCACCGAACGGCCGCGGCGCGATGTCGCAGCCGACCACGTCGGCCAGATACATACCGAGAGTGCCTGCGGTGCCGGGAAACTCGAAGCCCGCGAGCTTGCGCACGACGCTGTGCCCGCCGTCGCAGCCGACCAGATAGCCGGCGCGCAAGGTCTTTTCGTCGCCGGCGACGTCAACCGTGACCGAGACACCCGCGCCGTCGTCGTGCAGCCCGCGCACGGTCCAGCCGCGCCGAAGGTCCGCACCCAGTTCGCCGGCCCACCGCTCCAGCGCCGCCTCGGTCTGTGATTGCGGCACGCCTCGCGCGCCGAAATGACAGTCCTCGAGCACCGTGTAGTCGAACAGCAGCCCGCCGAAGTGACCCATCGGACTCTGTTCCAGCCCGCCGACGGCCGCGAGCAGGCCCCGCTGATCGAAGGTCTCCATCGCGCGGGCGGTGAAGCCGAGGCCGCGGGACTGCCCCGTCGGTTCCGGCAGTTGTTCCAGCACCACGACTTCGGCACCAGCCAGCCGCAATTCGCCGGCGAGCAGCAGGCCGGTCGGCCCGGCGCCGACCACAATCACATCGGTGTCCACGTTTGCTCTCCTTGTCTGCGCACGGGCTCGCGGTCAGTCCACGGACCCGGGCGGGCCGAACCAGTGCCGCAAGCGGCCGTCCAGGTCGGCATCCGCGGAGCCCACCCAGCTCACGTAGCCGTCCGGCCGTACCAACACGGCCTCGGTACCGATCTCGTCGCCGTCCGCGACCTCGGCCACGCCGACCCGCTGGGCCCAGGGCGCGACCACCTTTTCCAGCGCGTCGACCTGCGAGCGGCCGGACCCGAGCACCAGCCCGCGCCCGGTGCGCAGCGCCTCGGTGCTCGTCCCGGCGGGCTCGCGCAGCGCCAGTTCGGGCAGCCGGACGCCGAGCCAGCGGTGCTCCCCCGGCTCGGCCGGATAGCGCACGTCCAATCCGCTGATCATCCCGGCCAGGTGCACGCGCACCGATTCCGCCGCGATCAACTCGCGCAGCATGGTCCGCAACGACTCGACTTCCGGTCCGCCGAGCAGCAATTCGGTCTGGACCCGGATGTTCGACAGGATCCGCGCACCGACCGCACTGCGTTCCGAGTGATAGGTGTCGAGCAGCTGATCCGCCGCGCCATGCAAGGCGGCGGCCAGCTTCCAGCCCAGGTTCAACGCGTCCTGCAGACCGAGGTTCAGCGCTTGGCCACCGCTGGGCATCTGCTGATGCGCGGCATCACCCGCGAAGAGCACGCGGCCCCTGCGGTATTCCCGCACCTGCCTGCTGGTGTCGTCGAAGGCGTTCACCCACAACGGCTTGCCGTGCCCGATGGCTTCCCCGGTGACCTGCTGCCACGCCGCCGCGACCTCGTCGAACGAGGGAGCGCCCGATCGCCCGGCACCGTCGGCGCCGAAGCGGTGCACCATCACCCTGGTGATTCCGGCGGGATTTCTCGCCGCCGTGGCGAATCCGTGCTCGTACCGCTCGAACCGGCGATCCTCGATCGCCAGGCCCGCCACGTCCGCGCGCAACAGTTCGCGGGCGGCCGAGCGGCCCGCGAACTCCACGCCCGCGCACTCGCGCACCGTGCTGTCCGCGCCGTCGCAGCCGACCACGAATGCCGCACGCAGCCGCCGTATTCCGGTGCCGGTCTGCGCGCAGACCTCGACGCCGGCGCCGTCGTCGTGCACCGCCGATACCCGCCAACCACGCCGGACCTCGGCGCCGAGCGCTACGGCCCACTCGTGCAGCAATGCCACGGTGGTGGTCTGCGGTACCTTCCACTGACCGGGGAACCGGCTGGGCAGGGTGAGATCCAGTGGGATGCCGCCGAAGTGGCCGCGCGGCTCGTTCGGCACGGGGCCGAGTTCGTCGACCAGGCCCCGGGCGTCGAAGATCTCCATCGTTCGCGCGTGCAAGGTCGAGGCCCTGGACTCCGTCGACGGCGTCTCCCGCGACTCCAGCACGACGACCTCGACGCCCCCGAGGCGCAACTCACCCGCCAGCATCAGCCCGACCGGGCCCGCGCCGACGACGACCACCTGCGTCTGTTCGATCATCGGGTCAGCCGCGTCGCTCGGCGAAGGTCTTCGCGTGCTGCAGGGTGGTCATGCTGTTGGTGCTCAGCGCATTTCGCACGAAATCCTTGGCATCTTCGAGCGTCTTGTCCGCGCCGAGGATGTCGGCGATCCGGTCGGTGTCGATCGTGACCGTGTGCTGCGAGGTGGCCAGCACGCCGTCGGCATTCTCGGCGAAGGTCCACCGGCCGGTGTGCAGCGACATCAGCGCGGGCAGGGTCACCTGCTTGTAGACGATCGAATGGTGCGGGTAGGTGACCCGATAGGACTTGGTGGTGTGCACCGACCCGTCGCGCGTCTTGGTGTCCATCTCGAGTGTCTGCAGGCCGGGCGAGGGCTCTTCCAGCCGTGCGGCGGCGACATGCGGCAGCCGCTCGGTCCACAGCTGCGCCTGGTCGATGAATTCGTAAGCCTGCGCGGCCGAACCCGCGATCTGCACCGAGTCCTCGAACGAGAAGGTGGAATCGGCGGCCGCGTAGGCGAATTCGAGTTCGGTCCGCAATCCCTGCAGTTCGCTGCGCGAATTGCGGTCGACCGCCTGGTCGATCCAGGCCAGACCGTCCGGATCGTCGTCCACCGCACGGTAACTGTGCTGCAGCCGGACCAGTGCGGTGTCGTCGGATCGGGCTTCGATCAGCCAGGCGCCGCTCATGAAGGCCACCGGCGGTGCCGAGATCTCTTGCTGGAAGGTGATTTTCCGCGCGTCCGGATCGAGCGTGCGGCGTGAGGTCCAGTTCTTGGCGGTGCCGTTGGCCGTCGCCCAGATCCGGATCCGTTCGGCGCCCTCGGATTGCTCGAGCTGCTCCACGTAGATCGTCGGCCCGAAGATGCGCGGCCAACTGCCGACATCGGCGATCAGCGCGTACACCGTGTCCGCGGGTGCGGCGATCTCGATCTCGTGCTCGACCTCGCGCATAGTGCTGGTAGTCATCGAAATACCTGTTCCTCGAGCTCAGAAATTGCCCAGTCCGCCGCAGACGTTCAACGCTTGCGCCGTGATGGATGCGGCGGTGTCGGAGGCCAGGTAGCCGACCAGACCGGCTACCTCCTCCGGGGTCGAGTAGCGCCCGAGCGGGATCTTGGCCTGGAACTTCTCCAGGATTTCCGCCTCGCTCTTGCCGTAGGCGCTCGCGTAGCCCTGCCGGACCCGCGCCGCCATCGGCGTCTCGACGTAACCGGGGCACACGGCGTTGACCGTGATGCCGGTGGGGGCCAGCTCATTGCCGAGCGCCTTGGTGAACCCGACGACGCCGTGCTTGGACGCCGAGTACGGCGCACCGAGCACCACGCCCTGCTTGCCCGCGGTGGAGGCGATGTTGATGATCCGGCCACGGTCCTTGGTGCGCATGCCCCCGGTGTTGAGCACCTCGCGGGTCAGCCGGAAAACACTGGTCAGGTTGGTCTCGATGACGTCGTTCCACAGCTCGGCGGTGATATCGGCGGTGACGCCGCCGCCACTGCGCCCGGCGTTGTTCACCAGGACGTCGATCGACCCGAACGCGTCGACGGCGGCCTGGACGAACTGCTGTACCTCGGTGTCCGAGCGGACGTCCACGGCGGCGCCGTCCACCGTCAGGTCCTCCGAACGCAACTGCTTCACCGTGGCGGTCACGTTCTCCGCGGTGCGCGCGCCGATGAACACCCGGTGTCCCGAGCCGCCGAGCAGGCGGGCGACGGCCAGTCCGATTCCGCTGGTCGCCCCGGTCACCAGGGCTACCGGCGCTTCGACATTCGACATCTGCGTTCCCCCTCAGGCCGCGTTCACGAGACGCGCGTTGACGGCGCCGATCAGGGCCCGCGGCGTGGTGGCCGACAGCAGGGTGTCCTCGTCCAGTGAGATCTCGAACTCGCGCTCGATCCGGCCGCTGGCTTCCAGCAGCGCGAGCGAGTCGTAACCGAGATCGTCGAAGAGCACGTCGAGCACGGGTTCGCCGAAGTCGATGCCCTCGTCGCCCGCAGCCTCGAGCATGATCCGGCCCAGGTCGGTGAGTGTGAATCGGTCAGCCATTGTCCTTCTCCTTCATGAGTTTTCGTTGGTCAGCACGAGCGCCGAGTTGAATCCGCCGTAGCCGCGGGCCAAGACCAGCGCGGTGCGCACGGTGGCCGGACGGGCTTGGCCCACCACCAGATCCAGCTGCGCCTCCGGATCGGGCTCGACATGCACGGTCGGCGGAATCAGGCTGTGCCGCATGGCCAGCAGCGCGGCGACGAGATCGAGCGGCCCGGCACCCGAATAGAGCCGGCCGGTCATCGTCTTCGGCGCGGTGACCGGCACCGCGCCGGCGCCGAACACCGCCGAAATGGCCTGCGCTTCCATGCGATCGAGCTCTGGCAGCCCCGCCGCGTCGGCGAAGACCACGTCGACATCCGCCGGTGCCCGCCCGGCATCGGCCAGCGCCAGTTCGATCGCTTTGCGCAGCCCTGGCCCGTTCGGGTCGAATGTGGCTGCGTAACCGGCGATCTCGCCGTAGGTCCGGGCGCCACGAGCCCGCGCGTGGCCGTCGGACTCGACGACCAGGATCGCGCCGCCCTCGCCGGGCACGTGCCCGTTCGCGCGGGCGTCGAACGGCAGGTACGCGTCCGCCGGGTCGTCGCTGGTGCTCAATCGCCCGCTCGCCTGCTGCCCGATCCAGCCCCAGGGGCACAGCGACGAGTCGATCGCCCCCGTGACAATGGTGCTGGTGCCCTTGCGAATCGCGCGCCGCGCGGCGGCGACGGCGTCCAGACCACCTGCTTGGTCAGCGACCAGCACGCTGGCCGGGCCCTTCATGCCGTTGCGAATCGCGATCTGGCCGCTGTTCACGGCGTAGAACCAGGCGAAGGACTGGTACGCGCTGACGTACTGGCTACCCCGGTGCCACAGGTTCTGCAATTCGCGCTGGCCGAATTCGAAACCGCCGGCCGAGCTGGCGGTGATCACGCCGATGTCGAATTCCGGCAGCCGGCTCGGCGTCAGCCCGGCGTCGGCGAACGCCCAGTCCGTCGCGGCCAAGGCCAGCTGGGTCATCCGGTCGGTCTGCGGGAGCAGCCTGCCCGGCAGGTGATCAGCGGCCTCGAAGCCGGGCACCTCGCCCGCCAGCTGTGCCGGATAGCCACTCGGATCGAACCGGGAGACCCGGGCGATGCCCGACTTCCCGGCCACCGTGGCGTCCCAATATTGTTCCACGCCGAGCCCGTTCGGTGCCGCCACACCGAACCCGGTGACCACCGCCGTCGTCATGCCGCGCTCCGTTCGGCGCGGGCGAGCACCATCGCGCTCTGGAAACCGCCGAAGCCGCTGCCCACGGTCAGCACCGCGTCGGTCACGTGCTCGCGCGCGGTCAGGGGCACGTAGTCCAGATCGCATTCCGGGTCCGGAGTGTGCAGGTTGGCCGTCGGCGGGACGGTGTTGTGCGTCATCGCCAGGATCGACGCCGCGATCTCGATCGAGCCGATCGCGCCGAGCGAATGCCCGACCATCGACTTGATCGAGCTCACCGGGATCTCGTAGGCCCGCTGTCCGAGGCTGCGCTTGAAAGCCGCGGTCTCGTGCCGATCGTTCTGCTTGGTACCCGAACCGTGTGCGTTGATGTAGTCGATCTCGTCCGGGTTCATCTCGGCTTCGTGCAGCGCCACCCGGATGGCCTCGGCCATCTCGATGCCGTCTGGCCGCAGGCCGGTCATGTGATAGGCGTTGCTGCGGGTCGCGTAGCCCGCGATCTCGGCATAGACGCGCGCACCGCGCCGCTTGGCGGACTCGAGTTCTTCCAGCACGAACACCGCGGCGCCCTCGCCCAGCACGAAGCCGTTGCGGGTGCCGTCGAACGGGCGCGACGCGGTGCCCGGCTCGTCGTTGCGCGGCGAGGTCGCCTTGATCGCGTCGAAACTGGCCACGGTGATCGGCGAGATGGGCGCGTCGGTGGCGCCCGCCACCATCACGTCGGCGGTGCCCTCGCGGATCAGCTCGACCGCGTAGCCGACGGAGTCGATGCCCGACGTGCAGCCGGTCGAGATCACCGTGGTCGCACCGCGCGCCCCGACCAGCTCGGCCACCTCCGCGGCGAACGAGCTCGGCACCAGGCAGCTGTACAGATGTGGCACGGCGTACTCGTGGTCGACCAGGTGCAGCCGCCCGGCGTCACTGACTACGCGGTACTCCCAGTCCAGGCTGGTGGCCGCGCCGACCGCGGTGCCGATCGTGACGCCGACCCGGTACGGGTCGTAGGCCTCGATGTCTATTCCGCTGTCGGCCACCGCGTTGCGCGCGGCGACGGCGACGAACTGCGCCGCCCGATCCATCCGCCGGACCTCCTGCGGACTGAGACCGCCTGCCTCGGGATCGAAGTCGACCTCGGCGGCGATCTTGGACCGGAAGGGCGCCGGATCGAAGAAGGTGATGCCGCGGGTCGCGGTACGGCCGGCGCTCAACAGCTCCCAGAACGCGTCGCGACCGACGCCGCCGGGCGCGAGCACCTCCATGCCGGTGACGACGACTCTGCGCTCGTTCACGATTCGGCTGCCCAGCTGTAGAACCGGGTGGCCATGGCGTCCGAGGGCGTACGCCACTGCGGGTCGTAGGCCTCGATGTACGGTTTCAGATCGGCGCTGATGCCGATGAAGCGCGGATCGGTCTTGGCCTGCTCGATCCGTTCGCCGCCGTCCGCGGAATCGAAGTCCTGCAGGTGGAAATAGAGTCCGCGGTAATAGAACAGCTGCCTGCGGCGGGTACCCATGCGGTGCGGCATCTCGGTGCCGTCGAACTCGGCGAACAGGTCCGCGACCTGTGGGTGCGATCCGGGATCCATCCGCGCCACAATCAATGTGCTGTGCATCGGAGTTGTCTCCTTCTACTAGATTCGACGCTCGCAATCCCAGAAGATCGCCCACATCGGCGAGCGGACTGCACTGGCGAGGATTCTTGACTCCACGCAGCGGGTAGCGATTTCGACCCCGGTTCCCATGATCTTGAAGGAATCGACAATAAACAAGATTCGAATCGGTCAGGACATTGTCAAACTTTTGATTCCGCCGAACACCGCCGAAATGCTGCGAGAACACCGAGTGTCAGCGGACTGTCAACTCGCCACGGGCGCCGACAGTCGAGCAACGATTCGAACTTGACCAAGAATTGACACAAATATGCAAAACCCCGTATTGCCTATTCAACGGCAGACTGGAAATTATTGAATATCAAGCCGGACGGCTCATTCGCCGGACGCGCTCGCGACAGCTGCCGGCCAGACCACGACATATCCGGAGGTACCGATCGCAATGCGATTCCTGCTCACCACCTTGCCCGGCACATCGCACCTGTTGCCGCTGGTGCCGTTCGCGCAGGCGGCGCTCGCCGCCGGGCACGAGGTGCGCGTGGCCTGCACCGGTCCGGCACTGCCCGCCGCGGTGGCGGCCGGGTTGCACGCGCTGGCCGTGGACGACGGCACCTCGGCCCGGCCGTACGAGGAGATCGTGCGCCGGATCGGCGAGACCGACATGACCGAGACGATGTCGCCCGCGCAGATGCACGCGGAATTCGCGGCCGCGTTCGGCGAGACCGGCAATCTCATGCTCGGCGGGTTGGTCGAGGCCGTCCGGGAATGGCAGGCCGATGCCGTGGTGTACACCCCCATGGCGGTGGCCGGCCTGGTGGCCGCGCGCGCGACGGGCACTACGGCCATCGTGCACGGTCTCGGCACCCGGTGGCCGACCTACGGGCCCGCCCTTGCCCACTTGCGCAGTGCGGCAACCGATCTCGGTGTCACCGAGGCGGTCGAGGCGGATATCGAGATCGACGTCAGCCCGCCCTCGCTCGAGGCCATCCACCATCGGACCACGCCCGCGCCGACGCAGACCTACGCGAGCCGCATCGAGGGCATGCGCTACCTCCCCTACAACGGCGGTGGGGAACTGCCCGCCTGGGTGCGCGCGCCACGCACCGGGCGCCGCCGGGTCGCGGCCACCCTCGGCTCCTTGACCGCGACCTACGGCGACGGCACGCTGCTGCGGCACATCATCAAGGGCGCAGCGGAGCTGGACGTCGAGATCATCCTGATGACCGGCGACGCCGCCTTGCCCGGCCCGCTGCCCGAGTATGTGCGCCCGGTGCCGTGGCTGCCGTTGCGCGCGGTGTTGGAATCCTGTGCGGCCGTTGTCCATCACGGCGGAGCGGGCAGCATGTACGCGGCCCTGGACGCCGGCGTCCCCCAGCTGGTGCTGCCCGACCGCGGCACCGACAGCGATACCAACGCCCAGATCGCGGTGACCCGCGGCGTGGCCCTGCGGCTAGACGCCGGGGAGATCGGCGCGAGCACCATCGAACAGTCGCTCGGCAAGCTGCTCGACTCCGAGAGCCATCGCGACGCTTGCACCGAAGTAGCCCAGGAGATGCACGACATGCCTGCTCCCAGCACGGTAATCGACCGGATCGCCGCCGCGATCACCGCGCCGAAGGCGGGTGCGCGATGAGCTCGGTCGAGGTCAGAAAGCTCGGCATCGAAGGCGCGGTGGAGTTCTCCGTGCCGGTATACCGGGACAGCCGTGGACTTTTCACCAGCCCGTTCCAGATCGACGCGTTCGACGCGGCGCTCGGCCACGGCCTGTTCCCGGTTCGCGACATCAGCCACAACGTCTCGGCTCGTGGCGTACTGCGCGGCATCCACTACACGACGACCCCGCCGGGGCGCTCGAAGTACGTGTACGTGCCACACGGCCGCGTCACCGACTACCTGGTCGACCTCCGCGTCGGCTCACCGACCTTCGGCCGTTGGGACCAAACGGAATTGGGCGGCGACGGCGCGACGGCCAAGGCGTTGTTCATCCCGATGGGCGTCGGACACGCCTTCCTCTCGCAGGAGGACGATTCGATCGTGGTCTACGTGATGTCGGAGGGGTACGAGGCGGCCAACGAGTTGGCCGTCTCCCCGCTGGACCCGGAGATCGGACTGCCGATCCCCCGGATCCCCCGTCCGGAACAGTCCGAAAGAGACCGCGCCGCATTGACTCTCGCGCAGGCCGGCGAACGCGGACTGTTGCCCGACTACGCGACCTGCCTCGAGCTGGAGGCGAAACTGTGGCACTGACACCACCTTTGGTCACCCTGCTCGGCGCCACCGGCTTCGTCGGTTCGGCGGTGCTGCGGGAACTCGCCGCACGGCCGATCCGGTTGCGCGTCGTCGCACGGCATCCCGCACCGATCCCGCCCGACGCGCGCGCCACCATCGAGGTGTGCACCGCGGACCTCACCGCGCCCGGCGTGGTGGCCCGCGTGGTCGCGGACGCGAACATCGTCGTGCACTGCGTCGCCTACATCAACGACGGCCCGTCGACCTGGCGGATCGCCGAGGGTGACGACGCGGCCGAGCGAGTGAACGTCGGCATCGTCGCCGACCTGGTCGCCGCGCTCGAGCAGCGCACCGACCCGGTCGGCGTGGTCTTCGCCGGCGCCGTCTCCCAGGTCGGCAAGGGCGCGGGCGAGGTGATCGACGGCACCGAGATCGACGCTCCCTCAGGCGAATACGACCGGCAGAAGCTGCGCGCGGAACGGCTGCTGCTCGACGCGCTGGCAGCGGGGCCGCACCGGGCGGTGTCGGTCCGCCTGCCGACGGTCTTCGGCAGCGGGCCACAGTCGACCGCGCGGGACAAAGGCGTGGTCTCGATGATGATCCGGCGCGCGCTGGCGGGCGACCCGCTGACCATGTGGCACGACGGCACCGTCAAACGCGACGTGGTCTACGTCGAGGACATCGCCCGGGCGCTGGTGGCCGCGACGGAGCACACCGCCGAACTGGACGGGCGCGCGTGGGTGCTCGGCTCCGGTCACGGCATTCCACTCGGGCAGTTGTTCGGCACCATCGCGGACCTGGTCGCCGCGCACACCAACAGCCGGGTCCCCGTCGTGTCGGTGCCGCCGCCCGCCCATGCCGAGGCCGGCGATCTGGTGCACATCACCATCGACTCCTCGGCTTTCCGCGCCGTCACCGGGTGGCAGCCGACCGTTCCCCTGGAAACCGCACTACGCCGGACCATCGAGGTCTGCGCGGCCGAGCGGGTCACCACCGAATCGACGGCCGGCTGAGCCGGTGCCTCGACGCCACCGTGACTCGCGCGAGTCACGGTGGCACCGCCGAAGAATGGAGCACACATGGACGTCGGACTCGTTTTCGATCTCCGAAACCCCCGGCAGTGGCAGCGGCCGTGGGCCGACCACTACGCACGCACCCTGGAGTTCTGCGAGGAGGCCGATCGGCGGGGCGCCGGTGGCATCTGGTTCACCGAGCACCACCTCTTCGAGGACGGCTATCTGCCGCAGCCGCTGACCTTCGCGGCCGCCGCGGCGGCGCGCACCCGCCACGTCCGGATCGGCACGGCCGTCGTGCTACCGGCGCTGCGCAAGCCCGCACAGCTCGCCGAGGAAGCCGCGGTCGTCGACCTGATCAGCGGCGGACGGCTCGAACTCGGCCTCGGCGCCGGCTATCGCGTACCCGAATACCAGTTGTTCGACGCCGATTTCAGCAAGCGGTTCGCCCGCACCGGCGCGACGATCGAAGAGGTCCGCCGCCTGTGGGAGACCGGCGGTGTCACGCCGGGCCCCGTGCAGCAGCCGGTGCCGATGTGGGGCGGCTTCTATCGCCCGCGCGGCGCGCGGCTGGCCGGCCGGCTCGGCATCGGGCTGATGCACATCTCGCACGAGATGTTCGCGCACTATCAGGTGGGATTGGTCGAGGGCGGGCACGACCCCGAGTCGGCGCGGGTCGCGGACCTGGTGCCGATTCTGCTGGCCGACGACCCGGAAGCCGCGTGGGCCCGCGTCACGCCCTATCTGGCGCATCAGAAGAACACCTACCGCAGTTCCTCCGTCGAGGGCACCGACCGCCCGGCCCCGCCGCTGCTCGGTCCGGACGACCTGCGCGTACGCCCGTTGGACGGGTCCTGGGGCCACCTGGAGATCCTGACGCCAGAGCAGGCCGCGGTCCGGATCAAGGCGCGCATCGCGGGATTGCCGGTGCGGCACTTGATCTTCTGGGCCGATATCGCCGGCATGCCGGACGACTTGGTGGCGCGCAACATCGAGCTGGTGAGCGAGCACCTGCCACCGCTGCTGGCCAAGGAACTCGACGTGGCAGGAACTGCCCGATGAGCACTCGGAGACGCGCATGAGCGGCGAGCTCTATATCGCCGGATGCGCCACCTGGCTGCCACCGACCGTGTCGACCGGCCAGGCCGTGGCCGCGGGCGACTGCGACGAGAAGCTGGCGACGATGACCGGCATGGCTTCGGTCACCGTGGCGGAGAAGGAATCCGGGCCCGAGATGGCCGCCAACGCCGCTACCGCGGTGCTGGACCGGACCGGTATCGGGCCCGACCGGATCGACCTCATCCTGCACGCCAGCCTGTACTTCCAGGGTCATCACCTGTGGTCGCCCGCGTCGTACATTCAACGTGTCGCGGTCGGAAACCATTGTCCGGCAATGGAAATCAGGCAGGTCTCAAACGGTGGCATGGCCGCACTCGAGCTGGCGGGCGCCTATCTCGCGGCGTCCGCCGACCGGGATTGCGTGCTCATCACCAGCGGTGACCGGATGCACCCACCCGAGTTCGACCGCTGGCGCAGCGATCCCGGCACGGTCTATGCCGACGGCGGCACGGCGCTGCTGGTGTCGCGGCGGTCCGGTTTCGCCGTTCTCCGTGCGCTGCATACGGTTTCGGACCCGGAGCTGGAAGGGATGCACCGCGGCGGCGACTCCTACGGTGCGCCGTCGCTGACCACTCCGTCCCCGGTCGACCTCGAGGCGCACAAGCGCGAGTACGTCGCCGCGCGCGGTCGGCAGTACAGCGCCGCGCGCGTGGCCGCGGGCCAGAAGGCCGCGCTGCACGGCGCACTTGCCGCGGCCGGTGTCGAGCTTGCCGACATCGCGCGAATATCGTTGCCGCACATGGGCTGGCGGCGGGTCAAGGCGGGCTTCCTGTCCCAGTTCGACATCGATCCCGAGCGCACCACCTGGTCGTGGAGCCGGACCATCGGTCATCTCGGCGCGGGCGATCCCATCGCCGGTCTGGACCACCTGGTCGGCACGGGCGCGGTCGGCCCGGGCGACCTGTGCCTGCTGGCCAGTGTCGGCGCCGGGTTCAGCTGGTCCTGCGCGGTCGTCGAAATCCTCAGCCGCCCTCCCTGGGTGGCCGCTGCCGAGGGGAATTCCCATGAGTAGTCCGACCCTGGCGATGATGTTTCCCGGCCAAGGTTCGCAATACCCGCGCATGGCCGCCGGGCTCTATCGGGAGGAGCCCACGTTCACCAAGGCGATGGACGAGGTCTTCGCCGCCTTCGGCGCGCAAGGCGCACCGCTGCGCGACGATTGGCTGGCCACGACGCCCGTCGTGCCGATCGACCACGTCACGCGGGCCCAGCCACTGCTGTTCGCCATCGACTACGCCATGGCCCGGATGGTGACCAACTGGGGCTTCCCGCCCGATCTCGTCATCGGGCACAGCATCGGCGAACTGGCTGCGGCGGCCTACACCGACATCCTGTCGCTGCCCGAGGCCGCGGGCGTGGTGCTCGACCGGGTGCATCGAATCGCCGCGGCGCCCGCGGGCGGCATGCTCGCGGTGGCCGCGACCGTCGACGAACTCGAGCCCTACCTGTCGCAGGAGGTGGCGCTCGCGGCGATCAACGCGCCACGCCAGACCATCCTGGCCGGATCCGACACCGCACTGGCCACGGTGTCCGCCGAGTTGCGCGCGGCGGGACGCACCTGCCGAACCGTGCCGTCGCTCAGCGCGTTTCACAGCCCGCTGCTGCTCCCCGCGGCCACCGGCAGTCTCGAATACCTGGCCACGCTCACGCCGCGCAAGCCGCGCATCCCGGTCTTGTCCTGCTACACCACCCGGCCACTGGACCAGGCGACGATCGCCGATCCGGCGTACTGGGCCCACCATCCCGTGGCGACCGTGCGCTTCTGGCCCACCTTCGATGCGCTCGTCGGATCGCACGAGCGCATCGTGTGCGTCGAAGCCGGTCCCGGACAAGGATTGTCGACCGTCGCGCGCAGGCATCCCGCCATGCGCGAAGGCCGCGGCGCGGTCGTGTCGGTCTCGCCCGCCCGCGCGGGCGGCGCGGACTGGCAGGCCGCGGCCGCGGCCTTCGCCACTCTCACCTCGGTGTGCGCACCGCCGTCGTGATCACCCGGCCGCCTCCATCGGAGCCAGCTGCTCCCGATCGGCCGCCAGCCGCATCAGCAGCGCGTGTGCCACGGAGGCCAGCGTCACGTGCCGATGCCAGCCGCCGTAGCTGCGGCCGGAATAGTCCCGGACACCGGCCTTGTCGGCGACCTCGGCACCGTCCCGCTCGACCCGGGTCAGCGCCGCCGCCAGCCGGACCAGTTCGCCGGCCCGTTCGGTCGGCAGATCGGTCAGCCACAGTGTCCGCGCGGCCGAGCCGGTCTGCGCGGGCATTTCCAGCAGCGCCAGTTCCGCGGCGGGTCCGCCGGCGGAATTGCGCGTGCGTGGGGCGAAACCTACCGTCACCGCGGCGGTCCGGGGTGACCGCAATTTTCCCGGCAGCTCACCGTGCGACGGCAACAGCATGCGCCGCCGACTTCCCTTGGCGGCTTTCATGATGTCGCCCGCGGGAATCAGGCAGTCCGCGCGGTGGCCGGTCAGCATTTCGTCGGCAACATGCAATTTCGTCGCGTGATCGATGCGCGACAGCGACGGAATACCGTGCGCGTGCAGCCGCGGCACCACCGCGCGGATATCGAGCTCGCGGGCGTCGAGCACCACCGGCCGCACCGGCAGGCGCCAGTCGCGTTTCAGGCGCAGGCACAGCTCGACGATCAGGTCCTCGCGCAGCTGTGGCAGCAGATCCGGCGGAATCGCCGCGGACGAGCGCCGATGCTGGTCGTCGAGCCAGCCGCGGGGCAGGTGCAGGCGCCAGTCGACGGGTGCGCTGAGTTCCGGCGACAGGGCCCAGATCGCGGTCGCCTGTTGCACATTCACCACCCGGCCCGCGGTGGGCAGGAAGCGCCGCTCGACGCCCACCGAATGCTGACCCGACTTCTTGATCGCCATCGAGTGCACCACCAGCGACTCGATCTCCTGCCTGCGGAACAGGTACTCGGCAAGCGCGAGGCGAACCGGGGTCCAGTCCCAGTTCGAGGCGCTGATGAAATGGTGCAGGCTTTGATCGGTGACGGTGCCGTCGAGCGATCGGGCGATATTGCGCACCGATTTACGACCGGGCGAGTCCAACAGCCCTTTCAAATATTGTGCCGCTCGACTACGTTGATCTTTACGCGGCAGCGAAGAGAACAGAATATTACACAGCTCGGCAGCCTCTTCAAAATCTTCGAACATACGAATGCTCCCCAATATTGCTTTGAACCGCGGAGATTCCAGACAGCCCGGAAATTGTTAGACCAACTTGCGAGTGCGGCGTCCGACGCTCATTACTCTACACAGGTGACATAATCTGCATAGCTCCCCTCGTCGCATTTGACAAAGATTTGACATAGCCACACCGCACCATTAGAGGTACCGGGTTTCAGGTCTGACAAAGATCTGACATCGCCGAGGGCGCGATGTCGGCACGGGGTCCCGGCACCGGGCCCGGACACACGAAAACGCCCAGTTCAGTGCGGTTTCTGACGAGCTGGACGTTGATCACTCGCGCACGCTAGCGGACAATCCCGCGCCGCGGAACCGGATGGATCGCCAATTAATTACGGATTCTCGCCAATCCACTTGCCCGGGCCGATGATCGTCGCCGTTTTCGCGCCGCGTTGCACCAGTAGTGCGATATGCAGTCGCGAGGGACAGCCGAGCTTGACCATCACTCGGCGCAGATGGTTGACAACCGTCCACTCCGACAACCCGAGTTCGCCGGCGATCATCCGGTTCGTCTTGCCGGTCGCCACCAACTCGGCGATCTCCCGCTGGCGTGGCGTGAGCGTGTCGAGCGCCGAACGGCCGTGCCCGGAGCGCACGGACCGCGCGTAGTCGATTGCCGCCGCCAGGCTCATCGTCGACACGAGGCGCACGGTGTCCGCGAACAGTCGCCGGCCCAACCGCTGCGGCCAATCGAAGATCTCGCCGTCGGTGTCGAGCGCCGGTATGCCGTGATCGGCGCGTAGCCGGGCACCGGCCAGCGCCAAGGTCGCCCCTGCCGCCGCGTACTCGGCGCCGCACAGCGCGTACGCCGCACCGCAACCCTCGATGGCACAGATCGCTTCGAGCGGGTATCCGTGCACCTGAGGATGCTCGAGCACCTCCCGATAGATCAGCAGCGCCCGATCGGCGGTGCACAGTCTGTTGCTCGCCAACGCATTACGCACCGCGAGGCCGCCGTCCGCCGGCGCGATCCGCTGAATCCGCTGCCGCAGTTCGGCCCACTCGGCGCTCACCGGCGCGAGCGGGGTGAGCGCGGCGCGGGCGAGCTCGAGCGGATCGGCGTCGGTATCGGACTGCTCGCCGAACCGCCGCAGCGCCGCCGCCTCGTCCAGTAACGCGACCGCGCGCCGAAACCGGCCCGCGGCCAATGCCCACCGGCCGAGTAATCGCACCCCGCGCAACCGCTCCGCGCCGGGTAGGTCTTGGGCCAGACCTGCCGAGAGTCGCCTCTCCACGTCGTCCAGATGGCCGCACCGGATCCATACGTCCTGCAGATCTGCCGCAATACGCAGGGCTTCGCCCACCCGACCGGCGAGGCACAGTTCGCTGATCGCCGTCCGAAAGTCCCCCGCGTGCACGTCGGCGCAGGCGGGCACGGGCCGAGCGGGATCCATTCCGCGCCCGAGGAATTCGGCCAGCCGACACAGCCGATCGAGATGCTCGGCACGCAACCGTGCCGCAAGCCCCGGGTCGGCCGCCAGCCGCCGACGGCACCAGATCCGCACTGTCGCAGTGAGTTCGTAGCTGACCTCGCCCTGCGCATCGAGTCTGCCGTGCAGCAGGCTGCGATTCACCAGCTCGGCCAGGCCGGTGGTGGTCAGCTCGCCGTCGAGGCCGCCGAGCAACAGCACCGCGCCGCGGTCCACCGCGTCGGTGCACTGTGCCAGCCGCAGCAGCAGCTCGAGCAGCACCGGATCGACGTCGGTCAGCCCCCAGTCGATGGCGGCGCACAATGATCGGTGCCGCACGGGCGTGTCCGCGGATCGCGCGGTCACCAGATCGCCGCCCGCCTCGATCCGGCGCAGCGTCTCGGCCGCGCCGACCCGCACGATGTCGGCGGCGGCCAGCTCGAGAGCCAACGGCACGCCGCCCACCGCACGCGAAATATCCTCCAGCACAGCCTGTTCAGCACGAGCGGCGGTCTCGACGCAGTCGCGGTCGATACTGCTGAGCAGGAGCTGGGCCGCAGGCGAGAAGTCGCCGTGCTCGGTCGGCGCCCCGGCCGGCAGCGCGGACACGCTCAACACACATTCGTTGCGCAGGCCCAGCGGCACGCGGGTGGTCAACACGATCCGCAGCCGCGGCGACCGGTCGAGCAGCTGCGCGATGTCGCACGAGATCGCCGCTGCGACAGGATCACAATTGTCCAGCAGCAGCACAGCCGGATCGGTGGCGAGCGCGGCCGCGATACTCCGGAGCAGTTCGGCGGGCTCGCCCGGACGGTCCGGCCCCGGTCCGCACAGCTGATCCAACACGCAGGCCAGCGCGACCGGGCGGTCGGCCGCCGACGCGAGATCCACCGAAACGACCCGGTATTCGTGAAGAGCCCCGGCCCGCAAGGCCGCCCGGGCCAGACTGCTCTTCCCGACACCGGCGGTGCCGGAAAGCGAGAGCAACCGGACCCGTCGATCGGCCAGCAGCCCGGCCAGTTCGGCGAGCTCCTCGGTGCGATGCAGCAACTCCGGCGCCCGCCGCCCCGCGAACTTCATCTCGCGCTCCCTTGCTCGCGTTCCGGCGGCGCCGCCGCCGTGCCCTCAGAGCTTGGCGCTGCGCGGCAGTGCGAAGAACCCCAGCGATATGAGGATCATGATGCCGATGCCGTAGGCGAGGGTGTAGCGGAAGGTGTGCGCGAAGTTGATCGCATTGGCGTGGGCCCCCGCATCGGTCAGCACCCGCGTGACCACCTCGTCGGCCGGCCCGTTCTGCTGACAGCTGTGCGGCACCTCGGACGGATCCACCTGCGCCGACCGATCCTGTACGCAGGCCCGGAAATTCGCGAGGATCTGTTCCTGTGCCGGTGTGGGCAGACCGGCCGCGGTGAGTTCGGTGCGGATCGACGCCGTCGTCTCGTCGACACCGCGCGCGGAATCGTGATCCAGCTGATTGAAGAATACGATGCCGACCAGCGCGACACCGAGCGCGATGCCGAGTTGCTGGCCGGTGTTGAGCAGGCCGGAGGCCGCCCCGGCGTCCTCGGTCCGCACCTGGCTGAGCACGAGATCGATGGTCGGCGCCACCACCAGGCCGAAGCCGAGGCCGATCACGAGCAGCGGCGTCATCATGTGCCACGGCGTGGTATCCGGGCCGTAGTGGGCGACGAACCAGCCGTAGAGCCCGAGGCCGAGACCGGTGACCACGCCGCCCGCGATCAGTACCTTCCGGCCGAAGCGCGGCGCGAGTACGCCGGCCGAGGCGGCCGCCCCGACGCCGGTGGCCACCGCGAAGAACAGCGAGGTGAGTCCGGCCCGCATCGGCGACCAGCCGAGGCCCACCTGCATCACCAGCGTCCACACCAGAAAGAACCCGCCGAAACAGATCCAGAACAGCAGCCAGCTCGTCAGGCCGAGCGCGAAAGGCCGCAGCCGGAACAGGCTGAGGTCGATCAGTGGTGAACCGACGGTGACGCGGCGCCTGCGCTCGTACCCGATGAACATCAGCAACACCGCCACCGAGGCGGCGATCATGGCGAAAGTCCAAGCGGGCCAGCCCAGCCGGCGCCCCTCAGTGAGCGGGTAGGTGAGCAGCAGGATCGCGGCGACGATCAGGACGACGCCCACCGGGTCCAGTCGCGACGCGGCCGCGGAGCGCGATTCCTTCATCACCAGCGCGCCCGCGATCACTGTCGCGACGCCGAAGGGGATGTTCACCAGGAAGATCGGCCGCCAGCTCAGATCGAACAGATTCCATTCCACCAGCAGCGCGCCCAGCGCGAGCCCGACCGCCGTCGCCGACCCGCACACGCCGCTGTAGACCGCGATCGCCTTGGCCCGTTCCTTGACCGGGAAGGTGATCCGCAGGATGGCGAGGATCTGCGGCACCATCAGACCGGCGGCCGCACCCTGCAGGAAGCGCGAGACGATCAGCGCGGTGGGTCCGGAACTCAGGCCGCACGCCGCGGAGGCCAGCGTGAAGCACGCCATGCCGATGAGGAAGACGCGTTTGCGCCCGTACAGGTCACCGAGTCGCCCACCGGTGATGAGCGTCGCGGCGAAGGCGAGCACATAGGCCGCGACAATCCATTCGATCTGCGAATACTGCGCGCGGAGATCGCCCTGGATACTCGGCACCGCGACATTGACGATCGTGACATCCAGCAAATCCATGAAGCCGGCCGCCAGCACGATCGCGAACGTGATCCAACGGCGCGGATCGACGGTGACCGGGTCGCCATCGGGTGGCGTCGACCGGTCGATATGCGCGTACTCGAGGTCCTGTGCCACGACTCTCCTGATTTCGCTCGAATGAGACGATCGACGACGCCACGCTGACTTTCGTGCCCACCTGATCAACTTGCCGAACGCAACGCAACCTCGCCGTGAACAGACAGAATGCTACAGACCGGGACAGCGATCGCAATGCTCCTTCCGTAGCAGTAACCTGCCATTGGAAGCACAGCACGGACATCGCTCGGATCGTCCGTAACCAGTTGTAGCACATCATGTTTCGACTATCGCGCGACTATCGACCCGCCATCGCCGCGGTCTTGCACACCGGCGAATCCCCACAATTCGCGGCATAGTTTGTCAGGTCCGGTTGGTTGTTACGTCCGTCACGCGACCGGCCCGGATAATTTGTCAGCTCCACTTTGCCGACTCGAGAATATGTCAAATCGATAATTTGTCATCTCGAGCCCTGCCGCTTTAGTTGTATGTGATTGCGCCCACCTGGGGGGTGCGGTATCTTCGGTACCGGGAGGTCTCGAAAAGACGTGCAGATAATGCCGTCGATATCATGATATGAGAGTTTTTCATGGAATATGTAATACTGGTCGATGAATCCGGTATTCCGCTCGGGTCGGCGGATAAAGCCTCGATTCACGACCACCAAACGCCGTTGCACCTGGCATTCTCCTGTTATGTATTCGGGCCGCAGGGTCATTTCCTGGTCACTCGCCGCGCCACTACGAAGCGCACCTGGCCGGGCGTCTGGACGAATTCCTGCTGCGGTCACCCGCAGCCCGGTGAGAAGATGGCCGACGCCATGCTGCGCAGGCTGTCCGACGAGCTCGGCCTGACACCTCGGCGCTGGGGGATGGCACTGCCGGACTTCCGCTATCGCGCCGTCATGGACGACGGCATCGTCGAGAACGAAATCTGCCCCGTCTTCGTGGCTTTCGTGGACGGCGACCCGGTCCCGAACCCAGCAGAGGTGGACGACTACGCCTGGATCGACTGGTCCGGCTTCAACGCGCTGGTGCGCACCGAGGCGCTGCAGATCTCGCCGTGGAGCCGACTGCAACTGGCCGAGCTGGCCACCCTGCCCGCCGACCCGGCGCAGTGGCCGATTCTGACCTCCGACTTGCTGCCGCGGCGATGGCGCGAGCCACTCGGCGTGCCCGCTGCCGCCGCGACCACTTCCGGAAAGGAAGGATAATGACCACCACTACCGCCGCCGGTGCCCTGCGCGAGACCACCCTCTCGCCCGCCGACCACGCTGTCGCAGAACGGATTCTGCGAATTGTCTTTCGCCGGCGCCGCACCGCCGAACCCGCCGATCCCTGCGCGACGAAGCCGTGCCCCGATTGTTTTGCGCCGCACCTGGAAACGGTCGGGCAGTTCATCGCGGCCAACAAGCCGATCCACTTCGTCATTCCCGCCTTCCCGGCGAAATCGCGCAACCGCCGCAAGACCATCGGGCGGCTGCCGGACCTGGGCGAGCAGATCGCGCTCGAATCCGTGCAGGGCTTCTGCGAACAGGTCTCGGCGGTGTACAAGCCCGGTGCGGTAGTGACGGTCTGTTCGGACGGGCACGTGTTCAGCGATGTGCTCGGCATCCCCGACGAGCACATCGACGACTACGGGCACGAGCTGATGCGGATGATCCGGTCCATCGGCGGTGGCGCGATCGGCCTGTACGGGCTGCGCGACGCGATGCCGGACCGGTCCTGGGACGAGCGCCGGGCGCGGCTGCTCGCCGAGTACGCCGAGTCCATCGCCGAGATCAGGGAGTCGGTGCGCACCGACCCCGCCGCGCGGCGCATGTTCAACGGCATCCACCGCTTCGTCACCGAGGACGATGCGGTGCTCTACGCCGAGCTCAGCGCCACGCGCAGGCGCAACCAGGCCAAGCAGACCGCCTACGAGGTGGTACAGCGCAGCCAGGCCTGGAGCCGCCTCGTCGGCGAGGTCTTCCCCGCCGCCGTACGCCTGTCCATCCATCCGCAGGACCACCACAGCAGCAAGATCGGCTTCCACCTGTTGCGCACCGTCGACGGCTGGCTCACCCCGTGGCACGGCGTCGTGCTCGACGACGGTGTGCGCCACGTCCTCGTGAAGCGAGCGCGCGCAGAGGAATTGGGCGGGCGCCTGGTGTGGCGCAACAGCAGGCCGAGTCATTTCGTCATCGACGAACCGGTCGATGACCACACCGCATCAGCACTGGTTATTTCCGGAGGAGAGTTGTGAGCGACCAACTTCAGCAGACCCTGCTCGACGGCACCGACCTGGCGCCGTTCGGGCGCGTGGTGACCGCGGACCCGGGCGGGCGAACGCTGGCCGACGTACCGATCGATCAGTTGCTGGCGACGACCCTCGCGGCCAAGGTCCTGGTGCTGCGCGGCTTCGACCTGCTCGACAAGACCGACCTGGAGGCCTACTGCATGGCAGCGGGCGAGCTGGTCCAGTGGGAGTTCGGCACCATCCTCGACCTGGTCGTCCAGGAGAACCCGCAGAACTACCTGTTCGACTCGGGGGACGTCCCGTTCCACTGGGACGGCGCCTGGTCGGAACGAGCCCCGCGCTTCTTCTTGTTCCAGTGTGTGCAGGGCTGTGCGCCCGGCGCGGGCGGGGAAACGGTGTTCTGCGATTCGACCCAGGTCTATCGTGAAGCGCCCGAAGAACTGCGCGAGCTGTGGGCCCGCACCTCGGTGACCTATCGCACCGACCGGCTCGCCCACTACGGCGGCACCATGACCCAGCCGCTGCTCGACACCCACCCGACCACCGGTGAGACGACCATCCGCTACGCCGAGCCGCTCGACCCGGCCCGCTACCGGAACCCGTTGTTCCTCACCGTCGAAGGGCTCGGCGCCGACGACGCGGTACGGGTGATGGACGACCTGCGCGACCGGTTGCACGACCCGCGCTACTGCTACGACCACGCCTGGCAGACCGGCGATATCGTCGTCGCCGAGAACCACGCACTGCTGCACGGCCGCAACCGATTCCTCGGCTCGACCGCCCGGCACATGCAGCGGATCCAGATCATCTAGCACCGCCGGACCTTCGACGCCAGACAACGACGGCGCTCGCGACGCGGGCGCCGAAGTTCTGCCGTCCGCTGCCGAGCGCCGCGTCGAACCTTGCAACACAACAAGATTGGATTACCAGTCGTGGTCGATGTCATGACACCCGTTAAGTCTGTGCGAGCGTACGGGCGGCTCGCCAATCTCTATTTCCTCGACTACAACCTCGCCTATCCGATGGTGGCGACGTTGCTGCCCGCCGCGGTCGTGCGCGAGGGGCGCACCTGGGCCGCGTTCGGGGTGATCATCGTCGGATACTTCCTGGTGCACTGCGCGCTCATCGCGTTCGACGACATCACCGGCTTCCGGGACGGCAGCGACGCCAAGAACTACCGCGACAACCCGAGCGCCCTGCGGCGCGCGCACTGGAAACCCTTGGTAACCGGGGAACTCCGGCTGCCGCAGGCGCTGCGGTTCTCCTGGATCTGCCTGCTGTCCGGGCTGGCTCTGCTCGTGGTGGGGCTGCTCATCGCCCCCTACCATCCGCTGTGGCTGATCGTTCTCGCCGTCGTCGGCGCGTGCATCTCGGTGCAGTACTCCTACGGATTGAAGTTGAGCCACATCGGTTTTCAGGAACTGGTGCTGTTCCTGTTCACGATGCAGCTGGTCTTCGTGCCGTTCTGGGCACTGACCGGCGGCGTCACCACGCGCAGCATGATCGAGGGCGGGCTGTTCGCGTTCTGGCTGATGATGGTGTCCTGGTACTCCAACCTGCGCGATATCGAAACCGATCGCGGCGTCGGCCGGATCAACGTGGCCACCATGACCGGCGAGCGCACCTACATCAACCTGCTCGGCGTGCTCGCGGTCGCCGACATCATCGTGGTGTTCGCGCTCATCGCCGTCGATGAGCTGCCGCTCGCCTTCGGCTTGCTGCTGTGCCCGGTGTTCGCGCTGCGGTTCGTCCAGTTCCGGCTCGGCGCGATCAAGCGCAATCCGCTCGTCGGCCGGCTACTCGGTCGCCGGCTCGCCTGGACCGGCGCCGTGCTGATGGCCATCGGCAACCTGTTCCTGGCGAACTGAGCTCGCAGCGAAAGGACACTGATGAACATCTCGAAAACCACACGGCGCAGCAAGATCTGGGTTCGCTGGCTGGTGCTGCACGGTGCGGCGGGCGTCATGCTGCGGATGATGGCGCGCCGCGGCGACCCGTTCGCCACCCTGCTGGTCGGGCCGGGTCGCGGCATCGATCCCTACCCCGACATGGAACGAATCCGTGCCGCGGGCCGGATCGTGCCGACCCCGTTGCTCAACCTCACCGTCGACCTCGAGGTCTGCCGGACCATCATGCGGGACAGTCGATTCGGGGCCACCAAGCCCAGCCACATGAGCATGCCGAAGCCGGTGCGCTGGATGCTGGAGCACACCGGGCAGGACCTGCCCAACCCCACCGATCCGCCCGCGCTGATCGCCCTGGACCCGCCGGACCACAGTCGGTTGCGCCGTCCCGTCGTCGCCGCCTTCACCGCCGCGGCCATGCGGGACATGACCGATCGCATCGGCGTGGTGGCCGATCAACTGCTCGACGAACTGGAACCGCGCTCGCACGCCGACCTGATCGCCGATTTCGCGGCCAAGCTGCCGGTCGCGATCATCGCGCACCTGCTCGGCGTCCCCGAGCAGGATCATCCGAAACTGCTGGAATGGGGCAACAGCGGGGCGCCGCTGTTCGATATCGGAGTGCGGCACGAGGGCTATCGCACCGGCATCGAGGGCCTCACCGACGCACAGCAGTACTTCAGCGACCACGTCGACCGGTTGCGAATCCAGCCGGGCCCCAGCATTTTCGGTCACGTCGTGGCGACGAGCGGGCTGGCGCAGCACGAACTGATGGCCACCGCGTCGATCATCATGGGCGCCGGGTTCGAGACGGCGATGAACATGCTCGGCAGCGGTATCGTGCTGCTGCTGCGCAATCCCGGCCAACTCGCCAAACTCCAGGCAGACCCGGAGCAGTGGGCCAGCGCGGTGGAGGAGATCCTGCGCATCGAGAGCCCCGCGCAGATGACCATGCGCACCGCGCACGAGGACGTCGAGGTCGCCGGTCACCGGATCCGCGCAGGCGAGGTGGTGATGCTGCTGCTCGGCGGCGCCAACCGCGATCCCGAGCGCTTCACCGAACCGGCGACATTCGACATCGGCCGCGAAAGAGTGCGTGAGCACATCGCTTTCGGCCAAGGCATCCACACCTGCCTCGGCGCCCGCCTGGCCCGGCTCGAAGGCACCATCGGCCTGCGCAAGCTGTTCGAACGGTTCCCCGACCTCGCCCTGGACGGCGAGCCCGAACTCCGCGGCCTCGCCGTCCTGCGCGGCTACGACCGCGTCCCCGTCCGCCTCCGCTCCCGCTCGACCCGCCCAGCCCTCCATCTCGCCGCCCACACCCCCTGACCTTTCCGTTTTCCCTTGGCCGCCCGCGATATTCGGCATCACCGACCGCGGGCGGCCAACGCGCTTCATATCAAAGTGCTTGTGCTGATGAGGATTTCGGTTCCTTGACCTGCCCCTGCCGACCGTGCAGGTGGTGGGCCAGGAAGCGGTCGACGAGGTGGAACATTTCTATCTGGTTCTCCTGGTTGACGAAGCCGTGCCCTTCGTTGTCCTTGACCAGGTATTCGACCTCGACGCCGCGCTCGCGCAGGGCCGTGACCAGGTTGTCGGACTCGGCCTGGACTACTCGGACGTCGTTGGCGCCTTGGACGACCAGCAGAGGCGTGCGGATCCGGTCCACGTGGGTGATGGGCGAGCGCGCCAGCATGTCGGCCTCCTGGGCCGGGTCGTCCGGATCGCCGACGAACAGGTACCAGTTGTTGGCCATCATCGGGCGGGTGAACGGCGGCATGGTCCGCATGAAGTTCGCGAGGCTCGAAATACCGCAGTAGTCGATGGCGGCGGCGAAGACATCCGGGGTGAAGGTGACACCGACCAGCGCCGCGTAGCCGCCGTAGGAACCGCCGAAGATCGCCACCCGCGCCGGATCGGCGTAGCCCTGCGCCACCGCCCAGTCGACGCTGTCGATGAGGTCGTCGTGCATCTTGCCCGCGAACTCACCGATGGCCGCTTTGGCATGGGCCTTCCCGTAGCCGGTCGAACCACGGAAGTTGACCTGCAGCACCGCGTAACCGCGATTCGCCAGCAGTTGCACGGCCGGGTCGTATCCCCACGCGTCACGCGTCCACGGACCGCCGTGCACCAGCAATACCAGCGGCAGTCGGCTGGGCGGCAGGCCGACCGGCAGCGTCAGATACGACGGCAGCGCCAGTCCGTCGCGCGCGGTGATGGTCACCGGCGTCATCGGGGCCAGATCCGCGGGGTTCAGGTGTGGGTAGGCGCGAAACAGCAGGCGGCTCTCGTCTGAACCGTGGTCGTAGTAGTAGGTGACGCCGGGGTCGCGATCGTGGGTGAAGGTGACCACCCAGCGCTGTCCGCTCAGATCCGAGGACAGGGTGTGCAGGTCGCCGTCGCACAGACCGGTCAGCTTCGGCAGCACCTCGGCGAAATGCGGGTCCAGCGCGTGGATCACCTGCCGCTCGCCCGAATAGCGGGCTCCGATCAGCTCGCCGGTGCGCCTGCTGAGGATGAGCGGCTCGGCGAAAACGGTGATGCCGGCATCGAGATCGAAGACGGGATGGCTGTCGACCTCGCTCTCCTGCCCGGTCGCCAGGTCGAGCCGGACCAGGCGGGTCCGGTCGGTGCCCCGGTTGGAACCGAGCCATACTCCCGTGCCGTCAGGCGTGATCTGCAGCGGGTTGATCCCCATCGGGTAATCGGCGCCATCCCAGACCGCGATAGGGCGCAGCGTCTTCGCGGCGCTGTCCCAGCGGCGCAATTCGACGTCGCCGTCGGCGGTGAGCGCCATCGCGAACAGGTCACCGGCGTGACTGCTCAGCCAGCCGTAGGTCGCGCCCTGACTCTCGGCGAGCAGGGTGAGTTCGCCGGTGTCGAGGTCGAGTGCATAGGCGTCGAACGCCGCCGGAGTCCGCTTGTTCAGCTGCACGATCGCAGTGCCCGGCTTGCCGAGCGGCAACTCGAAACCGAGCAGCCGCACGCCGGGAAACGGCGTCAGGTCGACGGCCGCGGCGTCCGCGTTCGCCGGATCGACGCGGTAGAGGTGCCAGTTCTCGTCGCCGTTGTCGTCCTGGAGGTAGAGCAGCCACCGCGAATCGTCGGTCCACCGGTAGTGGAACACGCTGCGGTTGTCGTCCGCGGTGACGCAACGGGCGGGCTCGGCTCCGTCGAGGCGCTGCACCCACACGTTCAAACGGTGCCGCCACGGTGCCAGGTAGGCGATGCGCGTACCGTCCGGCGAGATCGTCGCGGCGGCGCGCGCCGGTGAACCGAACAGTTCCTCGACGGGGATGACTGCTGGTAATGCCATGACTGTCCTTTCGCTCGGTGCTCCGGTGCCAGCAGACACCGTGCCGTTGCGGCACACTCAAGCCGGATGTGCGCGAGGACACGGAGGAAGGACAGCCCATGGCGTGGAGCACCAGCCAGCTCGCCGAGCTGGCGGGCACCACTTTGCGAGCAGTCCGGCACTACCACGAGGTCGGGTTGCTCGCCGAGCCCGAACGCCGCGCCAACGGCTACAAGAGCTACGGCGTCGCCCACCTGGTACGGCTGCTGCGCATCAAACGCCTGACCGAACTGGGGTTCTCACTGGCCCAGATCGCCGCCATGGGCGCGGCCGACGTCCCGCCGGAACAAGCGTTGCGCGCCTTGGACGCCGAGCTGGCCGCGAACATCGAACGCCTGCAACAGGTCCGGACCGAACTCGCCACCACCATGGCGCAGGGCACGCCGACCGATCTCCCGCCCGCCCTGGCCGCCGCCTCCGCCCACATCGAACTCTCCGAAGCCGACCGGGCCTTCATCGTCGTGCTCTCGCGAGTGCTCGGACCCGCCGGCATCGAAACCTACATCGAACTGTTCCGGGACTATCACACCGAACCCGAAGCCCTCGAGTTCGATCGGCTCCCCGCCGACGCCGACGACCACACCAGACAGCACCTCGCCGAACGCACCGTCCCCCGGATCCGCGCCCTCGTCGCCGCCCATCCAGGACTACTCTCCAGCACCGACGACGCACCCCGCGGCCGCCGCTTCGCCGCCGAGGCCATCGGCACAGCCATCGATGACCTGTACAACCCTGCCCAACTCGACGTTCTCGCCCGGGTGAGTCGGCTACTCGAGCGCACTTCCGCCGACTAGACAGCGAATTCCGTTGGGTCCCAATGGCAACGGGACCACGCGGGACGACCTCGCGTGGTGTACCAAGCGACAGATAGGTGGGGTTCACAGAGGTTCGATACGGTTCACAGGGGGTTGTAGCGCACGTCGGCCGAGACCGCTACTGCGTACGGGCGGGGAAGAACCCGGTGCGGAGGAAGGCGGTGATGTAGGTGTCCAGGGCGTGGTCGTCGATGGGGTGGCAGGTGATCGCGCTGCCGGCGAGGGCGCGGGCGGTGTTGGTGGCGTCGATGACCAGGTCGGGTGGGGTGGTGGCGAAATTGCCGCCGAGTAGGGCGGCGCGGACCAGGGAGTCGTCACCGGTCTGGAAACGGGTGTGTGCTTGTTCGGTGAGGCGGCCGCGGACGTCGTCGAATGTTGCCGTCTCGATGGGTAATCCGTGGCGACGCAGACAGTCGAAGAGGGTGCGGATCGGCACCGGCTCGTCGTTCACCAGATGGTAGGCGGTGGCGGTCGCGGGGCTCAGCGAGATCTCGACGAGGGCCCGCGCCACATAGGTCACCGGCACCAGCGCGATGCCCGCCGCGCCGACATCGGGGGCGACGCCGAGGATCACCGCCGCGCGGACCATGTTCCAGAACGAGTCGTCGGGGCTGTTGATACCGACCTGAAGGTCCCCGGACACCAGTCCCGGGCGATAGACCCGCGCGGGCACGCCGCGCTCGGCGGCTTGCAGGATCAGTTGCTCGGCAGCCCATTTGGACGAGATGTACCCCTGTTTCGGTAGCTCGTCCGCCTCGATCCGGGTGCTCTCGTAGACGGCCGCGCCCGGGGCGGCGGAGATCACGGTGTTGACGGTGGAGACGAAGTGCACGGGTTTGAGCCGACGAGTGGTGGCCAGCCGCAACACTTCCCGAGTGCCTTCGACATTGGCGGCACGCAACCGCGAATAGTGCTCGAGATGATTCACGCGGGCACCATTGTGGTAGATGACGTCGATCCGGTCGGCGAGCCAGGCATATTCGGTATCGGACAGGCCGAACGCGGGCTCCGCGAGATCGCCTGGCACCGGCACGATCCGGGTCTCCAACGCGTCGTCCCACAGCTGATACTGCTGCAAGGTCTCCTGGATTCGCGCACGGCCCGCCCGGGCATTCTCGGTCCGCACCAGACACCACATCACGGCGTCGGTGCGGTCCAGCAGTTCGCGCAAGAGGTACGCACCGACGAACCCGGTCGCTCCGGTCAACAGCACGTCGCGGGCACCACCATGATGGCTCGGCATGAGACCGTCGGCCGAGATATCCGGCCCGAGTACCGCATCCGCGGCGATCACGGCGGGGTCGTGCAGCGCAGTTTCCTGCCCCGCGATGCGCGCGGCGAGCGCACGCACGGTGGACGCGCCGAACACCGCCGCGACCGGCAACTCGATGCCGCGCGCCGCCAGCGCGTGTTGCAACGTGAGCGTGCGCAGGGAGGTGCCGCCGCGCGCGAAGAAGTCGTCGTCGGCGCTGACCCGCTCGATTTCCAGCACCTCCGCGAAGACCGCGGCCACGATCTCCTCGGTCCGCGTGCTCGGCGCACGGAACGTCGTGGCGCGGAAACCGGGAGCGGGCAGCGCTTTTCGGTCGAGCTTGCCGGCCGGGGTCAGCGGGACCTCGTCCAGCACGACGATCGCGGCAGGCACCATGTGCCGCGGCAGGATGCGCTCGGCAGCCGCGCGAAGCCGGTCCGGGTCGAGCGTGCGTCCCGGCTCCGCCCGCACGTAGCCGACCAGAACGATTTCCCCCGTGGGTGTCTCGTGTCCGACAGTAACCGCGAACCCGACGTCGTCGTGTGCGCCCAGCACCGCGTCGATTTCACCGAGTTCGATCCGGAACCCACGGATCTTCACCTGAAAGTCGGAGCGCCCCAGGTACTTCAGATCCCACGTCGCCTGCCCGCCGACCGGCGCACACCAGCGCACCAGATCCCCGGTTCGGAACATCCGCTCCCCTGGTTCACCCCACGGGTTGGCGACGAACCGGTGCGCCGTGAGCGCCGCGCGGTCATGGTAGCCACGAGCCAAAGTAGCCCCCGCTAAGTACAATTCGCCGGTCACGCCAGGCGGCACCGGATGCAGCCGGACGTCCAGCACCATCGCGGTCACCCCGCGCACCGGTGCGCCGATGGTGACCTCGCGCCCCGCGTGCTGGGCACCGAAAGTGGCGGCGATGGTGACCTCGGTCGGACCGTAGGCGTTGACGTAGCGGCGGCCGGGCTCCCACTTCGCCACCAGATCAGCAGGGGTGACATCGCCGCCCACCAGGAACGTACGGGTCGGCACTTCAGCCGGGTCCACGGTGCTGAGCACCGCCGGGGTGACACTGCAATGCGTCACCCGCTCGTCCCGCAGCACCGCTGCGAACTCGGGGCCGCCGAGCACGGTGGGCGGCAGTACCACCAGGGTCGCCCCGACCGACAACGCGCAGAGCCACTCCAGCGCCGCCGGATCAAAGCTCGGCGAAATCGAATGCAGCAGAGTATGTTCCGCGCCAATCCGCAATACGTCCACGGCGTGCTCGACCAGCCCGGCCAGCCCCGCGTGCGTCACCACGACCCCCTTCGGCACACCTGTCGACCCGGAGGTGTAGATCAGATATGCCGGATTGTGCAGGCGCAGTGGCGTTCTCCGATCGATATCGGTAACCGGCGCTGCCGAGCGGCGAGCGCAGCGCGCGGCGACGTCGGGATGATCGAGTTCGAGCCAGACCATCTCGTCGGGCAGCCGCTCCAGATGTCCGGTGGTGGTCACGCCCAGCACCGCCGCCGAGTCGATCACCATGTGCCGCAACCGCTCCAGCGGATACGCCGGATCGACCGGAACGTAGGCGCCGCCGGCTTTGCCCACCGCCAGCGCCGCGGCGAGCATCGTGTACCCGCGCGGCAACGCCACGACGACCAGTCGCTCCGGCCCCACGCCATGATCGATCAGCACGCGCGCCAGCCGCGAGGAGTGCTCGTCGAGTTCGCCGTAGCTGATCGAGCGACCGTCCTCGCGGACCGCGATGCGGTCGCGCCCGTGCGCCATACCCCGCAGCAGCAGGTCCGGCATCGGCACCCCCGGCTGCATCGGCACGGGGGCGTTGCGGGTGAACGCCGCGTACTCGTCGGCCGCGAGCAGCGGCAGATCTCCCACCGGCCGGCGCGGCTGGGCGACGATCGCCGCCAGCAACCGCGCGAACCGCTCGGCGGCGTGCCGAATCGTGGCTTCGTCGAACAGGTCCCGAGCATAGGAGAACCGGCCCGCCAGCCCCGCATCGGTCTCCCCGATCATCAGGGACAGATCGCACTTCTCGATATCGTTCTCGAAATCGACCGCGGTGACCGACAGCCCGGGTAGCTCGAAGGCCGCCGACGGGAGGTTCTGGAACGCCAAACCGACCTGGAACAAGGGATTTCGCGCGGTCGAGCGATCAGGATCGAGCAGTTCGACCAGCCGCTCGAACGGAAGATCTGCGTGCGCGAACGCCTGCAGATCGCGGTCGCGGACCCGGGCGAGCAGCTCCTCGAAGTTCTCGCCACCGCGCACTTGCGTGCGCAGGACCAGCGTGTTGACGAACATGCCGATGAGATCGTCGAGTTCGGGTTCGCCCCGCCCCGCCACCGCCGTGCCGACGGCGACGTCCTCGGTACCCGACCACCGGGCGAGCAAGACCGCGAAAGCGGCGTGTACCACCATGAACAGCGTCGCGTGGTGGTCGCGGGACAGTTCCGTCAGTCCGCGATACACCGCGCCGTCGATCGAAAAGGCCACGTGCCCACCGGCGAACGAGCGCGTCGCGGGCCGCGGCCGATCGAATGGCAGGTCGAGTTCGTCGGGCGCACCGGCCAGCGCGGCGCGCCAGAACCGCGCCTGGTCTGCGAGCAAGCTGTCCGGATCGGTTTCGGCACCGAGGGTCGCGCGCTGCCAGACACTGAAATCGGCGTACTGCACGGGCAGCGGCGCCCACTCGGGCGCGACACCGGTCGAGCGAGCCGCGTAGGCCACCATCACATCTCGGGTCAACGGCAGCATCGACCACCCGTCGCTGCAGATGTGATGCGCTACGAACACCAGCACGTGCTCGGTGACCGCGGTGGCTCCGGCATCGATCCGGAACAGCTCGACCCGCAGCGGAACCTGCACTGCTACATCGAATCCGGTAGTAGCCACCGCGACGATCCGGGGCAGCACCGCGGCCGCGTCGATCGTTTCCACACTGAGATCGATCGCCACCTGCGCCGGATCCAGGATCGACTGGTAGGCAACGCCATCGGACTGCGGGTAGCAGGTGCGCAGCGTTTCGTGCCGCGCGATCACATCGCCGACCGCCAGGCGCAGCGCAACCGGGTCGAGTTCGCCGGTCAGCCGCACCGCGACCGGGATGTTGTAGACCGCCGAGGCCGGGTCGAACTGATTGATGAACCACATGCGCTGCTGGGCCATCGAGAGCGGGATGTGCTCCGGGCGCGGTCCGGCCACCAGCGGGCGGCGCGTCCCCGTGCCCACATGTCTACCGACCTCGACGGCCAGATCCGCCACCGTGGGCGCGTGGAACAGCAGCCGCGCGGGCACGCGCGTATCCAGTGCCGCGCCGAGCCGGGCGGCGGCCTGCGCGGCCAGCAGCGAGTTACCGCCGAGCGCGAAGAAGTTGTCGTCCAAGCCGATTCGAACATCGCCGAGGATCGCGGCGAACACCTCTGCGACGGCCCGTTCGACGGGGTGCGTCGGCGCACGGAAAACCGCGGTATCGATGACCGGCGCGGGCAACGCCTTACGGTCCAGTTTGCCGTGCGTGGTCAGCGGGAGTGCGTCGATGCGGACGATCGCCGACGGCACCATATGCTCGGGCAGTAGCTTGGCCGCCGCGGCGCGCACCGTCGCGGGCTCCACCTGTCCGACCAGGTACGCCACGATCCGCCGATCACCCGGAGTGTCTTCGCGGACGACCACAGCCGCCTGCCGCACCGATGCCACAGCCAGCAGCGCGGTCTCGATCTCGCCGAGTTCGATGCGGAACCCGCGTACCTTCACCTGATCGTCGGCGCGGCCGAGGTAGACGAGCTCGCCGTCGGCCTGCCGGGTGGCCAGATCGCCGGACCGGTAGAGACGGGAACCGTTGGGAGCGAACGGGTTCGCCACGAACCGGCTGGCGGTCAAGCCTGGGCGGCCGAGGTAGCCTCGTGCCAGTTGCACACCCGCGACATAGATCTCCCCCGGCACGCCCGCGGGAACCGGACGCATCCGGTCGTCGAGCAGCAGAATTCGCAATCCGGGGATGGCAGCGCCGATTACGCTGCGCGCACCGACTGCGACGGGATGAAAGGTGGTATGCACCGTGGTCTCGGTGATGCCGTACATATTCACCAACCGGACGCCGGGACCGTGCCGGTGCTGCCACGTGTCCACCCGCCGGAAATCGAGCGCCTCGCCACCGAAT
>NZ_BAUA01000169.1 GCF_000710915.1 Nocardia brasiliensis IFM 10847
GATGGAGCTGATGCGGCGGCAGGTGGCTTGGATCCCTCGGGGCGTTCCGAGGTGGACGGAGTCGGGGTGGTGGGTCAAGTCACCGGACGGGTGGCGGGGTTTGACGGAGTGGTCGAGGTGCGGGGGTTGTCCGTCGGGGCGCGCGGGGGTTTCGCTCCCGAGGGGTTGTCGGCGGTGTGTCGGCCGGGGGAGGTGACCGTACTCGCCGGTGCTAACGGGAGCGGTAAATCTACGGCGGTGCAGGCGATTCTGGGGTTGATCGAGCCTGATCGCGGGGCGGTGACGGTTGACGGGGTCGATGTGCGGGAGTTGGATTCGGCGGCGTGGTGGGCGCGGGTGGCCTGGCTGCCGCAGCGGCCCGTGCTGGTGCCGGGCACACTGCGGGAGAACCTCGAGTTGTTCGGCGCGCAAGCGGAAACGTCCGCGGCGCACGGGGCCGCACGGGTCGTGGACGATCTCGAAGCTGCCTGTGTCGCCACCGGTTTCGACGCGGTACTGGACGAATTACCCGACCGCTGGGCCACCGTCGTCGGGTTCGGTGGCGTCGGTCTCTCCCTCGGCCAACGCCAACGTCTCGCCCTCACCCGAGTGCTCGCCGCCGATCGCCCGATCCTGCTCCTCGACGAACCCACCGCCCACCTCGACACCGACAGCGAAGCCGCCGTCCTCGCCGCGCTACGCCACCGAGCCGGCGCCGGCACTACCGTCATCCTCATCGGCCACCGCCCCACCGTCCTCGCCGCCGCCGACCACGTCGTTCAAGTCCGCGCCTCCACCAACGCCCTGACGGAGGTGCGGGGATGAGCAGCGAAGTGATGCGGTGTGCTAGTGGCGGGGAGCGTGAACCGCTGGCGCCCAAGGGGGTTCGCGGGCGGCCCGGGGGAAGTGGCGGGATGAGCGGGCTGGTGGGGGATTTGCGGCGGATGTGGGCGCTGCTGGGGTTGTCCCGGTGGCGGGTGGTGGTTGCGGTGGGGTGGGGCGTGCTGGCGCTCGGGAGTGGGCTCGGGCTGGCGGCACTGGCGGCCTGGTTGATCGCGCGGGCATGGCAGATGCCGCCGGTGCTGGATTTGAGTATCGCGGTGGTCACCGTACGGGCGCTCGGCATTTCGCGGGGGCTGTGCCGGTATCTGGAGCGGTTGGCGACCCACGATGTGGCGTTGCGGGCGATGACGACGGCGCGCACCACGGTGTATCGCACGCTGGCCCGCTCGGACTTCTGGTTGTACCGCCCGACGCGCTCGAAAGACGCGGCGGCGCAAGGAGCGAGCGCCGCGGCGTTGCGGCGCGGTGATCTGCTCGTTCGGACGGGCAGCGATATCGATGACCTCGGCGCGGTCGTGGTGCGGGTGTTCGTGCCCGTCGCGGTGGCCGTGGTCCTTTCGGCCGTCGCGATCGGGCTGCTTGCCACGATCTCGGTGGCGGCTGCGGCGATTCTGGCTGGGGCGCTGGTGCTTTCCGGGCTGGTGGCACCCTGGTTGTCGGCTCGAGCCGCACGTGATGCGGAACGCGCGGTGCGCGCGGACCGGGCCGAGTTCACCGCCCAGTCATTGACTTTGCTCGATCACGCGGCCGAACTGCGGGTGGCGGGCCGCCTCGACGCCGCGCTCGCGGCCGCTGCCGAAGCCGCGCAGCGCGCGGTCGCCGCGGAGGACAAGGCCGCAGCACGCAGCGCCTGGTCCGCCGCAGCCACACCGCTCGCCATCGGTGCAAGTGTGCTGGGCGCCTTGCTGATCGGCGTCACCCTCTACGGACCTTCCGGCGGCGCTCCGGGCGCCATGACGCCAATGGCGCTCACCATCTTGGTGCTGCTTCCGCTGTCGGCGTTCGAAGCCGTCGGCCCGCTCCCCGCTGCAGCCCAGTCCCTCACCACCGCCCGTGCAGCCCTGCATCGCCTGACCCAACTCGACGAAATGCAGGTCAACCGTCGAGGTTCCGCTGTTCGAGAAGCCGAGCAGGTTGGCAGCCAACACGTCCCGTGGGCAGGATCCGACCAAGCGAGTCGCGGTAGATCAGCCGGGCGAGATGGTGAACAGGTTGGCGGCCAGGATGTCCCGCATGCAAGGTCCGGCGATGGCGGATCGGGCAGCGGCGCGGTCCCGGTAGGGCCCTGCGCGTTGGCGGATAGTGTTTCGGGGCAGTCTATTTCGGACATCCCGGTGGGGCGCCGGATTGCGGTGGTGGGCCCCAGTGGATCTGGTAAGACGACGTTGCTCATGCGGTGGGCTGGGTTGTTCGATACTCCGCGTCCCGGTGTCACGTTCTTCGCGGAGGACGCGCATCTGTTCGGTACATCGGTGTTGGAGAATCTGCGGGTCGGTTGCGGTGATCTCAGTGTGGCGGATGCTGAGAAAGCTTTGCGCACAGTGGGTCTCGGTGAATGGCTGGACGGGTTGGCGGACGGTGTGCACACGGATCTGATCGGTGGTGCGGCCGCGGTGTCCGGTGGGCAGCGTCGTCGAATTCTGCTCGCCCGGGCACTCGTGTCGCCGGCGCGCGTGCTGCTGCTCGACGAACCCACCGAGCACCTGGAAGCCGATGCGGGGGCGCAATTGCTGCGCGACCTGCTCGACGCCGAGAGCAGGCTCGTCGCACCCGACCGAATTGTGGTCGTCGTCACACATCAGCTACCGATGGACCATCGTGCTGACGTGATCGTCCGCGTGGACGCATCGGGCCAGGTGAAGGTGCATTTTTTGGAGCAGCCGAGCGCCGTTTCCGCCCACCGCGAAAATCCGTTGCCGACCCGCTGACTCCTCGCTAAATTCGTTCTTACACAAGGAAGGAGGTGGTTCGAAGAATGTATGTTCATAGGACTCGTGAGGTGGCTGTCCGCTAGCGCCACCGCTGCAACGGTCTCCGTTCGCGCGAGCGCTGAGCGAATACCAGGCAGCCACCCGGCCCCCGAGCCCCCGGTCTTGTCCGATCGGGATCGCGCAGGTGTTTACACCCGCGATATGGCTCGGGGGTCGTTCCTGTTTGGGGGTGCTGTGGTTTGTGGGGCGGGTGTCGTGGGCTTGTTGCTGCGCCTGTTGTCGCGGTACCGGGCCTGCGGCGAGCCCACGCGTGCGGCGAGGACCCGTGCGCCGGGCCCGGGCGGAGGCCCGCATCGGGTGCAGGCGGCTACCGCATCCTGCGGACGGCTACCGCATCCTGCGGACGCTGTCGCGCGCTGCGCGCACCAGCTTCGGCGCGGCTCTGCACCGGCGGCGAGGTCTGCGAGCGGTGCGGCGGCAGGCTGAGGTTGAGGTCCACAGAGGATGCGTACGGTTCACAGGGCCTGTAGAGCCTGTGAACAGTGTGGATGGTCTGTGAAGGCGGGGAGTGCCGACGCGTAAACAGGACGCGTCTGCGTCGACACGCCACTGTCGTACTGGTCAAGTGGTCACCAGGTAATCATGGCGGCATCGTGCGAGAAGGCTCCACCACCAGTACCCGGTGAAGGAAACCGATCTAGCCGATGTAGCGCTGGAGGCGGGCGGAGAGTCGCGGTTCGAGGGGGCCGTCGGCTACGACGCGCTCCTCGACGTAGGCGAGGTCGCCGCCTTCGACGATGCCGTAGAGGCGTTTGGCGCCGCCGACGACGATGCCGGATTGGCTGCGGATGACTACGTCGGTGGCCAGTTCCCAGGAGGATTGGGTGAGGGCTTCGCCGTAGAAGAGTTCGACGATGCCGGTGCTGTGGGTCAGCAGCAGTTCGATGACCTCGTCGTTGCCGTCGATGCCGACTCGCCAGAAACCGCTCTCGCGCAGGTCGGGGCCGCCGTAGCTGCCGTCGGCGTTGATCACCCAGGAGCGGGAATCCCAGGCCAGGTAGTCGCCGCCGTCGTGAGAGACGATGATCTGCTGGCCGAAGCGGTAGTCGCCACGCTCGGGGTGGTTGCCTTCGCCCTCACCGCGCCACACGCCGACCATGGGCAGCAGCGCGAGCATGGAGGAACTCAGGTCGGGGCCGAGGCGCAGGTTCGCGGTGTCCTCGGGTAGTGGCAGGTCGGGCAGGCCGGGGATGTTGCGCGCACCGGTGGACTTGGCGCGCTCGGCAGCCTCGGACACGGCTGCGTCGCCGCTGCGGCGGGGAGCCGGATCCGCCGAACCGTTGCCGTTCAGTTGTTCACTCGCTCGCTCGGCTGGACTGGAACCCTCGCTCGCGAGTTCACTCATGATTCGGTGAACAGCCGGTAGAAGACGTAGAGGCCGAACCATCCGATGAGGACGGCGACAGCCACCAGCAGAATCTCGAAGAAGAGGACCACATTTGGAGTCTAACGACTCCCGCGGCCGCGTACACAAACGGCCCCGGTGGTTCTCCTCATAGTGAGGGCAAGCACCGGGGCCGTTTGCTGCGTACGGTTTCTTACTTGGCGACCGCGACGTCCACCGGGTGGATTCCGGCGCCGTCGGGACGGATCTCCGCGGAGCCGTTACCGGCCGAGGAGAGCGCCCGCACGGTCCACGCACCGGGCGCCGCGAAGAAGCGGAAGTCGCCGGTGCCGGAGGCGACGACCTCGGCGGTGAAATCACCGTTGCCGTCGAGCAGGCGCACGAACGCGCCGCCCACCGGCTGGCCGTCGGTGCTCAGGACGCGGCCGGTGATGACCGTTTCCTTCTCCACGTCGACACCGGCGGGGATGGCCTGACCCTGGGTAGGTGCTGCACACATGATTACGCTCCCAATTCGATCGGTGCACCGACGAGGGAGCCGTATTCGGTCCAGCTCCCGTCGTAGTTCTTGACATTGCTGTGGCCGAGCAGCTCCTGCAGCACGAACCAGGTGTGCGAGGAACGCTCGCCGATGCGGCAGTAGGCGATGGTGTCCTTCTCGCCGTCGAGGCCGGCTTCCTTGTAGATCTCGGCGAGCTCGGCGTCGGACTTGAAGGTGCCGTCCTCGTTCGCGGCCTTGCTCCACGGCACGTTGATGGCGCCGGGGATGTGGCCGGGACGCTGGCTCTGTTCCTGCGGCAGGTGCGCGGGGGCCAGGATCTTGCCGGAGAACTCGTCGGGCGAGCGGACGTCGACCAGGTTCTTGGTGCCGATGGCCGCGATGACCTCGTCCCGGAAGGCGCGGATCGAGACGTCGGGGGCGGCGGCCTTGTACTGGGTGGCCGGACGGTTGACGCCGGCGGTGGACAGCGGGCGGCCGTCGAGCTCCCACTTCTTACGACCACCGTCGAGCAGCTTGACGTTGTTGTGGCCGTACAGCTTGAAGTACCAGTAGGCGTACGCGGCGAACCAGTTGTTGTTGCCGCCGTACAGGACTACTTCGTCGTCGTTCGAGATGCCGCGCGCCGAGAGCAGATCGGAGAACTGCTCCTGGTTCACGAAGTCACGACGAACCTGATCCTGCAGGTCCTTCTTCCAGTCGAGCCGGACAGCACCCTCGATGTGGCCACCGTCGTAGGCGGAGGTGTCCTCGTCGACCTCGACGAAGACGACGCCGGGGGCGTTGAGGTTCTCTTCGGCCCAGTCCACGGAGACCAGGACATCGGAGCGAGCCATGTTGTTCCTTTCAGAGATGACTTGCAGGGTCAGTTCGGTGCCGGGGACCCCGGACCACCGCCAGTTGGTGCAGCTATCCGGCGGAAACGGGCGACCAGCGGGTAGATCTGGCAACCCAGGCAGATCCCGAACGCCGCGTTCAGGAACGCCGCGAACAGGGCGAAGCCGGCGAACACCGCGCCGACGATTGTGGAGCCGAGCGCGAAGCCCAGCAGGCTGACGGCCGCGAACACCAGGCCGAGCAGCTGCGCGAATTTCAGCGGCGGCACCGGCTCGGTTTCGGTGGTCGGGGCCCGGCGCGGCGCGACGAATTTCGCGTAGATACGGCCGTACGGGTGCTTGCGCGGACCGTAGGCGGCGCCGATCGCGAAGACGACCGCCTGAATGGCGATCAGCACCGCGGCCGCGATGGGGGAGAAGACGGCGGCGATCAACACCAGCACCAGGACGGCGGTGGTGATCCAGGCGGCGAAACGCGGGCCGCGAACATCTACCTGTCCCTGCGGAATAGCCTGATTCTGCGAAGTATTACGAATTTCGATGGACATTGTGCGTACTCCTGCGCTGGATGCGACTGATGGCTGGAAAATGGCCAGTTCGCCGGGGGATCGAGAGATCACTCGCGCGGCGGACCAAGGTCGGCGTCAGGAAATCTGGAAAAGCCGACCGCTCAGCGGCACAGGCAGCAACAACCACCGAGGCGGCACAGATCAACCGTGCGGCGTCGGGTGAGCATCAGCTCGTGGTTGGAAAGCACGAAAGCAGTTTACCCAATTGGGCGGGAGAATTGGACCCCGGGTTCGTCACAGGGGTCCGGGAAACCTGTCAAGCCACCTACGCAGCCGGCTCAGGCGGCGACGGTGAGGGGCTCGAGCGCGGAGCGCAGATCGGTCACCTTCGGCACGCCGGAGATCCGAAAACGTTCGCGCCCTTCACTATCGAAGACGAACGTGGTCGGCAGCGAGAGCACGTTCAGTTCCTTGGCGAGCACCGGCTCGGCGTCGATGTCGATCTCGATGTCCAGCGGCGGCTGCGGCGATTCGGCCAGCTGCCCGGTCACATCGGCGACGACCCGGCGCACCGCGGCGCAGGGCCCGCACCAGTCGGCGGAGAAATGCAGCACGGCCGGGCCGGTACCGGTCACGCCGACGGACGCGAGCAGATCGGCACGCGCGGAGTCGGTTTCGATGTCGGAGCGCTTGCCGGTCGCGAATGCGCGGACCTTGCCGTCACGCCGGCGCAGCATCAGGCCCACCGCCAATGCGGCGAGCAACATCACTGCCAGAATTGTGATTTCGATCATGGTCGCTGCAATCGGTCGAGGTCGATCGTGACGTTCACGCCCTTGCCCTGGACGACGATCCAGCCGCCGTCCGCACGGACTTTCGCGGGCTGGACACCGAACGGCAATTCCTTGAAGTCGATAGTACGGGTGAAGCGCGCGAGCACCGCCGGTCGATCGGCCTCCGGCAGCATCGCCACCGGGATGGTCGAGGTGTTGGTGTCTTTGCACGAACCGGTCGCGGTGACCCGCACCTGACCGCCGTCGAGCGCCAATTCGGCGCGCACCGCGACGTTCTCGCCGCCGAATTGCGCACCGGACGATTCGGGCAAAGTGCCTGTGAGGCAAAGCACACCGTCGGTCGCGGTCATTCCGGTGCCACCGGACCCGCCGGTGCCGTCGGATTTGTCCGCGGGCGGCCCTTTCACCTGCAGGTCGGGAATGCCGAACAGCTGGCCGAGCTCGGTCGGTCCGATCCGCAGCGAACTGTCCACTCGCTCGACCGGCACGTTGCGCAGGCTGCCGTCGACCAGGTCGCGCAGCGGGATGCGCATGCCGGTCAGCGTCGCCTCCATCTCGAACTCCCCGCGAATGTCGGGCCGCTTGCCGCTGGCCCTGATCACGACGTTGTCGTAGCGGCCGTTGACCGCCTGAGCGAGGAAGGAGACGCCGCTGATGGCCACCGAGGGCTCGGCGGCGAGGTCGGCGCCCTGGCGCAGCGCGCGCGAGACCCGATACTCCGAATAGGCCGCGATGCTGAAATCAGTGACCACTGCCAGTCCCGCGAGAATCAGCAGCCCGATGATGAGCTTGCGCATTGGTGAACCTTAACGGGGGCCGGTCCGACGGTGCATTTCCGGTATCAGACATATCCGCCAGGGTGCGTCGGCAACCCGGATGGCGAGGTCATCGGGGTTCACACGCTAATCTTGCATCCGATTACCTGTGATAAGCGACGTGGCCCCGGCAATGCGGCTGTAGTCCTCGGAGCTATGAGATGGGAGGAGAGCTTGTGGAGCTGCTCCTGCTGACCTCCGACCCCGATCCCGAGTCGGTGTTGCCTTCGCTGGCGTTGCTGGCGCACAACGTGCGCCCCGCACCCACCGAGGTGTCCTCCCTACTCGAAGCGGGTACCGCGGATGTCGCACTGGTCGACGCCCGCACCGATCTGGCGGCTGCCCGCGGGCTGTGCCGGCTGCTCGGCAGCACGGGGTCCTCTGTTCCGGTCGTCGCGGTGCTCACCGAGGGCGGCCTGGTCGCGGTGAACGCGGACTGGGGCCTGGACGACATCCTGCTGCCCGGCACCGGCCCGGCCGAACTCGATGCCAGGCTGCGCCTGCTCGTCGGGCGCAACGGCGGCGTGGCGAGCCCGGAGAACACCGGCAAGATCACCCTGGGCGAACTGGTGATCGACGAGGGCACCTACACCGCGCGGCTGCGCGGTCGCCCGCTCGACCTGACCTACAAGGAATTCGAGCTGCTGAAGTACCTCGCGCAGCACGCCGGCCGGGTGTTCACCAGGGCACAGCTGCTGCAGGAGGTCTGGGGCTACGACTTCTTCGGTGGCACCAGGACCGTCGACGTGCACGTGCGCCGCCTGCGCGCCAAGCTCGGCAGCGAGTACGAGTCGCTCATCGGCACCGTGCGCAACGTCGGCTACAAGGCGGTGCGTCCGTCCCGGTCCGCGAGCAAGGGGGAGTCCGCGCCGCTACCGGAGGACGACGCCGAGGGCACCGACGACGCACCGCTGGCGCCGGTCAACGGCTCCGTGCAGTGAGGTCGGTGGACAGCCGATTCGAAACACCGGTGCGTCATTATGCGTTCGCGTGGAGTTCAGTCGGCCCGGGCGCGGTTCCGCCACGTGGCGCCGGGCGCGTCCGGTCGCGAAATGTTCGCTGCGTCCGCGGTGTTGAGCTGTAGGCAATGACGTTGTCCGAGTGCGGAAATGGGGACCGAGTGAGCGAGCGTCGGCAGGCGGACCGGGCGAGCGGCGCCGTGTCAACACGGTGGGCGGCACAGGTCGACGCGGACACCGCCGCAGCGATCCGGCAACTACTCGACCGGGCCACCGCCGCCGACGGGGTTGCCCCCGTGTCCGAGCAGGCGGTGCTGTCGCTGCACCCGGCCGACGATGTACCCGCCCGGCACCTGGTCGCCACCCGTGACGACGTGGTCGCCGGTTACGCGAATCTCGTTCCGGCGCATGGCGAGCACCCGGCGATGGCCGAGGTCGCGGTCGATCCGGCGGCACGTGGCCAGGGCATCGGCGCCGAATTGGTCGCGGCCGCGCTCGCCGAGGGCGGGGCGGGCACGCGGGTGTGGGCGCACGGTGACCGGCCCGCCGCGCAGGCCGTCGCGGCCCGGCTCGGCCTCGCCACCGCGCGCGAGTTGTGGCAGATGCGTCGCGCCCTGGCAACGCCGGAGCTACCGGAGTTGCCGGAGCGTGCCGACGTGACGATCCGGACCTACGCGGGCCCGGCCGACGACGCCGAACTGTTGCGGGTGAACAACGCCGCGTTCGCCTGGCATCCCGAGCAGGGCGGCTGGACCGAACGCGATATCGCCGCCCGCCGCGCCGAGTCGTGGTTCGACCCCGCCGGACTGTTCCTCGCCACCGATCCGGCCACGCCTGAGCAGGTGCTCGGATTCCATTGGACCAAGGTGCATTACGACGAGAACCCGCCGGTGGGCGAGGTGTACGTGGTCGGTATCGACCCGGCCGCGCAGGGCCGCGGACTAGGTCGGCTGCTGACCCTGGCGGGGCTGCGTCATCTGCGCGATCGCGGCCTTGCCGAGGTGTTGCTCTACACCGAGGCGGACAACACCGCGGCTGTGCACACCTACACGCGTTTGGGGTTCGCGCCCGCGCATGTCGACGTGGCGTATTCGGCCGCGTCAGCTGAATAGCGGAAGGCGGGTCGGCGGCGTCCGAGTAAAACTGGGGCTAATGTCACACATAACGCCCCAATCGCGCTTGGCTGTTCACCCGCCGTTCACTCAGGTCGGTCCAACTGTCAACCACGTGACTTTACGTTGATTGGTGGGCAGCCCACGGCTGCCTGGTGCGCAGGTTCCCCGCGAACAGCACCCACATCACCCGTCCGGGCCAGGTGAGGGACCGGACGAGTAGGACGCCTTTCCGGAGGAATAGTGAATCTCAAGCGCAGCAGCGCCCTCGTTGGTGTGCTGGCGGTCAGTGTCATGGGCCTCGCCGCATGTGGCAGCGATGACAACACGTCGAGCAGCAATGGCGACACCGCCAACTCCAATGTCGCCTGTGGCGGCAAGAAGGCGCTCAAGGCCAGCGGTTCGTCGGCGCAGAAGAACGCCATGGAGCGCTTCATCGCCGCCTACGAGGCCAACTGCGACGGCAACACCCTGAACTACACCTCGAGCGGCTCCGGCGCGGGCGTCAACGAATTCATCGGCGGCCAGACCGATTTCGGTGGCTCCGACTCCCCGCTGAGCGCCAAGAAGGACGAGCCGACGAAGGCGCAGGAGCGGTGCGGCGCCCCCGCATGGAACCTGCCGACCGTGTTCGGCCCGATCGCCGTGACCTACAACATCGACGGCGTCACCGACCTCGTGCTGGACGGCCCGACCGCCGCCAAGGTCTTCAACGGCGCGGTCACCACCTGGGACGCCCCCGAGATCAAGGCGCTCAACCCGAACGCGAAGCTGCCGAGCGACAAGATCGCCGTGATCTTCCGTTCCGACGAGTCGGGCACCACCGACAACTTCCAGCTCTACCTCGACGCCGCCTCCGACGGCGCCTGGGGCAAGGGCGCGGGCAAGGCGTTCACCGGCGGCGTCGGCGAGGGCGCGAAGGGTAACGAGGGCACCTCGGCCGCCATCAAGGCCACCAAGAACTCGATCACCTACAACGAGTGGTCGTTCGCGAAGGCGCAGAACCTGTCCATCGCGCAGATCGTCACCTCGGCCTCCAAGACCCCGGTGAAGCTGGACACGGCCTCGGCGGGCAAGGCCATCGACAGCGCGAAGATCAAGGGCGAGGGCAACGACCTGGTGCTCGACACCAGCTCGTTCTACAAGCCGACCGAGGCGGGCGCCTACCCGATCATCCTGCCCACCTATGAAATCGTCTGCTCGAAGTACAAGGACGCCGACACCGCCAAGGCGGTCAAGGCGTTCCTGACCTCGGCGACCAGCAACGGTCAGAAGGGTCTCGACGAGGCGGGCTACGTCCCGATCCCCGAGAAGTTCAAGACGCGTCTGACCACCGCGATCAACGCCATCTCCTGATCGCACAGTTGCAGCCATGACCGTGCACCCTGAGGTGACCGCCCCGGGCCCGTCGGATTCGACGGGCCCACGGGCGGCCGGAGACAAAGCCCCCATGCCGAGTGAACCGAGCACCGAACCAGCCAAGCGGGTTCGACCAGCCCAGAGCCATCGGGCCGAGACCATCTTCCGGTCTCTCGCCACGGCATCGGGCGCAATCATCGTCGCCGCCATCGCGCTGATCGCGCTATTCCTGCTGATCCGCGCGGTGCCTTCGGTCATGGCGAACGACGCGAACTTCTTCACCAGTACCGAGTTCAACACCTCCGATGCCAACCACCTGCGGTTCGGCATCCGGGACCTGTTCATGGTCACGGTGTTGAGCTCGCTGTTCGCGCTCATCGTCGCGGTGCCGATCGGGGTCGGTATCGCACTGTTCCTGACCCACTACGCGCCGAAGCCGTTGGCGCGACTGTTCGCGACGCTCACCGATCTGCTCGCGGCCGTGCCGTCGATCGTGTTCGGTCTGTGGGGTTTCCTGGTGCTCGCGCCGCAGCTGAAGCCGGTGCAGGAGTTCCTGAACGACAAGCTGGGCTGGTTCTTCCTGTTCGGCGACGGCAACGTGACGATCTCCGGTGGCGGCACCATCTTCACCGCGGGCGTCGTGCTCGCCGTGATGATCCTGCCGATCATCACTTCGGTGTCGCGTGAGGTCTTCAGTCTCACCCCGCCCGCGCATATCGAGGCCGCGCACGCGCTCGGTGCGACCAAGTGGGAGATGGTGCGGATGACCGTGCTGCCCTACGGCCGCAGCGGTGTGATCGCCGGCTCCATGCTCGGTCTCGGCCGCGCGCTCGGTGAGACCATCGCGGTGCTGGTCGTCTTGAAAACCGCCACGCAGGGCGGCAGTTGGTCGCTGTTCGACGGCGGTTACACCTTCGCGTCCCGGATCGCCGCCTCGGCGTCGGAGTTCAGCTCGCCGTTGCCGACCGGCGCCTACATCGCGGCAGGCTTCGTGCTGTTCGCGCTGACCTTCATCGTGAACGCGCTCGCGCGGCTCGCGGCAGGCGGAAGGGTTAACGGATGACCACCACGCTCGACAAGCCGATCAAGGCGCCGACCTTCCGCGATGTGAGCATGTCGCGCAAGGTGCGCAACAACATGGCCACGGTGCTGGTCTGGCTGTGCTTCGCCATCGCGCTGGTGCCGCTGGCCTGGGTGCTGATCATGGTGGTCAGCAAGGGCTTCGACGCGATCGCCTCGCTCGACTGGTGGCAGAAGTCGCAGAAGGGCATTCTGCCCGAGCAGACCGGCGGCGGTGTCTACCACGCGATCTACGGCACCATCGTGCAGTCGGCGGTCGCCGCGGTGATCGCGGTGCCGATCGGCATCATGGCCGCCGTCTACCTGGTCGAGTACGGCCGCGGCTGGCTGGCGAAGACCACCACGTTCATGGTCGACATCCTCGCGGGTGTGCCGTCCATCGTGGCCGCGCTGTTCATCTTCGCGTTGTGGATCGCCACCTTCGGCGCACCGCAGAGTTCCTTCGCGGTGTCTCTGGCGCTGGTGCTGCTGATGCTGCCGGTGGTGGTGCGCAGCACCGAGGAAATGCTGAAGCTGGTGCCCGACGAGCTACGGGAAGCCTCGTACGCGCTGGGCGTGCCGAAGTGGAAGACGATCGTGCGGATCGTGATTCCCACCGCGCTGCCCGGCATGATCAGCGGCATCTTGCTCGCGCTCGCCCGCGTGATGGGCGAGACCGCGCCGGTGCTCGTGCTCGTCGGCTACAGCAAGTCGATCAACACCAATCTCTTCGACGGCAACATGGCTTCCTTGCCGCTGCTCATCTACCAGGAGCTGTCGAACCCGGAGGCGGCGGGGCGCGAGCGCGTGTGGGGCGCGGCGCTGACGCTGATCCTGCTCATCGCGCTGCTGTACGCGGCGGCCGCGGTCGTCAACAAGCTGCTCACGCGGAACCGATAGAAGCGAACGGATAACTGAGATGGCCAAGCGGATCGACGTCAAAGATCTGAATATCTTCTACGGCAAGTTCCACGCGGTCGCCGATGTCGACCTCACCGTGCTGCCGCGCAGTGTCACCGCCTTCATCGGCCCGTCGGGTTGCGGTAAGTCCACGGTGCTGCGTTCGCTCAACCGCATGCACGAGGTGACGCCCAACGCGCGCGTCGAAGGCGCGGTGCTGCTGGACGGCGAGGACATCTACGGCTCGCAGATCGACCCGGTCGGCGTGCGCCGCACCATCGGCATGGTGTTCCAGCGCCCGAACCCGTTCCCCACCATGTCGATTCGCGACAACGTGGTGGCCGGGCTGAAGCTGCAGGGCGTGCGCAACAAGAAGGAGCTCGACGAGGTCGCCGAGCGCTCGCTGCGCGGCGCGAACCTCTGGAACGAGGTCAAGGACCGGCTGGACAAGCCGGGCGGCGGTCTCTCCGGTGGTCAGCAGCAGCGACTGTGCATCGCCCGCGCGATCGCGGTCTCGCCCGACGTGCTGCTGATGGACGAGCCCTGTTCGGCCCTGGACCCGATCTCCACGCTGGCGATCGAGGACCTGATCACCGAGCTGAAGAAGGAATTCACCATCGTCATCGTCACGCACAACATGCAGCAGGCCGCCCGCGTGAGTGACCAGACCGGCTTCTTCAACCTGGAGGCGCAGGGCAAGCCCGGCCGCCTGATCGAGATCGACGACACCGAGAAGATCTTCTCCAACCCGGGCCAGAAGGCCACGGAGGACTACATCTCCGGCCGCTTCGGATAACCCCGGCATCAAACGAAAGGCCCGCACCTTCCGGTACGGGCCTTTTTCGCTATTCAGCCGGTGCGGGAACTTCGTCCTGGACGAATTGCGGGACGTAGTTGTTGGCCCGGTGTTCCTGGTCGGTGTCGCGGCCGGTGGGGGAGGGGAGGCCGAAGAGGCTGCTGCCTTGGGAGGTGGTGCTGGGGTGCTGGGCCGCGGAGTAGGACGCGGGGCTCGTGGTGCCGGGGTCCATCAGCGAACTCTGCGGCTGGGTGACGGCTTTCGACGCGTCGGGGTCCGCCTTCGGCGCCGTGGTGCCCGGCTCGGGCGCGGTGGTGCCGGGTTCCGCGGGCTTGGCGTTTGGCTTGTCTTCCTGCTTGGTTTCCGGGTTGTCGCCGGCCTTCGGGTCCGGCTGTTTGCCGTCTTCCTTGCCTCCCGGTGCGGTACTCGCCGGGTCGGTCGGCTTCTCGTCGGTGTACGTCGGATCCTCGGTCGCGGGTTGCTGCGGAGTGTCCGCGGGTGCGGCGTTGTTGTCGACCGCGTCGACGATCTTCTCGATCCCGGTCGTCGACGCCTCGACGAGGCTCGTGCCCGCTTCGCCGCCCGCCTTGATGATGTCGGCGAGATTGTCGTCGAGCTTGCCGACCGACTCGAGCAGGGTGGGGATGTTGCCGGTGACCGAGGTGATCGCGGAGGCCACCGAGGTGAGGTCGGAGACCTTCCAGGTGCTGAGGTCGGTGAGCTTGCTGGTCGAGGTATCCGTCGCGGGCACTTCGGTTTTGGGCTCTTCGGATGCAGGCGCTTCGGTCTTCGGTTCCTCGGACGCAGGCGCTTCGGTCTTCGGTTCCTCGGACGCAGGCGCGGCGGTTTTTGGCTCCTCGTTCGTCTTCTCGGAGACCTCCGTCAGCTTGCTCGGGTTGGTCCCCGCGGGCTGCGTATCCGGCTGGGACTCGTCCTCTGCCGTCGTCGGATCGTCCTCGACCTGCTCCTGGGTGAGCGTCGACTTCGGGGCCCCACTGAGCAACGAGTCGCTGTTGTCGATCGGATCACCGTCGCCGAGCTGTTCGCCGCGCGTTTTCACCGCGGCGCTGGCGGTTTCGATCGCGGTGGTGATGCCGGCCTGGGTGCCGAGCATCTCGTTGAGCGCGGTGGTGATCGCGGTCTGATGGGTTTGCAGGGTCTCGTCGTCAGTGCCGGAACTGTCACCGGACGAGGTGACCTGCCAATCTTCGGAGACGGTGAAACCGGCCGCGGTGGCCTCGGTGACCTTGTCCAGCAACGCTTGCCGGTAACCGGTCAGCGTGGTTCCGCCGTCGACCAGGGCCTGCGCCAAGGCCTCTGTCTCCTGCGCGACCTTGTTCCCGTTGTCCCGGTCGCCGGCGACACGGTCGTACGCGGCGTAGTACGCGTCACCGCTCCAGTGCGACCCGGCCTCCCGGATCTGGGTGACGGTGCCGTCGATCATGGTGACGAATTCGGCGTTGCGAGTACGGATTTCGGCGCCGGCGTCGTTGAGCAGCCACGGCTTCCATTCCGTCTGCACCTGGCTCAGCGTCGGAACGCTCTGGTCACCGCTCCTCATCGAGCGCTGCCCGCCGCGTTGAGCTTGTCCCGGAAGTCGGTGTCGGTGACCTCGTAGTTACCGGCGCCGCCCTTGGCGATATTGGATACGGCCTTGCAGCGCTGCGCCATACGCAGCCAGGCGGCCTCGATCTGCGGCGCGCCGCCGGTGAGCGCGCTGGTGATCGTCGAGCCCGGCAGTGCGGTGCTCAACGTGTCGGCGGCGAGGGCCTTCAGCCCGCCTATCTCGCCGCTGATCTTGTCCATCGATGCGGCTAACGCGCGCAACTCTGCCGGGTCGACCTTCATGTGCTGTCCCCTTCGTGCCGCAACTCCCTAGCGGCAGGTACAGCCGAAGTCCTGCGCTCGGCTGTAAGGACGATTTTTTACTGATCGACAACGTAAAAGCAAGACTGGCAGCGCGATACGGCAGTGCCGAGCTGCCTGCCACCGCCGGCGGCAGGCAAACAGCTCGCTCAGCTTTCCGCGTCGGGGTCCGGGGGCAGGACGCCGGTGACCAAGAAGATGACGCGGCGGCCGATTTCGACGGCGTGGTCGGCGAAGCGCTCGTAGTAGCGGCCGAGCAGGGTGACGTCGACGGCCGCGGCGACACCGTACTTCCAGTCGCGGTCCATCAGCAGCGTGAACAGGTGACGGTGCAGATCGTCCATCGCCTCGTCGTCCTCGTTGAGCTGCGCGGCGCGCTCCGGATCGCGGGTCTCCAGCACCTCTTTGGCGCCCGCGCCCATATTGACCGCGATGCGGCCCATTTCGGCGAAGTAGCCGTTGACCGCCTCGGGCAGTGCGTGATTCGGGTGCCGCCGCCGGGCCACCTTCGCCACGTGCAGCGCCAGGGCGCCCATCCGGTTGACGTCGGCCACGATCTGGATGGCGCTCACCACTTGGCGCAGGTCGCCCGCGACGGGCGCTTGCAGGGCCAGCAGCGCGAACGCGCGCTCCTCCGCGTCCTGGATCAGCTCGGCGATCCGGTCGGACTCGGTGATCACCTGCTCTGCCAGAGCGAGGTCGGCCTGGAGCAGTGACTGGGTGGCCCGGTCCATGGCCGAGCCGGCCAGACCGGCCATCTCACCCAGCAGCTGGGCGAGATCTGCCATTTGCTCGTTGTAGATGACACGCATGAAATCAGACATTAGTTCCCGGCGCTGTCCAAGTCACGAACGGTGGGTGAATGCCCGGTGCCGATGGCCCGTGTCGGTGTTACCGCAGGTAGCGCACAACCGCTACTTGCACGTCTCGTCCGCGGCGTTCACGTGTTCCAGATCGGAGGGCAACGTGACCGGTGTCGCAGGTCCGGTGCTGACCGTCACGTCCGGGATCGGGTCGCCGACCGGCGTGGGCGCCTTGACCGTTCCGGTGAAGTCACCGCCGATCACCACCTCGATGATGCCGCCGAGATCGCTCGCCGGTTCCAGCAGCGCGCCGGGGATGGTGCTGGCCACCGTGGCCGCCGCGGCCTCCTGCCCCGCGCCGAAGCGGACCTTGGAGGTGAGTTCGCTACCGCCGGAGTAGTTGCCGGTGTTGAAGATCTGGAAGCCCTGGTTGCCGAGCTTCGTCGCGGCCCGCTGCGCGGCGCCCGATACGCCCGAGCCGTTGGACACCAGCAGCGAGGCGGTGCTCGGATCGACCGCGGTGAGCTTCGGCGGCGACGGCGGCGGGGTCGGGATCGAGCCCGGGGCGGGGGTCACCTTCTTCTCGCCGGGCAGCGGCTGGTCGTCGCGGATCGCCTTGAAGATCGCCTTGATGTCCTGCTCGCGCGGGATCTCGTTGCCGTACGAGGTGGTGCCCGCGGTCGGAATGGTCAGGAAGGTGACCGTGCCCGCGTCCAGTTTCTGCAGCGAGCGGCCGAGCGTGAGCAGATCCGCGGGCTGCACCTTGTCGACCCAGGTGTGCTTGGTGAACGCCTGGATGAAGCTGTTCAGCTTGCCCGGATCGAAGAGCACCTTGCTCGACAGTGCACCGCGCAACAGCGAGGCCATGAAGCGTTGCTGGCGATTGATCCGGTCGTAGTCGCTGCGTTCCTCGCCGTAGACGTGCCTGGCCCGCACGTAGTTCAATGCCGTCTGCCCGGTCACCATCTGCTTGCCCGGGTTCTCCAGCACGGTGCCGAGGACCTCGTCGTTGATCGGCTTCGGCGCGCACACCTCGACGCCGCCGATGGTGTCGACCATGGCTTCGAAGCCCGCGAAGTCGATCGCGATGAAGTGATTGATCGCGCTACCCGTCATCCGCTGGATCGTGGTGAACAGGCACTTGGGTCCGCCGAGCGCGTAGACCGCGTTCAGCTTGTCACCGATCGCAGACGGAAAGACCTCGCTGGTGTACTGGACCTTGTCGTTGTCCCAGCCGTTGCACTGCGGCCGGGTCACGTCCAGGTCGCGGGGGAACGACACCACGACGACGCGCGACCGGTTCTTGGGGATGTTCACCAGCATGACGGTGTCCGCGCGGGAGCCCTCGGCATCATCGAGCGTGCCCGCGCCCACCTGACTGTTCACGCCCGCGCGGGTGTCGGTGCCGACGAGTAGGTAGTTCTCGTCACCGAGCTGCGCGTTCGAGTCGACGACGTCTTCGGTGTTGTCATCGATCGCCGAGATCTGGGTGAAGCTGTTGCCGGTGGAACGCAGATAGCTCCAACCGCCGCCGGTGGTGAGCAGGCAGATCACCGCGAACACCACCAGGGTGCTGCGGCCCACGACGCGCAGCCGCTTGTTGCGACGTTGTTTACTGGCGGCCAGCCGCGACAGTGGGGCCGCGCCGACCGATTTGGGTGGTGCGGCACCGTCTTCGCCGGTCTTCTTGCGCTTGGCCCGGGTGGGCTCGTCGAGCGGCGGCAGGATGTCGGTGACCTCTTCGGCCGTCTCCGGCTTCGGCCGCGCCTTCGGGAC
>NZ_BAUA01000168.1 GCF_000710915.1 Nocardia brasiliensis IFM 10847
CCCCAGACCCGGCAGCCCCGGCTCTTGTAATCCTGAGCCGAGTGAGCCCGTCCCGGGTGATCCCAGGCCACCGGACGTTCCGGCACCACCGCCGGTGCGACCGCCGGATGCTGTTGTACCACCGCGCAATCCGGTGCGGGTGCCCGGTGTGCTTCCGCCGGAGCCCGCACCGCAACCATTGCCGCGTGAATTCCCTTCTCCCGCATTGGCGCTCATGCCGACCGCGATCGGTCCCGGTGCCGGGGTCCGGGCGAGTGGGCAGGGTTGTGATCCGCAGGCTCCGGTTCAGGTCGCGATCGGGGATGTGGCGGTAGGCAAAACTGTCGCCGGGCCGGACGGCGCGTTCGAAGTGCCGTTGACCACCGGTGCCGTCGAGGTGGGCAGGCATGAGGTGACGGCGAAATGCGGACGCACGCTGACCGCTCCGCTGGACGTCGTGCTGGTCAGCAGCATCGGTTCCGGCACCGGCACTTTGACGGTGATCCTGTTCTTCCTCCTGTTCGGCGGTTGGTATTACGGCCATCGGCTGGTTTCCCATCTACCGGCGCGGAGGGGCGAATGAGCGGTCTGTACCGCGGCATCGGAGCTGTGCTGGGACCGATGCTGCTGCTGACGGTGCTGTGGGGGCCTGTGGCTCCGGCGACAGCGCGCCCGGACGGCGTCGACATGTCCGCCAATTTCGACGGACGCGATATCGCGGACACTTCCGTCGATGACCCGTTGCGGCTCGAGCCGGGCAGCACCGTCCGGGTCGCGATCGAACTGTCCAACAAGACCGGCGCGCCGGTCGAGATCCGGCATGTGGATCTGGCCGGGCAGGTGCTCGGCCTGAGCTTCTTCTCCTATTCCACCGCTGTCGAATTGACCATCCCGCCGGGCGGCGCCGAATCGCTGAGATATCGGCTCGAGTTGCGCGGGCTGGCGGGGCAAGCAGTCGGGTTTCTCGGCGGCGAGCTCGCGGTGTACGGCGCGGACAGCGCGAAGGTGGCGGCCATCCCGTTGATCACCGATGTGCGCGGCTCGCTGTGGTCGGTCTACGGGTTGTTCGGGATCGCGCTCGCGATCCTCACCGCACTGGCGATCGCGGATGCGGCGCTGGCCGTTGCGCGCCATCGGCTTTCGGCCAATCGCTGGCAGCGCGGGGTGCGTTTGCTCGCCCCGGGGCTCGGGATCGGGCTGGTGTTCGCGTTCACCGCGTCGGTGGCCCGGTGGTGGGTGCCGGACACCAGTCTGTGGCTGGCCTTCGCCGGTGTCACCGCCGCCGTCGCCTTCCTGCTCGGCTACGCGTCACCGACTCCGGAACCGGAGGAGGCAGCAGACGACGAGCCGGACGAGACCACAGAGGGGGACGAATTCGCGGAGGCGGACACGCAACGCTTCCCACCGGACAGGCCCGGGCTGTGACCGAGCAGGGGGACCGGCTGCGGGAGGCGTTGCCCGCCTATGACATCGGCGCCGAACTCGGCCGGGGCGGGTGCGGCGTGGTGCTCGCGGGAACCCATCGCAGGCTGCGCAGACCGGTGGCGATCAAACAGATTCCGGCACAATTCGTGCACGACGAACGGGTCCGGCGGCGGTTCGTCGCCGAGGCCAGGGTGCTCGCCGCCATCGACCATCCGCATGTGGTGCGGGTTTTCGACTACCTGGAGCACGAGGAGCTGTGCCTGCTGGTGATGGAGTACCTGCCGGGCGGCACGGTGGGTGAGCGGTTCGCCACGGACGGTTACGATTTCGCCAGCGCCGTCGCGATCGCGCTGTCCTGCGCGGCCGGATTGTCGGCCGCGCACCGGCATCGAGTGCTGCATCGCGACGTCAAACCGGCGAATCTGATGTTCGCGGCGGGCGGCGCGATCAAACTGACCGACTTCGGCATCGCCAAGATCGTCGGCGGTGACGAGACTTTGGTGACCAAAGCGGGCGACATCATCGGCACGCCTTCCTATATCGCGCCGGAACAGGCTCGCGGACAACCACTCTCACCGGCCACCGACGTGTACGCACTGGCCACGATGCTCTACCAGCTCCTGTCGGGTGTGCTGCCGTTCCCGCCGGGGGAGGGGCCGCTGGCCATGCTGTTCGCGCACGCCTTCGACGAGCCGATCCCGCTCGGTGAGGTCGCTCCCAACGTGCCGGAACCCATTGCCGCCGTGGTGATGCGCGGTCTCGCCACCGACCCCGCCCAGCGTTTCGACACCGCCGAATCCTTCGGCATCGCCCTCGCCCGCCCGGCTGTCGACTGCTGGGGTCAGAATTGGCTCGCCCCCGTCGGCATCCCGGTAATCGGCGCCGACACCATCGTCGCCGCCGCGACCGGCAGCAGCCGCCCCCACTCCGCCTACCACCCCAGAGCCACACCCCCACCCGGCAGCGGCTCGGCACTCCCGCCTACACCGGTGTCGGACGCGGAGCCCGCGCCGCCGTCGAGCGCACCACCTCGGACTCAACGCGGTACCGCCCCGCCTACTGTTCAGTGGTATCCGGCAGCGGCCGGGCACCCGAAATCCGGTACCGGATCAGGGGCGGTTGCTCCGCCCGGGCGCCGGGATCGACCTGCCGGACTCGAGCCGGGGGCTGCTCCTGGGGGATCACGTGTTGCTGGTCCTCCGGGCGGCTTGCCCCCCGCCAGGCAGGGTTAGGCCCGGTGTCGGGTCTCGGTCCGGGTATCCGGCGGGGGCGGGGCCTCTTGCTGGGCAGCGAGTTTCGGGTGCGGCGACGACCCGAGTGCGACCGCGGGGTGCGGCGCCGGCGCGTGGGGCTCGGTTGGTGGAGTTGGATCAGCGGGATCTGCGCCCGATCCAGCAGGTGGTCACGCTCGCTTCGCCGCGGGTGCCGCTCGTGATCGGCTCGGTGCTCGCGGTGGTGGCGGTGGTGCTGGGGCTGGTGGGGAGCGGGCCGTCGATCGGTGGGGATCTCACGCCTGGCGCGGTGCTGCTCGGCGGCGTGGATCCGGCCACGGGTCCGGTGGAGATCGATTTGACGAAGCCGACTCCGTTGCAGGCCAACGGTATCGACGCCGATTCGGCCGCTTTGAAGGTGACGTTGCTCGGGGTGCCGCTCGGCGGGGAGACCGTGCCTTTCGCGCCGGGCGATCGGAATGTTTCGCTTCCCGCGCCCGTCGACGAACACGTCATGGCGGGCACCCTGACCGGTGAGTTGGTGCTACTGCGCAACGGCGCGGAAATCGCCACGCAGCGTGTCGAACTCCGCACCGCCCAACGCTCGACCACTACGGTGACCGCAGGGTGTGTTGTCCTGCTGGCACTCTTCGCGCTCGCCTACCTGGAATCCAACATGCGTCGTTTGCGCAGTGGCCGTGGCGGATTCGCCAATACCCTCGGACTGGTGGTCAGCGCCGCGCTGCTCGCGGTCGCGTTGCTCGGCGCGAGATGGGTCCTGCTCGCTGTGCCGCCGACCGTCTTCACCGCCGCAGGCTGCGCTGTTACGGCGGCTGCGGCGGGCGCTGCGGTGTCTGTCGCGGCTCGCCGAATCGGCAAGCGCCGCCGCTATCTTCGTCGCGCCCGGCGTCGGGTGTCGTGACAAACGGCGGACCTCACGGGCGAGGCCAGCGCTCGACGACCTGGACCATCTGCTTGCCGAGATAGTCGAGGTACCGGCTGATCTCGGTCAACCGGGCACCAGCTCCTGTTGTCACCCCCAGTATTTGGGCACCGCGTCGCGCCGTCTCGACCCGTACCTCGGCCGCGCGGGCCAGGTTGAGCGTGGTGCGGTACCAGGTTTCATCGTCGATGCAGTAGCGGTCGCGGCGGCGGGCGTCACGTTCCCGGCGGATGAGATCCCGCTGCTCGAGGGCGGCGACGGCGGTGGAGATGGACGCGGGGCTGACTTCGAGCCAGCGCGCCAGCTCGGCGGCGGTGAGACTGCCGGAATCGGTGAGGTGCAGGCAGGTCATCACCCGCGCCTGCATCCGAGGCATCCCGTCGTAGACGAACAACTCGGTGAACTGCGTCGCGAACTCGCGTACCGCCGCGCTGTCGACCGTGAATTCCGCTGCGGTCGAATCCGATTGCGTGGCCACCGGCGCCTTGCCGCGTCGGGCGCGCGCCGCGGTGGCCCGATGTGCTCGTTCGGCGCGATAACGACCGGGCCCACCGTTGCGGTTCACCTCCCGGCTGATGGTCGAGGACGGTCGTTCGAGCCGGCGGGCGATCTGGGCGTAGCCGAGTCCGGCAGACAGTCCATCCGCGATGCATTCCCGCTCGTGCAGGGTGAGCCTGCCTCCTGGCATCGGTGCGGTTCTCCTTCGGTCGCACTGGCGTGCATTCAGCGCCAACTCATTGCACGGCTCGGCTGTTCGGACACATTCGGTGCCACGGTCATTGCATCGATGAAAAAGATTCTACCTGTGCTGATGGCGAGTTTCCGTGCGTTCTCCGTTGAGCATTTACTGAACACTATCTACGTTCCGTTCATCGTTGCTTCCCCACACCAGAAGGAAATCGATGACCGAGCTGACCACCGTTTTCGCGATACCCACCGACCGCCCTGCGGGTTGCCCCTTCGATCCGCCCGCCGAGCTGGGCGCGCTTCGGGCCCGGAATCCGCTGACCCGCATGCTGTTTCCGGACGGCCACCACGGTTGGCTGGCCACCGGATACGCCACCGTGCGCGCCATCCTGGCCGATCCGCGCTTCAGTGCGCGCGCAGAGCTCACGCACTCTCCGATCGTGGACCTCGGCCCGGTGCCACCGGCGCCGCCCGGCGACTTCCTCAACCTCGACGCCCCCGAGCACACCCGCTATCGAAAGCTGTTGGCCGGCAGGTTCACCGTGCGACGGATGCAACTGCTCTCCGCGCACGTCGCGCAAGTCAGCGCCGAGTACCTGGACGCCATGGAAACGAGCGGCGGCCCACTGGATCTGCTGACCGCTTTCGCGTATCCGATTCCGGCGCTGGTGATCTGCGAACTGCTCGGTGTGCCGGACCGCGACCGGCCTCGGTTCCAGCGTCTGGTGGCTGATCTCGTCACCAAGATGAACGATCCGAACATTCCCCTGGAGCAAGGGCTGGCCGTTTTCGAGCAGGCGCGGCACTACATGCGATGCTTGGCCGCCGACAAACGCAACGCACCCACCGACGATCTGCTCAGCGAGCTGACCGCCGCCGACCTCGACGAGGACGAGCTCACCGGCGTCGCGGTGCTGCTCCTGATCGGCGGATTCGACACCACCGCGAACATGCTGGCGCTCGGCACTTTCGCGCTCCTGCGCCATCCCGAGCAATTGGCGGCGTTGCGCGCCGACCCCGGCCTCGCCGAACGTGCGGTCGAAGAGTTGATGCGATACCTGACCCTCGCGCACACGCTCACCCGCTCGGCGCTGACGGACGTCGAGGTCTCCGGACAGGTGATCAAAGCCGGTGAGACAGTTGCCGTTTCGGCTCGAGCCGCCAACCGTGACCCGGCGCGCTTCCCCGATCCCGACTCCCTCGATCTGCGGCGCAATGCCACCGGTCACCTGGGTTTCGGTCACGGTGTCCACCAGTGCCTCGGTCAGCAACTGGCCCGAGTCGAACTCCGAATCGCCTTACCTGCCCTGTTGTCGCGCTTCCCGACTCTGCGCCTCGCGATCCCACCGAACGAGGTCCCCCTGCGCCCCGAAGGTCTCGGCACCTATGGCGTCCAACAGCTCCCGGTCACCTGGTAGGCGCATGTACGGCCAGGTCCGAGTCGGACGCACGATCACCAGGCATCGCCCGAGTGCGCTCCGCCACCATTACCTGGTGATCAAGCGTCCCACGGGCGCGGTGCGGAATCGCTCAGGAAGCCGGGCGGTCGTCGGGGCGGTAGGTGAGGACGCGGTCGCTGATGCGGACGCTCCAGCCGGGGCGAAGTTCGGTGGGGGAGGTGGTGATTCGGGTCCACTGGTCGGTGCCGGGTGGGGCGATGAAGGTGCCGGAGGTGTCGGTGGCGTCGCGGACGAAGACCTTGCCGTCATCGACGGAGACATAGGCGTGCACCCGCGAGACGTGACGGTCACGTTGGATCACGATCGGTGCGGCGGTGGCGGCACGCACCGCGTCGTCGGCTTGGGGGCCGCGCCCGATCACGTAGGGACGATCGAGCGGATACGCGGTGCCGTTCTCCAGGATCAGCGCCCCGACCGCCCGATCCAGCACCGGTCGCATCACCCGTAGGCCACGGTTCTCCGAAGGACGATGCAGCGCAACAGGTTCCGGCCAACCACCCGGCTGCCGTGCCTGCGACCAGGCCAGCGGTCGATCCGCCGCAGCCTTGCTCCCGATCGGCGGCCGTGGGCGTGGCAGTGGTCGTCCCGGGCGTCGCGGATACGCGGCCGAAGCGCCGGGCGTGCCGGGGGTCGCGGCCGAAGCGCCCGGTGTCGCGCCTGGAGCGCCGGGTGCCGCGGCCGAAGCGCCTGGTGTCGCGTGCGATGCGCCGGGTGTCGTGCCCGAAGCGCTTGCTGCTGCGGCCGACCGACCAGCTTTCTTGGACGGTGCGCCCGCGCCCGGCGAAGTTCCCTGCGTCGCAGCGGCGTTCGATGACGAGCCCGCCGTTGATCGATCGGCTTTCGCTGGGAACGTGTTGGCGTTCCCGCCTGTGGCTGAGCGCGTGGCGGAAGACGGCGCGACTGCATCGGATTCGCCGGTCGGCTCCGGCATCGCGCCGAAACCCGAAGCGGCCGTGGCCTCGAGCTCGTCGGTAGAAACAGTGGCCCGTGGCGCGGCTGAGCCGCCCGCGCTGGGACTGCTCGCCTTCTTCGCCCGCGAGGCCGACTGTTGCTTCGACGCAGCTGTCCCTTTCGAACCGGCTCCACCTGCCTCTCTACCGGATTCGGCGGCGGCGAAGCCTGCAGCGGCCGTCGGCTCGAGTGGGCTGTCCACCGAAATACCTACTGCCGCAGCAGGGTTCTCTGAAGACGCGCCTTCAGCTGAGGCTGCGCCAGGGTGTTTCCCGGCCGCGTCCGCCGCCGAGGCGGCAGTGATACCCGCAGCCGCGGTCGACTCCGGCTCGACCGTCGGGGTGCGGCGGCCTGCGCTTTTCGATGCGGAATTCGCCGACGTATGTTCCGTCGCCGCGCCGGTGGAGCATTGGGCCGACGAGCGGGACGTATCGCCTGGGGTCGAGTTGGCGGTGTGCGGTTGTTGTGCCTTGGAGACACCCGATGCGGCAGTGCGTTCGCGCGCGCTGTTCGACGGGATGGCGTGAGATCGGTTCCCGTTGGCGCGGGTGTCGGGGGCATCCGAGGTGGTCGGGTGTCCGCGTTCGTTGGTCGGCGTGGCACGCGGACGGTTCGTGTTGGCGTGAGTGTGGGGATCAGCTGAGGTGGCGGGGTGTTCTGGCGCTTTGGTCGACGGGGCGGCCTGGGGTGCGGTGCGAGCGCGGTGGGCGGTGAGGTCTACGGCGAGGGGTGGGGTTTCGGCGGGGCGGCGCGGGGTTTTGGTGGCGCGGCGGAGTGCGGCATTCAGGACGAAACCACCGCCGGGGGCGATGCCGGCGCGCAGGTCGGTGCGGGGCAACGCTTTCAGGGCGACGGTGCCGGCCGCGCCGAGGGTGATGCGGCGGAACGGTTCGCGGACGATCTCGTCGACCCAGGTGAAGGCGCGGGTACCGTCGAGGCGCCGGGTGCCTTCGGCGCCGTTGATCTCGGCGAACACCGGCCCACGCAGCAGGATGAGGGTGCCGTCGTCGGCGGGGGCGACCACGCCGAAGTGTTGCGGTTCGGCGGTGCCGGCGAAAACCACGGCCGCGAGACGCTGGGCCAGGGCCGCGCCGGGGCGGTCGAACTCCGCGACCGCCTCGATCGTGCCGAGAATTCGCTCGGTGGAAGCGGTTTCACCCGACAGGTAGACGACAATGCCACCGAAGCGCGCGACCAGGCCGTTGCCCGGCGCGATACCAACGGTGGACGGTTTGCTGCGCACCCGCGCCCTCCTTCCCGGCGCACTACCGACTTTCGAAGCCAGCATAGAGCGTGAACCTGAGGCAAACCGGTGCCTCGAGCCGTGCGGGACCACCGCACTCCCGCCGTCTCACCACTCCCCGGGTCGATCGTCCCCGGCCGAATCCGCCGCGCCCGGTACACATCTGAACCTCACCCGCGCAACCGCCCGACCAGCGACAACCCATTCACCCTGGCTATTCGCCCACCCATCCCACTGTGGCCACCATCTCCTCCGCAACCACCCCGCCCACTTCCCGAACACGCCAACTGCCGCACATGGGCAGCCTCTCCCCGCCCCGCAGGACCGATCTATTTCAGCTCTGGAATTCCTCGGCGTGCTCCTGCAACCACGTGGTGAAGGTGCGGGGTGGCCGGCCGGTGAGGGTGGTGACGGTGTCGGTGAGCGGAATCGGGACGCCGTCATGGTTACGCCAGTGCTCGAGCAGGCCGTCGGCGACGAAACCGGGCATATGGGGTGCCATCTGTTGCTTCCATTCGTCGGGGGTTACTTCGGCGATCGGGACGGGGCGGCCGATGACCGAGGCGACGCGATCGAGTTGTTCGCGGAAGGTCAGCGCTTCGGGACCGGTCAAACTGTGTTGGCCGCCACGGTGTTTCGGCGCGGTGAGCACCGCGTGAGCGCAGGCGGCGATATCGCGTTCGTGGATCGGCTCGGCGTAGGCGTTCGGGTAGGGGAGGCTGACGGGCTGTCCGGCCTTGATCGGTCCGGCCCAGAATCGCGCGTTGCCCGCGAAGGTGCCGGGGCGTAACACGGTGACGGTCATCGGTGCGTCGGCGAGTCCGCTCTCGGTGTCCAGGTGTGCTTTTCCGATCGGATTGTTCGCCGCGTCGGGGCTGAGCACCGAGGCCGACGAGAGCAGCACGATGTGCTCGACGTCGGCTTCGGTTGCGGCGGCGACGAATTCGGTGATCGCCGCGGGCTCGGCGTAGAGGAACACCGCGTCGACGCCGGACAGTGCGGCGGAAAACGTGCTCGGGTCGGTCAGGTCGCAGGCGAGGCCGGGGACATCGGCGGGCAACTCCAGTTCGTCGGGTCGGCGCGAGCCCACACGGACGGAATGGCCGTCGGCGCGCAGCAGATCCAGCAGATGGGTGCCGACCGCGCCGCGGCCGCCGGTGATGAGAAACATGGGAAGTCCTTGGTGAGTAGCGCTCGCGATCGGCGCAACGGCGGATCCGAGCGAAACGGCTGACGAACGTTGTTCGTTCGAGCGAAACGATAGGAGACGAACGGCGTTCGTGTCAAACACTGTTCGTGATGCCGTATGCTCGCCCTATGAACGAAGCGCCTGTGAGCCGTCGAGCGCGCCCGGCCAAGGCGCCGCTGAGCCGTGCGGTGATCATCGAGACCGGGCTGCGCATCCTGGACCAGGACGGCCTCGCCGCGCTGACCATGCGCCGGGTCGCCCAGGATCTCGACACCGGTGCGGCTTCGCTGTACGTCTACGTCGCCAATCGCGACGACCTGATGGCGGCCATGCTCGATCACGTGCTCGGCATGATCGAGCAACCGGTCGGCGGTACCTGGCGCGAACGGCTCGTGGCGCTGGTGCAATCGGCGATCGCGGTGATGAGCAGGCACGAGGGGGTCGCGCTGGTCGCGCTCGGCTCGATCCCCACCGGTGAGAACGCATTGGTGCTGGTCGACCGCATGCTCGCGCTGCTCGCCGAGGGCGGCGTGGCCGAGCAGACCAACTCCTGGGCCGTGGACCTGCTGTTCCTCTACATGACCGCGGCCGCCGCCGAACAGAGCGCCTACAACACCAAGGGCATGCGCGCCGAGCAGCACATCGCGGAGGTCACCGCGCGCTATGCCGCGCTGCCCGCCGAGCGCTATCCGATGGTCGTGTCGATGCGCGAATCCTTGACCTCCGGCGACGGTGACGCCCGCGCACAGTGGGCACTTCGGGTGCTCATCGACGGCATTCTCGGCACACCGGTCACCTTGACCCGATAATGGGTGCGTGTCTGTGATCCGTCCGGCGACCGAGGATGACCTGCCTGCCCTTCAGCAAATCGAGATCGCGGCGGGAAAACCGTTCGCCGAAATCGGGATGACCGCTGTCGCGGAGGACGACCCGCCCGCACTGGAGATACTGCGCGAGGCCCAGCAGGCCGGGCGCGTCTGGGTGTGGACCGACGGCGCCGATCCGCCGATCGGCTATCTGATGGCTGAGCTGGTCGACGGCGACGTGCACATCGACCAGGTCTCGGTGCACCCCGATCATCGCGGCAGGCGGATCGGCAAACAGTTGATCGACCACGCCGTCCGCTGGGCGAAAGCCCGAGGGACACAGGCGATGACGCTCACCACGTTCACCGAGGTGGCCTGGAACGGGCCTTACTACGAGCGGATCGGGTTCCGCTACCTCCCCGACGAGGAGCAGACGCCCGGCCTGCACGCGATCCGCGACGCGGAAGCCGCGCACGGCCTGGACGACTGGCCCCGGGCCTGCATGCGCGCGGACCTCGACGCCTGGTCGTTCGACGAAACCACATCGGGCAGTTGAGCTGTCGCTGACCTGCGGTCTTCGTGGGCAAATCGGCGGATCGGCCAGGCTGGGGCGGGTGGACGCGCCCGGCGTGCATAGCCGACCATGGGGGCATGTCGCTCAGCGTGCAAGAAGCCGATCTGTTCGAGGGCTATCGGGGCCGCCTGGAGGCGATCGCCTACCGGCTCCTCGGGTCGGCCGGTGATGCCGAGGACGCGGTGCAGGACGTGTACCTGCGCTGGCACGCGGCGGACCGGTCGCTGATCGAGACGCCCGTGGCCTGGTTGACGAAGGTGCTCACCAACATCTGCTTGAACCAGCTGACCTCGGCCAGGGCGCGCCGGGAAACCTATGTGGGACAGTGGCTTCCGGAGCCCGTGCTGGCCGGTGACCGGATCCTGGGTCCGGCCGACACCGCCGAGCAGCGCGAGTCCGTCTCGATGGCGATGCTCACGCTGATGGAGCGGCTCTCGCCCAACGAACGGGTCGTGTACGTACTGCGCGAGGCCTTCGGGTACGCCCATCGCGAGATCGCCGAGTTGCTCGACCTCACCGAAGCGAACTGTCAGCAGATCTATCGACGTGCCAAACAGCATCTCGGCGATGAGCGGGCCCGCGCCGAGATCGATGCGGTCGCGGCACGCAAGGTCGTCGAGGAATTCCTCGCCGCCGCGCTCAGCGGCGACACCGACTCGCTGATCCGGCTGCTCACCGACGACGCGGTCAGCGTGGCCGACGGCGGCGGCCGGGTGCATGCCAGGAAGACCCCGGTGCTGGGTGCGCTGCAGATCGCCCGCTACCTGCGTGGGCTGTTCCGGCGGACCGAGGGCAAACGCGAGATGATCGGCGGTACTCCCGCCTTCTATGCCGTCGTCGCCAACGGTGCGCCCGCGCTGCTCGTGCAGGTCGACGCGCAGGTGATCGGCGTTTTCTGCCTCGATGCGACCCCCGAGGGCGTCGAGCGAATCCATATTCAGGTCAACCCGGAGAAGCTGACCTACCTGACGCGGCAGTGGACGGCGAGCGAACAGCCGCAGCCGCTCGACTGGACGTGGTGACGCAGCTCTCATTCGCTACCTGTCAGGGATTGTGCGGCTGTCCGGTTCAGGAGGTGAGCACAACCCAGATAGGAGCGAGCCATGAAGCATCGCATTGTCGTCCTCGGAGCCGGATACGCCGGAGCCAACACCGCAGGCCGCCTCGCCAAGCGGCTGCACGGTGACGACGTCGAGATCACCTTGGTCAACGCCGACACCGAATTCGTCGAGCGGATCCGCTTGCACCAGTTCGCGAGCGGACAGGACCTGCCGTCACGGCCGTTGCGAGCGGTCTTCGCGGGTACCGGTGTGCAGATTCGGACCGCCTGGGTGACCGCGGTGGACGTCGACCGCAAGACCGTCGAGCTGGTCGGCGAGCACGGCGACGACACCCTCGGTTACGACACCCTCGTGTACGCGCTCGGGAGCACCACCACCGATCACGGCGTCCCCGGAGTCGCTGAGCATGCTCACGACATCGCGGGGAAGCGGGCGGCGGCGCGGCTGCGGGCACGGTTGGCCGAGCTGGCGCCCGGTGCGTCGGTGTTGATCGTCGGCGGTGGTCTGACGGGTATCGAAGCGGCCACCGAGATCGCGGAGGCGTATCCCGAACTGGCCGTGGCGATCGCCGCCCGTGGCGGTGTCGGCGACTGGCTCAGCGAGAAGGCGCAGCGGCACCTGGGTCGGGTGTTCGACCGGCTCGGCATCACCGTGCACGAAAACGCCGACGTCGCGCGGGTCGAAGCGAACGCAGTGATCACCGCCGCCGGGGAACTTCCGGCCGAAGTGACCGTGTGGACCGCCGGTTTCACCGTGCACCCGATCGCGGCCGCTACCACGCTGGAGGTGTCCGATACCGGGCGGATCGTCGTCGACGGCACCATGCGCTCGGTCTCGCACCCCGACGTGTACGCGGTCGGTGACGCCGCGATCGCCGCCGGAGTGGGCGGCAAGCCGCTGCGAATGGCTTGCGCCACAGCCACTCCCATGGCGTGGCTGGCCGCCGACGTCATCGCCGCGCGGTTGACCGGACGCAAGGTGCCGCAGACCACGATCGGGTACGCGTTGCAGTGCGTCAGCCTCGGTCGTCGCGACGCGATCGTCCAGCGCGTGACACCCGCCGACGAGGTCACCTCCACCGTCCTCACCGGCCGGATCGGCGCCCGCATCAAGGAACTGATCTGCGCGAGCACCGCCTGGGGCATCTCGCATCCGACGATGATGCTGCCCACCCGTCGCCGGCATGTCGTCGGCGGCGAGGTGGAAACCCCCGTCCACACCGCGTGAGCCGAAACCGATGGGGCGGTGCGGATGTCCAGACGTCGCAGCCGACGAGGTCACCTCATCGGCTGCGGCGTCCCGGCCGGTGGCCGCGTCACGTAGTGGCTCCCGCCCGCGACTGCCGTGGGACGGTTCCCGCACGGGTTCTGTGTTCGCGCACGCGCTGTGGCCTGCGATAGCGCGTGCGGCCACGCAGAACGGGTGCGACCCGGCGGGTGCGTGCAGTACTGGTGGACTGTCAGGTGGCGGGGGCCAGGGCCGCGACGGCGGCAGGTGTGGCGGCTGTACGGTCGGCGGGTACGAGGCCTATGCGGGTGCGACGGTCCAGCAGGTCGTCAGAGGTGAGAGCGCCCTCGTGGGTGACCGCGAAGGCGAATTCGGCAGCGGTGACGTCGATTCCGGGGGCCACCGGGTCAGCGAGGGCCGGGTTGGACTGCGCGGCAGCGAGAATGGTTGCGGCCTCGCTGCCATAGCGATCGATCAGGATGGGCGGCGCGTCGATGCGATCGCGCTCCGCGCCGGATACCGCGCCCACCAACGGAAGTCGCCGGGTGCGGCAGGGTCCGGCGGTCAGCGCGGCGTGTGAAACCGCGGCGTCGACGGCGTCCTCGGCCATGCGGCGGTAGGTGGTCAGTTTGCCGCCGACGATGGTGATGACACCGTTCGGCGAGGTCAATACCGCGTGCTTGCGGGAGATGTCGGCCGTGCTGTCGTCGGCGGTTTTCAACAGTGGGCGCAGGCCGGCGTAGCTGCCCCGGATATCCGCCCGCGTCAACGGTTCCCGCAACGCGGTGTTGATCGTGTCGAGCAGGAAGTCGATCTCGGTCTCGGTGGGTTTCGGTTCGTCGGGCACCGGGCCGGGCGCGTCCTCATCGGTCAGGCCGAGGTACACCCGGCCGTGCGCGGCGGGGAAGGCGAAGACGAATCGGCTGGTACTGCCGGGCACCGGCACGGTCAGCGACGCGGTGAGGCCCCCGAATGCGGCGGCGTCGAACACCAGATGGGTGCCGCGGCTCGGGCGCAGCTCGATGCTCGGGTCGACCTCGTCGGCCCAGACGCCGGTAGCGTTCACCACCGCGCGGGCCCGGACGGTCAGGCTCGCACCGCTGAGGGTGTCCCGCAGGGTCGCCGAATTACCGGTCACATCAAGGGCTTCCACGCGCGTCAGCACGCTCGCACCCTGCGCGGCCGCGGTGCGCGCCAGCGCGACCACCAGGCGGGCATCGTCGACGAGCTGTCCGTCCCAGGCTTGTAGCCCGCCGCGCAAACCCGCGCGCCGGACCGTCGGCGCGAGCCGCAACGCCTCGGCCGCCGCGACCCGGCGGGACCGGGGCAGGATCGCCGCGGGGGTGCCCGCGCCGCGACGCAACAGATCACCCGCCACGAAACCGGCTCGGACGAGCGCGCTCTGCGCCGCGCCGATACCGGGCAGCAGCGGGACGAGCTGGGGGAGCGGTCGCACGAGATGTGGTGCGGTGGTGCGGATCAGGATGCCGCGCTCGACGGCGCTCTCGTGCGCGATGCCGACCTGCCCGCTGGCGAGGTAACGCAACCCGCCGTGCACGAGCTTGGAACTCCAGCGGCTGGTGCCGAACGCGAGATCGTGACGCTCGACCAGCACCGTGCGCAGTCCGCGCGCGGCCGCGTCCAGCGCCGCGCCCGCACCGGTGACCCCGCCGCCGATGATCAGCAGATCGATCTGCGCACCGTCGCCGAGCTGTCGCAGCTCGCGGGTGCGCCGGTCCGCGTTGAGCGCCGAATCTCCGTTGACCACCGAATTCCTGGTCATCGCACTACCTTTCCGATATCGATGGCGTCGCCTGCGCGAGGCCCGGCAGTCGTCTGCGGCAATACCCGAACCGTGTTCACCGGGACGCACCCGGAACGAGATAGCCGTCGATCGCGTGGCGCAGTTCGGCGTCGAGTTCCGCGCCACGCAGCACCGGCGCGACGGTGCCCGCGGATTGGACTGCGGACTGTGCGATCAGCAGGAGCATGGTGGCCAGGTGTTCGGGATCGCCTGCGCGAATCGAGCCGTCCTGCTGGCCTTCTCGGATCCCGGCCGCGAACAGCTCGATCAGCGCACGCTGGTTGCGGCCCAGCCGGCCGAACACGTAGGTGAGCATCAGATCGGTGTCGGTGCGGAAGATCTTGCCGAACAACGAGTTCGAGCGCACCGTCGCGGCGCCGGCGACGATGCCCTCGACCAACCGGGCGCGCCCGGTGCCCGCGCGCGGCATGGTGTGGGTGACGATCGCGCGCAATTCGCGCACCAGCAGCTCGGCTACCAGCGCACCGGTATCCGGCCACCGGCGGTAGACGGTCGGCCTGCTGACTCCGGCCCGCCGGGCCACCTCGGTGAGGGTGGTGCGTCGCACGCCGAATTCCTCCACACAGCGGCGCGCGGCCTCGAAGATCGCGAGGTCGATCGCGGAGGGTGCGGTGTCGGCGGACTCGTCCGGAGCGGTCAAGGTGTCACCTCGGGTCGGCGGCTCATCGTTACTACTTGACATTCTATGTCAAACTGTAACGCATGGTCGAGACGCAGAAGCACACCGGCGAGGAACGGACTCCCGCGCAGAACTCGGGCGTAACCGAGGCCGCGGCGGGTATGGTCTGGGATGCCTGGGGCATTCCCGCCGGACACAAGCCGCTGTCGGCACCGATCCGGAACCTCTTGACGCAGGTGTTCGGAGTGTCCGGCGACCCGGTGGCGCGCCGCGATGAGGGCGATGTGCTGCTCCGCGAGTCGGCGCTCACGCCGGACCAGCGAGACGGGTTGGCCGGGGTGGTCGGCGCGGACAACGTGTCGGCCGACCACCGCGACCGGTTGCGGCACGCCGGCGGCAAGAGCACCTTCGACCTGTTGCGCCGTCGAGCCGCGGAGCCGCAGGACGCGCCCGACGCCATTGTCGCCCCCACCGACCACACGCAGGTCCTGGCCGTGCTGGCCTACTGCGCCGAGCGGCGGATCGCCGTGGTGCCGTTCGGCGGCGGAACCAGCGTGGTCGGCGGCGTCGACCCGGTCCGCGGTCGTTTCGACGCCGTGATCGCGCTGGACCTGCGCAGGCTCGATACCGTCACCGACGTCGACCCGATCAGCGGCCTGGTGACCCTGGGCGCCGGTCTCACCGGCCCGCGTACGGAGCAATTGCTTGCCGCACAAGGGCTTTCGCTCGGCCACTTTCCGCAGAGCTTCGAGTTCGCCACCATCGGCGGTTTCGCGGCGACCCGGTCGTCCGGCCAGGCGTCCGCGGGGTACGGCCGCTTCGACGACATGGTGCAGCGACTGAAGATCGCGACCCCCAGCGGCACAGTGGAACTCGGCCGCGCGCCGGCGTCTGCGGCGGGCCCGGATCTGCGTGAGCTGTTCGTCGGTTCCGAAGGTGCGCTCGGCGTGATCACCGAGGTGACGGTGCGGGTGCACCCGGTGCCGGAAACAGTTGCGTACCAGGCGTGGTCTTTCCCCGACTTCGAAACCGGCACCGCCGCACTGCGTTCGGTGGTGCAGGCGGGGGCGGCGCCGACCGTGCTGCGCCTGTCCGACGAGGCCGAAACCGGCATAAACCTCGCGCGCGCGGGCGATATCGGCGGCAATGCCGTCACCGGCTGCCTGGCCATCACCACGTTCGAAGGCAGCGCGGCGCACGTCGCGGCGCGCAGTGCCGAGGCAGGTGCGTTGCTGGCTGCGGCGGGTGGCACCGATCTCGGCGAAACTCCGGCCCGGGAATGGGAACACGGCCGCTTCGGCGCGCCGTACATGCGTGACGCGCTGCTCGATGTCGGCGTGCTGTGCGAAACCCTGGAGACCGCGACGATCTGGTCGAACGTGCCGGTGCTCAAGGCGAAGGTCACCGCGGCGCTCACCGACTCGCTCGCCGGTCAGGGCACCCCGCCGCTGGTCATGTGCCATATCTCGCACACCTACCCGACGGGCGCCTCGCTGTACTTCACCATCGTCGCCAAGCAACTCGACGATCCGATCGCTCAGTGGCACAACGCGAAACAGGCCGTCGGCGACGCGATCGTGGCCGCGGGCGGCACCATCACCCATCACCACGCGGTCGGCACCGATCATCGGCCTTGGCTGCCCGCCGAGATCGGCGATCTCGGGGTTCGCGTGCTGCGCGCGGTGAAGGCCGAACTGGATCCCGCGGGCATCCTCAATCCTGGAAAGCTGGTTCCGTGACACAGGATTCATCCCGCAGCGGGCGTTCGGTCACCGTGGTGACCAATCCGCGGTCCGGGCACGGCAAGGGCCACGACGTCGCGGATGCGGCCCTGGCGCGGCTGCGTGCGCGCGGCGTCGAGATCACCGAGGTGCGGGCGCCGTCGGCCGCTGAATCGGTACGGCAGGTTCGGGATTCGATCGAACGGAGCCGCCCGGACGCGGTGGTCTGCATCGGCGGCGACGGTCTGGTCAACGTGATCCTCGCGGCCGTCGCCGAATCGGGCGTGCCACTCGGCATGATCCCGGCGGGTACCGGCAACGATCTCGCCAGAGAGCTCGGCATCCCGACCGAGGATCCGGTGGCCGCGGCCGATGTCGTGCTCGACGGGCGTGCGCGCGCCATCGACCTCGGCCGGATCGACGTGCCGGTACCGGGTTCGGCGCCGACCTGGTTCGCCACTGTGTCCGGCACCGGGTTCGACGCCAGGGTCAGCCTGCGCGCGAACCGGATGAGCTGGCCGAAAGGCCGTATGCGCTACACCGTGGCGGCACTCGCCGAGATCTCGCGCCTGTTCCCCGTGCCCTACCGGGTGGCGTTGACCGGCGCGGTCACCGACGGACTGACCAACCCCGGCGGCGGCTCGAACCTCGAGATCGACGCGGTGATGGTCGCGATCGGCAACACCCGCACCTACGGCGGCGGCATGCTGATCTGCCCGGACGCGGAAATGGACGACGGGCTGCTCGATCTGACGGTCGTCGGCGCGCTGTCGCGCCGCGAGATGCTGCGGCTGCTGCCCGCCCTTTCGGCGGGCAAGCGGCAGATCCACCCGAAGGTCACCCAGTACCGCGCTGCGGAGATCGCGCTCAGCGCGCCCGATACCCCGGCCACGGCCGACGGCGAGCCGGCGGGCGCGCTGCCGATCACAGTGCGCGCTGTGCGTGGCGCGCTCACCGTGCTGGTGCCGTGAGCGCGTAATCCGCTACGCGGCGAAGGTGACTCGGCGCATCTGGTCGATGTTGCGCCGGTCGACGATCACCAGCGATTCCGGGGCGGGCCGCATGGTCTGCCCGGAGCGCAGCCGCTCCATCAGCTGACGCCAGCGAAAGCAGTGCAGCACGAAGGTCATTCGGTTGGATCGCCGTCCCCGCGCCTGCTGACCGGCCTTGGCCACGGCGGCGGGCACGTCGAGCAGGATCACGTGTAGTTCGCGGCCGTATCCGGCGGCCCAGAACGAGATCACCCGTCGCGCCCACCCGACGGTGGCGCAGTCGTGGATCACCACCGGGCCGTCCGTATCACGCAGTGCCGCATGGATTCCGGCGAAATGCGCAACGTGCACCACCGGTCGCCACAGCGTGTAGGGCAGCCAACCGAGCCGGTGCCGCAACCGATTGCGGACCTGTAGCGAATCGAGCACCACCGAACCTTCCGGTCCGCCGGACGGCTGCTCGGCGTCGATGTCGGTCCCGAAGAAGCGGCGCAGCACGGTGCTTTTGCCCGCGCCCGGCAAACCCGCGACGACCAGGGCGGCGGTTGCGGGGTACTGCAATTCATCGATGGAACGACCCCGCAGGTCGTGCACTGCGTCGGGGGCGAAGACGGGCGGCACCACTTCTGCGGCGAGCAGGTCCGCGGGCGGCCAGTCGGCCTCGGCGGGTAGCGCGGCTGCGGGGAGCGGGAGCACGGCTTCGTCGGCGTACGTGTCGAGCGGGGGCTTCACCTCTTCCAGCGTCCCTAATCGTCTTCGGCGCCGCAACGGGGAATACCCTGGTTTTTCACTGAGATTCCCCTGAAGGCGACTACCGGATGCGTTCACACCCTCCAGCGTCCGCATCTCGAGCCGATCTGGCAAGAACGGACAATACGGACACCGTCGAATTGTGATCAATCCGCGCGCCCCCGCCGGGGCCGGGCTCGCAGGTGCATCCGCTCGCCCTGACTGCCGAAGAGACTGAGCAATTCCACCGGACCGCGGCCGGTGCTGCCGAACCAATGCGGTTGGCGGGTATCGAATTCGGCGGCTTCACCGGGCCCGAGCACGACATCGTGCTCGCCGAGGATCATCCGCAACTGGCCGGACAGGACATAGAGCCACTCGTAGCCCTCGTGCACCCGCACCTCCGGTTCGGTGCGATCGGCGGGCAGCACCATCTTGAAGGCCTGCAACGGTCCGGGCTGACGGGTGAGCGGAAAGACGGTGATACCGTTGATCTTCCGCGCGGGAGCGTGCACCCGCGGATCGGCGGTTCTGGGGGCGGCGACGAGTTCGTCGAGCGGAACCTGCAAGGCCTGCGCGATCGGCAGCAGCAGTTCGAGGCTGGCGCGGCGCTGGCCGGATTCCAGCCGCGACAGTGTGCTCTTGGAGATCCCGGTCGTCTCGGCCAAGGCGGTCAAGGTGACTTTGCGATGGGTGCGCGCCGCTTTGAGCCGGGGACCGATGTCGGCGAGCGTCGCGGCGATGGTCGGCTGGTTCTCCATCACTCCAGTGCACCTCGATTTCCCGGAATTGGCAATATTAGTTGCCGGAACGGGACGCGCAACGGCACGCTGACGGCGGAGGTGATC
>NZ_BAUA01000167.1 GCF_000710915.1 Nocardia brasiliensis IFM 10847
CGATACCTGGGGCCCGGTCGGCGAGGTGCTCGGCCTGTGGTTGCACACGGCGGACAGTCGCGCCGAATGGACTCAGCGCCTGATCGATCGCTTGGCCGCCGGCGCCTTCGAGATGGCCGACGACCGCTGAGCAGGTACGGGGAAACAGATCTGCGGGACCCGGGCGTGCGCTGGTAGAACTGGAGCGTGGTCAGTCAGCCGGTTCGCAGCGCCGCCGAGTGGACGGCGGGGGATGTCGCCGGGGTGCTGGCGCAGGCTTGCCCGGCCGCCCGGGTGACCTCGATCCGGCCGGGTCCGCCCAGCTACAGCAATTGTCTCTGGCTGGCCGAGACCGTCGACGGCCGGTTGCTCGTGCGCATTCCGGGGCGAAGCACCGATCCGGAGTATGTCCGCGCCACGGTGGCGGCGACCCGCCTGGCGAGCGAGGCCGGCGTGCCGACTGTGCGCTACCACGAATTCGTCCCGCACACCCCGCTCGGCCTGCCGGTGACGATTCAGGAATACCTGCCCGGCGAGAGCGGGACCGCCGCGCTACGCGCGGACCGGGCCGATCTGCGCCTGCTGGCGAGCACCCTCGGCGACTGGCTGGGCACCCTGCACGGCATTCGGCGCGAAATCTTCGGCGCGGTCACCGGTTCGGCGGAACGGACGACCTGGGCGGCGGCGGCCACTGATCAGGTCGAGGCCGCATTGCGCGCGGTGCCCGCAGCGGCGCTGCCCGCCACGCCCGCGACGATCGCGGCGGCGTTCGCTCGGGCTATTGGCGAACTCGGCCCCGGCGAGCCCGCCTCGCTCGTGCACGGCGATTTGTACTTGGACAACATGCTGGTCGACAATGGTGCGCCCGCGGCACTGCTCGACTTCGAGCACGCGCACTACTACGACAGATTCGCCGATTTCGGCAAACTCAGCGAGCTGCTCTTCGAATGGTGGCCGGGTGCCGCAGATCCGTTTCTGGAGTCGTACCGCGACCATTTCCCGCCGGACCCGGCCGACGAGGTGCGGCTGCGGCTGGGCGTCGGCCTGTACGCGCTGAACCAGACCGCGTATTTCGCGCGCTGGCAACCGGAACTCGTGGGGGAGTACCGGGCCCGGCTCGGTAAGTGGCTGGCCGCCGGATAGTCAACTCGCCCGGGGATGGATGGGTCGAACGCCGGCGAGGGCGCGCAGGGCGTCGGCGCGGGAGATGGGCTGGTCGTCGGCGAGCGCGGCGAGTTCCACGGCGAGCCAGTCCCGGATGAGTTCGCTCATGGTGACCCCGCGGCGGCGCGCCTCGGCTTTGATGGACTGATCCATATCGAGCGGTATCCGCAGCGAGCGCACCACCATGATGTCTTCGCCTGGCGCGAGCGGGCGCGGCACGTCGGACTCGTGCACGGGTTGGTCGTCGAACACGAGGCTGTCCATCAGTTCGTCCACCCCCTGCGGGGTGGCCGGGAAGTTGTTGTCGCCCATCACTGGTTCTCCTGTTCCCATTTTTCGAACTCGATTACCTGCTCCGGGCTCATCGGGCGGGCGGCGACGATCTGCCATTGCCAGGACTCGGCCTGCCGCAAACCGACGATCAACGGCCGGCCTGCCGCGGTACGGCCCCAGATGGTGAGCAGCTGGATGCCTTCGGTGCCGCGACCACGGCGTGGCCATCGTCGTTGTCTGGTCAGCACCTGCATCACCTCGTCCGGCGTGATCCCGATGAGCATGTCCAGCGCCCAATCAGGCCACTCGAAACCCACAGTCGACATAATACGCGCGTAGTACGCCAAAAGGGAGCGAGCTACCCGGACCGACGGGCGTGGCGCACTTCAGGGCCGGATCGCGGTCACCAGGCGTACCAGCGCGGGCACTACCGGTGCGTCCGAGGTGGGTGCGCCGATGTCCCGGCCCACCGCGGCCAGGTAGTCGGTCAGCGTGCGACCCGCCGTGTGCCAGCCGTGCGTGCCGAACCACTGCGCCGCGTCGCTGCGCTGCTCGTTGTAGATCAGGTGCACCCAGTCGGCGCCGCCGTTCAACGGAAGTTCCGGTTGCTGCGCGAGTGCGGCGCGGGTCGGTTCGGGAACGACGTCCAGCTCCTCGATGGCGACCCGGCTGCCGGGCGCGCTGGTCTGGGCGATGTGCTCGAAAAGCTGATCCACCGCGACGGCGGGCAGATAGGGCAGCAGCCCCTCGGCCAGCCACGCGGTCGGGGCGGTCGCGTCGAATCCCTTCGCGCGCAACGCCTTCGGCCAGTCCTCGCGCAGATCGACCGGCACCTCGCGGCGTTCGGTGCGCGGCTCGTCGCCGTGGGCGGCCAGGGTCCGGCTCTTGAACGCCAGCACGCTGGGCTGGTCCAGCTCGTAGACCACGGTGCCGTCGGGCCAGGGCAGCCGGTAGGCGCGCGCGTCGAGGCCGGCGGCCAGGATCACCACCTGACGGACCCCGGCCGCGGACGCCGCGGCGAAGTAGTCGTCGAAATACTTGGTCCTGGCTTCCAGGAAAGTCTGGAAGACCGCACCGAATCCGGGCGCGAGCAGCGGATGGTCCGGAGCTTTGCCGTCGAGCAGGTCCGCCCATTCCGCGCCGGCGGCGCGGAGGAAGACCTCGGCGAACGGATCGACGGCCAACGGGTCGGGTCGCCGACCGGCGAGTGCGCGGGCCGCGGCGACGAACAACGCGGTGGACCCGACGCTGGTGGTGATGTCCCAGGTATCTCCCTCGGTACGCACGATCGCCAAGGTACCTGCCGAATGGAAATAGTGCACCAATCGGTCTGTTACCGGCCGGGGCGCCGGAAATCCCCCTGCGTTCGGCGCGCGGGCACTGGTAGAACTTGTCGCGTGGTTTATGTCGAGATCCCGCTGACCGAGGACATCAGGGCGGCCGTCGCGGCCGAATGGGGACACAAAGGCGACGGCGTACGACTGTTCGGCGGCGAGGAGTCCGCGGCCTACCGGGTGGGCGACGTGGTCGTCCGGATCGGCCCGCAGGACCGCGATCCGGCGCAGCTCGAATGGTGCAACGGCATCGCCGCCGCGGCTGCCCGCGACGTGCCGGAGGCGATCGCGCCGCTGGCGCGTGCCGATGGTTCGACCGTGTACGTGGTGGCGGGTCGCCCGATCACGGTGTGGCCCTTCGTCGAAGGCGAGTGGGCGAGCAGCGAAGATCCGGTGCAGCGCGACGAGGCGGCAGTGCTACTGGCGCGGGTGCACCGTGCACTGGCCGAGCACCGCCCGCCGCCGCGGCCGACCCGATCGTTCCTGGAGATCGGACTGGACGGCGCGCCGTCGGCGGAACTGCCGGACCCCGACCTGGACCGCTGGCTCGCCGATTTCACCCGAGCCGCGCGTCCCCAGCCGCTGCACGGTGACTTCTACGAGGGCAATCTGCTCTCGCGCGCCGGTCACGTGCGCGCGGTGCTCGACTGGGACGAAGCGCTGGTCGCCCCGCCCGAGGTCGAACTGGCCTCCGCCGCATTGGAGTTCGGTGACGAGTACGGGCGCGACCTGGCCGGCGTCCGGGCGTTCGTCGAGGCCTATCACGCTGCGGGCGGCACCGCCGTCCCCTTCGACGATGTGGCCCTGGCACAGTTGATGCGGCACCGCTTGCGCAGGGAGGCGGTCTATTTCGGCCTCGCGGTCGCCCGCGGCGTCGAGCACGACGCGGACGACCTCGAGTACCACCGCGAGCGGATGGCCGCCTTCCATCGGCTCCGCCCCTGAGGGTTCAGCGCGGCCGGTGCGCCGAACTGGGGACGTCGGGCCGGGTCTGCCACGGGTGTGGCCCGTCGAGCGGGCGATACTCCACACCGAGGGCGTCGAGGCGGGGAAGATGGTGCTCGCGTAGCCGAGGCAGGAACTCGGCGAAGTCGCGATCGGCTGGGCTCCAAGCGGTTTCGGCGATCGCGCAGAGCCGCGGGAAGGCCGCGTAGTCGACGCGCCGCACGGTGTCGAGGTGCTCGCTCCAGATCTGGGCTTGCAGGCCGATGACGCCGGGCCCGGTGTAGGCCGGCTCGTAGCTGTACATGTCCTCGAGTGTGCGCAGATAGCCGACCGGGATCGGTTCGTCCGGATGATCGGATTGCCGATGATCGAGGTAGACCTGGTCTTCCGGGCACAGCACGACCTCGTGGCCCGCCTTGGCGGCCCGCTCGGCCGCGGCCTCGTCGCGCCAGGCCCCGATCACCATCGGCGGCAGATCGCCGGCGTCGAGGACCTCGTCCCAGCCGAGCGCCCGTCGCCCCTGGGTCGTCAGATAGGCGGCCAGGTCGGCGACGAAACGACCGTGGGCGGGGGTCGCACCAGGCACCTCGTCACCACCGAGCCCGATGACCGGTGCGGGGAAAAGGGTGAGCACGTGGTCGAAGACGCGGCGGAAGAACGCCATGGTGTCCGGTTTCGGATCGAGCAGCGGGGTGCTGACGCCCCACGAAGTCCATACCTCCCACTGCTTTTCGGGATCGGGACCGAGTTGGGGATAGGCGGCGAGCACCGCCCGCGCATGACCCGGCACATCGATTTCCGGTACCACGGTGATCGCGCGCTCCGCGGCGTAGGCCACGATCTCCCGGAGGTCGTCGTCGGTGTAGAAACCGCCGTGCGGGCGGCCGTCCCGTTCCGGGCCGTCGTGCCTGCCGACCATCGATCCGCTTCGCCACGACGCGATCTCGGCCAATCGCGGGTAGCCGGGCACCGCGAACCGCCAGCCCTGGTCGTCGGTCAGATGCAGGTGCAGCACATTGAACTTGTGCGCCGCGAGCAGGTCGAGGAACCGCAGCACTTCGGCCTTCGTCCGGAAGTTCCGGGCCACGTCGAGCAGGCAACCGCGCCAAGCGAAACGCGGATGGTCCTCGACGACCCCGCACGGCACCGACAGCTCCCGGCCGCCGATCCGGGCGGCCCGCAACGCTTCCGGGCCGGCGAGCTGGCGCAGCGTCTGCTGTCCGTAGACCCGGCCCGCGTGATCCGCGGCCGTGAGCGCGATGCCGTCCGGGGTGATCTCCAGCCGGTAGCCCTCGGCCGGAAGGTCTGTGGCGCTGCGGATATCGACCGCGGCGGGCCATGGACAGGTGCCGGGCCTCGGGGTCGCCGAGACGGGGCGGGGGAGCAGGGTGTCGAACCCGGGCATGTCAGCCTTTCACCGCTCCGCCCAGACCCGAGACCAGCTTGCGCTGCACCAGGATGAACAGGACGAGAGCCGGAATTGTCATCAGGGTGGAGGCGGCCATCACCGCGCCCCAGTCGGTGTCCTCGGGCTTGAAGAAGACCAGGATCGCCTGCGGCAGTGTCTGATTCTCGGTCTTGGAGATGATGAACGTTTTCGCGAACAGGAAGTCGTTCCACGCGTGGATGAACGACAGTACGCTCACCGAGACGAGACCGGGCGCGACGAGCGGCAGCAGGATCTGCCACGCGAACCGGATCCGGCTCGCCCCATCGAGTTTGGCGGCCTCTTCCAGCTCGTCCGGTATCGCGGCGACGAAACCGCGCAGCAGCCAGATCGCCAGCGGCAGGCTGAACACCAGGTCCACCAGCATGATCGAGCCGAGTTCGTTGAGCCCGAGTGCGGGCACCGTGCCGCCGATCTCGCGCATCAGGAAGAACAGCGGAATCGTCAGCGCCTCGACCGGAACCATCTGCGCGACCAGGATCATCACCAGCAGCACGGTGCGACCGCGGAAGCGGAACCGGGTGAGCGCCACCGCGGACAGGAACGACAGCAGCAGCGAGAACAGCACCACCACAACGGCTATCAGCAAGCTGTTCAGGAAGAAGCGGCCGAAGCCGTTCATCGAGAGCACCCGGCTGAAACTGTCCAGGCTCGGTGCGAGGGTCCATGGCTTGGGATCGGCCGATTGGATCTCACCTGGCGGTTTGATCGCCGAGAGCACCATCCAGTACAGCGGGAAGGCGACCAGGCCCGCGATCACCACCGTGACGGCTTCGGCGATCAGGCGGCCCGGTTTGCGGGGGGTGCGGCGCACCGTTGTCGTCACACCCACTTCGTGCTCCTGCGCTGGGACCGGACATAGAGGCCGGTGATCGACAACAGCAACAGCGTCATCAGGACTCCGATCGCGGAGCCGAGCCCGTATTCCTGCCCGGCGAAAGCTTTTTGGTAGGCGTAGACGTTGAGCACCAGGTTCCGCCCGGCGACGCCGCCGCCATTGGTCATCACGTAGATCTGGGTGAACACCTTGAAGTCCCAGATGATCGACTGCACGGTCGCGATGAGCAGCAGCGGACGCAGCATCGGCAGGATCACCGAGCGGGCCGACCGCCACGCGGACGCGCCGTCCAGCGCCGCGGCCTCGAGCACCTCTTCCGGGATGGCCTTGATGCCCGCGTACATCGTCACCATGACGAACGGGAACGAGCACCAGATCACCTCGGCGGCAACCACACCGAACGCGCTCAGGGTGCCGAAGGTCCACGAGTGGCCTTCCATCGAGCGCAACCCGAGGCCGGACAGCGCCTCGTTCACCACACCGAAGTCGGTGTCGAACAGGAAGAGCCAGACATAGGAGCCCGCCATCGCCGGGGTCGCCCACGCGCCGAGCGCCGCGAGGAACAGCAGCATCCGCGGCAGCGGCCGGACCCGGGTGGCGAGCACCGCCAGCGCCGTGCCCACCACCAGCCCGCCGATCACGCAGACTCCGCCGAACACGAAGGTGTTGGCCAGCACGGTCCAGAACTGACTGTCGGCGAGCAGTTCTCGATAGTTGCCGAGGCCGACGAATTCCAGGGGTGCGGCGCCCGTCGCCTGCGCCTGCCCGTAGTCGTAGAACGAGATGAGCACGATCTGATAGATCGGGTACACCAGCACGGCGGCGAGCAGGATGCCCGCGGGTGCGAGATAGAGCCAGGCGGCGATCGTGTCCCGGCGCAACCTGCGTGGTTTCGGCGCAATTCGCGGCGCCGGCGCGGTAGTCGGTAGTTCTCGAATAGCCATGTGTGCCTACCTGAATGCCTTGTTCATCACGGCGGCGGCCGCGTTGAGCGCCGCTGCAGGGGCCTTGCTGCCCGTGGCGATCTGCTGCACCGCGGTCGGCAGCACGTTCTGGCTGTCGATCTTGGACCAGGCCGGGGTGCTCGGCACGAACTTCGTTCCGGCACTGAGTGACTCGACGAACGGCGCGAGGAACGGATCGTTCGCCGCGAGCTCTCGCTGCACGCCGGACAGGGTCGGCAGGTTGCCCATCGCGCGGTACATCTTTTCCTGATACCGCGCCCCGCCCAGCAGTTCGATGAAATCGCGGGCGAGGCCGCGGTGCTTGCTCGCCCGGAATACGCCGAGCAGATTGCCGCCCGCGAACGCCGGTGCGACCGAACCGCTTTGGACGCCAGGCAGCGGAACCACCGCGTACTTGCCCTTGGCCGCGCCCTGCTCGACCGCCTTGCGGTTGAAGTCGCCGCCGACCGTCATCGCGGCCTTGCCGCCCGCGAACGCCTGGACGCTCTGCGTCCCGGTGAAGTCGACGCACTGGGCGGTTGGGCAGATGTCGTCGCGGATCAGCTCCGCGTAGCGGGTGACGCCTTCCTTCGCCGGCTCGGAGTTGATCGTCGAATTCCACATCGTGCCGTCGTACTCGGCGATCTCGCCGCCGTGCGCCCACAGGAACGGCAGCATCGCGAAGGTGTACTTGCCGCCCACCGAAATCCCGTACAGCTCAGGCTTGGCCGCGCGAATGCGCCTCGCGGTCTCGGTGAGTTCGGCCAGTGTGCCCGGCGGTCGCAGGCCGAGTTCGGCGAAGACGTCGGTGCGGTAGTACAGCGCGCGGATGCCCGTGTACCAGGGCAGGCCGTACACCTTGCCGCCCGATTTCGCGGTGTCCAGCACCGAGGGCACCAGATCCTTGCCCTCCGGCCAAGCCGCGATATCGGCGGTGAGATCGGCGAACGCGCCGCTCACCGCATAGCCCGCGAGGTCGGTGTTGCCGAACTCGGCGACATCGGGCGCGCTGGCCGGATCGTTGAAAGCGCCGGCGAACTTCTCCGCACGGGCCGCGACCGGCACCCACTGCACGTCGACCCGCACGTCGGGTCTGGTGGCGGTGAACTCCGCGATCGCCTCGTTGATCACGGCTTCCTTCGGCGCGCGCGTCGCCTCGTCGAAGAGCCATACGCGCACGGTCCCGGTCTGCTCGTCGCCACCGACCCCGGCTGGATCGGACTGTACCGGTGCGCAACCCGCGAGCAGCAGGAGCGCGGCCGCACCGATGAGTGCTCGTTGTACTTGCCCGCCAACGGGTTTGGGCCAGAGCCTACGGTGCACCATCGATTTCCTTCGGAGAGCCACTTCTTCGTGTTGCAATATATGCAACGCATATTGCGTTGTGTGCCACAATGTTTAGCACCAACGTGGGTCACATTCAAGGGGTTGATGTGACCCAGATCGCACGCGCCGACTGCTGTCGCGGCGCGGCGAACGTGGCTGCGCGGCGGGCGTGCGGGGATTCGCGGAGTAGTCGTCCGGACTTTCGGTCGGTTCGCGCGACTATGGCGGGGCCATTGTTTGCCGTCTGCGATTCGTGCGCTCCGATGCGGTACGGATGTCGCGACTCCGGAGACGTTTTTGCATGTTTCTCAGCGATAACGGAGGGGTGTCGTGTATCCGTGCGACCCGAGACCGGCGCGATTTGCTAAATGGTGCGAGATCAGGCATTTGCGGTTGAATCGCTACGCCCGCCATCGTGGTAACACTTCGGTAACGGTGCGATATATGGGCGCCTGGCCAGGTCTAATGTTCCACCCTAGCTCTTGCTATGGTGCCAGTGCCGTGAGTATCCGGCCGCTCGAACATACGCTCGGAAATAGGTTGTCACCGACTCTGACCGGGAAAGTGAAGCGAGATGGCTCAGGAATTGCTCGTCGCTATCGGCGCCGCGACCATTGCCGTGTCGATATTCGTCGTCGGCGATATGTTGCGCCCGAACACGTGGCGGCACGTCAGCGACGAGTCCGCCAGCACGCTCGCGCTCGACCTGGCCAAGACGTTCTTCACCGCGGTCGTCGCGTTCGTGTTCGTGACGTGCTGGCAGCAGAATCAAAATGCCTATGCCCACACCATCACCGAGTCGAAGGGGCTCGTCGACACCTACTGGGCGGCGAAGGCCATGCCGGAGCCGGAGCAGCGCAGGCTGGAGGCCCAGCTGCGCGCCTACACCGATCAGGTCATCGGTCAGGAGTGGCCGATGATGGAGAACGAGAATCGGCTGAGTCCGGCCACCGGCGAGACGCTCAACGCGCTGCGGGCCGATGTGGTGGCGCTGCACTCGGCCGATCCGGCCGTGACCGAGGCCAGGTCCCGCGCGCTCGCCGGCATCGATCGGGTCACCCAGGCCCGGCATGATCGAGCGATCGACGCGCAACGCCGCATTCCCGAATTCCTCTACATCACACTGCTTCTCGGCGCCATCATGGTGATGCTGAACCCGGTGCTGTCCGGTATGCAGGTCACCTGGCGCAGCATCGCGATGACCGCACTGCTCGGGTTGGTGATCGGCGGCGTCCTGCTCGCCATCCACGACCTGGAGCGGCCGTTCGCGGGCGCGATCAGGATCCCGCAGGACGCGTTCACCTACGTCCAGTCCCACTACGAGGGCACCGTACGCGGACCTGAGCAGCAATGAGCGGTGCGCCGCCGGATCGCCCGTCCCGGGGTGGGGGTTTGTTTGGAACACAGAGTGGTATAAGAACTTTCGCTGTTTTGAGCACGTTCCTGTCGGTAGCGGTACTGTGCGCCGGGCCCGCTGTCGCCGAGGATGCGGTGCCGGGGCCGGTCTTCGGTGAGGTGAGCACGGGCAGTGCCGCGGGGGTCGCGCAAGAACCGGCCACGGCGGGCGGCGCGGCCCCGCAGCAGGGGCTGAGCCCGGACGCACAGCAGGCCGGGACCGGCAGCGCGGACCCGCAGTTCGCCGAGTCCGGAAGTGCTGCAACCGGAATCGAGCTCGCGCTCGAGCCGCCGATGCTGCCCTCCGTCGGTCGGCCGCTCGAACTCGAGGCGGTGGCCGAGGTCGGGGCCGAGATCGGAGTCGACCCGGCGGAACTGGCGACCCCCGTCCTGCTGGGCCTCGAGGCGGGCAGCGCCGCGCCGTGCGCGGGGAGTTCGACGGTGAGCAGCGGCGTGACCGTGCTCGGGCTGGCGACTGGATCCGCGCTGATCGGGCCGGGCATGATCGGGCCGGGGTCCAGCGGCTCCGCGATCGGCAGCGCCGTCGTGGGTTCGAGCGCGACCGGGCTCGGCAGCGCCGCGCTCGGCTCCAGCGGTTCGGCGCTCGGTGGCAGCGTGGTCGGCGGCCTGCTCAGCGGAAGTGCGGCGACGAGCTGCCTGCTCGCGATCCCGGCCGGCTCGCCACCCATCCCGGCCTTCCCGCCGCTGCTCATCCCGCTGTCACTGGAACCGAGCGTAGCCGGGGTGCGCGCGCCGGTGCCGGTGGCCGCGCCGGTGGCGGCCCCGGCTCTGTCACCTGCGACCCCGGTCGCCGCGGTTCCGTACAGTCCGGTCGAGATCATCCCCGACCCGCTCGGCTGGGACACCCTCGAGCTGGTCACCCTTCTCGTGGTGATCGTGCTGGTGTCTTCCGCCTCGTCGGCGGCTGCCGCGCGCAAGCGCAAACCCTGAACCTACGGTGGCGTAACGTAGCCGTCCCCGGCGTCGATAGTCCGCTTGTGCGTGCCTACCTCCGACCTCTGCTCGGTGGGTGTGCGGCCTTTCTGCTCGTATTCGTCGCGTTGTTCGTCGTGCGGTGGGATGACCAGCAGGTGGAGCCGCTGCCCCCGGTCTCGACGCCGCTGCCCGCCGTCGTCGGCCAGTTGCCGGCGAGCACGGTCCCCACGACCACCCCGGCTCGGCACTAGCAACTCCTGTCGAAATCTGTTGCGAGGGAGGAAGATTTTCCCGTTCGCTCGCGCTTGCGGTGCCGGACCGTCCATGCCGCGAGGATCGCCGCCGATACCAGCTCGACGGTGGAGAGTCCGGCGACCACCGGGATGGGACGCTGCCCTGAAATTCGGTGGCGTGGGGTGGGGGTGGGGGGAGAAGGTGGGGTGGGAGGTTCGGATGTTGGACGGTGCGCAGGTCGAGTCGTTCGTGGCTGAGGGGTTCGTGAAGGTGGCGGGGGCGTTCTCGGGGGAGGTGGCTGCGGCGGGGCGGGAAATTCTCTGGGGGTTGAGCGGGTGCGATCCGGGGGATCGGAGTTCGTGGACGCAGCCGGTGGTGCGGGTGGGGGATCGCGGTGATGCGCCCTTTGCGGCGGCGGTGAATTCGCCCGTGTTGTCGGCGGCGTTCGACCAGTTGGTGGGCGTCGGCCGGTGGCTGCCGCGAAACAGTATCGGCACGTTCCCGATTCGGTTTCCGGTCGGCGGGGCGCCCGGTGACGACGGCTGGCATATCGATGTCAGTTTTCCCGGCGACGATCCCGCCGACTACCTGACCTGGCGCGTGAACCTGTGGTCGCAGGGCAGGGCGCTGCTGATGCTGTTCCTGTTCTCGGACGTGGGGGAGCAGGACGCGCCGACTCGCATCCGGGTCGGTTCGCATCTGCGCATACCACCGCTGCTGGCACCGTTCGGGGCGCCCGGCGCGGACCTAGCCCGATTCGATTACGTACAGGCCACAGCCGACCTGCCGGTCGCCACCGCCACCGGCCGAGCAGGCGACGTCTACCTCTGCCATCCGTTCCTGGTGCACGCCGCACAACGACATCGGGGTCACACGCCGCGTTTCCTCGCGCAGCCGCCGCTGCTGTCGCGCGGTCCGTGCGTGCTGGATCGGCCGGACGGCGACTACTCTCCGCTGGAGCGGGCGATCCGGGCGGGGCTGAATACCTGACCGGAGGGCCTCTTCGGGATCTTGAAACTCAGCGCGATTCTAAAGCGTGACAACGGTTCTGCCCTGTCCGATGCTTGAGCCAGGTCAAGAGTGCCAGCGTCAAGTCCCCGGCTAGCTGGCCGGCAACCCTCCATCCGCGGCGGGGTGCCCCGGGTCAAGACCAGGCCGAGCCGCTCACCGCGGCCCGGGCAAGCGCGGGCTCCGTCGAGACCTGGGGCCCTCTCGAGAGAACTGGGGGTCGAACCATGTCTACTGGCCGGACTCTCTTCTCCTGCCTGGGCCTGTGCCCGGTCCACAGAGCGACAATCAGAGGGGAACGACATGACTACGGCCACGCCATCTCTCGGAGAACGCGTGTTGGACACCACCAGGCAGGGGTTCGACCGTGCTTGCCTGACCGCACTGTTGAACGCAGACGTGCACGCCGTGCGGCTGTCGGGTTTCGTCCGGCCGGACGCGCTCGCACATCTGCGAAAGGCGTTCGTGGGCAGGCAGGACCACGGCCCGCTGGCCACCGACCCGCAGTTCCGCCGGATCGGTCACGCCTTCTCGGAGACGAGCACCGACAGCGGCCGGGCGCAGTATTTCGAGCACGCCCGCGACAATATCGAGCGGCTGCGCGAGATCGCCGCGCCGTATTCGTATCCCGCGGACGATCTTCGGCTGCTGCTCGACGAGATCTGGCCGTCCGGTGCGAATCTGTTGCGCCAGGACGGGCAAGCCTTCTTCGCCGGTGTCGCGCGCTATCAACTCGCGGGGGTCGATCTCGAGCCGCATACCGACAACGTGAGCCGAAACCTGCCGGAGGACTTCGCGGTTCGGATCACGCGTCAGCTGTCGGTGAACGTCTACCTGGACGTGCCGGACCAGGGCGGGGAGCTCGAGATCTGGGACGACTACCCGGACGAGCACGAATACCGGGATCGTTCCGGCGATCGGGTGTACGGCATCGATCGGGCGCAGGTCGGTGCGCCCGCGCTGGTCATCACCCCGCGGGTCGGCGACGCGATCTTCATCGACCCGCGCCGGGTGCACGCGGTCGCGCCGTCGCAGGATCGCCCGCGCATCACCATCGGTTTGTTCATCGGCGTGAGCGATCCGGCTGCCGCGCTGAAGGTTTGGAGCTGACGATGACCACCACCACACTGCTCTCCGCGTCGCACAAGGCCGCCTACGATCTGCGGTCCGACGGCATCACCACCGACGGCCGCTCCACTGTGCTGCTGGTGAGCGTCGGTGCCGACTATCACGAGGGCGAAAAGCTCGCGGCCACCATCGATCTGATCAACAGGTCGAACTTCGGCCGGGTCTCGATCGCCGTCGCGGACACGCTGCAACGGCACAATCTCAGCGGCGGCACCGATATCGACCGGCATGCCCGGGCCCGCATCGCCGGTGACGAATGGATCGCGCGCAACAGTACCCTGCTGGACCAGATCGACTGCCCCACCAACGTGCTGCGTTGGGACTTCGCGCTGTCGCATCCACGCTACGGTGACCTGTACGACGCGGTCGAGCACGCCTACGAGACCGACGAACCGTACCGGCACGCGATCGACAGCACCATCGACCGCTTCCTCGAGCGCAGGCTCAGCCGGGAGCCCGACGTCGATCAGGAGTCGGTCCGGAAAGCCTGCCGCGCATACCTTTTGGAAGAATGCCCGATCATCATGCCGCTGTGGGCGCACGAGGGCTTCGATTTCGTGATCTACCCGCAACGCATCTCGGCGGCGATGGGGCGTACCCGCGAACTGTTCGTCGTGCCGCAGCATCCGGACCGGGTCGCTTGGCTCCCTTTGCGCTTCAAGAAGCGCAAGTCGGCGTTGCACGGCGCGGCAGGGGAGGAGCAGTGACGACCGTCGAGATTCCCGCGCGGCGCCGGGTGGTCGGGTTCGGCGGACTCGCGGTGGCGTCGTTCCTCGGCTGCATCGACCTGACGATCGTCACCACCGCGTTGCCCGCCATCGGCGACGATCTGCACGCGGGCCCGTCGAATACCGAACTGACGCTGGGCGTTTTCCTGATGGCGCTGTCGATGTTCATGGTGACAGCGGGCCGGGTCGCCGACCGGTTCGGGCGGCGGCGGGTGCTGTTGTCCGGGCTCGCGCTGTTCGTGGTCGCGTCGGTGGGCGCGGCCGCGGCGTGGTCGATCGGTGCGCTGATCGTCGCGCGCTTCGTCCAGGGCGCGGCCTGCGCGGTGCTGTACACGAGCACCTCGACCCTGGTGGAATCGCTTTTCCCGCAAGGGGATCGGGGTAGGGCGATCGGCTGGCTGTACTCGGTGAACGGGCTCGGCCTGGCCATCGGGCCGGTGCTCGGCGGCCTGCTGGTGCCGAGCCTGGGCTGGCAGTCGATCTTCTGGATCAACCTGCCGCTGGGCTTGGCCGCGCTCGCCGCCATCGCCTTCGCGGTGCCGCCGAGCGTGCCGGACAAGACCGGCGGGACCGACTGGCCGGGTCAGGCGGCGGTCGCCTTCGCCGTCGTCTCGGCGGTCGGCATCTTCGTGCTCGGCGACCTGCGCGGGTTCTCGTCGCCGTGGGTGATCGTCGCGGCCGTCGTGCTCGTCGCCGCGGTCGCCGGCGGGATCGTCGTGGAACGCCGCGCGGCGAATCCGCTGATCGACCCCGCCTTGTTCGGCAAGCGCCGATTCGTCGCCGCGATCGTCTCGGACTTCGCGCTGGGGTTGTTCTACGCGTCCGCGCTGCTGGTGATCCCGACCTATCTCACCCAGGGCCGGGATTTCGATGTGCGGCAGGCGGGCTTCCTGCTGCTGCTGGTCAGTGGGACGCTGGCGCTCTCGTCCCCGGTCGCGGGCCGGTTCGTCGATCGCTTCGGCCCACATGCGTTGTTGCCGTGGGGTTTCGGGCTGCTGGCCGTGGCCGGGCTCGGCATCGCCGTGGCGGCGTTCGACGATGGGTTGACGCTGCTCCTGGTCGCGCTGGTGCTGTTCGGCGCGGGTTGGGCGCTGGTGCTCGGCCCGGCGACCGTGCTCGCGATCTCGTCGGTCGAGCCGACCCGCACCGGTTTCGCGGTCGGCGCCTCGTGGACGTTCCACAACCTGGGCGGCGCGATCGGCGCGGCGGTGGCCACCGTGGCCTTCGGCAACGTCGACCTGGACCTGTCGGGTGCGGTCGGCGACGCGACCGGACGGGTGGCCGCGTTGATCGCGACCACCAGCGTGGTCGCGGCGATCGTGGTGTCGATCCTGACCCGTGGGCGCACCGAGACACCGGCGCCACCGGAACCTGCGGCGTCGTCGGAGTCCGTTCCGGTCGAGGCCGGCACCGCATAGGACGGATTCGGGTGCGGCAGGTGCGCACTGCCGTACCCGAACCCGAACCGCCCCGCGATCACAGAACTCGCTGCACGGAATTCGTCCGCTGTGTAGAAACAGGGGTGGGTGTACCGGATAGCGAGGGCGATATGTGGAAGATCTGTCAGACCTGCGCGGTGGAGCACGACGCCGCGGCGCAGCTCTGCCGTATCTGTGCGGACGAGCGGCAGTGGATGCCCGCCGACGGTCAGCGGTGGACTACGTTGGCCGACCTCGCCGCGGCGGGGCACAAGGTGGCGATGCGTGAACTCGAACCGGACCTCTTCGGTTTGACCGCCGAGCCCCAGGTCGGCATCGGCCAGGAAGCGCACCTGGTGCGCACGCCCGCGGGCAACCTGCTGTGGGACGTGACCGGCTACGTCGACGAGGACGCCGTGCGCCGGGTCCGGGAACTCGGCGAAGTCGTCGCCATCGTGCCGTCGCATCCGCACCATTACGGCGTGCAGGTGGAATGGAGCCGGGCGCTCGGCGGGGTGCCGGTCTTGGTCGCCGAGCCCGATCTGGAATGGATCGCGCGCCCGGACCCGGTGATCCGTCCGTGGTCGGGGCGGCTGGAAGTGCTGCCCGGCCTGACCCTGCGTCAGCTCGGCGGGCACTTCCCGGGCAGCGCGGTCGCGCACTGGGCGGCCGGCGCGGGCGGACAGGGCGTGCTGTTCAGCGCGGACACCATCCAGGCCAACCCGGACCGCAAGTCGGTAGCGTTCATGCGCAGCTATCCGAACCGGATTCCCCTGTCGCCCAACGTGGTAGAGCGCGTCACCAAGGTCGTCGAGGAGTTCGAGTTCACTCGCCTCTACGACAACTTCGGCAAAACGCTCGACACCGACGCCCGCACCACCATCCGCACCTCCGCCGCCCGCTACGTCTCCTGGGTTCGTGGCGACCACGACCACCTGACCTGAGTCCGCCGCACCCTGGGTGGGGGTCTGTGCCACCTTGGGGAACGGACCCCAGCACTCGGGGTGCTGCTGTGCGGGGCGGGCGCGGCGGAGAGTAGGACGTGTCACCACCTACTCGAATCGGAGAGACCGATGCGCACCTCGAGCACCTTCGCCGTCCCGGCCGCGCGGCGTGCCACGGTGGCGGCCGAAGACGGTGTGGCCCTTGCGGTGCACGAGTACGGGCCGCGGCAGGCGGAACTCACCGTGGTACTGGTGCACGGGCATTGCCTGCGCTCGGAGTCCTGGACCGATGTGCGCGACGCGCTGCTGCGCCGGTACGCCGGCGCCCGGGTGGTCTGCTACGACCATCGTGGCCACGGCGACTCGGCGGTCGCGCCCCGGCAGACCTACCGGCTCGAGCAGCTCGCCCACGATCTGAGCCGGGTGCTCGACGCGGTGGCGCCGTACGGCCCGGTCGTCCTGGTCGGTCACTCGATGGGCGGCATGACCGTGTTGACCTACCTCAGTCAGCGTCCGCACGTGATCGGCACCCGCGTCGCCGGGGTCGCGCTCGTCGCGACCGCGGCCAGCGGGCTCGCCGACGCGGGTTTCGGTCGCCTGCTGCGCAATCCGATGATCTCGGTCTTCCAGGCCGCGGTGCGGCGGGCGCCGCGGCTGATGCAGCGCGCGAAGTTGGTGGCCTGCAAGGTGTTCGCGCCGGTGATCCGGGCCGCCGAATTCGGCGATCGCAAGGTGAGTCCGCGGGTGCTCGCGCTGGCCAACGCGATGCACAATCAGACGCCGATCGTGACGATGGCGAGCTTTCTGAGCGCCTTCATGGTCTACGACCAGACCGACGCCCTCGCGCTGCTCTCGAAGATCCCCACCCTGGTGCTGTGCGGCACCGCCGATCTGATGACCCCGTCCGCGCATTCGGTCGCGATGGCCGCGGCCGTCGAGTATTCCGATCTCGTGCTGGTCGAGGGCGCCGGGCACTCGGTGATTCTCGAGCAGCCGAATAAGGTCGCCGATGCGCTCGCACGCCTGTTGACCCGTGCGGGTGGGACCAGCCGGATCCGGGGCGCCCACCTCACGCTCGTCGCGTAGCGGACGGCCCGGCGCAGGGACCGCGTTGCGAAGGTCTCATTCGGACAATTTCCATTCGGGGAGGTAGGTAAGGCTAAGCTGCATTGATTGCTGCCCGACCGCACTGGAGATAGAGCCCGATGGACCTGCCGAGCAACCAGCCCCTGCGCTGGTCAGGGTGGTTGTTGGCGGCGGCGGTGCTGGCTGCCGCGTGTCTGCTGAGCCTGATCGTGGGCACGAAAGCGATTCCGCTCGGGGAAGTCTGGGCCGCGCTCTGGGGCGGTGACGGCTCGCCCGATCATCTGATCGTGACCGAATATCGTCTGCCACGCACCCTGCTCGGCTTGCTCGCCGGGCTCGCGCTGGGCGTCGCGGGCTGCCTGATGCAGGGACTCACCCGCAACCCTCTGGCCGATCCCGGCCTGCTCGGCATCAACGCGGGCGCGGCCTTCGCGATCACGCTCGCGGTCGCGTTCCTGGGCGTCACCCAGATCACGGCGTACGTGTGGTTCGGTTTCGCCGGGGCCGCCCTGGTGTCGCTGGTGGTGTACCGGCTGGGCACCGCGGGCAGGCAGGGTTCGGATCCGATCCGGCTGACCCTGGCCGGCGTCGCGGTGACCGCGGTGCTCTCCGGGCTGACCAAGGGCCTGATCCTGTTGAACCCCAAGGCCTTCGAGGAGTGGCGGCAGTGGGACTCGGGTTCGCTGACCGGGCGCGGCTACGACGTCATCGCGGGTGCGGCGCCGTTCATCGTCGTCGGCTTGCTCGCCGCGGTGGTCGCCGCCCGCTCGCTCAACGCGCTCGCGCTCGGCGACGACCTCGCCCGTTCGCTCGGCGTGCACGTCGGGCGTTCCCGGCTGCTCACCGCGGTGGCGCTGACGCTGCTGTGCGGCACGGCGACCGCGGCGGTGGGGCCGATCACCTTCGTCGGGCTGGCGGTGCCGCATGTGGCGCGCTGGATCGTCGGCCCGGACCAGCGCTGGATCATCGCCTATTCGATGCTGCTCGCACCGATCCTGGTGCTCGGCTCGGATGTGCTCGGCCGCATCATCATTCGGCCCGACGAGGTGCCCGCCGGCCTGGTGACCGCGTTCCTCGGTGCGCCGGTGCTGATCTGGCTGGCCCGGCGCGACCGGGTGAGCGCCGCGTGAGCGCTCCGATCGATTTCGGCCGCGCGATGGTGGTGCTACGCGCCCCGCGCGGGTTCGGCGTGCGCATCAGCGTGCGCACCATCGTGGTCTGCGTGGTGCTGGTGGTCGCCGCGTGCGCCGTGGCCGTACTCGCCCTCGGCACCGGCGATTACGTGATTCCGCCGGACCGGGTGCTGCGGGCGCTGCTGGTCGGGGACAACCGATTCGATCGACTCGTGGTGTGGCAGTGGCGTTTTCCCCGTGTGGTCCTGGCGCTGGCGCTGGGTGCGGCGCTGGGCCTCAGCGGCGCGATCCTGCAGTCGGTGACCCGAAACCCGCTGGGCAGCCCCGATATCGTCGGTTTCAACACCGGTGCCTACACCGGCGCGCTGCTGGTGCTGCTCGCCGTCGGCGGCGGCCACTTCCAGACCGCCCTCGGCGCGCTGATCGGCGGTCTCGCGGCGGCCCTGGTCATTCAGCTGCTCGCGTTCCGCAACAACGTCACCGGCTTCCGGTTGATCATCATCGGTATCGGCGTCAGCGCGATGCTGGCCTCGGTGAACACCTGGCTCATCCTGCGCGCCGATCTGAATTCCGCGATGTCGGCCGCGGCCTGGGGCGCGGGTTCGCTGAACGGATTGTCCTGGCCGCAGGTGGGTCCCGCGCTCATCCTGCTGGGGGCGCTCGTGCTGCTCGTGATCCCGGCCGCGCCGCGCCTGCACGTCCTGGAACTGGGGGACGATCTGGCGAGCTCGTTCGGTGTCCGGGTCGGGCGGACGCGGCTGCTGCTGATCGTGTTCAGCGTCGCGCTGACCGCGGTCGCCACCGCGGTCGCGGGGCCGATCGCGTTCGTCGCCCTCGCCGCACCGCAATTGGGCCGCCGGTTGGCCCGCAGTCCGTCGACCGCCCTCGCGCCGGCCGCGGCGATGGGTGCGCTGCTGCTGATCGCCGGTGACTGGGTCGCGCAGCGCGCGTTCGCGCCGACGCAGCTGCCCGTCGGCGTGGTCACCGTCTCGATCGGCGGCCTGTATCTGGCGTACCTGCTGGTGACCGAGGCACGGCGGACCTAGTGCCGGGTGCAGGAACTGAGGAAGCGAAGATGAGCGAAAATAACGGCGCCCCGGTGAATCGGGACGTCGACGCCGCGAAACAGGCTGCGCTGCGGGCCGATCGGGTGCGCCTGGGTTACCGCGGGCGCACGATCAGCGACCAGCTGTCCGTCGACGTGCCGGACGGGGAGTTCACCGTCGTGATCGGACCGAACGCGTGCGGCAAGTCCACGCTGCTGCGCGCCCTGGCCCGCCTGCTCGCCCCCGAATCCGGGGCGGTGCTGCTGGACGGCAAGTCCATCGCCACCTATCCGGCGAAGGAGGTGGCTCGCCGGATCGGCCTGCTGCCGCAGAGCTCCATCGCGCCGGACGGTATTCGGGTCGCCGATCTGGTCGCACGCGGCCGGTACCCGCATCAGTCGTTGCTGCGCCAGTGGTCACAGGCCGACGCGGACGCGGTGGCGGCGGCCATGGCCGCGACCGGTGTCGCCGAATTGTCGGCGCGCCCGGTCGACGAGCTGTCCGGCGGGCAGCGCCAGCGCGTGTGGATCGCCATGGTGCTCGCGCAGGACACCCCGGTGATCCTGCTCGACGAACCGACCACCTACCTCGATATCGCGCACCAGATCCACCTGCTCGACCTGTGCCGGGCGCTGCACCGCGACTCCGGCCGCACCGTGGTCGCCGTCCTGCACGACCTGAACCACGCCTTCCGCTACGCGGGCCATCTCATCGCGATGAAGGACGGCCGGGTGGTCGCGGCCGGCCCGCCGAAGCAGATCGTCACCGCCGAATTGGTGCGCGAGGTCTTCGATCTCGGGTGCCGGATCATCGATGATCCGGAAACCGGTGCGCCACTGGTCATTCCGCTTGCCGAGAATGCCGCCCGCGTCGGCTGAGACGAGTACGAGCTTGCCCACCACCGAGAGAAGAAGGAACACCGATTCATGACGTTGTCCCGAATGACGGCCCGCCTGCGCGCCGCCGTCGCCCTACTGATCCTCGCGCTGGTCGCGGTGGCCGGTTGCAGCAGTTCCGGTTCGGACGCCCCGGACAAGTCCGCCACCCGGCAGGTGCAGACCGAGCGCGGCGCGGTGACGGTGCCGGCCGAACCGCAGCGCATCGCGGTCGTCAACGGCGCGCTCGCCGGTTACCTCTTCGACCTCGGCGCCAACGTCAAAGCCGCCGATCCGCGGGTCCTCGGCGTCACGTTGCAGCCGGGCGCGTTCCCGGCCGCCTGGGACGCGGACGCCAAAAGACAAGGGACCGCGCTGCTTCCGTCCGGCGACGACATCAACCTCGAGTTCATCGCGGCCCAGCAGCCGGATCTGATCATCGGCGGCGGGCAGGGGTACCCCGGTCAGCAGTCGTTGCGGGCCTACGACCAGCTCTCCGCCATCGCGCCGACCGTGCTGGTGCCGACCACCCTCGACAACTGGCAGGACCAGCTGAAGGTGGTGGCCGAGACCATCGGCCGGGCCGACAAGGTGGACGCGCTGATCACCGCCTACCGGGACCGGGTCGCGAAGGTCAGGTCCGCGATCAAGCCGCCGCAGGGCGCGGTGGCCGTCTTCCAGTCGCGTAAGGACTTGAAGCCGTCGGTGATCGCCCCCGGCACGCCGCTGGCCACGCTGCTCACCGACGTCGGCTTCACCATCGACAACCAGGTGGAAGCCAAGGCGGGCAACCCGACCCGGGCCGCGGCCGCGGACTGGGTAGCGTTCAGCCAGGAACTGCTGACCACGGTGGTCGACGCGCCCGCGGTGATCGTGGTGCAGCTCGACGGCGGCCGCACGGTCGATCAGCTGAAGCAGGATCCGCTGATGGCCAAGCTGCCCGCGTTCCAGTCGGGCCAGGTCTACGAACTGCCGCCGACCAGCCAGCGTCCGGACTACCGCAACGCCATGAACACTCTCGACCTGCTCGAGGCGCGCTTCAAGTGACCTACGCGGGTTCGCTGTCCGGCAAGAAGGACGACTGATGGATCGGGCCGCATACGCCGAACGCATCGTGGAGGTACTGGCCGGGTCGTACGGCGCGAAGGTGGGCTATCCCATCGGCTTGCGCGAGCTCGAGGTATTGCGCCGTGCGCCGGTCGGTTCCGGCTTGCTGCGGATCACCTTCGGCGGCCCGGAGCTGGCCGGGTTCCACAGCTATGTGCCGGACGAGCATGTGCGCCTGATCTTTCCGGACGCGGCGGGGCAATTGCACCTGCCGCGCCGGGACGGGCTGTCCCTGGAATGGGGCAACCCGCGACCGGTGTCGCGGGAGTACACGGTGCGCCGCTACGACGCCGAGAACGGTGAGCTGGACATCGATTTCGCGATCCATCCCGGTGGTCTCGCCTCGGCTTGGGCGGAAACGGTGCGGCCGGGCGCCCGCATCCATCTCGCGGGCCCGCCGGGCGGCGTGGTGGTGCCGGCGAACTACGACCGGTATCTGTTCGCCGGAGACATCACCGCGCTTCCCGCCATCGCCCGCTGGCTCGAATGGCTGCCGGACGAGGCGTCCGGCTGGGCGTTCATCGAGGTGGGCGGGCCCGACGAGGAGATCCCGCTGACGGCTCCGGCCGGGATGCGGGTGCGGTGGGTGCATCGCGGTGCGGCGGCACCCGGGCAGAGCGACGCACTGGAGCGGGCGATTCGCACTGTGGAACCGCTTGCCGGACAACGGATCTACGTGTGGATGGCGGCTGAGGCAGGCTGTCTGCGTCCGATCCGGCGCTGGGTGCGCACCGAACTCGGCGTCGGTCCGCAGGATTTCCTGATCGCCGGGTATTGGAAGCGCGGAGTCGCCGACTTCGACCGGGAGGAGTGACCGACCGGGACCGGTCAGGGCGTGCCGCTGATCGGTCCGGCCGGCACCGTGGCCCCTTTCGACCCGGGCCGATGGATCTGCACCGTGACCGGGGCCGAGCCGGTCGCTTCGACGGTGACGATCCGTGCGCCGGCCGCCGAGGTGACTTTCCCGCCCTCGACGCGGACCTCGTAGCCGTTCGGATAGTGCAGGTCGGACACGTAGATCTCGGTGGGCGCGGACAGTGCCTGCGGCGTGTAGCGGTAGGCGAAATCCCCGGTGGCGGGGTCGAATTGCGGGCGTTGCGGGGTGCCCGCGGTCGCGCGGGGATAGGTGCGCACCAGGTCGCGTCCGATCTCGCCGAGGAACGGGTCGGGTTTCGGACCGCCCTGCCCGAAGCGGGACGCGTAGTGCCAGTAGTGCCAGCCGATGAATCGCTCGTCGGCCCGGGTGAGCGTGTTGCGCAGCACGGTGGCGTCCCCGTCACCGAATTCGGTGACCAGCGTAGGGATTCCGGTGCGCTGGGCGAAGGAGTCGATATTGCCCCAGGTCTTGTCCTGCTGCACCGGGCACACCCCGCGCAATTCCTCGGGCAGTCCGAGATAGATCGCCAGCTGGCTCGGGATGCAGTAATCGTGCGGCGCGAACACGATATCGGGCGAGGTGATCGGCGGATTCTTGCCCAGATGCGAGGGCATCGTCTCGTTCCAGGTCACATTCGGTTCCCAGAAAATAGGCAGGTCGGCGTTGCGGGCCCGCACCGCATCGGTCAGCTTCTGCATCGCCGCTTGGTATTTGGTGTCGAAGCGGGGGCAGCCGTCCGGAAAACAACTGAGGAAGGGCGAACCGGGCCACGGCTCGTTCAGCAATTCGAGGCCGAGGACGCCGGTGCGGCCCTTGACCTTCTCCGCCAACGCGGCGAGCGCGGCGCCGAGCTGGTCCAGCACGCCGTTGCTGTTGTCCCACACCTCGTCCCAGCCACGGTTCATGCTCGGCATCAGGTAGTACAGCGGGAAACCGGGATTCGGTTCCAGCTTGCCCGGGCGGGCACGCAGCGACCACTCCGGGAAACCGTTGCCGCCCCAGATCTTCGACAGTCCGTCCTGATGGTTGTCGAGCAAGGTGTAGATGCCATGTGCCGCAAGGGTATCGACGACCTTCGCCACCCGGTCGAGATAGGCGGTGTCGACCACGCCGCGGGTGGGCATCAGCCCCGCGAAGTTCACGCCGAGCCGCACCGTGTTGAACCCGTGGCGGGCGAGCAGGGCGGCGTCTTCGTCGGTCACGGTGAAACCGTCGCCCGGCTCGACGTACGGCGCGTCTTTGTCGACGTTGTTGACGCCGTGCAGCAACACTTTTCGGCCCTGCGCGTCGACGAGGTATGCGCCTTCGGCTTGAATCCGGCTGAGCGCCGGTGCATCCGGGGCGGGCGCGGCTTGCGCGGGAAGGCCGACCAACGTCGAACATCCGATCATCGCGACGGCGGCACCGGCCACCCATCGTCGGCCGCGCGTTCGTGCCGTGGCCAGTGTCCGTTTCATCGCAGTGCGCATGCCTGATGGTCACATGTCCAGTTCAACCTGCCCTAGTGGCGACTTCCCCAGTTGCGCGCTGGGAACGGGCCGCTTGGGCTCTTGATCCAGGTAAGGCTTGCCTAACCGATATGTTCTAATGGCCCTCATGGACACAATCCAGCTATCCCGCCGCAGTCTGCTCGCCACCGCTTGCGCAGCCGGACTCGGTGCCGTCGTCACCGCGTGCACCGGCCGGTCGCCCGCGGACGATCCGTCCGCGGCAGGCGGCAGCTGGAGCTTCACCGACGATCGCGGTAGTACGGTCCGCACCGACGGCATTCCGAGCCGGATCGTCGCCTTCGGCGGTTCGGCCGGGCTGCTGGCCGATTACGGCCTGCAGGATCGGGTCGTCGGCGTGTTCGGCGAAGCGGTGACCCCTACCGGACAGGCTTCCGCGCTGGCCGGCGACCTGGACGTAGGCAAGGTGACCGTCCTCGGCAACAATTGGGGCGATTTCAATCTGGAGAAATACGCGAGCCTCGAACCCGACCTGCTGATCACCGACGAATACGTGCCGGATCGGCTCTGGTACGTGCCGGATTCGAGCAAGGACAAGATCCTGGCGATCAACCCGAACGTCGTCGCGGTGCGAATCGCTCGCAAGACGTTGCCGCAGCTGATCACCCGCTACGGCGAGTTGGCCACGGCGCTGGGCGCGGATCTGAACGCACCCCGGCCGGCGCAGGCCAAGGCTCGTTTCGACGCCGCGGTACAGGCGGTCCGCGACGCGCTGGCCCAGCGTCCGGGCCTGCGCGTGCTGGCGGCCTCGGCCGCGCCCGGCATCTTCTACGTGTCCGACCCGCGGGTCTCGGCCGATCTGAGCTACTTCGCGGAACTCGGCGTGGACATGGTGGTGCCCGACAATGTCGCGGGTGACGGCTTCTTCGAGGAGCTGAGCTGGGAACGCACCGACAAATATCCCGCCGATCTGATCCTGCTCGATCGCCGCGCGGCCGCACTGTCCCTGGACGCGCTCAACGCGAATCCGGTGTGGCGCAGCCTGCCCGCGGTGCGCGCGGGTCAGGTCGCCGACTGGCAGCCGGTGTTCCGGTTCTCGCCTGCGGGCGCCGCACCGCTGCTGGAGGATCTGGCCGCGGCGATCCGGCGGTCCGCGAAGGTCAGCTGAGGCGTGACGTTCAGCGCTGCTCGGGCACCGTCGCATTCGCCTCGGCGGTGACCGGGCATCCGGCCTCCGGCTCGGCGCGCGGCTCCCGGTCCCGCAGCAGCCGCAGAACCAGCGGCAGCGCCAGCACCATCGCGAACAGGCGCAGGCTTTGCGCGCCGGCGATGAGCGTGAGGTCGCTGTTCAACGACTCCGCGATGCCGAGCACGGCATTGATGCCACCCGGTGTGGTGGCCAGGTAGACGTCGGAATACTCCAGACCGGCCAGGACCGAGACCACCGCCGCGACCCCGCCGACGATCGCGCACAACGCGACGATGGCCGCCACCATCGCCGGGATCAGTCGGAACATCTGTCGCACCACCGGTTTGGTGAAGCGCGCGCCGACCTCGAAGCCGATGAGCACGAACAGCACATCCCGGAACAGGTTGGTCGGCGCGAACCCGTGTGTCACGCCCGTGGTGGTGAGCACCGCGGTGATCAGCATCGGGCCGATCAGCGGTGCGTTGGGCAGGCGCAATCGGCGACCGAGCCAGATGCCGGCGATGGCCAGCACGATCGCGATCGATAGTCCGGCCACCTGGTCGCCGCGCCCGACCATCACCCAGCCCGGCAGGGCCGCGTCGACCGCCGCGTGCCCGTCGAGGTGCGGGCCGTCGGCGGTGAGATCGCCGTCCCGGATCAAGGTGGCGACCAGCGGCGCGGTCAGCACGACGATTCCGACCCGCAGATACTGCATGAACGCGACGATCCGGGAATCCGCGCCCGCTTCGTCGGCCGCGGCCACCACGGCCGCGGAACCGCCGGCGATCATGCCCAGCGTCGAGGTGGCGAGGTCTACCTTGGTCACTCGAGCGAACACATAGGCCGCCGCGCAACTGGCGGCCAGACTCCCCGCGGCGACCGCGGTGACCGGCACGATCGCCCAGCCGATCCGGGCGAGCAGCTTGACCTGTAGATAGCTCCCCATCAACACGCCGAGCATCGCCTGCGTGCCGAGCGACACATTCGCGGGCAGTGGCGCGGGCAGTCTGCCGATCAGCGCCAGCACCGCGCCGACCAGCAACGCGAGGATCATCTGTGGCGCGGGAAAGCCGACCTTGCCCAAAAGCCAAGCGGCGCCGACGGTTACCGCGGTGAGAAACAGCCACGTGCACGCCTGTCGACGACTCATATGTGCGGACGATACCGCCGTAGAGTTAACAACTCGCAAATCAATGGTTCCGGCAGGCTACGTTTGGCACCGCGCGAATGAGACGATGGGCACACTCGTCGCTATCGCGGATATGACCGGAGTCCGACCGACGTGATAGGAGAATAGGGTGCGTCGCATATTTGATTCGCCCGGACCGGCAGCGCCGGCCTCGCAGCGGTACGCGCGGCGCCGATGACGGAATCCGAAGCAGCGCCTACGGTCACCGGTACGCCGCGGGTCGAGTCGGCGCAACCCGCACCCGCCCGCGCCGACGACCCGCGTTACCGCCGTGACCTCGACGGACTGCGCGGCGTGGCGATCGCGCTGGTCGTGGTGTTCCACGTGTGGTTCGGGAAGGTGTCGGGCGGGGTCGACGTATTCCTGGTGCTGTCGGGATTCTTCTTCACCGCAATGGTGTTGCGCCGCGCGGAGTCCGGCGCGCTCGGCGTGGTGTGGACGGTGCGCCGGACCGCGCGGCGGTTGTATCCCGCGCTGCTGGTGGTGCTGGCGGCGGTGCTGGTGGCCACCGTCGTGCTGCGGCCCTACACCCAGTGGTCCGATATCGCCGACCAGACGCTGGCCTCGGTGCTGTACTACCAGAATTGGGATCTGGCGCTCTCGTGGGCGGACTACCTCGCCGCGGATCCGTCGGTGAGTCCGCTGCAACATCTGTGGTCGATGTCGGTGCAGACCCAGTTCTATCTGGCGATTCTGTTGGTGATCGCGCTGGTGGCGGCGGCATGCCGCACCTTCGGGCACGCCGCGCACTTACGCGTGGTGCTGGCGTCGGTGCTGGGCGGGCTCGCGGCGATGTCGCTGGTCTACGCCACCCTGGGCGTCGCGCACCGGCAGGGCTGGAACTACTACGACAGCGGCGCGCGGGCCTGGGAACTGCTGGCCGGCGGTCTGCTCGCGATCGCCGTGCCGTGGTTGCGTGCGCGTCGCTGGGTGCGCCTGCTGCTCGCCGCGTTCGGGACCGCTGCGGTATTGCTGTGCGGGCTCCTGTTCGACGGCGCGAATTCTTTCCCCGGCCCGGCCGCCCTGTTTCCGGTGGCCGCCGCCGCGGCTTTGATCATGGCGGGCAACGGAGTTCCGCCCGCGGCACGTCCGTTGCCGAGCAAAGTGCTCGCCACCCGTCCCATGGTCGCGCTGGGCGAACTCGCCTACCCGCTGTATCTGTGGCACTGGCCGATTCTGATCTTCGTGCTCACCGAGCGCGGGACCAGCGTGATCGGCCTGACCGACGGCGCGCTGGTCATCGTGGTGTCGCTGGTCCTCGCCTACCTCACGCACCATCTGATCGAAGAGCCGTTGCGCACGCGGTCCGGGCGCGCGCCGGCGCCGCGTGCCGCGCTGGTCTATCGCCGGACCGCCGGCGTGGCCGTTGCGCTGGTGGGCTTTTGCGTGGTCGGCGTCGGATTCGGCTGGCACATCGTGGTCCGGGCGAATCCGCCGAAACCCGCCGCGATGCTGGATCCGCTGCACTATCCCGGGGCCGAAGCACTGGCCTCGGGTGCCGAGGTGCCCGCCGCGCGGATGCGGCCGACGGTATTCGAGGCGCCCGCCGAGGCCGCCTATCCCAGCGTCGACGGGTGCATCGCGGACTGGCTGACCCGGGACGTGATCACCTGTAGCTACGGCGATGTCGCGGCGTCCCGGACCATCGCGGTGACCGGCAGCTCGCACGCCGAACACTGGGTGCCCGCGCTCGACCTGCTCGGGAAGCAACACCAGTTCCGCGTCGAGGTGTATCTGAAGATGGGTTGCCCGCTGACGATCGCCGAAGAGGTGAGCTACAAAGGGGAACCGAACCCGGATTGCCGCGACTGGTCCCGGGACGTGCTCGACCGGCTCGGGGTGGACCGTCCCGACTGGGTCTTCACCACCAGCACCCGCCCGCGCGACGATATCGGCGACGAGACGCCGCCGGAGTACCTCGACGTGTGGTCGGCGCTGTCCGAGCGCAACCTGAACCTGCTCGCCATGCGGGACACGCCGTGGCTGCGGCGCAACGGGATTCGCTATCGCGGCATCGATTGCCTCGCGCACGGCGGCGACCGGATCAGTTGCGGCATGAAACGGGCGGACGCGCTGGACGCCGTCGATCCGGCCGACGCGCCCGCCGCCTCGTATCCGAATGTGTTCCCGCTCGATCTCACCGACGCGGTGTGCGAACCGGAGGTCTGCCCGATCGCGGAGGGCAACATCTTGATCTACCACGACGAGCATCACCTGACCGCCAGCTATTCCCGTTCGCTCGCACCGGAACTCGGCCGCCGACTGCAACCGATCCTCGGCTGGTGGTGATCGAGCCGTAGCTCACACGAGGTGGACGCCGATCAGCGGGACCGCCTCGAGCGGGTGGTGGCCGTCGAAGAGCAGAGCGGTGGCGTCGAGGTCCGCGTCCGACCGGTGTTAGGCTGGGGCGGTCTT
>NZ_BAUA01000166.1 GCF_000710915.1 Nocardia brasiliensis IFM 10847
CCCCGCTGAGCCCCTGCAGGTAGATCTCTAACTGGTAGTCGCCGAAGTTGCTGGTCACCGGCCGCCCTTCCTTGTCTGATACACGAATGTATCCGATACGTTTCTGTCGCGGAAAGAGTTGCCGCGCAATCCGCGATAGAGGGCGAGCCAGCGCTGCGGGTCGATCGGCCCGACCGGCTCGTCGGGCGCGATGCCCGCGGCGCGGCAGGCGGTCCGCACGGTCCGGCCGGGAAAGCGGGTCCGCAAAGAACTCGCCACCGAACCGCCGATGCCGGAGAAACCCAGCTCGACCACTTGGCGGTAGTCGGCCAGCTCTGTCGCGGGCAGCAAAGAGCTGGGCCGGCGCCGCAGCCGCAGCACGGCGGCGTCGACGTTGGGTACCGGATGAAAACTGGCCCGGCCCACCCGTGTGCCCAATTCCATTGCGACAGTGGGCCAGTGGGTGATCGTCAGCTTGCTCCAGCGGCCGTAGTCGCCGGAGTGCTTGCGGGCGAACTCGTACTGGGTGAGCAGGGTCGCCGAGGTGAGCTGCCGCGCCGCCAGACACCAGCGCACGATATCGGTGGTGACGCCGAACGGCACATTGGCGACCACCGCGAACGGTTCCGCCGGGGCCTGCACCGTGCGGAAATCCTTGTGGAACAGCTGTATTCGCGGATCTCCCGCATACCGGCAGCGCAGCTTGGCCGCGTAGACGGGATCTTTCTCGTAGGCCCGGATCTGCCCGGCGACGCCGAGCAGGTGCCGGGTGAGCATGCCGTCACCCGGGCCGATCTCCAGCACGAGGTCGTCGGGACGCAAGGCCGCCGAGCGCACGATGAGCCGGGCGGCGCCGGCATCGGTGAGGAAATTCTGGGACAGGCGTTTGCGGGTGCGCGCGAGGCGGGCGCGCGGCAGCGAACGATGGCGGGACATGGGTGTCCTCCGAACGGAGTGGTCGAATCAGGGAAAGGTGATTCGCCCGGACCCATGCCAGGGCACAGAGATCCGACGGTCGCTATCGACCGTCGGCGCAGATCCCGATCAGGACAGTCGGGACGCCGGAGCGGTGCGGTGCGCTGGCAGAGCCCAGGCCTCCGCGCGCAGCCGGATGAAATACGCGCCGACCGCGCACGCTCCGTTCATCAACAATGTGCCCACGTGTGGCAAGCTACCGCACCGCCGTACTGTCCCGCGACCGAATTATTCGCGCGCGAGCACGCCCGCCGGGGCGGGGGCCGCGAGCAGATTCCGGCGCAGGTCCGCGATCAGTTCCTCGTCGACGCCGAGCAGTCGCACGGCGTAACCGCGCGGCGAGCCGTGGTCGGCGGCCAGTGCCGCGAGGAACAGCTGCATCACTTCCGGCGGCGCCTGCCCGAAACCCGGCCAGCGTGGCATCGCGCCGCCGCGGCCGGCCCGCCAATCCGCGACCAGCCGTTCGGTCGCCAGGCCGGTGGCCGCGAAGTCCGCGACGATCTGCTCCTGCGGCACCTCGAGCAAGGCGAGCACCAGCGCGGCCAGCAGTCCGGTGCGGTCCTTGCCGGAGGCGCAGTGGAAGACCACCGGACCCTCGGCGGCGGCGATCACCCGCACGGCCTCGCGTATCTCGGCGACGCCGTCGTAGGCGACCTCCAGGTAACCGCTCTGCGAGAAACGGCCCCACCTCGATCTCGGGACCCAGTGCCGCCTGATCGTAGGGGCGATGTTCGATGCTGAGATTGTGGTAGCGGAACGAATCATGTTCCGGGATACGGCCTTTGGCTTCGATCTCGCACGGGTAGCGCAGATCGATGACGGTGCCGATGCCCAGCTCCAAGAACCGCTGCCAGTCCGCGCCCCGCAACTTGCCGAGCGAATCGGAGCGAAACAGGCGCCGCCACCGCACGATCTGGCCGTCCGGGGTCGGGTAGCCGCCGAGATCGCGGAAATTGTGCAGTCGCACGAACGAGATGTGTCTGTTCACCACTCGGACCTTATGCGTAGGGCACACTTTCGATCATGGATCTGCGGTCGGTGGGAGACCTGGTCAGCGTGACGGCGGCCGGGGAGAAGGTGGACTACCTGTGGTTCTGGGGGCATCAGCCGGAGCGGGACGGGCGGCCAGGGCCGGGCTGCCTGAGTCAGTGGTGGCCGGTGCGATTCACCCTGGGTGGTGCGCATTTCGAGTCCGCTGAGCACTACATGATGTGGGGCAAAGCGGTGCTGTTCGGGGACACCGAGAACGCCGCCCGCGTGCTGGCCGCGCCCACGCCGAAAGAAGCGAAAGAGCTCGGCAGGCAGGTGCGCGGATTCGACAGCGGCGTGTGGCGCGCGCACCGTTTCGAGACCGTGGTGCGCGGCAACGTCGCGAAATTCGGACAGCACGCCGAACTCGCCGCGTACCTGCTGGGCACCGGGGATCGGGTGCTGGTGGAGGCCAGTCCGGTGGACCGGGTGTGGGGGATCGGGCTGGCCGCCGACGATCCGCGGGCCGAAGATCCCGCACAGTGGCGTGGGGTCAATCTGCTCGGCTTCGCGCTGATGGCCGCGCGCGCACAACTGCGGGGCGGCCAGTCGGGCGACTGATCAGGCGTTCGTCGAACGTTCCTCGTCGGCACACGCCCGCCAGACCCGCGCTTCCGCGTAATTGCCTTGCCGGTCGAGCAGTTCGGCCAACCCCGCCATCGCGCGCGGCTCGCGCCGATCCGCGGCGGTGCGCCACCAGCGCTCCGCGTCCTCGAGATCGCCGCGCCGGAACCGGACGACGCCCAGGTCGTAGGCGGCACCCGGATGACCGGCCTCGGCGGCCTGCGCCCACAGGCCGCACGCCTGATCCTCTTCGCCGCGGCTGTACATGGCGACGCCCAGGTCGTAAAGGGCGGCGCGATAGCCGGTGTCCACGGTGGCGGCGTCGTCCGGCGGCGGAGGTGGACTCGGCGGCGGCGCGGTCGGCGGCTCAACCGATGCCTGCGCCGCGGGCTTAGCCGGTGGAACCCGGCCCTCCGCAGGCGCGGGCCGGGGCGCCGACGGCGCATTGGTGCGCGCCTGCCCGTCCCGATGCGCCTGCGCCGCCCGCGACAGCGGCGGAGTCGGCGGCAACTGCCCGTTCCGCAACGGCCCGTCGCCGTGCGCCTGCCGGGCAGCGGAACTTTCCCCATGGTGCACTTCAGCGCGCGACTGCTCCCCGGCCACCCGCTCGAGCTCTGCTTGCCGGTCGCCGAAGACGTGAGCAGGGTCCGCGCCGCGCGGCTGCTGTGCAGGTGAACCGTTGCCCGGCGCGGTGTTCCACGTCGAGCCCTCGGGTTGAGGTCGGTGGGCAGGATCGCTGCCTCCGATGGGGTTGTCGGCCCACGGGTGTGGTGCCGGGGCGCCGGTTCTGGTGGAGCTTCCGGCGTGCCAGTGCTCGGCGGACGCGCCGGCTCCCGCCGGTCGGTCGGTGCGGGGTGGCGAGTCGTCCGGGGACAGGCTCTCGGCATGGAGTTGCTGGGCGAGTGACCGGCTTCCGGCAAAGCCTTCGGTGCGCAATTGCTCGGCGGGGGAGTTGGTTCCGGGCGCGGGAGGCTGCTGGGGTGCGGCGCTGTTTCCGGCAGGTGCTCCGGCGTGCGCGTGCGCGGGTGAGCCGTTGTCGGGTGGCCCCTCGTAGGGGCGGGTGGGCGAGACGCTTCCAGGGAATTCGTCCGCGTGCGCCTGCCGGCCGGGCGGGGGATTCCACCCCAGTTCGTCGGGGTGGGGTAAGCGCGGGGGCGGGCTGTTTCCGGCCGATGGTTCAGCGAGCGGCGGTGGCTGGAGGCGGTTGTTCGCGGTCGCGGGGTCGACGGACGGCGGGGCTTGGGGGCGGGGGTTTGCGGCCGGTGGTTCAGCGAGCGGCGGTGGCTGGAGGCGGTTGTTCGCGGTCGCGGGGTCGACGGACTGCGGCGCTTGAAGACGGGGGTTTGCGGCTGCGGGCTCCGCGAGTGATGGGGCCTGGAGGAGAGGATTTGCAGCCGCGGGCTCGGCGGGTGGCGGGGGTTGCGGGCGGTTGTTTGCGACGGCGGGCTCGGCGAGTGGTGTCGCGAAGGGGTCTTTTCCGGCAGCGGGTTCTGCGATGGGTTGCGAGGCCGGGGCGGGGGCGCTCGGCGGGTTGGTTCGGGCGGCGCGGGGTGCGGTGGGGTCGGCGGCAGGGGTCCGGCCCTGGCCGTTGGGTGCGGGTGGGCGGACCATCTGGATGGAGCCGGGGTCTGGTGCGTGCGCGGGGATGGCGGGGAGTTCGCCTGATGGTGGAGTGGGCATCGACCGCAGCGGGCGGGTGGGGGCGGTGTCGGTCGGCGAGGCGGGCACCGAGTCGCCGCCGTATTGGGCGATGGGCGCGCTCTGCACCTCGAGTACGAGGTTGGCGAAATTGGCGGGTCCCTCGCCGATGCTGCACCACAGCACGATTCGATCGTCGGGCGTGGTCTCGATGACGATGCCGTAGTTGCCGACCCAGGACTTCTGCTCGCCGAAGGCGTCGACCCAGACCGGGGTCAAGGTGACCAGGGTGCCGGAGCCGGTGCCGACGATATCGAAGGTGATGCCGCCGACGAGCGCGTCGGACCAGACGTCGACGCCCGCCAGCCGGCGCCCGTTCAACGCGACGTACCCGTTCACCACGGACACGCCCATTCCGAGCCCGCGCAACCCCGGCGGCGGGGCGGCGGACAGCAGCGTCAGCGTGACCGCGGTCGGCGCGGGGCCGACCTGCTCGGTGTACATCGGATAGATCTTGCTACCGCGCAGCACGATGGGCTCCGCGCTCTGATAGCGATCGGCCAGCGGTAGGTCCTCGGGTGAATTCCGCCCAGCCCATGACGAATACGTCTCGTTCATGTGCTGTCCGCCTTTCCGCCGAATGCGGCCGTGCCGTCGCTGTGCTGTTGCGGCGGATATACCGTACCCGGACCCGCCGGGAATGGCGCAGCAATCCGAGGCCCGCCCCGGCCGCCGCGGTATCGAGCGGCCTGCGCACGATGTGGGCGACCAGTCCGTGGTCGGCCTGCAACGCCGACCACACAGGCGCGAGTTACGGAAATTGTGCGGCGAGCAACGAAATGGCCACGATGTCCTCGCCGGTAAAGTGGCGCTTCAGCGCCACGCAGTGGGTGCGCGGCGACCGTCCGAATGGTCAATCCCGGCCGGCGACGATGCGCTCCAGCGCCGCCAGATCCTGCTCCAGCATGCGGAACAACCAGTAGACGCCGATGAAGGCGAGCGCGCTGCCGACGCACAGCACGCGCAGCGGCACGATGACCGACGGAATGTCTTCGCCCGGAATGAAAGTCGCGCCCGCGACGCCGAGCAGCGGTACCGCGGCGGCGATCGCCAGGAAGTAGGTGCTGCGCCGGTCGAGCTGACGCAGGCGGCGGCCGTCCGCGCCGCCGAGCCCGCCGTGCGGCAGGAACATCGGGTACAACGAGCGCACTGCGTAGAAGTTGACCATGAAATACGGGTAGGCCATGGCGATGGCGCCGCAGACGATCTGCGTGAGGAAGAAGTGCACGTACGCCTCGGCCGTGAGCTGATTTCCCGTGGCCTGCACCGATACCGGGACGACGACGCCCGCGATCACCCACAGCGCGAAACAGGTCAGCACATTGCGTTTGCCGAGCAGCAGGGTGTCCGAGCGTGCCCGGGCGAGCGTGCGCGCGTCGTAGTTCTTCCCCTGGCGTAAGCCCCGCGAGATCCGCCACAGCCCGGCCAGCAGCACATTGGTGACGACGAAGCCGAGGAGAAAGCACAGGGCGTACGTGGTCACCGCGATCTGGTCGAAGCGATGCTGTGCGGGCGCGTCCAGCTTGGCGATGATGAGCGTGCGGTTGTGGTGGTAGCTGTACCAGATGGCAAGCGCGTTCGGCACGGCGATGGCCAGCGCCATGATCGGGTGCATGAGCAGCCGGGCCCGCAGCCGCCAACTGCCGGGCGGCGGATCGACGAGGTCGCGGGCCCGCGCGTCGAGGCAGACCTCCAGTTGCTGGGCCATGTCTGCGCCGCTGGGCCAGCGTTTGTCCGGATCGGGTTCGAGCGCGCGAACCAGGACCCGGCGCAGGGCGGCCGGGCAATCGGCGGGAAGATCCCGATACGGCAAGGCTTTCGGGCTACCCGACCGGCGTTCGAGCATGCCGTCCAACGCCGTGCGATCGCCGCCGGTCACGCCGTCGTCGTCGAAAGGCTTTCGGCCGGTGAGCAATTCCCATAGCAGCACGGCCAGCGCGTAGAGATCGCTTCGGGTGTCGAGATCTTCGGCGGTGTCCGGCCGGTCCGGATGGACGGCGGCGAGTTGCTCGGGCGACATGTAGGCGAGCGAACCGCCGAAATACACGACCGGACTGTCCCCGGACACGTTGCCGCTGAAGCTGATGTTGAAATCTGCCAGCTTGGGCACGCCGTCGGCGGTGAGCAACACGTTCGCGGGTTTGATATCACGGTGCAGCACACCGGCTTTGCCCGCGTAGTCGAGCGCCTCGGCCAACCGGCGGCCCAGCCAGGCGATGGTCTCCGGCCAGGACAGGGCGGTCAGTTCCGCGCGCAACGGTGATTCGCTCGGCCTGATCTCGCCCTTGCCTGCCAGCACCGCGTCGACCACCTCGACGAGCAGCGCCCCGGTGCGCTGGTCGGGCGGTGTCGCCCGCACCCGTTCGAGCACGGTGAACAAGGTGCCGCCCGGCACGTACTGCATGTACAACAGGCGCAGCTTGCGGCTCTGCAGCACCCGCTGGTCGAACACGCGCACGATGTAGTCGTGGTCCAGCTGCGCCAAAGTCTGTGGTTCGGTGCCCTTGTCGCGGGAGATCTTCACCGCGACCAGTCGCTGCATCGATCGCTGCCGGGCCAGGAAGACCCGGGCGAACGCGCCTCTGCCGAGTCCCGTCATGAGGTCGAAGTCGTCGATCTGCTGCCCGGCCGCCAGGTCGTCCAGTCGCACCGGCTCGGCCGCCGACATCAGCGTGCTGTGATAGTCGTCGGTCGCCAGCATTTCCGAAAGCTGCTCGGCCTGTTCGGGATACGCCGCCGTGTACTCGGTCACCTGGACCGCGGCGCCGGCGCGGCGCCGGATGTGGAACTCCTCGTAGATGAGGTCCGGCGGCAGCGGCCACGTGCGCAACTCGGGCAGCTCGTCGACGTATTCCGCGAGCCGTTTCGGCGCGGTGCCCCGGCCCCAGCGCTGGGCGAGATCGACTTTGATCAATTCGATCAGCGACACCCGCCGGATGGCCGGCGAGTCGGGCAGATACGCCCGCAGGTCCGGCGGCTCGTCGCTGTCGCGCCAGGCGTCGGCGAAGCGCTCCACCACCGCGGCCACCCCGGTGCCGCGTGAGTGTGCGGGCGGACGGTCCGATGCGACCGTCGCCCCCGAAACCGGCGGGGCGGGGTGCGCCATCTGCGCATGGTATCCCCGCCCCCACCCGAGAACCGGCCGTTTGCCCGCAAAACCTCAGCGAAACAGTCCGCCCCTCCTCAGCACCTGCCCAGCCGCGCCCCGAAGAATCCGACGGCCTCGCCGATCAGCCCAGTGACATCGGCATACCCCTCGAACCCGTGCCCCGCTCCCGCGATCCGCCGACACTCCACAGCAACCCTCGCCTCGCGCATCCGCGCCACCAACCGCTCACTCTGGGTGGCGGGCACCATCGAGTCCGCAGCACCGTGCACCAGCAGACAGGGCGGTGCGGCCGCGGTGACATGGGTGATCGGGCTGGCCTGCGCGACCACCTCCGGCATGAGTGATGGCCACCCGCCGAGCCACGGTGAGAACGACTCGTCGCCGTCGAGCATCGAGGCGATATCGGTGATCGGGTACCACGCGGCCACGGCGCTGACCCGGGGGTTCGTCAAGGCCGCGGTCAGGGCCAGATGACCACCCGCCGAATCGCCCCAGGTGCCGAGCCGTTCGCCGTTGTAGCCGTATTCGTCTGCGTGCGTACGCACGAACTCGATCGCCGCCGCCACGTCGTCGCGCTGCGCGGGCCAGGTCGCCTCCATACTTGAGCGATAGTCGATGGACGCGCACGCGATCCCGGCGCGGACCGATTCGTCGAACACCGAATCGTCCGGGAAGGTGCGATGCAACCAGCGTCGATCACCGGCGGAGAAACTGCCGCCGTGGATCCAAACGATGATAGGCGGCCGCGTAACCCCTTCCGGCACATAGAGATCCAGCAGCAACGGCCGAAACCGCGCAGCGCTGAATACGTGACCTGCCGATGCACCCCCATGTCGGCACCGGTGAGGGCGGGCCATCGGCCCGCCCTCACCACTTCGAGACAGAACCTAGGCGCGCGGGGGCGGTGCGCCCGACTCGGGCGGAATGCCGTCGAGTGCGCGGCGCTAGTCCGGGAGTTGTTCTGGCGCAGCGTGTTCGAGGGAGTGACGGTAGTGGCTGAGTTGGGCGGCGGCGTCGAGCATGGCCAGGCCCTGGGTGGTCAGTTTGTGCTGCCAGTCGTCGAGGGCGTCGGCCAGAGCGGTGGTGCCGCCGGCCGTGCGGACCTGTTGCAGCACGGTGGCGATGTGTCGCAGCGGATAACCGCCGCGTCGAAGCAGGTGGGCGAGTTCGGCGTCCCGGGTGTCGCTCGCGCGGTAGCGGCGGTAGCCGGTGGTGCGGTCGCGGGCCGGGACGAGGATCCCGGCGGCTTCCCACTTGCGCAGCGTCGCGGGGGTCACCCGGATACGGTGCGCCAGTTCGCCGATGGTGCGTGACGCGCGGTCGTCGGGCACCGTCGAGTCGACGGGGCCTGCGGTCAGGTGCGCGACGGATTTCCGTACCGTGTCGAGGGTTTCCCGGTCGCGGAGCAACTGGCTGTGGCCCCGATCGATGGTGCGCAGGACCTTGTCCAGGTCGCCGTCGTGCAGTGCGCGCATGATCTGCCCGGCGAGCGCGTGCCCGTAGGCGGGAAGCAAGGCGAGGTAGGCGCGCAGCGCGGCCGCGTGCACTTCGGTGTAGATCCGGTAGCCGCTGGCGCTGCGCGTCACGGGCGGAAGGAACCCGTCCTGCTCGTAGTTGCGGATCGCCTGGGTGGACAGTCCGTGTTCGCGAGCGAGGTCGGCGGGCCGTAAGGTTCTCATCGTATTTGAGACTTTACCGGTTATTTTATCTGGTGATAGCACCAAAGCCTCAACCGTTGTTTCAAAGATACGATTGACCCACATGACTCAGGAAATTCGAGACCTCGTGCCACCCGCGTGTGAACTGCTCGGCCTGGGGGAGCCGACCCACCAGGAACCGGCTTTCGCGCTGATCCGCAACGAACTGTTCGCGCAACTGGTCGAGCTGGGCTTCCGATCGATCGTGCTCGAAACCGATCGGGTGGCCGCGTTCGCGGTCGACGATTTCGTGCGAGCGGGCACCGGCACCCTCGATACTGCGATGGATTCAGGCTTTTCGCACGGCTTCGGTGCGCTGGACGCGAACCGGCAGCTGGTCGGATGGCTGCGCGACTACAACCGGGACCGCCCGCCCGCAGCGCAGCTGTCGTTTCACGGGTTCGATACGCCGAGCGAGAATTACAGCGCGCCGAGCCCGCGCCGCTATCTCGAATACGCCCGAGACTACCTGGGGCTCGACCTGGATCTCAGCGATCTGCTGGGCCCGGACGAGCGCTGGAGTCGCTCGGCGGCGGTGCTCGACCCCGCCGAGTCGCCCGGTGCCACCCCGGCGGCCGACCGGCTTCGGCTGCTCGCCGACGACATGGCGCTCGCCCTGCGCAAACATGCGTCGGACTTGATCGCGACCTCCTCTCGCGCCGAATGGCGCAGGGCCGCAGCATATCTCGATGCCGGTATCGGCCTGCTCCGCTATCACGGCGCTGCTGCGCGGCGGCTCGCCCCGGACGAGCGGATCACCCTGCTGCTCGCCACCAGGGACGCGCTCATGGCCCAGAACCTGTTGGAGATCCGTGATATCGAGGCTCGCCGGGGACCGACGCTCGTCTTCGCGCACAACCTGCACCTGCGGCAGCATCAATCCCGCTCGTCCGCGCGTGCGGAGTTGCCGGGCTATGAGTGCGCCGGTGCGATCATCGGGTCTTTGCTCGACGACGAGCAGTACGCCTGCATCATCGGCAGTCTGGGCAGCAGCGCGGCGCTCGGCCTCGCGGAACCGGCACCGGACACCCACGAGAGTTTCTTGCAGAGCCGGACTTCCAGCTGGGGGCTGCTACCCGCGGCCATACCCGAGGCGGCGCGCACCCGGACCGATCCCGAGCCGCGGCAGGGCTACTTTCCACTCGATCATCTCATCGTCGAGCAGGCGGCTGCCCTCCTGCACGTGCGCACCGGCGTCGCGAGCTGACGCGCCCCTCACGCGCCGGTGTCGTACTGCGGGATAGCCCAGCGGGCGTAGGTGTGTTCGGGCCGCGCCGTGATGATGTCGCAGCTGTTGACCAGCGGCTCGGCCGTGCCTTCGAGGTGGTCGAGCGTGGGAGTGATGAGTGCTTCGAGCCCGTGCGCGTCGACCATGGTGATCAGTTGGCCGACCGGGTCTTCGGTGGTTGCGTCGTATTCCACGGTGGTGAGCAGATGGTAGCCGAGACGTTTGGCCAGGTTACGGATCTGGGACGCGTCCCATGTCCGCTGCGCACCCGACACGTCGCGGCGCAGGTAGCCGAGTGCAGTTGGTTCGGACCCCATGGCCAGCCCTCTCGCTTTGGCGGAATTATTTGGCGGCAAGGCCTACGCTACCTGGGCTTGGGGCGGCATTCCCAGAGTTTCGCAGGGGTGTCCGAGTCGAAAAAGCAGTATTGCGCCATTGGAACTCGGGGCGGGTGTGCGACTGGAACCTCGACGTAGGGTGCAGGCGAAAGTCCTGGGCTTTTCCGACCGAAAGGAGTGCGCATGCTGGTCCGGGTGATCCGGTGGGCCGTGGTGTTGTGTTGCGTGGCAACAGGGTTCGGCGTGGTTACGGCGGGCGCGGCGCCCGCGCCCGCGCGTCCGGTGCTCGTGCTCGGCGGTTTCGCCGCCGACGCGGGCAAGATCGAGACGTTGCGGGCTTGGCTCGGGGCGCGCGGCTACGTCGCGTACTCGATGCTGCTGCTGGGTGATCCGACGGGGACCGCCGCGATCGCGGATTCCGCGCAGGCGGTCGCGGAGCGGGTCGCCGCGATCCGGCGCGAGACCGGCGCCGCCCGGGTCGACCTGGTCGGGCACTCGATGGGCGGGCTCGCGCAACGTCATTTCGTCAAGTTCCTCGACGGGCGGGCACAGGTCGGCACCTACGTCGACTACGGCACCTCGGAGTACGGCACGTATCTCGGCGTGGCCTGCGCGTGGGCTGCGGGATGCCGCGATCTGGTGCCCGGCTCGGAGTTCCTCACCCGGCTCAACACCGAACCGGCGCTGCCGCCCGGTCTGCCCGCCTATCACCTGTTCAGCACCGATGCGGGAGAGGAACGCGAGTCGTTGCCCGGCGCGGTCAACGCCAGTGTGCAGGCGTTCTGTCCGGGCCGCGCGGTGTCGCACGCGGACGAGCCGATCGATCTGGCGATGCAGCAGTTGATCGACGCGGCGTTGCGGGGCGGACCACTCGGCACCGACTGCCCGCCGCAGCCCGCGACGTAAGCAGAGTTATCTGTAACCGACGGTTACAGATAACTCTAGGATGGTTCGAAAGGGGGTTGGGAGCGCGGAAACGTCACGCTTGCTCCGAAGATGACGTCAGCCTACCAGGTTCGCGATATCGACGTGAACCGACCAAGCGCTTGCTACGCTCGCCGCATGATCTCCACTGCGGTGTGGGGCACCGGCAATGTCGGCCGGGCGGCCATTCGGGCCGTCGAGGCGCATCCGGCGCTGGAACTCACGAGTGTGCTCGTCCACAATCCGGACAAAGTCGGGCGCGACGCGGGGGAGTTGAGTGGGCTCGACTACTCGCTCGGTGTCGCCGCGACCGATGACGTGGACGCGGTGCTGGCCGCGAGTCCGCGCGCGATCGTGTACGCGGCCTCCGGTGACATCCGGCCCGACGCGGCGCTCGCCGATATCGTTCGCGCCCTGCGCGCGGGCGCGGTCGTCGTCACCCCGGCGCTCTACGCGCTCTATGACCCGCGCAACGCACCGGCCGAAATCCGCGAGCCGGTGCTGACGGCGATCTCGGAGGGCGGCGGTGCGCTGTTCGTGTCCGGTGTCGATCCGGGCTGGGGCAACGATGTGTTGCCACTGCTGATCAGCGGGCTCGGCAGCACCGTCGAGGTGATCCGGTGCCAGGAGATCTTCGACTACTCCACCTACGACCAGCCCGACTCGGTCCGCTACCTGGTCGGTATGGGCCAGCCGATGGAGTATCAGCCGCCGATGCTCGCACCGAGCGTGCCGACCATGGTGTGGGGCGGGCAGATTCGTTTGATGGCCCGGGCGCTGGGCGTCGAGTTGGACGAGATCCGCGAGACCCTGGATCGCCGCGCGCTGGACGCCACGATCACCACCCGGTCGATGGGCGAGTTCGTGGCGGGCACGCAGGGCGCGGTGCGCTTCGAGGTGCAGGGCATCGTCGACGGCGCGCCCCGCATCGTGGTCGAGCACGTCACCCGCATCCATCCGTCCTGCGCGCCGGACTGGCCCGCGCCGGCCGACGGTGACGGCGCGCACCGGGTGATCATCGAGGGGCAGCCGCGCATCGAGGTCACCGTCGAGGCGAGCGACGAGAACGGCAACCGTTCGGCGGGCGGAAACGCCACGGCGGTAGGACGTTTGGTGAGCGCGATCGATTGGCTCGTCGAAGCGGGCCCAGGACTCTACGACGCACTCGATATCCCGCTGCGTCCCGCGGTCGGCAAACTCGGAAGGAAACACCCATGATCATCGATATCCCGGAGGGCAAGGACCCGATCGGCTACGTCTGGGGCGAAATGGTGCCCGGTATCGGTGTCGCCGCGTCGCAATTCTCGCTGGCGGTGTATTCGCACAGCACCCTCGGGCTGCGCGAATTCGAGGCCGCGCGGCTGCGGATCGCCCAGATCAACGGCTGCCTCTTCTGCCAGGACTGGCGTACCGAGCGCGACGGCGAAAAGGTGGAACCCGAGTTCGCCGACGCCGTCACCGAGTGGCGGACCACCGAGGCGTTCGACGAACGCACCAGGCTCGCCGCTGAATACGCCGAACGCTACGCCCTGGACCACCACAGCATCGACGACGAATTCTGGACGCGGATGTTCGCCGAATACAGCCAGGCCGAGGTGGTGGAACTCAGTATGAGCATCGGATCCTGGCTGGCCTTCGGCCGGCTCAACCGGGTGCTCGGCCTGGACACTGTCTGCGTGCTGCCGAGTCACGCGACCACCCAGTAGTCAACGCCGCTTCGGCACCCACGCGGGCTGGCCTTCGATCAGCCCGGTCTCGAACAGGTCGGGCGCGTCCAGCACGGCGCGCAACCGCTGGTGCGCCTGCTCGGTGGTGAGGGTGTTGGGGTAGCGGATGTATTCGAGGGCGGCGGTCGTGCGCACCCGGAATCGGTGGCGGAATTCGTGGTCGCCCGCGTAACTCAGTGCGATTCGGCCACACCATTCGATATCGTGCGTGCCGTCCGCGCGGCGGGTGAACAGCACCTCCTGCCCGGCCACCGAATCGTGGCCGAGCAGGTAGATGTTGAAGGCCAGATATTCGAGCTCGTCGAGCTCCGGTAACGGCAGCGGGTCGGCGGTGAGCCGTTGCGGCGCGGCGGCTTTCAACTGGAACAGTTTGCCCGGCGTCGCCGCGAGAAAGCCGGTGCCGTCGTCCTCGCCCCAATAGGTGGACGACAAGGTGCACCGGTGGTAGTTCGTCCATACCCCCGGCGAGGACCAGTCCGGCGCGTCCGCCGGGTGCTCGGGCAGCCCCTCTGCCGCGTAGTCCACCGACCGGAGATGGAAGTCGAACCACAGATTACCCGCGCGATCGAGCCGCCCGGTCCACGCGAATTCCTCGATGGCATGCCCGGCGGGCCACGGGTTGCCCGGAAACACGATCCGACCGTTGGCGGCCCCGCACTCCAGGTCGATCCTTTCCATGCCGACGAACATAGCGACCGGCACCGACAAATTAAGCGTTGACGGGTGTCTCGTCGTCCGGGGCCTGTTCGACGGTGCGTTTCGGGCCGGTGAACCAGGTGCGCGCCGAGACGAGCCACCAGATTCCGATCGCGCCGACCACGCCGGCCAACGCGATGGGCGCGTAATTGACGGTATTCCAGGTGAACTCGCTGTTCCAGGGATAACCTCGATCGTCCATCGGCAGGATGAACAGCAAACTGATCGCGACGATCCACAGCAGCGCCACAATCCCGATCGGCCGATACCAGCGGCCCAATTGCCATGGGCCGGTGCGGAATCTGGCGCCGTTCAGTTGGCGCAACAGGATCGGAATGCCGTACGCGATGTACAGCCCGATGGTCGCGACCGAGGTGGCGGCCGCGTAGGCGGTCGGCGCGTTCTCGGCCGGTACCAGCATCGAGGGAATCAGCAGTACGAAAGCGAACGTGGAAATGAAGAGCACCGCGTGCACCGGCACCTTCCGTGCCGAGAGTTTCGACCACAGTGCCGAACCCGGCACCGCGCCGTCGCGGGCGAATGCGAACAGCATGCGCGAGGCCGAGGTCACCGAGGCGTAGCCGCAGAACAGCTGCGCGATCGCCGCGATGATGAGCAGCAACCCGGACCAGAAGGAGTTCAGCGAATTCTCCAGGATGTAGATCACCGGATAGCCGCTGTTCTTCGCCGGATCGAGCGCGTCGTCCAGATTCGGGATAGCGAACGTCACCGCCATGATCAGCAGGTAGCCCGCGATCGCCGACACCACGATGGTGTTGATGATGCCCTTCGCCGCCATCCGGGACGCGTCGTGGGTTTCCTCGGACATGTGCGCGGAGGCGTCATATCCGGTGAAGGTGTATTGGGCGTGCAGCAGGCCGAGTAGGAAGCTGAACGCCACACCGCCGAACCCGACCGCGCTGTTGTCCACCGTTTCGGTGAACACGAAGCCGACGCTCTGGTGTTGTTCCGCGCCGAACGCGAGCACCAGGACGAATATCGCGACGCCGCCGACGTGCCACCATGCGGAAATATTGTTGATCACCGCGGACAGATGCGGCCCGATCGCGTTGAGTATCGCGTGCAGCACCAGAATGACGACGAAAACCAGGAAGATCGCGGTGCGGTCGGTGCCGATATCGATGCCGATCACATTCAGCACGACCGTCGTGAAGATCGCCGCGCCGTAGTCGATCGCCGCCGTCACCGCGATCTGGCCGATCAGATTGAACCAGCCGGTGAACCAGCCCCACACCGGTCCGCCGAGCTGCGACGCCCACCAGTACAGACCGCCGGAGGTGGGATAGGCCGAGGCCAGTTCCGCCATCGCCATGCCCACGAACAGCACCATGATGGAGACCAGCGGCCAGCCCCAGGCCATGGTGATCGGCCCGCCGTTGGCCAAACCTATTCCGTAACTGGCCAATCCGCCGGTCAGGATGGAGACGATGGTGAAGCTGATGGCGAAGTTCGAGAATCCGGACCAGGATCGCGCCAATTCCTGTTTGTAGCCGAGCTCGGCGAGCCGGCGTTCATCATCGGAAGGTGGTGGCGTGCTATCGCTCATGTACTGCTCCAGGGTGTAAACGCTGCCCTCACACAGCGTTTGCCAGAAGATCAGTGTGAAGTAATCGATGGTCAACCGCACGGCAACCAGGAATTCCGCGGCAAATCGCGCCGACCCCCGCCGCCCGCCGGGCGGTTCGCCGCCGTAGCGTGGGCGGTATGACGGAGCGACTGGTGGTCATCGGTGGTGACGCGGCGGGCATGTCGGCGGCTTCGCAGGCCCGCAGGCTGCGGGCGGCACGCGAACTGGAGATCGTCGTTTTCGAGCGCGGCCGGTTCACCTCGTTCTCCGCGTGCGGCATCCCGTACTGGGTGGGCGGCGACGTGCTCGACCGCGACGCCCTGATCGCCCGCACGCCCGAAGAGCATCGAGCCCGCGACATCGACCTGCGGCTGCGCACCGAGGTGCTCGAGCTCGATCTCGAGGGCCGCCGGGTGCGGGCTCGGGCGCTCGACTCGGGCGACGAATCCTGGACGGACTACGACAAACTCGTGCTCGCCACCGGTGCGCGCCCGATCCGGCCGCCGCTGCCCGGCATCGACGCCGCCGGTGTGCACGGTGTGCAGACGCTCGACGACGGACAGGCGCTGATCGATACGCTCGAGACCACGACGGGCAAACGCGCGGTGGTGGTCGGCGCGGGCTATATCGGCGTCGAGATGGCCGAGGCGCTGATTCAGCGCGGGTACGACGTGACGATGCTGCATCGCGGCCCCGAGCCGATGGCGACCATGGATCCGGACATGGGCGCGCTGGTCCGGGAAGCCATGTGCGGCATGGGGATCACGGTGGTCAGCAAGGCCGAGGTCACCGAGGTGCTGGCCGACGAGCACGGTCGCGTCCGCGCGGTGGTGGCCGACGGCGCCGAATATCCGGCGGACGTGGTGGTGCTCGGCATCGGGGTGCGCCCCGACACGGAGCTGGCGCGCGCCGCGGGGCTACCGCTCGGTGCGCACGGCGGACTGCTGACCGATCTGGCCATGCGGGTGCGCGGTCACGAAAACATCTGGGCGGGCGGCGATTGCGTCGAGGTGCTCGACCTGGTGTCGGGCCGGGAGCGGCATATCGCCCTGGGTACGCACGCCAACAAACACGGTCAGATCATCGGCGCGGGCGTCGGCGGGGGATACGCGACGTTCCCCGGGGTCGTCGGCACCGCGGTGAGCAAGGTCTGCGACCTCGAGGTGGCCCGAACGGGGTTGCGCGAGAAGGACGCTCAGGCCGCCGGACTGCAATACGTCACGGTCACCATCGAATCCACCAGCCGCGCGGGCTATTACCCCGACGCCGCGGCGATGACGGTGAAGATGCTCGCCGAGCGGCACACGGGCCGTCTGCTCGGCGTGCAGATCGTCGGCCGGGAAGGCGCGGGCAAGCGCGTCGACATCGCCGCCGTCGCGCTCACCGCCCAGATGACCGTCGAGCAGATGACGGCGCTCGACCTCGGTTACGCGCCGCCGTTCTCCCCGGTCTGGGATCCGGTTCTGGTGGCGGCGCGTAAGGCCGTCGCCGCGGTGCGTGCCCGCGGCTAGACCGGACCCAGCGCTCAGGCCTGCTTGCGGTACACCGCGAACACCGGGATGCGCCGCGACGTCTTCTCCTGGTATTCCCCGAAGCCCGGCATGATCTCGACCATCCTGGCGTACAGCGCGTCGCGTTCGGCCCCGGTGACCTCCTCGGCCTTCGCCTCGTAGCGTTCGGTGCCGATCTCCACGGTCAGGTCCGGGTTCGCGCGGAGATTGAAATACCACGCCGGGTGCTTGTCCGCGCCGCCGTTGGACGCGATGAGCACCACCCGCTCGCCGTCGGGCAGGAAGACCAGTGGGCTGGTGGTCCGCCGACCGGACTTCGCGCCGGTCGTGGTGATCAAGACCATGTGCGCGCCCTCGAACATGCCGCCGACCTTGCCCGCGTTCGCGCGGAACTCCTCGATGATCTGTTCGTTGAAGCTGTTCTGTGCCATGTCGTTCGCCTCCGGTTCGTCGGTTCCGTCCGGTCAACACCAACCGTGTACCGCGAAATTCCGGGGCTGCTCAGTAGTCGCGGAACAACTCGATCAGGTCCGTCTTGCCGAACAGCACGGCGGCGTCGCGCGCCGACGGGGTGCCCGCGTCCGGATCGGCGCCGGATTCGAGCAGCAGCCGCACGATCTCCGTCTCCCCTTTGAACACCGCGCCCGCCAACGGGGTCTGCCCCTTGTCGTTGGCGCGCGTGGGATCGGCGTCGCGGTCGAGCAACGCCGCGACGGCCGCGCGGTGCCCGTGGTAGGTGGCGAGCATGAGCAGCGTGTCGCCGGCTTCGTTGGTGAGGTCTGCGGGTACTCCCGCATCTATGTACGTCGCCAGCGCCGTCGCGTCGCCCTGCCGGGCGAAATCGAACACCTTGGTCGCGAGCTCGATGAGTTCCGGATCCATGTCAGCGCTCATGGGCCCATTACTACCACCGCCCGCGCGGTTCCCGCCTCGCGCGCGCCGCGACGCCGAGTCCGGTCGAATACTGGTGGGTAGCCCCTCCCACCTGGTGTGCCGCGCCGCACAGGTCGGTATAGTCGCCGCGGATGAGTAGTGTCACCACCCGCGTTGAGCCGGAAGCACAGCACCGTCGACTCGGGGTCGTGGTGTGGCTGGCACCGGCGCTCGCCATCGGGTTCTCCGCGTTCTGTCTGCTACTGCCGGTGTGGCCGTTCCACGAGATCACCGGCGGGTTCATCGACCTGCAGGTCTACCGGCTGGGCGTGGACGCGCTACGGCACGGCAAGGACATGTACGGCCAGCTGCCGCAGACCACGATCGGCGCGGGGCTGCCGTTCATCTATCCGCCGTTCGCCGCGCTGGCGCTGAGCCCGTTCGCGTTGCTGCCCTGGCCGGCCGCCTCGTTCACCTTCTTCGTGTCCTCGGTGGCCGCGCTGGCGTTGACGCTGTACCTGGTAGCGCGCCGGATCTGGCCCGCGGCCGGCCAGCGCAAACTCGCGCTGTTCGCGACGCTGTGCGCCACGCCGCTGGGTCTGCTGCTGGAACCGGTGCACGCGACGCTGGACTTCGGTCAGGTGAACCTGCTGCTCATGGCGTTGGTCGCGGCCGACTGCCTGGCCCACAAGCCGCGCTGGCGGCGCGGCATGCTGATCGGCATCGCGGCCGCGATCAAGCTGACCCCGGCCGCGTTCGTGCTCTACTTCCTGGTGCGCCGGGACTACAAGTCGGCGGCCACGGCGGCGATCACCGGCGCCGCGGCGACGGGCCTCGGGTTCTTGGTGTTGCCGCACGACTCGGTCAAGTACTGGTTCGGCGGGATGGGCAACGTGTCCGGCTTGAGCGGTTCGGCCTTCCACACCAATCAGTCGATCCAGGCGGTACTGGCCCGGCTGCAGGTGCCCGAGCCCGCGTTCACCGCGCTCTGGCTGGTGCTGGGCGCCGCGCTGCTGGTGCTCGTGGTCGCGGCCATGCGGCGCGCGGTCGATTTCCCGCCGCTGGCGCTCGGCATCAACGCGGTGTTCACCTTGCTGCTGTCGCCGATCTCGTGGTCACACCACTGGGTGTGGATCGCCCCGGCGCTGTTCGGCGCCGTCGGCTACGCCGCCACCAGGTTGCCGCGGCGCCGGGCCATCGGCTGGTGGGTGACGATCGCGATCATCACCGCGATCTTCGTGTACGGGCCGCAGAACTGGCTGCCCGACGGCGAGCATCGCGAAACCCAGTGGACCGCTTGGCAACACATCGTGGGCAACACCTATGTGTGGTTCAGCGTGCTGCTCGTGGCGTTGTACTTCGTCTCCGGTCGCAGGGCCGTGACCAGGGCGGAACCCGCCCCGGTGTTGGTGGCACAGCAGCAGACCTGAGCCGGTCGTGTTTGCACGCCGGCACCTCGGGTAGGCGGTACCTACGCAGCCGCTCCGGCCGTGCGCGGCTAGGGACGGACTGCGTCCGGCGGCTACAGGGGCCACGAAGACACCCCCGGCCGTCGCCGTAAGAACACCCGAGGCAAGGAGAGATACGCATGGCCGACGCCCCACGCGGCTTTGCCGCCATGGACGCAGCGCAGCAGCGCAAGATCGCCAGCCTGGGCGGCAAGGCGAGCAGCGGCAGCTTCGACAACGACCCCAAGCGGGCCAGCGAGGCGGGCAAGAAGGGCGCCGCGGCCCAACCGACGGCGGCCAAACGCCTCGGCGGCTCGCACAGTCACCGCAACCGATAACCCTGGCGAACGAGGATGGGGCGAGGCCGTTGCCTCGCCCCATCCGGCTTGTCGGCATGGCTGGAATCCCGTTGTCGCCAACGGGATTCCAGTGTCAGGTGCGGGCGGGGTCAGGGCTTCGGGCAGACCTTCCACGCGAAGTGGTAGGTGGTGTTGATGGCGCCGTCGGTCGAGTCCATCGTGATGAAGCTGGTCTTCTTGGGATCGGAGGTGCCTGCGTCCACTCGCAATTGAGTGTTGATATTGAAGTTCCGGGTTTCGCCACACGGCAGATAGACGATCGCGCCTACCTCGGTAGTGTCGGTCTTTTGCCAGTCGTCGGCGAACGGGCCCTTGAATGTGTGATCGACGAAGTCGGTCGGTGAATTACCCTGGAAATAGTAGCGGGCGCGTTCCAGTGCTGTCGCGCCTTTTTGCAAACTGGCGAAACCGCGATAGTCCGCCTGCGCGATTCCGTAGGTAAAGCCCTGCGGGACGTGCACCTTCAAGTTGAGCTGGCAATTCTTGCGGAAGTCGGTGGGGCTCGCCTCCGGACCGACCTGGGCGGTGTACGCGCTGTAGGTCACCGTGAAGGCGGTATTGTCGGGTGAAACCGCCACTGCCGCTGTGTCCTTGGGGCAACCGGTGCCGTTGACGGTCACCACGTCGATGACGATCTTGTCCGGTGGGGCGCCCGGCCAGTCGGACCCGGGCTGCCCAGAAACGGGGGAGCCGGACATCGGCAAAGCGAGCGCAAATAGGGCGGCGCCGACGACGGCTAATTTCTTGTACATTGGAATTCCTCGGAATGTTCCGGTTGCGGGACAAACCTCACTTTAAGTCGGTGCCGCCTGCCCGTATCCTCCCCAGTGAAGTGGGGAGGATACGGAATGGTTTGCGTCCGTGCGGGATCGGCGATCGGGGTGGACGGTTCTTTATTGTTCAAGCGAGTTCGAGATGCGGTCCGATATGAATCGCTCGATAGACCTCATTACGGATCGCGTTCGCCTGCTCGTCGGTGAGCGTGCGGGTGAGCGGCCGGAGGGTGAGTCGTACGACGGCATTGGCCTGGCCCGGCCGCATGCCGAGGCGCTCCCGCGCGGAGCCGGGCAGCCGATCCCACGGGGTGCGCGCCGTGACGAGCACCGACTCGATGTCGTCGAGCCTGTCGTGCAACACTTTTCGCACCGTATCGCCCAGCGTCTCGTCGTCGGTGTGGTCCGCGATGACCACCGACAGATCGCGCCGGATCGGTGGCAGCATCGAGACCGGGCGCCACGGTGCCAGGTCTCGCAGTTGCCCGGCGATGCGCGGGTCGGCCGAGCGCAGATAACGGATATCGGGAATTCCCTTGCGCAGCATCAACGCTCGGTCCAAGCCGAGCCCGAGTGCGGTACCGGACCAGCGAGCCGGATCGAGTCCGGCGCCGGCCAGGATGTGCTCGGCGATGAGCCCGCATTCGGCCAGTTCGAGCCATTCGTGCTCGAGCCGGACGTCGACCTGGCGGCCGAGTGTGGTGTACGGGTGGACGGCGGGGGTGGTGCGCCACACCGCGCCGGGCAGCACCGCGGTCACCAGCTCGGCGATCATCTCCTGTAGGTCGGCTTCGCCGGTGTCCGGACGAGATCGCAGACGCCACAGATCCACCTGGTGCGGTTCACCCACATGGCTTCGATCCACGACGTCGCGACGGTAGGCGAGACCGGGCACGACGATCAATTCGTCTGTCTCGGTCTGTATTTCGGCATAGCTGCGCAGCGCGGCCGGGATATCGGCGGTGGTGTGGCTGCGCAGCATGGCGGTCGGGCTGAGGTATCGGGTGTAGCGCGCGTCGCGGGTGACATCGGCCGGGTCGTAGCCGAGCTTGTCGTAGTTGTCGGCGACCGCGACGATCGGCGAGTTGCGCACGATGCGCACGGTCGGCCCGGCGGGCGCGGCGAGGGCCGCGACGAGTTCGTCGAGCAGCTGCTGCATGGCGTGCGGGCCCTGGGCGGCGTCGCTGAGGTCACGCACCGTCAGCGCGCGCGACAGATCCGCAGTGGTGAGATAGGTAGGCATCGGTAATTCCTTGGTAGCCGGTCGGTTTCGGTACAACCCCCGAACCGGCGACGGCCACAGGAACTACGTACGGCTACGCACGCGGCTGTCCCCGCGGCCGACTGTCGGCCCGGGGCAAGGAAATCGCCTGCCTGCGTTCATGCATCGAGGGTAGATGATCTACCGGCGCAGTGGCCAGCGGATTCGCGCTTTCGGTCCGGACGGTGTGGCGCGTCAGGACGAGGCGGGGGAGTCGCCGGAGAGCCGCTGGGCGACGTCGGGCAGGCGCATGACCATGGCGATGGCGAAATCGGCGATCAGATCGATCAAGCCGTCGCGGTCGACGTCGAGGCCGCCGTCGAGCCACACCAGCACCAGTTCGGCGGCGCCGCCGGTGATCAACTGCGAGGTGGCGGCCACGGCGGTGTCCTGGCCGGCGGGCAGGGCGAGCACCAGCCGGGTCTGCTCGATGATCACCTCGGCGACCCGGCGCATCCCCGCGAAACGCGAGCGCATGAGCGCCTCGCTGCCGTACGCCTGCGCGAAGATGATCTGTGCGCGGCGCGGATCGTCGGTGACCTCGATGATCAATGCGGCGACGCCGGCCCGGATCCGGTCGGCGGGTGTGCCCGCGGTGTCCGCGATCGCGGCCCGGGACCGTTCGAGCGCGGCCTCCTGGACCTCGAGCAGCAACGCGGCGGCGAGCCCGTCCAGGTCGGGAAAGGCCTCGTAGAAGAAGCGCGGGCCGACCTTGGCCTGTTCGCAGACCCCGCGCACGGTCAGCGCCGACAAACCCTGGGTGCCGACGATGTCTAGGGCGGCGTCGATCAACCGCCTGCGCCGATCTTCCCGGCGCTCGGCGGTGGACGTGCCGCGATAGGTGCCGCTGAATGCTCGGGTCACCTCAGGAGCCTCGCACAGCAGAAGTTCGGAAACAAGTGTTTACGGAAACGTGTGTTTCCGGTATGGTCGGGGCATCGCAGCGTCGCGAAGGGACAGCCGCAATGAGTCTTCTTGTGCCCCAGAGAATTACCGATGTGCCAGGGGATGTCCGGCACTTGCGTGCGCGGCTCGCCAGGCACGCGCAAACTCTCGGCGCCCGGGTGGTCGAGCGGTATCCGTCCACGGCGCGGCCGCTCGCGCCGCCGCCCGCGGGCAGTGACCTGCGGCCCGTCCTCGGCGACTTCGGCGCGCCCGGCATCGGCTACACCCTGCATGCGCTGAGTGACCCGATCGGGCTGGCGCGCAACCGATTCGAACGCTATGGCCCCGTGAGCTGGATGGGTCTGCTCGGTCGCCGGACGGTCGGTGTATTCAGTCCCGCCGCGGTCGAGGCAGTGCTGCTCGACCGGGACAAGGTGTTCTCGGCGCAGCGCGGCTGGGAGTTCGTGATCGGACCGTTCTTCCACGGCGGTCTGCTGCTGCGGGATTTCGACGAGCATCTGTTCCATCGCCGGATCATGCAGCAGGCGTTCACCAGGCCGCGCTTGGTCGGCTACCTCGAGTTGACGACGCCGCGGATCACCCGGGGGATCGCGCAGTGGCGGCCCGGTGCGCATTTCGCGCTCTACGACGAGGTCAAGAAGATCCTGCTCGCGCAGGCGACCGAGGTCTTCGCCGGCGCCGAACTCGGACCCGAAAGCGTCATGCTCAGCAGGGCTTTCGAGGACGCGGTGCACGGTGCGACCGCGCTGCTGCGCACCAATGTGCCCGGCGGCGTGTGGTCGCGTGGCCTCCGGGGTCGCCGCATGCTGGCCGACTACTTCCGGCGCGAACTGCCCGCCAAACGCGCGGGTGCGGGCAAGGACCTGTTCAGCGTGCTCTGCACCGCGGAAAGTGAAGAGGGGCATACGTTCTCGGACCGCGAAGTGATCGAGCACATGATCTTCGTGATGATGGCCGCGCACGACACGAGCACGATCGCCGCGACCATGCTGGCCTACGAGCTGGCCCGCCATCCGGACTGGCAGGAGCGGCTGCGGGCGGAGTCCCTGGCGCTCGGCAAACCCACGCTCGACTACGCCGACCTCGACCGGCTGCCCGGGCTCGACCTCGCGTTCAAAGAGGCGTTGCGGCTGTATTCGCCGGTGGCACAGCAGGTTCGGGAAACCACGCGGGACACCGATATTCTGGGTCATTATCTGCCGCGCGGCACGCTCGTCGTCGTCGGCGCCTACCCGATGATGCGCACCGCGGCCTACTGGCACGATCCCGACGCGTTCGATCCCGAACGATTCGCCGCCGACCGGCGTGAGGACAAATCGCATCGCCTGGCCTGGGCCCCGTTCGGCGGCGGCGCGCACAAGTGCATCGGCCTCTACTTCGGCGGGATGACCGTGAAAGCGGTGCTGCACCAGATGTTGCTGCGCTACCGCTGGTCGCTGCGGCCCGGCTACGAGGTGCCGCTCGTCGCGGGCACCGGCCCGATGCCCGCGGACGGCCTGCCGATCCGGCTGGAACGACTGTCGTGAGGATCGTCGCCGACCGCGCCCGCTGCGAGGGCCACGGCATGTGTGAAGCCTTGGCCCCCAACCTGTTCCGCGTGGGCGATGACGGCATCGTCGAACCGCTCGCGGACGCGGCCGCCGAGTCCGACCCGGACCTCCTCCGGTTGGTCGTGGACAGTTGTCCCGTCGAGGCCTTGCGCCGCATCCCCTGACCGCGCATACCCCGCTACCCGTTTCCGGCGTGGAACGGGTGCGAGAACGCGGAAAGGGTGCGGGAGGTCAGGCCGGGACCGCGTCGAAGGGTGGGTAGTGTTCGGCGCCGGTCTGCTCGGCGGCGGCGATGTAGCGGGCGAGCGCATCGCGCGACTGGGCGAGCCCGCGCATCCGCTCGTCGAGCCGCTGCAGCCGGGACCGCATGGCGGACAACAACTCCGGGCACCCGGGCAGTTCCGGGGCCGCGCCGACGGCGCACGGCAGCAAGTAGGCGATGTCCTCGGAGGACAAGCCTGCCCCGAGCAGGTGCCGGATCTGCCGCACCCGCAGCAGGGCGTCCTCGTCGTATTCGCGGTAGCCGTTCGCACCCCGCTTCGCCGCCAGCAAGCCCTGAGCCTCGTAGTAACGCAGCTGATGGGCATTGACGCCCGCTCGACGACTCAGCTCCCCGATTCGCATCGAACCCTCACTTGACCTTCACACCGATATCAACGTTGAAGATGCTGCCATGAGTACACGACAGACCACGGTGACCGTCCTCGGACTCGGACTGATGGGCCGGGCACTCGCCGCGGCGTTCCTGCGGGCAGGTCATCCGACCACGGTGTGGAATCGCACCGCAGATAAAGCCGACCAGTTGGTATACGAGGGTGCCTGGCAGGCGCTTACCCTCGCCGACGCGCTGGCGGCGAGCCCGCTGACGATCATCTGCCTCACCGATTACCAGGCCGTGCGCGAACTGCTCGGCACCCATGACTTCGGCGCGACGACGCTGATCAACCTGACCTCGGGTGACTCCGCTCAGGCCAGAACCGCCGCCGCGTGGGCCGCTTCGCGAGGCGCGCGGTACCTGGATGGGGCCATCATGGCGATCCCATCGGCCATCGGCACTGCCGAGGCGGTCATCCTGCACAGCGGACCGCACGCGGACTTCGACTCGCACCGGCCGATCCTCGACGCGCTCGGCACCGTGACCTACCTCGGTGCGGACCACGGGCTGGCGTCTCTGTACGACGTGGCGGGTCTGGCGATGATGTGGAGTGTGCTGAACGCATGGCTGCACGGCACCGCGATGCTCCGGACGGCGGGTGTCGACGCCGCGGCGTACGCGCCGTTCGCACGACAGATCGCGACCGGCGTCGCGAGTTGGCTGCCCGGCTATGCCGAGCAGATCGATCGGGGCGCCTTCCCCGCCCAGGTGTCCGCGCTGGAGACCGATGTGCGGGCGATGGCACACCTGCTCGAGGAGAGCGCGGCGGTCGGCGTCAACACCGAACTGCCCGAACTGATCAAGGCGATGGCGGACCGGGCGATCGCGGCCGGGCACGGCGCCGAGCAATATCCCGTGCTGATCGAGGAATTCGCCAAAGCCGCGAGTGTGCCGCCGCGGTGATCATCGGGTAGCGGCACGAAAGTGACTGCGGGAGATCAAGAGTTTGGAACCTCGGCGGCGAGGCATTACCTGTCCGATACGACAGGCTCGGCAAGGAGGTTCAAGTGTCGTCTGGAGTGTTGATCACAGTGATCGTTCTGGTCGTTCTCGTTGCGGTGGTCATCGCCTTACTGGTGTGGCCGATGGTGCGCAGGCAACGGCTGCGCAGCCGATTCGGACCGGAATACGACCGGACGGTTCAGGAACACGACGATCGCCGCGCCGCGGAACGTGAACTGGCCGAACGAGAACGCCGCCATGCCGAGCTCGAACTGCGCACCCTGTCCGACGAACAGAAGCAGCTGTACACGGCCCGCTGGGTCGAGGTGCAGGAGCAGTTCATCGACGATCCGGCGGCGGCCCTGCTCGCCGCCGATCGCCTGCTGACCACCGTGATGGCCGAACGTGGTTATCCCACTGAGAATTTCGATCAGCAGGTGGCGGATCTGTCGGTGGAGCACGCGGAACCGCTCGGGCACTACCGGACCGCGCACGAGATCGCGACCCGGCCCAGCGGTACCGCCGTGTCCACCGAGGACCGGCGCACCGCGATCGTGCACTACCGGGATCTGTTCCAGGACTTGCTGAACGGAGCGTCCGAGGGCAAGAAGGCCGCACCCGTCGGGACGGCTGAACGGGATACGACCGCCGCCGAGCAGCAGGCGCACCACGATACGACCGAGCAGATCCAGCACGACAAGAAGGCACTGTCATGAGCACCGAATACGACCGCACCGGGCACCCCGAGCGAGCCACCGCAGCGGATTCGCCGAAAGAGCACGAGAGCCGGTGGGCGACGGCGGAATCCGAAGCACACGCGGACGAGCGGGAAGCGGCGGCCGCCGAGTACGGCACCGAAACGGAGCGGACGTCCACGGCGTCGAGCACGGCGGACTCGCCACAGCGGGCCGACGAGTTCGGCGAAACCGATTCCGGCGGGCACGTATCCGCCGCCGACCAGCACGCCGAGGCGCTGACCGAGACCGATGTGGACCCGCACGCCACCGCGGCGAGCGCCGCCGATCCGGAGCGGGAACCGGCCACCGAGGCACGCCTCGACGCGCCCGCCGCGGATCCGGGCACCGCCGCCGACGCCGAGGTCGGGTATACCGGGTCGGCTGCGAATACCCCTGAGGGCCAGCGAACTTCGCTCGACAGCGTCGGCGCCGCGCTCTTCGGCGAGGCCGACCTCGATCGGCTGCGCACCCAGTGGCGTGAGGTGCAGGGCGCGTTCGTCGACAGCCCGCGCGACGCGGTCACCCAGGCGGACAAGATCGTCAGCGACGTCATCTACCAGTTGACCACCGCGTACGCGGAACGCAAGCGCGTGCTCGAGGAGCACAGTTCGGGTTTGCAGGACGCCGACACCGAGGAACTGCGGCAGGCGTTGCGCGGCTACCGCGGCTTCTTCCGGCGGTTGCTGACCATCGAATCGTAGACACCGAACGGCGGAATCGTTGCCCATGAAGTTGCCCGGATTGCCGACCGATCGGATCGACCATCTCGCCGATTGGGTCGCCCACCAGGTGAAGTCGCGTGTCCCGGCGGCCGACCCGGCCGACCGGGATCCCGAATTCATCATCGACACCGTGGGCCCCGCGTGGCTGTTCGCCCGGCTGTACTTCCGGGCGGAGGTCCGCGGCCTCGACCACATCCCGGACGAGGGCCCGGTCTTGTTGGTCGGCAATCATTCCGGGGGCAACGTCTCCCCGGAGGTGCTCGTCACAACCTTGGCGTTCGTGCGCCGGTTCGGACCGCATCGGCCGTTCTTTCAACTCGCGCACGACATGGTGATGGCCTATCCGGTGATCGGCACGCTGCTGCGGCGCTTCGGCACGGTGGGCGCGGATCCGGACCGCGCACGCCAGGTGCTCCGGGACGGCGCGGCGGTGCTGGTGTACCCCGGCGGCGACTGGGAGGTGCATCGACCGACCTGGGAGGAAGATCAGATCGATTTCGCGGGCCGCACCGGCTTCCTCCGATTGGCTTGGGACGCAAGTGTTCCCATCGTTCCCTTCGTCAATGCCGGTGCGCAGCAGACCGCCTTGATGCTCAGCCGCGGGGACCGGCTGGCGCGGCTGCTGCGGTTGGATCAGATGTTGCGCCTCAAAGTGTTTCCGATTTCGCTGGCGCTGCCCTGGGGGCTCAACATCGGTGATCTCGCCGGGCACATTCCGCTGCCCAGCAAAGTGACGATCGAATTCCTCCCGCCGATCGATCTGCGTTCCGAACACGGACCCGAACTGGATCTCGATGCCGCCTACGACCACGTCACCGGCGTCATGCAGGACGCGTTGACGCGGCTGTGCGCGGAGCGCGGCTTGCCGATCCTGGGCTAACCGGTGCCCGGCAACGGCTGCGCGACGAACATATAGCTCTTCTCCTCGACCCGGCGCGCGATGCGCCAGCGCCCGTCGACGCGGGCGAAGGTGTCCAGGTACCACAGCCCACACAGCATGAGGCTCGATGGACCGTCCCCGCCGGACATCATCATCGGGTTGTGGCACATGGTGCGGCCGGTGGCCGTGTCACCGTCGACGGTGATCGAGGAATTGCTGATGAGGTGCTGGAACGCGGGGAAATTGGGCAGCATGGCGGCGAGGAACTGCTTCGTCGCCGCCACATCGCCCGCGGGGCCGCCCATCGCGGTGTAGTCGATGTGCGCGTCACCGGTGAAGATGTCGTCCAGCAGATCCCACTGCCCGGTGTCGACCGCGTGCGAGTACCGGACCATCAGGTCCTGGATCTCCATACGATCGGAAATCTCCTGCAGGGACAGCATGCTCGCCTCCGAATTGCGCCGAACCGTTCGGCGCAATGGCACCAGGGTTGGGCGCGGGATGCAAGACCCGGCAGCGAGCGGGGGGTCAGGCCTTGTGCGGCAAGATGTTCAGTACGAGTACGAGTCCGGCCGCGATGCTGAGGCAGGCGAGGACCGTGGTGACAGCAGACTGCGTAAGAGTGGCGATGCCGATCGAAAAGGCAAGGCACGTAGCGAATGCCAAAACCGCGGTCCCCGACTCCAGGCCGGCGATGCGGCTGGGTCGGTTATCCGTCGATGTCATGTATCTGTGATTACCCAACGCCGTCCGTTACGAAACCGTGACTTCGAAATTGATGGCGTATCTGCCGGTCAGGGTCAGATCGGGCGGCCGTCGCGCAGCCGGGCCACGGCGGTCACGATGGCGGCGGACTGCACGGCGACCAGGTGCTGGATCGGCACGGGTAGTCCTGGCGCGTTGGTCTCGATGTCGGCGCACCACTTGTCGAAGATCGGCGCGAAGCGGAGGCGTTCGGCGACCACGTCGTCCGGCCCGTTGCCCGGAGACGACACGAGCAGCCGGAGCAGCATGCCGCCGGCCCGCAGCCGGGCGACCGCCGCCCACACGTACTTCTCGATGAAGAGCTCGCCGGCAGTGGCCTGCCGGGTATCGGTGGCCGCCCGTTTGGCGATCGCGATGCCGCGCAGGGCCCGGACCGAGTCGGTCAAGGCCCGCTGGAACGGACTGCTGCCGTCCAGGTGGGCCGCGAGGCGACCGAGCACCCCGCTCACCAGGTCGGCGATCTCCTCGTAATCGGTAGCGCTGGCGTGCAGGACATCGGCGATCCGGTGGCCGCTCGGCGTCTCGTCGGCGACCCGTGGGTCCACCCACAGCGGCAGTTCGCACACCAGGATGGCGGTTCCGTGGGACGCGGCGTAGTCGCGGATGCCGCCGCCGTACATCATCGCCAGCGGTTCGACGCCGTCGCCGGCCAGCGCCTCGGCGATCCGTTGGAACCGCGGTAGTTCGAAGATCCCGGGCTGCCAGGTCCGCGCGCCGGGAACGTCGGGCTCGCCGGTGTAGATCGGCACGCCGACGGCGGCGAGCTGTCCGGTCAGCGCGGACCAGTATTCGGGGTCACCGCCGGTGGTGTAGAAGAATCCGCCGCCGAAATCGGCGTTGTGCAACGACACGATCAGCGCGGGCCGGGTTCGATCGATCAGACCCATCAGCGCTTTCGTTTCGGGCAGCGGCGCGCCCACCGCGATGCCGCGCCAGCTGGTCGGGAAGCACCACTCCGGTTGCTCTGCGGCCGGTGGCCGATAGAAGCCGTGTGCGACAGTGGTTCTCGTGCGCGGCCCGGCGAACCAGGCCTCGTTGAGCCGGGTCCCGTCCGGGTCCAGACACAGCACGAAATACCAAGTCGCGCCGAGGGTTCGGTCGTCGTCCTGGGTGAGCCTGCCCAGCAGGTGCCGGATGGTCGCCATGCCGATCGGCTCATTCGGATGCGGGTTGCCGACCACCACCACCCGCCGGGGTCCGGCGCCGACCCGCACGCACCTGATCGGGTGCCCGCCGCGCGAACCGCCGATCTCGGTGACGGCGACCCGATCGGGTAACGCGTGGGCCAGCGCGTCTACGAAGTGGTCCAGTTCGTCGACCGTAGGAAACGAATCGGTCGGTGCCACCGTGCCGACGAGTCTGCCTACTTCGTCCGCCGCCACTTCGTCTGTGTCCATAGTCAATAGTGGGATCGATGCCGACTCGAACGGGTCAGTTCGCCCGCAGCAAAGGCGATTCCACCGCGCCGCGCCCAGCGCCGCGCCCGGCGGCTACCGCAGCACGCCGAACGACGGCGGCGTGTCGGCGTCCGTGGCGCCGAACCGGGGCGCGGGTCGCGGGCCCATGGTGAAGTCGAGGCGGCCCCCGGACAGCGCGAACGACTCGGGCAACCATGCCCGCGTCGTATCCGCGCCGTCGACCCGCAACGACTGGATATAGCGGTTGGCATCAGAGGTCTCCGGCGCGACGATGGTGAATTCGGCGCCGGTCGAACGGCGCACCACGGCGGACTCGAACGCGGGCCCGTGCACGAAAAGCTCGGCGCGGCCCGGGATCACCGGGTACAACCCGAGCGCGGCCCAGACGTACCAGGCCGACATCGTGCCCAGGTCGTCATTGCCCGCCAGGCCGTCGGCCGATGGGCCGAAGAGTTCGGTGCGGGCCCGGTGCACCACGTCCTGGGTGCGGTGCGGGCGCCCGGCCCAGGCGTAGAGCCACGGCGTCTGCAAGGACGGTTCGTTGCCGAGGTAGGCGTGCGGCGCGTGCGGGCCCGCGTTGAGTTCGGTGAAGAACTCGTCCAGCCGGGCGGCGGCGCGGTCCCGGCCGCCCATCTTGGCGAAGAGCGCACCCACATTGTGCAGAACCATCCAATGGTATTGCGCCCCATTGCCTTCCACGTAGCCCTCGGTGGCCGCCGGATTGAACAGGAGCCCGAAGAAACCGAGGGCCGAGCGCGGTTGCAGCCAGCCGGTGAACGGATTGAACAGATGCTCCCAGCCGCCGGCGCGGCGCAGGAACGTGTCATGTTCCTCGGTTTCGCCCAGTCGCGCGGCCAACTGGGCGATGCCGAAATCGGCGATGTTGTATTCCAGGGTGTCCGACACCTGATCCGGCACCCAGCCGAGCCGCAGATACTGGTCGTTGCCGGGACGTTCGGTATAGCCGGACAGCTCGCCGACACGCTCGGCCCCGGCGATCATCGAGGTCAATGCGTCCGCGGCCGCGAAATCCCGTGCCCCGAAGGCGTAGGCGCTGGCGAGGATCGAGTGGTACGGGTCGCCGTTCATCACACCGGTGACGGTGTTCTGATGCGACCACCGATCCCACACGTCCCCGAGCGCGTGCGCGTTGTCGTACATGGATTGCGCGATATCCGAGGCGACATCGGGTGCCAGCCAGGCGAGCAGTTGTGCCGCACTGCGATAGATGTCCCACCCGGAGAAGGTGGCGTAGTGATGATGCCCGGGGCGCACCTGATGGACGCGACCGTCGAACCCGGTGTAGTTGCCGTCGACATCGTCGAAGATGTAGGGCTGTAAGAACACGTGGTAGAGCGCGGAATAGAAGGTACGCAACCGATCTGGCGCACCGCCCGTCACCACGATCTGGTCCAGTCTGCGCTGCCATGCCGCGCGTGCCTGCGCCCGCACGGTGTCGAAATCCTTGACGCCGATCTCGGCGGCGAGATTACGCCGGGCGCCCTCGACGCTGACGTAGGAGATGGCGGTGCGCATCTGCACCGGCCGGTCGGAGTCGAACTGCAGGAACAGTCCGCTGCCCTGGCCGTTGCCGGCGATCTCGCCGGACCGGGTGCGGCGGGTCTGCGCCTTGCCCGTGACGGAGTGGCCGCCGGGTTGCAGGACATCGTCGCGCCAGGTACCCGACGCAGTGATCGGGCTATCGAAGGTGGCGTGGAAGTGCACCCGGTACCGGCTCTTCGCGCCACAGAACCCGCCGGTGTGCGCCCAGCCGGATACCGCGTTGCCGTCGAGGCTGATCTCCGCGTCCTCGACGCCGTTGACCGAGCCGGTGACGTCGAGCAGCACCGTGCCGGGGCGGCCGGTGGGGAAGGTGAACCGGGCGATGCCGGCGCGGGTGGCGGTGGTCAGCTCGGTCCGCACGCCGGAATCGGTGGTCACGCCGTAGTAGCCCGGGTCGGCCTGCTCGTTCGCGTGGTCGAAGGTCTGCAGGTAGCCCGCGCCGTCGACGGCCGGTGACCGGCCGATCGAGCCGCTGATCGGAAGTACCGGAAAGTCCTGCGCGCCAGTGCATCCCGGCCCGGATAGATGCGTCATCGAGAACCCGTACAGGCGGTTGTCCTCGTACTTGTATCCGCCGCCCGCGCTGCGCACGGTGTCGGGGCTCCACTGCATCATCCCGAACGGGGCCACCGCGCCGGGAAAGGTCATGCCCGCGCCGCCGCCGTGCCCGAAATCGGGCCCACCGTCCTGGGTGCCGACGAACGGATTCACGTACCGGCTGGAATCGACCGCGGTTTCGGCGTGCGCCGCGGTGGGAACGAGCGGAAGCAGCAGCGGGACAACGAGACCGGCCAGACGGCGACGCGACATGCATGCTCCCTCGACGAGCCTCCGACAACGTTGCCCAGTGCCTGCTCATCCTGGCATCGCGCGGTCCGCCGCCACTCGCCGACACGCCGCTGATCAGCGCTTTTGTCGCCTCGATGCGTGCCTACCGGCTCGACCCTGCCGGCGGCCGGCGTTTCGGCATCCGTCAGCCGGTTATGTCGGCGCGCGGATTGACGCAACCGCCGATTCCACCAACTAGTCAAGTTTGCTTCGTGGGTCGGGCTGCCGCTACGCTCGACCTACTAGCCAATTTTGGCTAGTGACTGAGTATCGCAGTGAAGGATGTGCCGAGATGGCCGGAGAGATCACCACGCCGCTGTTGCCCTGCGTGGACATCGACGAGATGGGCGAGTTCTATCGGATGCTCGGGTTCGAGCAGACCTACCGCCAGACCCGGCCCAATCCCGCCATCGGGATGCAGCGCGAGGACATCGGGTTGCAGTTCTTCGGGATGCCCGGCTTCGTGCCCGCCGACTCCTACGGGTCGTGCGTGGTGCAGGTGCCCGATATCGGCGCACTGTTCGACTCGTTCGCGGCCGGCATGCGGGCGAAGTACGGCAAACTGCTGGTCGCCGGGACGCCGCGGATGACCCGTCCCCGGCGGCGCAAGAACACCGGCAATCTCACGGGTTTCCTGGTGGTCGATCCTGGTGGAAACTGGATCCGCTTCTTCCCGATGCGCGCCACCGATGCGGCGGGCCCGACGTCGAAACTCCGCAAGGCGATCGATGACGCTGTGGTGCAGGCGGATTCGCGCGGCGAGGACGCTCAGGCCGCGAAGATCCTCGATGGAACTTTGCGGCGCACCGAAAGCAGCGCAACGACGGTCGATCTGGTCGATGCGCTCGCTTATCGTGCCGAACTCGCTGTGCGCCAGGATGATCCGGCCTGCGCCGACGCGCTGCTCACGCGGATCGCGGCCATCCCGCTGACCGGCGCGGACCGTGTCGCGCTCGCCGACGCCCTGGCCGGTGTCGCGGAGCTGCGCCGTATTCTGGCGGCGTGGCGAGCCGATCAGTGACACGCTCCCGGCGCGAAAGGTAGGACCGATGTCCGCAGTTCGGCTTTTGGTGCTCGGTGCGGTGCGGCGGCGCGGACGAGCGCACGGCTATCAGGTCCGGGCCGATCTGGAATCGTGGGGCGCCCACGAATGGGCCGGCGTCAAATCCGGCTCGGTCTATCACGCGCTCAAAACGATGACCGCCGAACACCTGCTGATCGCGCACGAAACCACCACGAGCACCACCGGCGGTCCGCCGCGCATCGAATACGAGACCACCGACGCCGGGCAGCAGGCCTATCTCGGCCTGCTGCGCGCGGCGCTCGCCCAGCGTGACCCGCGGCTGGACGTGTCTCGTCCGCCGCGGTCGGGCTGATCGACCGATCTGCCGCGGGCGGAAGCCATCGAAGTTGCTCCGGCAGCGCGCCGAGC
>NZ_BAUA01000165.1 GCF_000710915.1 Nocardia brasiliensis IFM 10847
TCGGTGCGCGACCGAACACATCGTCGGTCGCGACGGGCTCACCATTCAGGACGCCTGGCGCGACGGCATGCAGGCCTACCTCGGCATGACCGTGGCGGGCTTCCCGAACTTCTTCATGATCATGGGCCCGAACTCCGGTGGTGGCGCCCAGTCGATCGTGTTCCTCATCGAGGCTCAGGTCCGCTACATCGTGCAGTGCCTGCGGCTGATGCAGAGCCGGGGCGCCACCCGGATCGAGGTGAGCGGCGCGAAGCAGGACGAGTTCAACACCTGGTTGCACGGCAAACTCGACCGGTCCGTGTGGGTGTCCGGCGGTTGTCACAGCTGGTTCCTGGACCACACCGGCCACAACCGCCAGTCCTGGGCGGGCACCGGCACGAGCTACTGGCGTGCGACACGCAAGCCCGAACCCGCGGCCTTCGAGTTCGCCACCGCGGCTCGGGCCGACCTGGGCACGGCTGCGGCCGGGTAGCGAATACGTCTGGGCTCCCGGGGATTTCGTCCCCGGGAGCCCACGTCGTGCCTGCGATCAGGGATTGCGCGTGGTGCCCATACGGGTGTGCGCTTCCTCGGGGGTGGCGACATGCGATCCACCACGGGGACGCGCCGCGGCCGCGGTGCCCGCCGCGACCGGCGTGCCCCGGCCCCGCCCGGACGCGCTGTGGTTGGATCCGCCGCGGCCCACCATGGCCGCGAGCGCACCCGCGATGGCCGCGATCACCAGACCGATCGGCAGCGCCCACCACTTCGCGTTCGAACTCGACCCCGAATCGGAGTCGGACTTGGCTTCGGTCGCCGGCTCCGGATTACCGCCGGACACCACCGAACCCGGGGCCGCACCGGGCGCCGATACATCCAGTCCGCTCAACTGACCCGCGATCTCCGGCGGCACGGTGGTGAAACCGTCGGCCTTGCTCCAGCGGATCTGCACCGGATTGCCGTTCTGGCCGCTGAAGGTCTGGGTGTAGACGCCGTCGGCCACCGTGGTGTCGGAGGTGGGGCTACCCAGCGGACCGTCGGTCGCTTTCAGATGTGACCACGCCGTACGGATCGGGCCGCGCACCAGCCACGCGCCGTTCTGCGGGCTCCACTGGATGGTCGCGCCGTCCGCGGCGGAGAACTCGCTGTAGCGGGCGGTGCCCGCGACCGGGGCGTCGGACTCGTCGTTCACCGGGTAGCCGATGTCGGTGCTCGCACCGCCGAGCGCGAGATACTTGTCCAGGATCGCGCCGTACATCACCTTCGCGCCGGTCTCCGGCGAGTAGACGATCTTTCCGCCGCGATAATCCTGTGCGGCCCCGTCCGGCCCGAAAGCGTAGACGGCACCGACCTTTTCCCCGAGCGGCGTCGACGCGCCGCCCTTCTCCTCGTAGTGCGCGGTGATCGCGGCGTCCGCGTCGGCCGGTTGCGCACCGGCACTCGGGCTCAGCAGCACACCGGCGCCGAACGTCGCGATCAATCCGCCGGCGAACGCAACAGCGGATAGGGATTTCCTCAAGCTCTTCATCGAAAGACTCCTCACAAGGGGCGACAGGGCTAGCACTTGCAGGCAATCTCGAAGCTGTCGGTCAGCGAACTTCGCCGGCCTTCGGTTTGGTGGCCACGCCGATGATCGCGGACAGCACGGCGCCCACCACGCCGCCGCCGGCGACCTGGGCGAGGATCTGCCCGAAGTCCAGCCCGCTACCCGTCGCGGCCTGGATGATCCCGCCGGTGATGCCACCACCGACCGCACCCGCCGCACCGTTCACCACGGGGCCGAGCGGGTTCTTCGAACCACCGATCCCGCCACCGACCACCCCGCCCAGTAATCCCAGAAGCCATTCCATGGGTTTCCTCCTTCGCAATGCCACGGATGTTGCGTACATCGAGACAAACAGCAGTTGTGGAAATCATCGAGTTCTGGCGTCAAGACCCCATAGTGCCCCTTCGATCTACCCGGCATGATCGATTTCAATCGCAACCAGGTATTTACGCGGAAAATGCCGCCCTATGCGGCGGGAAGGCGTGGCGGCCGGTGAGCGAACGAGGAACCCGCAGGTAGAGACGCATCGACCGACCACCGTCGCGGCTGATCCCGGCGGCACCCAGAGGGCAGTGTCGGTGCCGCTTAACTCGTTTACAGAAACGCTAACATTTCTGGCCCGAATCGATTGCGCGCCATAAACTCTCAGACCCGACGGGTATTCGAGGGAAAGCAGCCGATGGGTAGACACCGCGCACCACGAAAGTCCGAAGTCACGTTGCAGTTCGCGGTGGTCTCCACCGCCGCCGTGCTCACCGCGCTGGTCTGCACCCACCGCGACGGACCGCCGGCCGGTCGCGCCGCGTCGAGCCAGGACCACACGACCTCGGGCCTGTCCGACCGCCCCCTCGTGCCCCCGCCGGTCAGCGGGCCGGAAGCCGTGCCGGAGCCGCCGATCTACGAGGCCCCACCCGCGCCGGTCGAACCGCCCGTCTCCCCCCTGGACCCCGCCCGCGGCCACCCCGCAGGCAGCCGAACCCGAGGCCCCGGCGCCGCGCGACGTCGTCGGCGGCATGACGGCGGCCTGGGTCTCCGGCACTCAGCAGGGCTACGACTGTCTCACCAAGATCGAACAGCACATCGCCGCGCACGTACGTTCGGTCATGGACCAGCGCCCCGTCTGATACTCCAGTGCGAGGCACCGTAGTACTGCGGTGCAATGTGCCTGCGGGCCTTGGGTTTCTACGGTCGGGCCATGTGGTTTCGAGCTTTCGCCCTCCCGATATGCGCCGTGTCGGTGCTGCTGTCCGCCTGCACGACGGCCTCGGTCGCGCCGGCCTCCGCGCCCGCACTCGCCGCCACCGGCGCGGACCGCGTGCGAGACGACCTCGACGCGATGATCGGTTCCGGCGCGGTCGGCGCCGTGGCCACGCTCACCGACAACGACGTCAGCACGGTCGTCACCGCCGGTGTCGCGGACATCGCGGCGAAGTCTGCGATCGGCACCGATCGCCCGCAGTACGTCCGGGTCGGCAGCGTCACCAAGACGTTCACCGCCGCGATCGTGTTGCAATTGGTCGCCGAACACCGCGTCGACCTCGATCAACCGATCGAGACATATCTACCGGGATTGCTCGCCGGGGACGGCATCGATGGTCGCGCCATAACCGTCCGCCAAATCCTCGGCCACCGCAGCGGACTGCCGCGACCGGCCGAATCCCCCGGCACCGACGAGTACACGGTGGCGCGCGAGGGCCGCACCTTCACTCCTGCGCAACAGATCGCCCTGGCCTCGGCGCATCCCGCGCGGTTCGCGCCGGGCACCCGATTCGAGTACACCAACACCAATTACATCGTCGCCGGGATGCTCATCGAAGCGGTGACCGGACACCGCTACGCCGACGAACTGCGTGACCGGATCCTGACGCCGCTGGGCATGTCGGAGACGTATATGCCTGCCACCGGCGAAACCGGTTTGCGCGCCCCGCATCCGAACGGCTACGCCACGATCGACGGCGTCGTCACCGACACGACCCGGGTGGAACCGTCGGCGCTGTGGACGTCGGGTGCGCTGGTCAGCACCGGCGCCGACCTGAACCGTTTCTACACCGCACTGCTGACCGCAGCGGTGGTCCCGCAGTCACTCCTGCCGCAGATGCTCGACGGCACGGACATGGGGTACGGCGATGGCATGTCCTACGGCCTCGGCGTCGGCTACACCCAACTCCCCTGCGGCACAAAGTATGTGGGCCATGTCGGTGGCATAGCGGGCTTCTCGACCATCGCCGGCGCCACCAACGGACGCGCGGTCACCATCGTCTACACCGGCACCCCCACGTCCGTCGACATCCGCGCCCTGCTCACCCACGCGCTGTGCGAGTGAAGGCGGCTCAGAGGGTTTCGGTCACCTTTTTCAGGCCGCGGGGGCGGTCCGGGTCGCCGCCGCGGGCGATCGCGAGGTGCAGGGCGAGCTGTTGCAGCGGCAGGATTTCCACGAGGGGTGACAGGGGTTCGGGGATGCCGGTCGGAAGAGTGACGCCGCCGGACAGTCCGGCCAGCGCGTCGGCCGTGCCGACACCGAATACGTCGGCGCGCAGCTCGGCGAGCCGGGACAGCACGGGCAGCATCGCCTGTCCGCCCGCGCCGTCCGGCACGATCGCCAGCACCGGCACCGACGGGTCGACGGTGGCCAGCGGGCCGTGCAACAGATCCGCACCGGAGAAGGCCTGCGCCGAAAGATACGACGTCTCCATCAGTTTCAGCGCCGCCTCGCGCGCGGTCGGATAGGAGTACCCGCGCGCGGAGGTGATGAGGCGCTGGGCGAACCGGTAGCGCTGGGCCACACCGGCCAGGGCGGCACCGGAATCGAGCACCCGGCTGCCCAGGCCGGGCAACTCGGCGGTGCCCGCGCCGTCGCCGCCCCGCGCGTAATCGAGCAGCAGATACAGCGCGAGCAGTTCCGCGGTGTAGGACTTGGTCGCCGCGACCGCGCGTTCCGGACCGGCCAGCACGTCGACGTGGATCTCGGCCGCAGCGGCCAGCGCGGAGGCCGGGTTGTTGGTGAGCGCCACGGTCAACGCGCCCTGGCGCCGTGCCACTTCCACCGACTGCACCAGATCGGGTGAGCCGCCGGACTGACTCACCGCGACGAACAGCACGTCACGCAGGTCGGGGGCGCTGTCGTAGATCGTCATGGTGGACGGCGAGACCAAGCCCGCGGGTAGCGCGTGCTGAATTTCCACCAGGTACTTGCCGTACAGCGCGGCGTGATCGCTCGTGCCGCGCGCGACGAACAGCACGAATCGTGGCTGGTACTGCGCGATTCGGGCGGCCGCGCGCCGGATGGCGTCGGTGCCCTCGGTGAGCAGCCGCTGCCACGCCGCGGGTTGTTCGGCAATCTCGCTCGCCATCAGGGCGCCGGGATTGTCCTGGTCGGTCATGTCACTCCTCGAAGTAGAAGGTTATCCGGGCAGGGCCGCCGCGCTGCGGGCCGGCAGTTGCCGCGCCAGCCGCACCGCGCCGTGCACCGGGTCGACGTCGAGCACGCGCACGTCGTCGAGTCCGCGCCCGGCGAGCGCGCGCCGTAACTCGGCTTGCAGCAGCGGCTGGTGCACCGCTAGCCCACCGGCCACGATCACCGGCCCGGGGTAGGACAGTCGGTCGGCGACGGTGCCGACCAGGTCGGTCAGATCGGCGACGGCCGCGGCCAGGATCTCCCGGCCGACCGGATCGCCGGTCGCCGCCAGCTCGATGACCACGCGGGCGCGCCGAGCCCAGTATCTGCGGTCGGTGTGGTCGTAGAAATGGTCGAGCAGTTGTTCGGTCGAGCGCAGCCCGCATTCGGCGGCCAGCGCCCGGCCCAGCGGGTCGGCGGGCTCGCCGCGGTCCACCGCCGCGAGGGCTCGGCACACCGCCTCGCGCGCCACCCAGTAGCCGCTGCCCTGATCACCCAGCAGGTAGCCCCAGCCGCCGGCGCGCGCGGTTCGGCCCGCGTGCCTGCCCCACGCCACCGAGCCGGTGCCCGAGATGAGCGCGATGCCTTCGTCGAGCCCCGCGGCCGCGAGGACGAGCTCACTGTCGTGCACCACCCGAATCATCGCATCGGGCAGGCGTTGCGCGAGCAGATCCTGCAGCCGCGCGCGACCTTCCGGGGTGTCGGCGCCCGCCGCGCCCGCGCACACGGCTCGGACCCCGTCGCCGCCGACACGCTCGAGGATCAGGTCGAGCTGATGACCGGCCGCGTCCGCGCCGACCGAGGCCACGTTGGCGCTGCCCGCCCGCGCCTGGGCGACCACCACTGCGTCCTCGGCTCGCACCGCCATCGTTTTCGAGCCGCCGATGTCCAAGCCCAATACCGCGGTCATGCGCGCACGTCCTGATCCCGCATGACCGCACGCCCGTCCGCGGGCCAGCGGCCGCCGTTGGCCCAGTAGTACTGGATCTCTTCGAGCTGGCGGCCCTTGGTCTCCGGCGCCAGCCGGTACACGAACCCGAAGCCGACGATCGCGAGCGCGCCGAATACCGCGAAAGTGCCTGCGCCACCCAGGGATTCGAGCATGGTCAGGAACGCACCCGCCACGATCGCGTTCGCGACGAGATCCGAGGTGAGCATCGCACTCGACCCGGTCGAACGCAGCCGCGCCGGGAAGCTCTCGCCCGCGTACACCCACACCAGCGCACCGAATCCGAAAGTGAAACCGACGGTGAACAGCAGCACGCCGACGAACCCGAGCACGGTCAGCACCCCGCCGAAATCGGAGCCGGCCACGAACACCGCGATGAGCAGCGCGTTGGCCGCGATCATCATGCCGATCCCGGACAGCAGAATCGGCCTGCGGCCCAGCCGATCGACGAGCACCAGCGCGACCAGCACCGCCGCCAAAGCGGCCACCTGCACCAGTGCGGGCAGCACGAGCAGGGCGAAGTGTCCGCGGAATCCCATCGCTTCGAACAGCCGGGGGCTGTAGTACACGATCGCGTTGATGCCGGTGATCTGGATGAAGAAGCCGAGCCCGACCACGAAGACCGTGGCCCGCAGGTACGGCTTGCGCAGCATCTCCCGCAGCGCGCCACCGGATTCCTCGCGCAGCCCGTGCTCGATCTCGGCGAGCTGGGCGTCGGCGTCGAGGTCCGGCTCGACGCGGCGCAGCACCTGACGAGCCTGCTCGATCCGGCCCTTCATCACATACCAGCGCGCGGTGTCGGGCAGCCGCAGCAGCAAGACGGTGGTGAGCACGGCGGGCACCGCCGCCAGACCGAGCATCCAGCGCCAGCTCTGCGTACCCGCCAGCAGATACGCCGCGAGGTACCCGATGATGATGCCGATCACCGTGGCGACCTGGTACGCCACCAGCAGCGCGCCGCGCACCCTGGTCGGCGCGGACTCCGCGACGAACACCGGCACCACGACCACGGAGATGCCGATCGTGATGCCCAGCGCGAGCCGCGCCGCCATCAGCATCGGCAAGGCCGTCGAACACGCGGCCAGCACCGCGAACGCGCCGTAGGTCGCGGCGACGAGCACCATCGACTTCTTGCGGCCGATCCGGTTGGCGAGCACGCCGCCCCCGATCGCGCCCGCGATCTCACCGATCACCACGGCCGTGGTCAGCAGTTCCTGCTGCCGCGTGGTCAACCCGAACTCGTCGGTGATGAACAGCAACGCGCCCGCGATGTTGGACAGGTCGTAGCCGTAGATCACCCCGACGCTGGCGGCGGCTACGCCGACCAGCACCCCCAACCGGGACGACGCCCGCAGCTCGGCCACGAACCCCATGTTTCTTCGCCTCTCACCGTTGATCAGGGAAGTAATTGGTGTACACCAATTTGCCGGTGACGAGATTGGCATACACCAATTCCGGCGTCAACTCCGGGGGCGGCGCGGTAGGTTCGGCGACATGGGCAACACCACCGGAACCGCGCCGGACACCACGCAGCAGCCGCGCTACTACGGCACCAAACTGGCGCTGCGCCAGCTCATCAGCACGCTGGAATCGTCCACCGCGCTCCCGCCCGAACGGGTGCTCGCCGAACAGCTCGCCACCTCGCGCACCACGCTGCGCAAGGCCCTCGCCGAACTCGCCGCCGAGGGGCTGCTGCGGCGGGTGCAGGGCAGCGGGACGTTCGTCGCGCCGCCCAAGGTGGTGCACCTGCAGCAGTTGACGTCGTTGACCGACGACCTCGACGCACAGGGGCTGCAAGTAGATTCGCGCATCCTGGAGCTGACCAAAGTGGCGGCGGACGAGGTGGTCGCCGGTCGGCTCGGGATCGCGCCCGGCACCCCGATCCATCGCCTCGAGCGCCTGCGCTCGGTCGACGGCGAGCCGCTGGCGATCGAGATCGCGCACCTCGCCGACAAGTTGCCGGACCTGCGCCGGCGGCTCGCCGACAAAGGCTCGCTCTACGCGACCCTGCGCGACTGCTACGGGATCGAGGTGGCCGGGGTGGAGGACACCGTCGAGACCGCGCTCACCACACCGGAGGAGGCGGCCCTGCTCGATGTCGCGGTCGGCTCTCCCACCCTGCTGATCCAGCGCCGCGCCTGCGATCCCGCGGACCGTCCCATCGAGTGGACCCGCTCGATCTATCGCGGCGACCGCTTCCGTTTTGTCGCCCGTACCTGATGCCGGCGCGGTTCGGTGGGCGGATTGGACACGGGACGCGCGCCCGGCACGGCGGCACGATGGTCGCCATCACGGAAATACGGCCGATGCGGCGCAGGCGTGCCGGTCAGGCCGATTCGCGGTTTTCCAGGCCGACCGCGTCGGCGAGTTCGCGGCGGTGGCGTTCGAGTTCCGGGTGATCGCCGCTGAATTCGCCCATGAAGTCGGCCAGCGCGTCGGCGATCGCATTGAGCTTCTGCTGCACCGCTTCATCCGAGCGCGACTGCGTGTTCTGCAGCAGCGCCACCAACAGGAACGTGATGATCGTGGTCGCGGTGTTGATCACCAACTGCCAGGTGTCGACGCTCGGCAGCACCAGGAACGTCGGCGCCCACAGCAGCACCAGCAGCACGCAGAACACGAAGAACCCCGCCTTCGCGGTGAGCGCCGCGGCCCCGGTGGCGAAGCGATCGAAGATCGTCAATTTCCCTCGCACGTCCGACGGCATAGTCCTACTGCCCCCACCACGTCGCGCTGTATCCCGCATGACTCATCCCATCCTCGAACACCGGTCACCCTCGGGTTAGCCCGGTTAAGCGCACGCAAACAGTGACGCGCACGGGCGGGTCAACGGGTGGTCTCGGCGGGGTCGCCACCACGGTCGACCGCGGCGGCGCGGGTGCGTTCGGGGTGTTTGCGGGTGACCAGCCAGCCGAAGCCCGCGGCGAGGGGGAAGATGGCGACGCCGTAGACGGCGGCGGGGATGGCCATTTCGGTGCTGCCCAGCACGCTGATGGCGATGGTGATGGCGATGACGCCGTTGTGGATGCCGACTTCCATCGAGCAGGCGATGGCCTGGCGGTCCTCGACGCCGAGCACGCGCGGAACGAGATACCCCACGGTCAGACTGATCAGGCAGAACAGGATCATGGCGACGCCGATGGCGCGGACATACGCCACGACATCGCCGCGCTGGTCGATGATCGTCGCGGTGATCACGAGCGTCAGCGTGAGCGCGGAACCGATCCGAACGGGCTTGTCCATCCGGTCCGCGAAACCGGGCGCGAACCGGCGCACCAGCATGCCGAGCATGACCGGAACGAGCACGATCGAGAACACCTGCACGGTCTTGCCGAACTGCAACCCCACCGTGCCCGACTCCCCCGGATCGAAATAGCCGAGGGCGAAGTTCGTCACCAACGGGACGGTGACCACCGCGATCACCGAATTCACCGCGGTGAGCGACACATTCAGCGCGACGTCGCCGTGGAAGAGATGGCTGAAAAGATTCGCCGCCGTGCCGCCCGGCGAAGCCGCGAGCAACATCACCCCCACCGCCAGATTCGGTGACGGATCGAACAGCAGCACCAGACCGAACGCGATCGACGGCAGCAACAGCAGCTGACAGGCCAGCGCGATGCTGACGACTTTGGGGTTCTTGGCGATTCGCGTGAAGTCGGGCACCGTGAGCGATAGCCCCAGCCCGAACATGATCACGATCAACACCAGGGGCAGACCCACGGAGACGAGCGGAGAGTCCATGGTGTCCTCCAATCGCAGTCACCGGCTTGTTCCGGCGCGCGCGGATGACTCCGAACCTGCCAGAAGTGTTCAGGGGAAGCAAGATAACGTCACGCCCATAGAACTACGGGCTCAGGCGGCCCCGCCCCAGAATCGGCGAAATCACCACGGTCATCACGAGAGCGCCGCCCGCGGTGAGAATTCCGACGACGATCGGCAGGACCGGAGAATCCAGCGCCACGTAGAGCGGTGAGCCGGGGGTGATCAATCCCCACACCGCGAAAGCAAAGGTGGCGGTGATGGTTTCGGCAGGCGGCGGGCGCCACCGCTGCCACCACGCGGACAGTTGCCGCCGCCGGACGTCCGGCAGCGGGCGATTCGGCGGGGCAGGCGGGCTCGCCGGCGCCGGTTGCCCGATCGGAGGGCCGACAGGCAGCGGCGGTCCGGCAGCGCCCACCTTGTCGAGCGCGAGACGACTCGCGACGGTGACCGCGACGAGCGTGGCGAGCAACGCGGCCGCGTAGATGAACCAGCGCAGCGGATAGTAGGAATCGTTGCTGTCCTTCTGTATTCCTTCGAGCAGGCCGACCAGCGCGGTGTAGAAGACGATGATGTCGGTCGGCACCGCGCGCGCCAGGACAGCCGTCCCGCTCTCGGCCTGCCTGCCCGGTCCACCCCCTTCAGTGGACGCGGGCGTCACCCCCGAACCCTTGGGCGAATCCGGGTGCGATACCGGATGCCGATCGACGGCGAGCTGGGCGATGGAGGCGATGGTCATGAGGAGTCCTCTGCGTCAAAGCGTGATGTGGCGGCCGAGACCGGAATTGAGACAGGAGGCCATGTCCTGCACGTATTGGTGCACCAGGCCAGGCTGATTCGGCCAGTAGGAGCCGCCGACGAAGTGCCCCAGCACCTTTCCGCTGTACGCGCCGCCGGTGCCGAGCACGAGCCCACCCGAGTCGCCTGGGCCGAGCAGGTAGGACGGGCCGATCTGCCAGCAGTCCGACCACTGCCGGGCGACGTCGCCGAGCTGGGTGAGCGCGCCGCTGACCTGGCCGGCGCGACTGCCCGAGGTTGCGCCATAGGCGGTCACGTCGATCGGCGCGTACGGTGGCCGCGGCGTCCCGGCGGGTCCGGTGTGGGTCACGCTGAGGATCTGGTCGCGCTGGTCGAGCAACTCCACCACGGCGTAGTCGTAGCCCGCGCCGCCGGTGACCGCGGGATCGGACCAGTGCGTCACGGTGCCGTCGATCCAGCTCGGTGTCGGCTGACCGGACGCGTAGATCTGCACCCGATCGCCGACCCCGGTGACAAGGTGACCCGCGGTGACGATCGCGGGCGTGTGCGTCGCGGTGCGGGTGCACGACACCCCGACGGTCGCGGTGCGGTTGGGTACCGCGTTCTCGCGTACCAGGTCTCGCAGCTGTACCTGCGCGGCCGCGGGCAGCGGACGGGTGGTGACGTCGATGAGCGTCGTCGGACCGATCCGCCACTCGATCAGCAGTCGCAGGGCGGGCGCATCCGCGAATTGCCGCCGCGCACGCGGGTCCACTCGCTGCAGCAAGTCGAACGCGGTATAGCGACCGACCGTGATTCCGCTGTCGGCGCCGAGCGCGTCGCATTCGACGAGCACGAGTTCGTTGTTCCATCGGCCACTCGGATCCGGCGCACTACCCACTCCCCAGACCAGTTGCGGGGTCCGGCCGTTCGCGACGGCAGCCAGATGGTCGCGATAACGGGCGGTCAGCACCTCGACATTGCGGCGCAGGGTTTCCGATTCCTCGTCGACCGGATTCCACCACATAGCCAACATCCCCAGTCGAATGACGCGATGATCCGTCTGCGCCGAGCCGTCGGCGGATCATCATGATACTTCCAAAACGCGCCGGTACAGCGGAAAAGCGGCCCGCAACGCCACCGGGGGCAAGAACCGGCACGCGCCCCGAAATCGCACCTGGTGCGCTCAGTCCAGATCTGCCGTGGCAGGCGCGTGCTCTTCGCTGATGCGCAGGCGTTCGGCCAGCGCGGTGAGCAGTTCCTGCGATTCGTCGGACAGGTCGGCGGCCAGATCGAGCAGTTTGCGCAGGCTCTCGTTACACAGGCCGGTGAGCAGCGGGCGATCGCCGGACGCCGCTACCGGCTCGACGCCGCCGTAGAAGTAGTCGAGCGGTACGCCGAAGAATGCCGACAGTGCGGCCAGCAATTGTTCGGACGGATTGCTCCGGACCCCTGAACGCAGTTGCGACAGATAAGAGTTGGATACCGGGCAACCGGCGGCCTGCAAGGCTGCGGCGACCCGCGCGTAGGTATAGGGCTTGCCGATCGGATCGCGCACCGTGTGGAACAGCGCGTCGAGCCGCGCGGCCAACGCGTCGGCCGTGTCGTCGCCGGTCCCCGGCGGGGCCGCTGCCTGTCCCGAAATCGTCTTCACCAGTTCACCCACCCCACAAGAGAGCGATCCAACCGTGCACGTAACTTTTCCCAGAACAGCAGACCGTCCATGATCTCCGCAATCACTCAGCTAACAATGTGATCGAGGTCACTCCGTTAGGTATTACCTTCAACCACAGCAGTTTTCACGTCCACACCTTCCGGCAGAACAAGAATCGAGGTGCGGCGGCCGCCTCCGATAGAGCCGTCGGCAATTCATCCCCGGGACCAAAGTCCCCGATCCGCCGCGCCACCTGCGCCTCACAGCGCACCAGAAAACTCTTCGACTCCAAGAAATCTCACCAATCTATATGCCCTGATCTGCTAAAACTGAAACACTATGAGTATTTACTAGAAGAGTGTTGACTAGCCGACTCGGCACTGCAACGCTGGACCCGTGCGAACGAAGAGCATCGACCTCACCGTGGAAGACCTGGCCGCGCGCGCCGGCGTGCCCACCAGCACCGTGCGGATGTATCAGTCGAAAGGACTGCTGCACGCGCCGCGCCGCGCCGGACGCACCGCGCGCTACGACAGCTCACACCTGCAACGGCTCGAATTGGTGCAGCGCCTACAGGATCGCGGTTTCTCGCTCACCTCCATCACCGAACTGCTCACGGCCCGCGAACAAGGCGCGACGGTGGCGGATCTACTCGCCCTACCCGGCGGCCCGGAGGACTGGGTACCGCTCGGCCTGCGCGAGATCCGGGTGATGATCAAGGCCAAGGATCTGCGACCCACCTTGCTGCGCAAGGCAACTCAGCTCGGGCTGGTCCGCTGGCGGCGCGGGCGCCCACAGGCCCGGCGCTGGGCGCTGACCAGCGGGATGCGGGTCGCCGACCTCGAAATCCCGCCCGCCGAGGTGCTCGACCAGGTGGTTCGGCTGCGCGCGCACACCGATCAGATCGCGGCCGACTTCGGCGATATCTTCGAACGCACCCTGTGGCCGCGCATCCAGGCCGACAGCACCGAAACCGACCAACTCGACCGAGTCCGTGCCCTGCTGGAGGAATTGACCGGCCTGGCCGAGGGCGTGGTGGTCAGCGCGTTGCGCGAGTCGGTGCGCCATCTCGCGGAAGAATTCGCCACCCGGCACGAATTGCTCCCCGCCGGAGGCGAACTCCCCGCCTGGCTGGACCGTCCGATCCCCGTGCTCAACGAGCGCCTCCTCGAACCCGCAAACGACGGCATCGAGGCGGTGGACAAATTCCTGGCCGCCGATCAATCTCCGGAGCAGTGATCAACAAGGTCAGGTAATCGACTGCGCCATAAGGCGACCCGCGTACCGAACGCGTGCTACGGCTTGCCCAACCGGGCGATGCGCGGCGTGAAGTTCGTCGGGAAACCCGCGCCGTCGAGCACCTGGATCCGCTCGGGATCCAAACGCAGCAGCGTGAACTGCGGGCTCTCCGGCCCGGCGGGGGCGAACATGCTCAGGTCGTAACCGACCGGCGGCGGTGTCGTCTGGAACAGATCCCACACCCGCCGCTTCTGCGCCACGTCGTCCACCCAGGTGGCCACGGCCTCACCCTGCACCACATGCTGGGCCGGGCTCCAATACGAAAATGCCACAACCGGATTGGCGGCCAAGTGCCGCGCCTTCACCGGCGTCTTGCCCGTCGCGACCCAGCCGATCGGACGACCGTCGCGCACCTCCCACAGCGGATGCAGGATCCGCGACCGCGGGCGGCCCTTGCCGTCCACCGAAGTGACTGTGCACCAGACGATCTCCTGCGTGAACCGAACGAAGTCGGCTTCGATCGCCTCGAATGTTTCTGCCATGCGGCACCTCCTCGGCTCGATCGTAATGCGGAGTCACGACAACTTCGGCCGGCGCTCGGCTCAGCGTTCGCCCGCCGGCTCCGCCGCGCAGGCCACGTCGTGCGCCGGCCGTTGCCCGGTGGTCAGGAACGCGGTGACGGCGTCGTTCAGACAGGTGTTGTCCTTGAACAGGTAGGCGAGGTGGCCACCCTGATCCGCGGTCACCAGCCGGGCACGGTCGCCGAAGGCCTGTTCGAGCTCGCGCGCGCCGGACAGCGGCGTCGCCGGATCCCGGAGATTCTGCACGATCAGCACATTCGAGGGCCCGCGGTCGCCGATCCGCACCGGCGGTTCCACCGGGTCGGACGGCCAGTACGCGCACGGCCAGACATTGGCCGCCGCCGCGCCGAACATCGGGTAGCGGACCCGGTCGATCGCGACATCGGCCTGATAGCTGAGATCCGAACGCGGCCAGGCGGTGTCGTTGCACAGCACGTGCAACTGGCTGGACAGGTAGTTGTCCACTTCGGGCGCCTCGGCGTCGACCGGCGGCGTTTCTTCGGCGGCGCCGGTACTCACGGTGCGCCACAACTCGGCCAGGGCCGGCAGGCTCTTGTCGTAGTAAAGCAAACTGAAGGTGGCTTGCCGGAACAGCGAACCGTAACCGCCGCCCGCTGGATTCGGTACCGCATCCAGCTGGGCCGCCAATTCGAAGTACTTCGCGGTGACCTGCTCGGGGGTGTTCCCGAGGCCGTATTCGGGATGGCTCGCCGCGAACGCGGCGAAATCCGGGAACCGATCCTGGAACCCCTCGCCCAGCCTGCGTGAGTGCAGGTTGTCGAAACCGCCCGGGCCGACGGCACTGTCGAGCACGACGCGGTCGGTGCGCTCCGGGAACAGCGACGCGTACACGGCACCGAGATAGGTGCCATAAGAGATCCCGTGATATGACACCGTCTCCTCCCCCAGCGCAGCCCGTATCCGGTCCATGTCGCGAGCGGTGTTCGCGGTGCTGATGAACGGCAGGGTCGCCGCGGATGCGGACGTAGCGCACTGCCGCGCAATATCTTTCGCTGCCGCAGCGCGCTGTGCGACGTCGATCGGATCTCGCGGGTAGGGCGGGATGTTGCTCGTGCGCTGTGTCGGAGACAGCGCACACGTGACCGGTGCGCTGTGGCCGACCCCGCGCGGATCGAAGCCGATCACGTCGTAGCGGTCGAGGATGCTCTGCGGCAGCCCTAGCTTTTTCAGGTCCGCGGGAAAACTCAGCCCCGCTCCACCGGGGCCGCCGGTGTTGGTCAGCAGCACGCCTCGGCGCTGGGCCGGGTCCGCACTGCGCAACCGGGAGATCGCGACCTCGATCTGCGGTCCGTCCGGGTTCCGATAGTCGAGCGGCACCTCGAGGACCGAGCATTGCAGGCCGGGTGCGGTGACGTCGGCCGGACAGGCGCCCCACGCCAAGCCGGGCGTAGCGGTAGCGACCGCGGGCGCCATCGAGACCGCCACGAGGGCGACGAGGACCGGCAACATGGCTTTTCGCATGGTTTCTCCTGATTCTGCACATCCGATCGGCGACACGGGGGCGCAAGACCACGGCGGCGGCGCCGATCCGCCCTATGCTGGGTCGTGCCGTGAGGCGTGGCGGCGTCCACACGGTGCACGGGGAAGCGACCCGCCCAGTAGTACTGCTGGGCGGGTCTTCCGCGCCCGGCCGCTAGATCCAGCCCTTCTCGCGGGCTTTGAGCGCCGCCTCATACCGGTTGGCGACCCCGAGTTTCGCCATCGCCGAAGACAAATAGTTGCGGGTGGTGCCCGGTGACAGGTGCGCGCGGCGCGCGATGTCCTCGACCGACGCGCCGTCGATGGCGTATTCGAGCACATCGGCCTCGCGCGCGGTGAGCAGTGTGTCGCCCGCGCTGATGGCTTCGGCGGCCAGTTCGGGATCGACATAGCGGCCGCCGCCGTGCACGGTGCGGATCACCGCCGCCAAGGTCGCGGCCGAGGTCGTTTTGGGCAGGAAGCCCCGCACGCCCGCGGCCAGTGCGCGTTTCAAATAGCCGGGCCTGCCGTGACTCGTGACGATCAAGGTGGCCGCGCCGGGTGTGAGGCGTTGCAGTTCGGTGGCGGTCTCGATGCCGTCGATGCCGGGCATCTGCAGATCGATCACGGCGACGGCGACCGGCGCGCCCGCCTCGCTGCGCCGCCGCCACGCGGCGAGGAGTTCTTCGCCGGAGCCGACATGGTCGATCACCTCGAGATCGGCTTCCAGGTCGAGCATGGTCGCCAGCGCGGCCCGGACGAGCGTTTCGTCGTCGGCGAGAAATACCGGAATCATTCTTTCTCCCAACGTATCTCGAGGAGGAACTGCTCGTCGGAGGCGTGCACGTCCAGGGTTGCGCCGATGGCCGCGAGCCGCTCGCCGACCCCGCGCAGCCCCGAACGCGCACCCGGCGCGCCGTGCGGACGGTCGTTGCGCAGCGACATTCCGGCGGCACCGAGCGCGAGCACCGCCGTGGTCGCCGCGGAGTGCTCCACGATATTCGTGGTGCCCTCCCGCACCACCCAGGCGGCGACCTCGTGGCAGCGCGCCGGAACGTTCGCCGGATCGCCTTCGACGTCCAGTCGGCAGCCCACCGCCGACAGCAGCGACCGCGCACCCGCCACCTCGTTCATCAAATCGATGCCGCGGTAGCCGCGGACCAGTTTGCGCATCTGGTCCATGGATTCGACGGCCAGTGTCCTGACCTCGTCCATCTCGGCGGCCGCCGGTTCGGCCTTGCCGGATCGGGAAAGCACCGCGGCGAGTTCGCTTTTCACCGCGATCGCGGAAAAGCTGCGGCCCACCACATCGTGCAGGTCCCGCGAGAAACGCAAACGCTCTTCGGCGACCTGCAATTCGGCTTCGACGCCCTTGGCCCGATCCAGCTCTTCGACCACGCGCAGGCCCCACAGTGTGAGCAATGTCGTTCCGACAAGGATGATTCCGGCGAGGTAGGTGCCGCCCGCGAAGCCGAGCATCGCCAGCGGCGACGATCCGTAGAGCAGCCCGGTGATCAGCGCGATCCCCAGGGTCGCCCACCATCTGTGCCGAATGAACGACACGAGCGAATAGGTGGCGAGGATGGCCGTGTAGAGCCCGGTCACCGCAGCCCGATCGGTGACGTCGTCGTCGGTGGCCAGGCGAGCGATCAGCGCGAATGTCAGCAGAATCCCGGTCAGCACCGCGACCGCCACCGGCAGGACCCACCGGCGCGAGACCCATCCGGCCGATCTGACGAACTCCGGCTGCACCTCCAGCGCCAGGATCGCCGTGACCCCGGCGGCCAGTATCCCCGCCACCGCCCAAGGCTCGCGCACGGTGAACGCCATCACCACGACCACCGCGGCCACGCTGGACTGCAGGGTGAGCCTGGTGTAGAGCCGGAACTTGTCCGGTCCGGACAGCTCGTGCCACCAGCTGCGCATCCGGTTCAACCGCGGTCGTCCCAGCGGAAGCTCTTGCGGGTCAGCGCGAGCGCCAGGACGGTCCATATCGCCAGTGTGGCAAACGGACGGCCGAGTTCGGCGCAGGTGCCCGCGAAGTCGAGCGCCGGATCGGTGGTGGCCGCAGTCGCCAACCGGCCCGACGCGCCGAGCGAAACCAGATCCGAGACGGCCGCGAACGGCGTCCAGTCGGCCAGGTCGGCCAGCCGGTCCGGCAATACCTTCCGGATGGACGCGAGGCCGAGCATCGCGATCGTCATCACCGGCAGCGAGGTGATCTGCGCGGCCTCGGCATTCTTCGTCACGGCGCTGGTCGCCAGTGCGAGCAGGGAGAACAGCACGATCCCGCCGAGCAGCGCCAGCACGATCGCGGCCGGGTTGACCGCAGCGGGCGCGCCGGTGCCGTACACCACCGCGGCGACGACCACCGTGCAGGCCAGCGTCGCGAGCGCACCGGGAACGGCCGGGGCGAGCATGATCTGCCAGTCCGCGGACTCACCGGTGCGCAACCGTTTCAGCACACCTTCGCTGCGCCGGGTCGTCACCATCGACAGCACCGAGTAGTACTGCACGAACAGCAGGGCCGACAGCGCGAGCAGTTCGAACGTCACCGCCGCCGTGGACGTGGTCGGCGCGGTGTCCTTGATCGCGATGAAGTACAGCGCCAGCGGTATGCCGACCGGGAACAGCGTCGCCAGATACATCAGCGTCTTGTTCCGCCGGAATTGCAGACACTCCGCTTTCGCGAGCGCGGCCAGCGGGCGCCGGCGAAACGTGGTGTCGGTGGATGTCAGGGTGGTCATCGGGCTGCTCCGATCAGTTCGGGGGTCGCGGCGGCGACCGGTTCGTCGGCGATGTCGAGGAACACCGATTCGAGGGAGGCGGCGCGGGCCTCCAGGCCGCCCAGCTGCAAGCCGTGCGCCCGCGCCCAGCCGAGCAGTTCGAACAGATGCCCCTGCAGATCGTGCGTGGTGACGGTGACGCGAGCCTGCGCGTCGAGCTGCGCGCCGGGCAACGGCGGCAACGGCAGGCCGGGGTGATCGAAGACGATCCGCGCCGGATGACCGTCGACGATCTCGCGCAGGGTGCCAGCCCGCGCGACCGCACCCTTGTGCATGATCGCGATCCGGTCGGCCAGCGCCTCCGCCTCGTCCAGGTAGTGCGTGGTGAGCACCATGGTCACGCCGGACGCTTTCAGATCGGCGAGCAATTTCCAAGTGCCCCGGCGACTTTCGGGATCGAGTCCGGTGGTCGGCTCGTCCAGGAACAGCAGTCGCGGCTGTCCCAGCAGCGCACACGCCAGATCGACGCGGCGCTGCTCACCGCCCGAGAGCGAACCGACCCGGACATCGGCCCGGTCCGCGAGATCGACCAGGTCGAGCACCGTGGCGCTGGTCGTCGGGTTGGTGCACGTCCCGCGCCACATCTCCAGCGTTTCGCGAACGGTCAGCTCGGCGGGCAACCCACCCGACTGCAACATGATGCCGACCTGTGCGCGCACCTGCGCCCGGTCCCGGCGCGGATCGAGGCCGAAAACCTCCACGACACCGTCGGACGGCGCGGCCAGCCCCTCCAACATGTCGAGCGTCGACGTCTTACCGGCGCCGTTGGTGCCCAGCAGGGCGAAGACCTCCCCCTCGGCGACACGCAGATCCACCCCCTTGACCGCCTCGAACGCATTCTTCCCGTGACCATAGCTGCGGCGCAGTCCCCGGGCGGCGATGACCTCGTCATTGCGCCGCCCCGGCTGCGCCCCGAACGTTGCACTATTCATGCCTTCAACGATCGCGAACCCAGCCCACCCCCAGTAGTAAGCCCAGTCACCGAATCCCGTGCAATCCCACACGAACCCGCCATGACAAATGTCATCGGGCGTCGCGCGAGCAGGAACTCCGATCAGGACGCCTTCGGCTGTTGTCGGGTCAGGCCTTCGGTCATCTGGTGCATTTGCCATAGCGATCTACGAAGGGCTGTTCGGCTGGGCTGGGTGGGCGGTCGGTGTATTGGCAACCGCCGATGGTTACCCGCAGCCCATGATCGGGGTCGTAGCTTCCGGGGCCGTCGAGGCGGTCTGTGGTGGCGAAGTAGTCGACATCGGGCGCACCGAGCTCTGTCGCGATCGGGATGTGCTGCTCGGTCAGCCGCTTCACGTCAGCGAAGTCCTCGGACCGCAGTCGCACGACAACGGAAGGGCGCATCGGGTAGGGACGTCCCTCGGTCATGGTCGTCATCTGTACGCTGTGCGGCACGGATTGGTCCTGATTGAGCCGGTCCCACACCGAGAGCTCCCTCTCGCTGGGATACCGGTTGTCCACCCGCAATAGCCCACCCGGCCGGCCCCACGCTCCGACCTCCCATGCGACATCCGCGAAGTCAGGGAACTCCGCCATCACACGCCGGTACGTTTCGCTCACCGCACGAAAGTCCTCGGCTTCCGGCCGCACTGAAATATCACCCAAACCGGTGTATCCCTTTTGCACGAGATCGCCGGGGCCGAAGGCGTCGCAACAGAACTCGGCCCACTGGTAAGTCCACACCACCTCGTCCCGGGGGAACGCTCGGCTCACACTGTGCCACTGCGCGGCGCGCTCAGGTGCGGTCGCCAACCCGTCCCGGCCCGCCTTGAACGAGCTGCTCCCCTCGTGCCAACGGAGCTCGATGTCCACCCGCCGCCGCGGCAACTTCGCTGTGGCCGCTATTTGCGCACCGAAAGCCTCGATCACCGCTGTGGTCTGCTGGGCCGACGCGTCCCCGGTCAGCACGACCACGGTCGAGAAATTCTCCTCGATCTCGGTCGAAACCTGCTGCACGCCGGGCAGTCCGGCGAGCGCAGCCACCATGTCCTTCTGCTCCTGCGTTTCTACGCTGCACGCGCAAAGCAAGACGCCGACCAGCGCCATCACGGCCCACTGCCACCGCCGTCGCCCTGTACGGTCGCGCACCGCCGCGACCACGGAAGAAACGGAGTCCCGCCGGACGGGTCGACACTCCGAATAACGAACAGGCACCGTACAACTGGGCCCCAGGTAGATCATCCAGCGAAGATAGCGACATCGCGACGAACTCGCATGCCCCTGAACTATCGGGGCAGCAGCGCTCAGCTTGTCGGCGGACGCAGCGTGGCCACGTTGCGGGTACTGGAAGATCCGCTCGTCTCCGGCAGGCGCACGATGTGCGGGACGCCGACCGGGTTGCTGATCCAGTGGGCGTCCATGCCCGCAGGCAGCGGTTCCAGCTCGTCCTGCACGGCTACGCCCTGGGTGACAAGGTATTCGGTCGCGCGGTCGACGTCGTCGGTGAACAGTTCCAACCACAGGTCGGCGTGGGCGTAGTTGTCGACACGGTCGAGCCACAGGGTCACGGGCCCGAACCGTACTGCGGCGCTTCGGATCACGCCCTCGGTGACGGGATCGCTGCTGTCGTCGGTTACCTCCATGCCCAGAACGTCGCGGTAGAAGGCGACGGTCCGGTCGAACTGAGCCTTGGGGAGTTTCATGGCGATGTTGTGTCCACCGCGGAAAAGGGGCGTCATGGTGCTGTTCTCCTATATCCGATCGAGGTGATCGTGCAGCGCGCTCAGGCGGCTGTCCCAGGTGTGCGCGAGCGCGGCGAGAAACGACTGGGCCACGGCCATCGGCCGAGTGTGCAACCGGTAGCGGATCCGGCGTCGCTCGCCGGGTTCGGCGCGGACGAGTTCGGCCTCGGCGAGCAGGCCGAGATGTTTGGTGATCGCCTGGCGCGAAATGGGCAGGCGGGCAGCCAGATCGGTCGCGGTCGCGGGGCCGCGCGCGGCGAGTTCGGCGAGCAGCGACCGACGCGTCGGGTCAGCCAGGGCGGTGAATACCGCCTGGGCGATCAGCTCGGTTTCGAGATCGTCAGGCCGCGGCATCGAGGTACTCGGTCAGCTCGGTCAGTTCCGTCACCCACCCCTCGACGTTGCCGTCGTACGCGCCGGACAGAGCTTCGGGCAGCTGGGCAAAGCCGGTTTCGGTCACCGTGAGCCGGGTGCCGTTCGGCGTCGGGGCCAGCGCGAATTCCACGTGTGTCCGGCGCGGATCACCGCTCGGCAACCCTTCGATCGCCCAGGTGAACGAGAACCGGCGGGGCGGCTCGACGTGCTGGATCCACAGGGTGTGCGGTCCGTCTGCCGCCCACCACACCCGCGCTGTGCTGCCGGGACGCAACTCGTCGATTTCGGCCCGGGATCCGAACCAGCCACCGAGTCCTTCCGGCGTGGTCAGGGCATGCCACACCTTCTCGGGAGGATGCTGCAGTTCGAGAACACGCTCGATGCGATCAGGCAGGGGCATCACAGTCTCCAGATATAGCAACTAATAGGTTGCCATACTGTATCGCAACCAAAGTGTTGCAACAAGCGGAGAAGGGCAGCGAGCGGGTGCCGTGCACAGACTCAGCTGCGGTCGTCTGCGACGGTGAGGATCTTCTCTTCAGGGATCGTGTTGCGGGGCAACGCTTTCGAAGCCCGATCGGGAGGCCACCAGCAGAGATCGCCCAGCAGTTTCATGGCGGCGGGGACCAGCAGCAGGCGGAGGATGGTGGCATCGATGAGCAGCGCCGTGACCAAACCCAGGGCGATGTATTGCATCATGACGAGGTCGGAGAGGGCGAAGACACCGGTGACCACGACGAGAATGGCGGCGGCCGCGGTGATGATGCGGCCGGTGTGCGCGACGCCGGTGCGGATCGCGTCGGCGGTGGACTCCCCCGCGCGCCGTGCCTCCACGATGCGAGCCAGCAGGAAGACCTCATAATCAGTGGACAGACCGTAGATTACGGCGACGATCAGCATCAGGACCAGCGGCATGATCGGCTGCGCGGTGAAGCCCAGCACACCGGACCCGTGTCCTTCGACGAAGACCCAGGTGAGGACACCGATGGTGGCGCCGAGGCCGAGCAGGTTCAGGGCCGCGGCCTTGAGTGGCAGTACCAGCGAGCGAAAGGTCAGCCATAGCAGCGCGGTCGTCGCGAGGAACACCAGTGTGAGCACGATCGGTAACCGGTGCAGCAGCGCGTCGATACTGTCGCGCTGCGCGGCCGGCTGACCACCCACCAGTAGCGTTGTCCCGCTGGGCAATTCCATCGAGCGCAGATAGTTGATCGCCGCGTCGGCCTGGTCCGAGCCCGCCAGGACGGTGTCGGTGGTGTAGACGAACGGGTCGGCCGGGCCCGGTAGCGGTGCGGGGAACGGCGCGGCCAGACCCGGTGCCCGATTCGCCCGCGCGAGTACCGTGTCGATGTCCGCGGTGCGGTAGGTGATCATGACCAGCTGGATCGGATCGATCCGTCGCAGCGGAAAGATCTCGTCGAAGTGCTGCTGCGCCAGCCGAGTCGGGTCCGTCGGCGGCAGGAACTTCTCGGTGATCCCACCGAACGTCGCGTGTTGCACGGGGGCGACGAGCAGCAGCAGCCCGGCACACACCGACACCGCGACCAAGAGCGGCCTTTTCATGACAGCCCCGGCAATCCGCCCCCAAATATTGTGCCGCACATCGTCTCCGGTACTGGCCCGGCGAAACCGGGCGAACCCCAGCGCATCCACCCGCCGACCGAGCAGCGCGAGCAATGCGGGCAGCACCGTGAGCGCGGTCAGCGCCGCCAGCGTGACGGTGACCATCGCGCCGTAGGCGAACGAGCGCAGAAATCCCTGAGGGAACAGCAGGATCCCCGCCGCCGCGGCCACTACGACGGTCGCCGAGCAGGCCACCGTCCGACCGGCCGTCGGCACCGTCCGCCGGACCGCCGCCGGACCGTCGTGCCCCGCGGCCAGTTCGTCCCGGAACCGGCTCACGATGAACAACCCGTAGTCGATGGCCAGACCCAGTCCGATCATCGAAACCACTGGCGAAACAAACGAATTCACCTCGACCACGGCGGTGATCCCGCGGATCGCCCCCCAGGCCGCGAGCACGGTCAGGCCGCCGACCACGAGCGGCAACGCCGCCGCGACCACGCCACCGAAGAGGAACAACAGCAGCACCGCGACGATCGGGATCGCGATCAACTCCAGCCGCCGCTGGTCGCGCACCATGGTGTCGTTGAGCGCGCCAGCGACGGCTTGCCCGCCCGCGACCTCCATGTCGACGCCCGGAATGTCCAGTCGTCCAGCCACTTTGCCGTAGTTGCGCAGCAGCGTGGTGTCGTCGCCGCCGCGCACCGCGACGGATGCGAAAGCGTGCGTGCGGTCCGCGGAACCGAACAGATCCGGCAGTGTCAGGCCGGTTTCGGTCGGCCAGTACGCGCCGTTGATCTTCGCGATCTCGTCCGGGAAGCGCCGCGGCAGCTCGTTCAGTCCCGCGACGATCGCACCGGCGAACACGGGATCATCGATCGTCTTTCCGGCGGGCGCGTGGAACAGCAGCAGGAGATCACCGCTGTGGTCACGGCCGAAGACCTCGTCCCGCAGCCGGGTGGCCTGTGCGGATTCCGAGGTCGGATCGTCCCAGCCGCGCGCGCTCAGTTCGTCGCCGAGCCCGAGACCGTACGCACCCAGCGCGAGCATGGCGAAAACGACGACGCCGAGCACCGCGAAGCGCCGTCGGACGACGAAATCTGCCCACTGTCCGAAATCGGCGAACAAACGCCGCCTCCTCATCTGCGCGTGAATTGTCCGACTCGACGAAGCCGCTTGGAACGTACCAATAGCCACGCGTCCCGACCACAGAACAGGCCGGAGTTCCGACAGTGCACAATTCTCTCTCCGGACTCCTGTGACCCGTACCTACGACGGCGGGAGAACAGCAGATAACAGCCGGTAGAACAAGCCGAATTAGGTTGGTTCACAAATAATCTCATATCTGTTTGAAGCGATCTCCAGACTGTTCCAGAGCACTACTCGCCGCCGATATACTCGACCCGGCTCACTATTGTGTCGGACATTGTTATACGTATCGTCGATTTGCCCGGCGATAACGAATGGCCGTATTCGGGAGGCTCTCCATGTCGGATATCGCTATTGTCGGTATCGGTTGCCGATACGCGGGCGGGATCGATTCGCCCGAGACATTCTGGGATTTCGTCCTCGACAAACGGGACGGCGTCGTCGAGGTGCCACCGGACCGATGGGACTATCGGCGATACTACGATCCCGAGCCGCGCACGCCCGGCCGTAGCTATACCAAGCACGGCGCGTTCATGACGATCGACCCGTGGGCGTTCGATCCGGACTTCTTCGGTATCTCGGCCCGCGAGGCGACCGTGCTCGACCCGCAGCAGCGCCTGCTGCTCGAGGTGACCTGGGAGGCGCTCGACGACGCGGGCCTCGCGGGCCGCACCGCCGGAACCCCGGTCGGGGTCTACGTGGGTGGTTTCGTGGTGGACCAGTCGGTGATCGGCGTGGTCGGTCCGGCGCTGTTCCACACCGATATGCACACCCCGGCCAGCGCCTCGTACACCATGCTGTCCAACCGGATCGCCTACGCGCTCAATCTGACCGGTCCCGCGCTCACGGTCGACACCGCGTGCTCGTCGTCCCTGGTGGCCTTCCATCTCGCCTGCCAGGCGCTCGACAACGACGACTGTCACATCGCGGTGGCCGGCGGCGTGAACGTCATGCTGCAGCCGGAGACGTTCGTGCTGATGTGCAAGGGCAGCTTCCTCGCCGCGGACGGCCGGTGCAAATCCTTCGACGCCGCCGCCGACGGTTACGGCCGGGGCGAGGGTGCGGGCATGGTGGTGCTGAAGAAGCTCGACGACGCGGTGCGCGACGGTGACCGCGTGTACGCCGTGGTCAAGGCCACCGGCGCCAATCAGGACGGCCGGACCACGGCGATCACCGTGCCGAACGCGGATGCCCAAGAGGCGCTTGCCCGTACGGTGTGCACCCGGGCGGGCCTGACCCCGGACGCGATCACCTACGTGGAGGCGCACGGCACCGGCACCCTGGTCGGCGACCCGGTCGAATTGCGGGCGCTCGGGCGCGCTTTCGGCGCACCGGCGGGCCGCACCGGACCGCTGGGCGTCGGCTCGGTCAAGGCCACCCTCGGCCACACCGAAGCCGCGGCGGGCGTCGCGAGCGTCATCAAGGCGGCGTTGGCCATTCGGCATCGGGTGATTCCGCCGCAGGGCTGGCTCGACAAGCCGAATCCGGACATCCCGCTCGACGAACTGGGCCTGCGCATCCAGGTCGACGCCGAACCGCTGCCGCGGCATGCCGATCCGATGACGATCGCGGTCAACGGCTTCGGCTACGGCGGCACCAACGCCCACGCGATACTCCAGGAGTACCGCGCGCAACCGGCGCACGCCGGACCCGCGCCCGCCCCACGGCACTACGGAATCCTGCCCCTCTCCGCACGCAGCACCGCCGCGGCGCGCGACATCGCCGGGCGCTTCGCCGATCTGCTCGACACCGGCGCCGATCCGGAGCGGTTGGCCGAGGCCGCCTGGACGCGTTCGGCGCATCACCAGTTCCGCACCGGCGTGCTGATCGGTGACTCCGACGACGTGCTGCACCAGTTGCGGCAATTCGCCGCGGGCGAGGGCCGCGACGCGGCGCGCACGGTCGCGGCACGCATCGCCGAACCGGTCTTCGTGTTCTCCGGCATGGGACCGCAGTGGTGGGGCATGGCCCGCGAATTGCTCTGTGCCGGTGGCGTCTTCGCCGAGACCGCGGCGCGCATCGATGCCGAGTTCGGCAAGTTGGCGGACTGGTCGATCATCGACGCGCTCTTGCAGCCCGAGGCGCAGTCCCGGGTCTCGCGCACCGAGGTCGCACAACCGGCCAACTTCCTGGTTCAGGTGGCGCTGGTGAGCGAGCTGGCCCAGTACGGGATCACCCCGGCCGCGATCATCGGCCACAGCGTGGGCGAAGTGTCGGCGGCCTATGTCAGCGGCATGCTCTCGCTGCGGGAGGCCGTGCGGGTCGCCTACCACCGAGCCCGATTGCAGGCGAGCACCGCGGGCTCCGGCGGCATGCTGGCCGTCGGCCTGCCGCTCGAGCGGGCCCGCGAACTCGTCGCCGGCGACCCGCGCGTCGATCTCGCGGCGATCAACAGCGCGAGTTCGCTCACGTTGTCGGGCGACCCGCAACGTCTGGACGAGATCGCGGAAAAGCTCACCGAGGAAGCCGCTTTCGCGCGCCGGCTCCGGGTGGAGGTGCCGTACCACAGCCGGTTGATGGACCCGATCCTCGCCGAGCTGCGGACCGAGCTCGCCGATCTCGCGCCGAACGCGCCTACCGTACCGCTGTATTCGACGGTGACCGGCGAACTCGTCACCGCGGAGACATGGGACGCCGAATACTGGTGCGCGAATGTCCGTCAGCCGGTGCGCTTCTACGACGCGGTGGTGCGGGCGATCGGTGCGGGCAGCCGGGTGTTCCTCGAGGTCGGCCCACATCCGGTGTTGTCCGGCAACATTCGGGAGGCCCTGGTCGAGGCCGATGTGCACGGCACCACGGTGCCGACGCTCGACCGTAAGGCCGCCGATTCCGTGAGTATCCGCCGCTCCCTCATCGGCCTCTACAGCGCGGGCGCGCTCGACCCGGAACAACTGTTCCCCGCGGACGGCCCCCGGACCGCACACGTCCCGCTCCCCCGCTACCCCTGGCAGCGCACCCGATTGCATTCGCCACTGCCACTTTTCGAGCAGGCCAGGCTCGGCTCCCCGGACACCTACGCCATGCTCGGCGATCCGGATGTCGAGGGTCGCGCGGACTGGCTGCTCCAGGTCGGCTCCGAATTGCTGCCGTGGCTGGCCGATCACGTGGTCAACGGGGTCCGGATCATGCCGGGCGCCGCCTACCTGGACGCGGCACTCAGTGCGACGGCGACCCGGCTCGGCGTCAAACGCGTTGCGCTGGAACAGGTCCGTTTCGTCGCACCGTTGATCATGGCCGCACCGGATGTGCCGCTCATGGCGCTGAGTGTGGAGGAGTCCAGCGGTCGCTTCCTGATCCGGTCCCGCAACGCGACCGGAACGGCCTGGACCGTGCACGCCTTCGGGCGCACCCTCACCGGCAGTCACCTGCCCTCGAAGGCAACCGTTCCGCAGATCGAGGTCGGTATCGACATCGACCCGGACATGTTCTACACCGGGCTGGCCGCGGCCGGGCTCCAGTACGGGCCGTCGTTCCGCCGGGTCACCGCCATGCGGGTCGGCCGGGATACGGCGGTGGCCACCGTCGACGGCACGATCGCCGCGGCCTCCGGCCATCTCGCGCACCCGACGGTGGTGGACGCCGCCATGCAAACGGCGGCACTGCTTTTCGCCGATGAGCGGATCAACGAGGGCGTCATGGTGCCTGTCGGCGTGGCCGCCGTCCGGTTGCTCGCCCCGATACCCGAGCGAGCCACGGTGGTCGCCCGCCGCGACCCGAAGGCGCGGTTGCGCGCCGACGTCGACCTGCTCGATGCGGAGCACAATCTCGTCCTGCGTTTGACCGGACTCCAGATCGGCGCGTTGCAGCCCGGTGACGATCCGCTGCACCGGATGGCCGAGTTCTACTACCGCGAGACCATCGAGCGACGCGACCCCATCGACCTCACCGCACTGCCGGACGCCGGCACGGCCGCAACCTTGGTGATCGCCCTCGGAAACAGCGCTCGCGCCGAGCAGTTGGCGGCCGCGATCCCGGGCGCCCGGCATTATCTCGCCGGATCCGATCTGGAAACGACGCTCGCCGAGCAGTTACGACAGTCCCGCACAGACGAATCCGCCCGGCTGCACGTGTGCGTGGTCGCCGGTTGCGGCGCCGACGATCTGGACGATCTGCGCACGTTGCAGCGGATCGCCGTCACCGTGCGCGAATTCGCCGATCCGAACACCGACGAGCAGACACCGCAGTCCGTCTTCGGCGACGGCTCGGTGCACGTCACGCTGATCACCGAACGCGCGTTCACGCTGCCGGACAGCACGATCGCGCCGGATTCGCACCAGTCCGCACTGGCCGGGGCACGGCGGGTGCTGCTCAACGAGCAGACCTCGTTGCGCTGGCGGCTGATCGATGTGGCCCCGGAGACCGGTATCGCCGAGATCGTCACCGAACTCGCGATACCAGGCGCGTTCTCCTACGACAACACCGACGAGGTGCTGCTGCGCGGCGGTCAGCGCTGGGCCCCGGTGGTGACCAAGCCGCTGCCGGACCGTCTCGCGGCGCACGACACCGCGGCACCGCTCACCGACCCGGAGGCGAACTTCGAGCTCGAACTCCCCCGCACCCGGCTGCTCTCGGCACTGGCCTGGCGCGAATGCCCGCGCCGCGCGCCGGGACCCGGGCAGGTGGAGGTTCGAATGCAGGTCATCGGGCTGAACTACAAGGATCCGCTCAAGGTCATCGGTCTGCTCGGCGAAAGAGAGCTGGCGCCCACCTATTTCGGCACGATCCCCGGTATGGAGGGCGTCGGCACGGTGGTGCGGGTCGGCCCCGGCGTCGACGGTCTCGGCGTCGGCGATCTGGTGGCGGTCGCGGCGAAGGGCATGATGCGACGCTTCGCCCTGATCGACCGGCAACTCGTCATTCCCCTGCCCGCCGATACCGACCCCGGCTACTGCACCAGCGCCATCGCTTTCGCGACCGCCGAATACGCCCTGCTGGAGCTGGCACGGCTGGAGCCGGGCGAGACAGTCCTGATCCACGGCGCGGCCGGCGGTGTGGGCACCGCCGCCATCCAGGTCGCGAAGGCGCGGGGCGCGCGGATCATCGGCACGGCCAGTACCGACGAACGACGCAGGCACATCCTGGATCTCGGCGCGGATCACGCGGTGAACTCACGCTCCCTCGACTTCGTCGACGACGTGCTCGCACTGACCGGCGGTGTCGGCGCAGCGGTGGTGCTCAGCAGCGCTCCGGGAGAGATTCTGCGGCAGAACTTCACCGCCGTAGCCGAATTCGGGCGCATCGTCGAGGTCGGCAAGGCCGATATCTACACCGGCGGTCTGCTGGAGCTGGCCAACTTCGACAAGAACGTGGCCTACTACTCGATGGATCTCGACCGTCTGGTCGCGGTCCACCCGCAACGACTGGCCGGCCTGCTCCAGCGGGTGTACGAGCAGGTCGTGGCGGGCGTCTACCGGCCACTGCCGTACAAGATGTTCGAAACCCACGAGGTGGGAACGGCTTTCGAGGAGGTCATCCGCTCGACCGGGCTGGCTCGGATCGCGTTGCGCATCGATGCGCCGCACCCGCCGGTGCGACCGTACCTGCCCGATATCGAGATCCACGAGCACGCGAGCTATCTCGTCACCGGCGGGTTCGGCGGCTTCGGCATGGCCACCGGGCGCTGGCTGGTGCTGCGCGGCGCGCGCAGACTCGTGCTACTCGGTCGGAGCGGGGCGAGCACCGACGAGGCCCGGCGGCAACTCGAGGCATGGCGGACCGTCGGCGTCGAGGTGATCGAGGCACTCGTCGATGTCACCGACACCGAGGCCGTCGCCGCCGTGCTCGCCCGGGCGCACACGGCCGAACACCCGCTGCGCGGAGTGTTCCACGCGGCAGGCGCGGTGTCCGACAACCGCATCGAGCTCATGACGCCCGAGCAGCTGGCACAGGTGTACCGGCCGAAGGTGCACGGCGCTCGTGCCCTGCACCGCGCGGTCACCGAGGCGGGCATCGAGCTGGACATGTTCGTGCTGTACTCCTCCGGCGGCTCGATGTACGGCATCTACGGCCAATACAACTACTGCGCGGCCAATGTCGCGGTCGAGGCGCTGACCGAGGAATGGGCCAGGGCCGGCGAGCACGTCCTGTGCATCGGCTGGGGTCACCTTTCCGGCGCGACCGGCGGGATGGCCGCGGACGCGACCGCGACCAAGTATCTCGACCTGGTCGGCTTCGGCCCGATCGACATGGCCGACGCCACCGCGTATCTGGAGCAGACGCTGCGACTGCGCGATACCAACGTCGCCATCATCCCCACCGACTGGGCCAAACTCACCGGCACCTTCCCACAGCTGACCCGCACCGGCCGGACGATCGAGCTCGCCAAGGCCTCGGCCAAGGACTCCTCCGAATTCGCTCGCCTGCGCGCCGAACTCGTAGAACTGGACGACAGCAAACGCGGGCCGTTCATCGCCCGCAAGATGGCCGCGGAACTGGCCGTGGTGATGGGCGTGCCGGTGGAGTCGATCGATATGACGGTGCCGGTTCCCGAGCTCGGACTGGATTCCCTGATGGCCGTGGAACTCGGCGCACGGGTCACCAAGACGCTCGGCATCGACCTGATGTCCTTGCAGATGGGCCGATCGTTCAGCCTGGAACAGGCGGGGCCCAAGGTCGCCGAACTCGTGCTCGCCGCCGAACCCGTTCGGCCGCAACCGATGCTCGAGCCGGTGGCGGCGCCGTGATCGACCTCGGACTGATCGACGACTGGAACCCGCCGCCTGGTCGCCTGGTGACCTGGGTCGCCACCCCGGAGGCCGTGGCGCGGGCGGCCTCGGCCCCGGCGCATCCCGCGCCGCCCTCGCACCAACAGGAGGAGTACCTGCGGCTGGCCGACCGGCACGCCGCCGCGGACTTCCGCTATTCGGGTCTGTGCCTGGTGACCGCCGAAATACCCACGGGCGAACTCGATTACGCCGCGATGACGCGCAGCGTCAACGCGTTCCTGCTGCGCCACGACACCTTTCGGACCTGGTTCGCCCTGGCATCCGACGGCACGGTCCAGCGGCACCTGGTGCCGGAAGAAGTAGTCGAGTTCGCGCCGATCGACTACGGCGAACTCGACGACGCGGCCGCCATTCGCGAGCACGTGCAGAAGACGACGCCCGGCCCGTTCCAATGGGATTGCTTCTCCTTCGGCGCGATCGCGCACGGCGAGTCGACCACGGTCTACCTCGCGGTGGACCATCTGCACACCGACGGCCTCGGGCAGTACCTGTCCTGCGCCGACCTGGCCTACCTCTACGCCCGGGAGGCCTGGCAGGTCGGCGACCTGCTCGACCCCACTGCCAGCTACCTCGAATACTGTTGCGCCGAACGCGAACTCACGGCCCGCCTGAGCCTCACCTCACCCGGTGTGCAGAAATGGCTGGAGTTGATTCGCGGCAACGACGGCGAATTGCCCTCTTTCCCGCTGGATCTCGGCAAACGCACCGATGGTTACAACCGCAGCGCGCACCGCACGACCACGCTGCTCACCGAAGCCGGAGCACGCCGGTTCGAGCAGGTCTGCCGCAGCCACGGGGCCGAGTTCGTAGGTGGGATCTTCGCCGCGGCGGCCCTGGCCGAGGCCGAACTCACCGACAGCGACTACTACTTCGGCATGACCCCGATCAGTACCCGCACCACACCCGCCGAACGGGCCTCGGTGGGATGGTATGTCGCGCTGGTACCGGTGGCTTTCCCGATCACCACCACCGCCTTCACCCGGGTGGCGGCGATGGCGCAGCGGGCCTACGAGAACGGGATAAGGCTCGCGCCCACCCCCTTTCATCGCGTGCTCGAACTCTTGCCCGCCGACACCGACGTCAAGGTGCGGCCCGGCTGGGCGGCACCGATGATCTCGTTCGTGGACGCGCGTGACTTCGTCGGCCACGAATTCTTCGACCTGGTACACGGGGGCATCTTCGCCAACCGGGCAGCCTCCGAGGAAGTGCTGGTCTGGATCAACCGGATGCCGTCGGAAACGACGTTGAGCGTCATCTATCCGGATACGCCGGTGGCCCACGAGTCCGTGCGCCGCTACGTCGAGGCGATGCGGACGATCTTCGCCGCGGTGGCCGACCGGTCGCCGTAGTCCTGGCTCGTGGGCCAGGCCGGGCCGGACCGGCTAGGCGACCAACTCCATCACTCCTCGAGGGGCGGCGGCAGGTTCGGTCGGAAATCCGAACCGCACCAGCCGGTGCGGCGGGTCCACCTCGAAGTGGGCGGTGGACGCGGGCAGGAATCCGCCGATCATCTTGTCCAGCATGGTGTTCACGTGTGCGAAGCCCGGCCGCAGGTACACCGGCCAGCAGCGTACGCGGCCCGCGGGCACCTCGACGGTGGTCTGCTTCTGGACCCGGGCCAGCACCGGCCAGTGCACCGAGAAGGCCAGCCACAGATCCAGCGACAACTCCGCGCCCTCGTAGAAGTCCAAGCCACGCAGCAAGGTCAGGCCGCCGAGGAACGGCACCACGTCCGACGGGAAAGGCGCTATGCCGGTGCCGAATTGCAGGTGCGTGGTGTCGAGGAAGTGCGCTTCCTCGCGAGACACCACGACGTCCCGCGACCGCGTTTCGGCCCGATAGTCCGCCGCGCGCAACCAGCCGCCCGCGCGGCTGAACCGCTGTTCGACGGTCACCGTCGTCGTTCCCTCGCCGGTCCGCAATTCGAGCGTCGAGTGGTAGTCGAGTTCGGCCCTCGTCACCACGCTGCTGACCTCGAATGACGGCGGCTGATCGGCGACTCCCCCGGTATAGACGGATTTCTCGCCATCGGGAATCACGGGATCACGGAACGTGGCGCCCACATTTCCTCCTTGGTGGCCGGAACAAACCCTCGACCCTATTCAAATGCGTTCCGGCCGAAAGCCCGGCTCGAATTCACCGGCGCTACGACGATTCACAAAATCGGTCCGGCCCGAAGTTGTTCTCGCACAGTCGGTCACCGGACGAGCGCCGCACGCAGCAAGGGCCAGGAATTGTGCAGGTCCTGCTGCCAATAGCCCCAAGAATGCGTGCCCTCCCGCAGATCGAACGTCGCCGGAATGTTCAACTCCCGCAGTCGCGCACGCAGTTGCGCCGTGCAGGCCGACGCGGCGACGTCCAGCAGGCCGCCGACCGTGAGCTGATCCAGCAGTTTCAGCGGATTCGCGTCGATGCCGGGTCCGTCCAGCGTGTCGAGCGGCCCCGGACGGCCGCTCCCCGTCGACACGTAGATGGTCGTGCCGCGCAGCCGGTCCGCGTGCAGGTAGGGATCATTGGCCGCCCAGGCGGGATCGGTGGGCGGGCCCCACAGATTCAGCGGGTTGCCCTGCTTGCCGAGCACGACGGCATCGACCATCGCCTGCCCGAACGGGTCGCTGGTACGCACACAGCCGCTGTAGGAACCGATCGCGCGAAACCGGCCGGGTGCCGCCAGGGCCAAGCGGAACACCGCCGAACTCGCCATCGAAGGCCCCGCAATGGCATTCGCGCCGGTACCGCGGAACGCCGAATCGATGATCGGGGGCAATTCCGCGGTGAGGAAGGTCGTCCACTGCTGCCTGCCGAGGATCGGATCATCGGCGCGCCAGTCCGCGAAGAAGCTGCCGCCCCCGCCGACCGGCATCACCACCGTCACCTGCTGATCGGCGAAGAAGCGCTCGGCGTCGGTCTCGGTCAGCCAGTTCCCGCCGTCGCGCCACCGGTCGTTCTCGCCGCCGCCGTCGATGCCGTTGAGCAGATACAAGGCCGGTGCGGGCTTCGAAACATCGGCGGCCGCAAGCACTTCGACCGTCACAGCCCGGCCCATCGCGACGGAGTGCACGATGAGGTCGAGCACGCGTCCCGGACCCGGCCGCACGTCGATCAGCCGCGACCCGTTCGCCGACGGCCGCGCCGCCGCCTGCGCCTGGGCCCCGAGCGTCGCTGGGGGCTCCGCGAAAGCCCCTCCGCCGGAGCACAGCACGACCGCGACGCCGAGCAGCGCAGCTACCCGGCGGCGGATCTGTCCGTCCGCGCCGCCCATCCGCACCTCCGCACACCACCAGGGGTAATCGCCCGACGGTAAGCCGCTTTCGCGGTCGTGAGCCGCAATCCTTTTGCGGATTGGGTGGATTCACATCGCTGCCGGGGCACCGTTGGGCAGCGCACACAATGTGGGAGTAAATGGTGAGCAACAGGGCAGATCAGCCCCATACTGGGAGCGATTGCAGGTTGCCGGTCCGCTGACGCATCGGCGCGACGGGTGACCCGCGGATCGAGGGGCACCCGCCGGCCCCGAGCTGTTCGAACCGGCCGACGAGAAGTGCGTGAGTTGGTTACCGACGTCATCGATGTGGGGGCGGACTTCCCGGTCGCCCGTAAAGCGCTGTGGGATCTGTTCCTGGAACCGCAGACCTATCCACGGTTGTTCACCGGAATCGGCGCCTGCGAGCTCGTGGAGGAGAGTCCGGACAGCCGGATCGTGCGGGTGCGCATCGGCACCGCCGAATCCGGCATTCGCACGCATCAGCTGCGTCTCACCGTGCGCCGCTGGTACGAGAGCTTCGAACTGCAATGCCCGGGTACCGGCAGTTTCGTGTCGGTCCGCCTGCGCGGCGACGAGGAGCGCACCAAGATCGTCGTCACCGTGTTCGCCCCGGGCCGGCTGCACCCCGGGATCGCCGAGGGGTCCAACGCCGCGGTGATGTCCTGGGTGAACGCCGGCCTGCGCCGGGCGGTGGACGTCATCCGCGGCGCCCGGACCTCGACCGTGGTCAACGCCGAGAACTCGCCGCTGCGCAGGCAGGTGAGCGTCGCCAAGCAGATGGTCACCGTCGGCGTCGGGCGCACCAGCAGCCTGGCGACCGGCGTGAAACAGGCTCGTTCCCTTGCCAAGTGGGGTTTCAACCTGGCGGGCGGCTACGCGACGGCGGCCGCGTACGCACCGGACCGGATCGCGATCATCGACGATTCCGGCACCCGCACCTTCGCCGAGATGCACACGCGGACAAGCGCACTGGCCGGTGCGCTGGCCGAGCTCGACCTCGGCTTCGGCGACACCATCGGGCTGCTCGCCCGCAACCACGCCGGCATGGTCGAATGCATGGTCGCCGCAGGCAAACTCGGCGTCGACGTGGCGCTGTTGAACGTCGGACTGTCCGGCAGGCAGATCGAGGACATCGTGCAGCGCCACCGGCTCGCCGCGCTGTTCGTCGACGGCGACCTCGAACAACTGGTCCACTACCTGCACGCCGACCTGCCGCGCTTCAACACCGACGGCCGCCCGCCGGTGCCGGGCCGGGCCACCCTCGACGATCTCATCGCCGAGGGCGAGCGGCCGTTCCGGCTGCCGAACCGCGCGGGCAGGCTGATCGTGCTGACCTCCGGCACCAGCGGCACCCCCAAGGGCGCGCGCCGCCCGGAACCGAAGGGCTTCGGCACCATCGCCGCGCTGCTGTCGCGGATTCCGCTGCCGATGGCGGAGCCGATGCTCATCCCCGCGCCGCTCTTCCACACCTGGGGCCTGGCCGGTTTGCAGATCAGCACACCTCTGCGCGCCACCGTCGTACTGCCGGAGCGCTTCGACGCCGAGGACTGCCTGCGGCTGGTCGCCGAGCACCGCGTGGCCAGCATGATCGTGGTGCCGACCATGGTGAACCGCATTCTCGATCTCCCGGCCGCGGTACGCGCCCGCTACGACACCTCGAGCCTGCGGGCCGTCGTCAGCTGCGGCGCGCCGCTGGCCGGGGCGACGGTGCTGCAATTCATGGATGTCTACGGCGACATCCTCTACAACGTCTACGGTTCCACCGAGGTCTCGTGGGCCACCATCGCCACCCCCGACGACCTGCGCACCGCGCCGACCACCGCGGGCAGGCCGCCGCTCGGCACCCGCGTCGCGGTGCTCGGCCCCGATCAGCGCCCGGTGCCGCTGGGCGTCACCGGGCATATCTTCGTCGGCAACCACATGCTCTTCGACGGCTATGTGAACTCCGCGCCGCCCACCGAGGCCGACGGCATGCTCGACACCGGCGACCTCGGCTACCTCGATGTCGCGGGCCGGCTCTTCATCGCGGGACGCGACGACGAGATGATCATCTCCGGCGGCGAGAACGTCTTCCCCCGCCCGGTCGAGGAGGCCCTGGCGCATCTGCCACAGGTCAGCGAGGTCGCCGTGGTCGGCGTACCGGATCAGGAATTCGGCCAGCGGCTCGCCGCTTTCGTGGTGAAACGCGAAGGGGCGGGGTTGGATTCGGACATGATCCGGTCCTATATCCGGCATCGCCTGAGCCGCTTCTCGGTGCCGCGCGACGTCACCTTCCTGCCGACGCTGCCGCGCGGGGAAACCGGCAAGATCATCAAACATCTGCTCACCGGCGGCCCGCCGGCGGACGGTTCGGCGCAGTCCCCGCTCGGCGGGCCCCACCTGGTCACCTGAGCTTGTCCGCCGGATCGGGCAGCGCGAGGGTCGCCGCGGCCACGGCGAGTGCCCCGATCGCGATGGCCGACAGCATCAGCACGCTGCCGCCCAGCGTGTGGACGCGAAAGAACACGACGCTGAGCAGCGCCAGCCCCACCGCGTTGCCGATCTGCTCGATGGTGGGCAACTGACCGGACGCCTCGGCCATCTGACGCTCCCGCAGTCCCGACAGCATCAGCGGTTGCAACTGCACCCCGAACAGACCGACGCCGAGTCCGGACAGGAAGACCGGGCCGAGCGCCAGCGCCAGATCGACCTCCCCGTTGGTCAGGCGCAGATATCCCGCACCGACCGCGACCAAGCCGCCGTACCCTGCGATTCCGCCCGCGAGTACCTTGACTCCCCAACGCTTTACGAGAAACGGAGAGGCCAGCGCACCCGCGCCCGCCCCGAGCGCGAACGGTGTCATCGCGATGCCGGTGCGCAGCGGCGAGAAGTGCAGGATGTCCTGCAGGGTGATCGAGACGGTGAACACGAACGCGGTGAACAACCCGAAGAAGCACGCCACCAGTCCCGCGCCGATCGCGAAACCCCGGTCGGCGAACAGATCCAGGCGCACCAGCGGGCTGCCGCCGCGCCAGACCAGCCTGCGCTCGTGGGCGAGGAACACCGCGCCCAGCGCCAGCGCCGCCGCGAGCACCGCGAAAGGCGCCGGACGCCAGCCGTTCTGCTGGATATCGACGAGCGCGGCGAGCAGAGCGAACAGGCTGACGGTGGACAGCGCCACCCCGCCGAGATCGAGCCGGTCGCGTTCCGGCGGCCGCTCGAGCCGCAGGTATCGGTACCCGAGTGCGAAGGCGAGCAGCCCGATCGGCAGGTTCATCAGAAACACCGAATGCCAACCGAGACCGGCGATATCGGCCGTGACCAGCGCGCCGCCGACGATCGGTCCGAGCATGCCCGCGAAGCCCGCGGTCGCACCGTAGAGCGCGAACACCAGCTGGTGCCGGCTCGGCGGGAAGCTCGCGATCAGGATGGCGATGGTCTGTGCGGCCATGCCGGCGCCCGCGGCGCCCTGGAAGATACGCGCGATCACCAATTCCACGGCACTGGTGGATATTCCGCACCACACCGAGAACACCGTGAAAGCTGTGACCGACACCAGGAACACCGCGCGACGACCCAGGATGGCCCCCATCCGCGCCGCGGTCAGCAAGGTACAGGCGAAGGCGAGCGAATAGCCGGACACCACCAGCAACTGCTGTGCCGCCGATGCGTTCAGCTCGTGGGTCAGTTCCGGCAGCGCGGTATTGACGATGGTCACGTCGATCATCTGCATGAACACCGCGATCAGGCAGCCGGTGAACGCGAGCCACGCGTCGAGGCCGCCCGCGAGCCGGATATCGGGCAGCTTGGCGCCGAGCGCCCTCACCGGTTCAGCGCCGCACTGAAGATCGGCCAGGAGTTGTGCAGGTCCTGCTGCCAGTAACCCCACGAGTGCGTGCCCGTCGCGCGCAGGTCGACGGTCGCCGGAATACGCAACTCCCGCAACCGGTCTCGCAGTTGCCGGGTGCAGACGGCCGCGATGGCCTCGAGCGGTGCGCCGAAGATCAGCTGATAGGTCAGTTGCAGCAGATCGCCGCGGACGCCGTCGACGGTGTCGTAGGGTCCGGGACTGCCGTTCCCGCTGGCCACGTATATTGCTGTGCCACGCAGCTTTTCGGCGTGCAAGTAGGGATCGTTGGCGGCCCACGCGGGATCGCTCGGCGGGCCCCACATGTTCACCGGATTGCCCTGTTGACTGGCCACCACCGCGTTGACCACGGCCTGACCGCGCGCGTCGCTGGTACGTACGCACCCGCTGTACGAACCGATCGCGCGATACACCCCGGGCGCGGACAGAGCCAGCTGGAACACGGCCGTGCCCGCCATCGAGATGCCCGCGATCGCGTTCGCGCCCGTCGTGTTCAGCATGGCGTCGACGATCGGCGGCAGCTCGCGTGTGAGGAAGGTGGCCCAGCGCTGCTTGCCCAGCGCCGGATCGTCGGCGCGCCAGTCGGTGAAGTAGCTGCCCTCGCCGCCGAACGGGATGACGATATTGACCTGTTTGTCGGCGAAGAACTCCGCGACATCGGTCGCGTCGGCCCAATTTCGATCTATCCCGCCGTCCGCGCCGTTGAGCAGATACAGTGTCGGCGCCGGTTTCGAATCATCCGGTGCCCGAAGCACTTTCAAGGCCACCGCTTTTCCCATCAACGCGGAGTGGACGCTCATGTCGATGCCTGCCCGACCCTCGGCGAAGCTCAGCACGCGCGAGCCGTCCGGTGCCGTCACCGGCGGCTCGGCGCGTGCGGTGCTCACGAGCAGCGCGCCCACCAGCACCGCGGTCGCGCACCGTGCCGCGACCACCGACGCGCCCCGGAAAATCCGATCGACCACGCGGCACCTCCGGCCACTTCGTGCACTCGTCCGATGTGCGCAGACGCTAACGGGCCCCGGTCGCCCCGGCCCGTCCTTCCCGAATTCCTTGGGACACCTGACCGACCGTCACCGCGGGCTCCTGGTGTCGATCACAACGGGCGCGCACCCGGATTCGACCGGCGGCAAATGGTTGACTCATTCCAGAAAACGGACAAGACTCTGGTTCGTGCCTACGGCCATGGAATTCCAGCAGATGCTGCGGGGAGTTTCGCTGCGCGTGACCGCGCCCCGGGTCGCGGTACTGAGCGCCGTACACGAGCACCCGCACGCCGACACCGATTCCATCATCCGGGCCGTGCGCTCGCGCCTGTCCGCGGTGTCGCACCAGGCGGTGTACGACTCGCTGCACACCCTCACCGCCGCCGGCCTGCTGCGCTGCATCCAGCCGTCCGGTTCGGTGGCGCGGTACGAGACCCGGGTCGGCGACAACCACCATCACGTCGTGTGCCGCCACTGCGGCCGGATCGCCGACGTCGACTGCGCGATCGGCGAAGCGCCCTGCCTGTCCGCGTCCGACGACAGCGGCTTCGCCATCGACGAGGCCGAAGTCATCTATTGGGGCCGCTGCCCCGACTGTGCGGCGGAGACCGCCGCTCCACCACGTCCCTGACCACAGCCCGCACTACTCATCAAGGAAGGAATACCGTGACGTCCGACAACCGTCCACCTACTCCTGATACCGAAACTCGCAGCGCGAGCGAGAGCGAGAACCCGGCGATCCCGTCTCCGACGCCGCAGACCGACCACCGCCCCCGCACCAACAAGGACTGGTGGCCGGAGCAGATCGATCTCTCGGTGCTGCACGCGCATTCGTCCAAGTCGAACCCGCTCGGCGAGGATTTCAACTACGCTGAAGAGTTCAAGAAGCTCGATGTCGAAGCGCTGAAGGCGGACGTCGCGGCGGTCCTGACCGACTCGCAGGACTGGTGGCCCGCCGACTACGGCAACTACGGCGGCCTGTTCATCCGGATGAGCTGGCACGCCGCGGGCACCTACCGCATCGCCGACGGCCGTGGTGGCGGCGGGCAGGGCGCGCAGCGGTTCGCCCCGCTCAACAGCTGGCCCGACAACGCGAACCTGGACAAGGCGCGCCGGCTGCTGTGGCCGGTCAAGCAGAAGTACGGCAACAAGATCTCCTGGGCCGACCTGCTGGTGTTCGCGGGCAACGTGGCACTGGACTCGATGGGCTTCCAGACCTTCGGCTTCGGCTTCGGCCGCCCCGACATCTGGGAACCCGAAGAGATCTTCTGGGGTCCGGAGGACACCTGGCTCGGCGACGAGCGCTACAGCGGTGACCGTGAGCTCTCGGGCCCGCTCGGCGCGGTCCAGATGGGCCTGATCTACGTGAATCCGGAAGGGCCGAACGGTCGGCCCGATCCGGTCGCCTCGGCGCGCGATATCCGAGAGACGTTCGGCCGCATGGCGATGAACGACGAGGAGACCGCGGCGCTCATCGTCGGCGGCCACAGCTTCGGCAAGACGCACGGCGCGGGCAACCCCGACCTGGTGGGCGCCGAACCCGAAGCCGCGCCGATCGAGCAGCAGGGCCTCGGCTGGAAGAGCGCCCACGGTACCGGCAAGGGCAAGGACGCCATCACCAGCGGCCTGGAGGTGGTGTGGACGTCCACGCCGACCCAGTGGGGCAACGGGTTCCTGCAGAACTTGTACGGCTACGAGTGGGAGCTGACCAAGAGCCCCGCCGGCGCGTGGCAGTGGAAGCCGAAGGACGGCGCGGGCGAGGGCACCATCCCCGATCCGTTCGGCGGTCCCGGCCGCACCCCGACCATGCTGACCTCGGACCTGGCCCTGCGCGAAGACCCGATCTATCGGGAGATCACCAGCCGCTGGCTGGAACACCCCGAAGAGCTGTCCGTGGCGTTCGCCAAGGCCTGGTACAAGCTGCTGCATCGCGACATGGGTCCGATCAGCCGCTACCTCGGCCCGTGGGTGCCCGAACCGCAGCTCTGGCAGGACCCGGTTCCGGCCGTCGATCACGCGCTGATCGATGCACAGGACATCGAGGCGCTCAAGAGCAAGGTGCTCGAATCCGGCCTGTCGGTGGCACAGCTCGTCAAGACGGCCTGGGCCTCCGCGTCGAGCTTCCGCAGCACCGACAAGCGCGGCGGCGCGAACGGCGCCCGGATCCGGCTCGAGCCCCAAAAGAACTGGGAGCTCAACGAACCCGCCGAACTGGCCAAGGTGCTGCCGGTGCTGGAGCAGATCCAGCAGGACTTCAACGGCTCAGCCGCCGGCGGCAAGCAGGTCTCGCTGGCCGACCTGATCATCCTCGCCGGTTCCGCGGCGATCGAGAAGGCGGCCAAGGACGCTGGGCACGCCGTGACGGTGCCGTTCGCCCCCGGACGCACCGACGCGACGCAGGAGAACACCGACGTCGAGTCGTTCGCGGTGCTCGAACCGCGGGCCGACGGTTTCCGCAACTACGTGCGGGCCGGTGAGAAGGCGCCGCTGGAGCGGCTGCTGCTCGAGCGGGCCTACCTGCTCGACGTCACGGCGCCGGAGCTGACGGTGCTCATCGGTGGTCTGCGCGCGCTGGGCGCCAACTACGGCGGCTCCGAGCACGGCGTCTTCACCCAGCGTCCGGGCACGCTGACCAACGACTTCTTCGTCAACCTTCTCGACCAGAGCGTCGAGTGGAAGGCCTCGGAGTCGGCGGAGAACGTCTACCAGGGTGTGCGGGCGGGTCAGCCCACCTGGACCGCGACCGCCAACGACCTCATCTTCGGCTCGCATTCGCAGTTGCGCGCGATCGCCGAGGTCTACGCACAGCAGGACGCGGGCCAGCGGTTCGTCGACGACTTCGTCGCCGCGTGGGTCAAGGTCGTCAACAGCGACCGGTTCGACCTCGCCTGATAGTCGATCGAAGAACAGGCCGCTCCTTCGGGGGCGGCCTGTTTCATGCTGCTCGCGAGTGACTTTCGCCCTTCCGATTCGGGTCCGAGTCCCGTATCGGCGGTCCGCCTGAGCACCGGACACTGGATCCATGACCGCAAGCGACGCACTCCCCCGGACACTGGCGCCGGATCAGCCGACGCTCACGGCGGCCGTGCGACTGGCGGGGCGGGCGCCCTCGGTGCACAACACACAGCCGTGGCGGTGGGTGTTCGACGGCACCTACCTGCATCTGCATCGAGACGACGACCGGCTCCTCGCCTCGACCGACCCGCGCGGCAGGCAGCTGGTGATCAGCTGCGGGGCGGTGCTGCATCATCTGCGCACCGCGCTCGCCGTGCGGGGCTGGCACACCGACGTCGTCCGGCTGCCGGATCCAGCCCGGCCCGATCGCTTGGCGACGGTCTCGTTCCGGCCGTGGCCGGATCCGCCGGCCGGCGTGCACGCCAGGGCCAGGGTGATCGAGCTACGGCGGACCGATCGGCTGCCGATGCTGCCGCCGCGGGACTGGCCCGAATTCCTGCACGCCGCACGGTTGCTCACCAATCCGCATCACATCGAACTCGATGTGCTCGGCCCCGCGGCGAGCCCGCGCCTCGCGCTCGCGGCGCAGCGGACGACCGCGCTGCATCGGTACGACATGGAGTATCAGGCCGAATTGCACTGGTGGACCGGGCATTCCGATCTGGTCGACGGGGTGCCGCGCAGCGCCATGATCTCCCGTGAGGAGGCCGCTCGCGTGCCCGTCGGACGCACGTTCCCCGCCACGGCGCAGTCCGAGCGCCGCGCGGCGACCGAGGACCGTGCGCGGCTGGTGGTGCTCAGCTCCGCCGCCGACTCGGTCCGCGAGTGGTTGCACACGGGCGAGGCGCTCTCGGCGGTGCTGCTGGAAGCCACCGCGGCGGGGCTGGCCACCTGCACGCTCACCCACATCAACCGAAATGGCCACCGCTCGAAGGACGATCGCGAACCTGCTGCCCCATCCCGGCACCCCGCAGGTCGTGCTCCGGATCGGCGTCGCACCCGACAGCGAGGCGCCAGTCCTCTCGCGGCGCCGCCCGGTCTCCGACATCCTGTCGTTTCGTCAGGGATAACGACAGGACCGGCCCGGGGCACGGCTTCGCCCGTTAGTCGTGGTGCCCCGGCGCCTGCCCAGTGGTCTGTTCTGTTGTGCTGCGGCAGAATGGATCCCGGTGGGATCGGCGATGGGGGTAGGCCATGCGTATCCGGGCACGCAGGATCGGGACGATCTCGGCGGCCGCGGCGCTGCTGTTCGGCACGGCGTGCGGCGGCTCCGAGCGGGCACCCGACGCGCTGGACAAGTTCTATCGGCAGTCGCCGCAGTGGGTTTCGTGCGCCGAATTCCAGGACGCCGACGAAATCGCCGGCGCGGGATACCAGTGCGCCCATGTGGAAGTGCCGTTGAACTATGCCGAACCCGCCGGCGCCACTGCACGAATCGCCATCTCCCGTCGCCCGGCCGACGGCGACCGGATCGGCTCGCTGCTGACCAATCCGGGCGGACCGGGCGCCCCTGGTCTGACCTACCCGGCCGTTCTCGCGAAAACGCCGCTGGCCCAACGCTTCGACCTGATCGGCGTCGATGTGCGCGGACTGGGCGCGTCCACGCCTACGGTGACCTGTCTGACCGAAGAAGAGTTCCAGGCCCAGCGCAGCGACCTCGACCTCGATTTCTCGCCGGCCGGTATCGCCCACACCGAGCAGGAGCACCGGGACTATGTCGCGAAATGCGTCGAACGCACCGGCCTCGACGTGCTCGCCCACGTCGGAACAGCGGATGTGGCACGGGATTTCGACGTCATCCGGGCAGTGCTCGGCGATCCGAAGCTGAACTACTTCGGCGGGTCGTACGGCACGCGGCTCGGCTCGACGATGGCCGAGCTGTTCCCGGAGCGCATCCGCGCCATGGTCTTGGACGGCGGCGTAGACCCGGCGACGAACATGATCGACCCGGTCACCTTCTCGGCCGGATTCCAGCACGCGTTCGAGGCTTTTGCGGCCGCGTGCGTCAAGACGCCGACCTGCCCGATCGGCGTGGACCCCGATCCGGCACGAGTCCGAACCGCGGTGCGTGCGTTGCTGGACCCGCTGATCGAGCGACCAGCGGCCACCTCCGACCAACGCGGGCTCGGCTATTCCGATGCTTCGGCTGGGATCGGCAATTCGCTCTACACACCGGACGCTTGGCCGCGGCTCACCCAGGGACTCACCGAACTCACCGAGGGTCGCGGTGACACCCTGCTCGCGGTCGCGGACTTCTTCGCGCGTCCGGACACGGTGGCACGCGACCTGCACAACGCCGTGATGTGCCGGGAGGAGGTCCGAGTCACCGATCGCGCCGCGGCGGCCGAACTCGATCGCCGAACGCGAGCGGCCGCACCCATATTCGACGACGGGCGGGCGAGCGGGCAAGCGCCGCTGGACCTGTGCGCGTTCTGGCCGTTGCCCCCCGCGTCGCAACCACACGTCCCGGACGTGACCGGGTTGCCCCCGGTGCTCGTCGTGGCCGCCACCGGCGATCCCGCGACGCCGTATCCGGGCGGGGCCGCGCTCGCCCGCGCCCTGCACGCTCCGCTGATCACCTACGAAAGCGTGCAGCACGGCGCGTTCGGTGACGGCGTGGCGTGCGTGGACGAGCCCGTGCTCCGCTACCTGATCGACCTGGCCCTGCCTCCGGAAGATGTGCGCTGCGCGCACGCCGAGTGAGGTGCGACCCCGTTTGTCAAGGGACTTCGGTCACCGATTCGAGGCCCGACGCCGGGCTTGCGGCGGGGAAATCTTCGTAGGCTGAAGTAACGGTCCAGGAAGGTGCAACGCAATGGTGACAGTGTTTTTGGTGGACGATCACGCGATCGTGCGACGCGGGGTCGCCGACCTGATCGACGCCGAAACCGACCTCCAGGTGATCGGCGAGGCGGGCACCGTGGCCCAGGCCATGGCACGTATTCCGGCACTGCGTCCGGACGTCGTCGTCCTCGACGTGCGACTACCCGACGGCAACGGTATCGAACTGTGCCGGGAACTGCTCGACCGGCACCCCGGTCTGCACTGTCTCATCCTGACCTCCTTCACCGACGAGCAGGCGATGCTCGACGCGATCCTGGCCGGGGCCAGCGGGTACGTGGTCAAGGACATCGGCACCCTCGAACTCGTGGACGCCATTCGCGAGGTCGGCGCCGGGCGCTCACTGCTCGACAATCGCGCCGCCGCCGCACTCATGGCGAAACTCCGGGACGAAGCCGCGGACAGAACCGGGCCACTGGCCGGCCTGACCGAGCAGGAGCGCACCCTGCTCGAGCTGCTCGGTGAGGGATTGACCAACCGGCAGATCGCCGGGCGCATGTTCCTGGCCGAGAAAACGGTGAAGAACTACGTCTCCCGGCTGCTGGCCAAGCTCGGGGTCGAGCGACGCACCCAGGCGGCGGTGCTCGCCTCCAAACTCAATGCACCGCCGAAGGGCGAATGACCCGCGAACTCACTTTTCTCGGCGTTCCGGTGATGGTGCGCGACGACGGCTTCGACACCGCGCCACCCTCCCCACTTCCGTCGCCAGTCGAGTCGGGCGTTCGGATGTGGTTCTACTAAGTCATGACTTCGGCACTTCGACGTGCGGCACGTTACGCGGGTGCCGCGGTGATCTTCTTGATGGCAACGGCTTTCGTGGCCACGCCCGATTCGCTGGCGGAGCGCTCCGCGGGCGTGCCCGACCTCAACGCACCGCAGGAGGTGGCGCGCGATATCGCCATCCCGTGGGGTCTGGCGTTCCTGCCGGACGGGTCGGCCCTGGTCGCGCAGCGCAATACCGGTGTGATCCTGCGCATCGCACCCGGCGCCAGACCGGTTCAGGCGTATCGCGTTCCGGGCGTGGTGGCGCGCGGTGAGGGAGGTCTGCTCGGCCTCGCGGTGTCGCCGCAGTACACCGAAAATGGTTACGTATACGCGTACTTCACCGCCAGTGCGGACAACCGGATCGTCCGCTTCCGCCTGGACGGCCAACCCGAGGCGGTCTTCACCGGAATCGCCAAGGCGAGCACCCACAACGGCGGCCGGATCGCGTTCGGGCCCGACGGCATGCTCTACGCGGGCACCGGCGACGCGGGACAGAAACAGCGGTCGCAGGATCCGGCCAGCCCCAACGGCAAAATTCTCCGTCTGACGCCCGAAGGCCGGCCCGCACCGGGCAATCCGACACCGAACTCACCGGTCTACACCCTCGGCCACCGGAACGTGCAGGGCTTGGCCTGGGATCCGACCGGGCGGCTCTATTCGACCGAATTCGGCCAGGACACCTACGACGAGGTCAACCGGATCGAGGCGGGACGCAACTACGGGTGGCCGGTCGTCGAGGGCAAGGGCGACACCCAGGGCGGCAAGTACACCAATCCCCTGGTCACCTGGACCACCCAGGAGGCTTCGCCGTCCGGGCTCGCGATCACCGCGAACACGTTGTACGTCGCGGCTTTACGCGGACAGCGGCTGTGGACCATCCCGTTGCGCAGCGACGGCACCCTCGGCCAGCCCGTCACGCAGCTGCGGGACCGGTACGGCCGGTTGCGCACCGCGCAGGTCGCGCCGGACGGCTCGCTCTGGGTCAGCACGTCCAACACCGACGGACGCGGCACCGTTCGCACCGGGGACGACCGCGTCGTCCGGTTCCCGGCGCGCTGAGCGTCAGAGTGGCCGTAACGCGATCAGGGTGCGGGCGGAGGCGTACAGGAAGTTGCCCGCCGTGCGGGCGCGCAATTGTCCACCGTCGCTCAGCGCTTCGGGCGTGGCGTCCACCGCGGTGAACGGGATATCCCACACCGTCGCACCGGTTTTCGGGTCGACCGCCCACAGGCCGGTGGCATCGGACAGGACGACGACCTCCCCGTCCCAGGCGGCGGGCGTGCCGTAGCGCTCGGCACGGACCTGCCACAATCGGTGGCCCGTGCGCATGTTCAGTCCGGTCATGGTGTGCGCCTGATCATCTCGGAGCAACGCCGCCTCGCCGGTAACGGCGATCGCGGTACCCGTGGTGGTGTTGCCGGTATCGGTCGCTCGCGGTGCGGTGACGAGATCCGGGTTGGTCCAGACGACCGCACCGGTGCGGCGATCGCGGGCACTGTCGGCGAGCAGCACCGGGACGGTGTCGTCGGCCGGACTATCGATCGAAAGAGGCTGGGTGGCTGCGTGGTCGGTCGTCGCGATCACCCGGCCGGTGCGGTCGAGGAGGTCGGAGCCGGTGACCCGATAGCCGGCGCACTCGGTGTGCACGCGCTCGACCACGGCGCCGCGCAGGCCCGATGCACGGGAGCATCCGTTCAGTTCCGCCGTCCAAGTGGGCGCGCCCGAGTCGAGGTCGAATCCCGCGAGCCCGGCACCGAGGGCGAACACGCCCTGACCGTCGGTCACCGTCAGTGCGTCGCTCGACAAGTCCTCCCAGGCCGTGCCCATGGCGAAGTCGCGGGACCAGTACGCCTGCGGGTCCGCGAACGTTCCGGCGTGCACTCGCACGTCGTCGGATTCGACATCGCCCTCGGCGACGTACACGCGAGCACCGGTGGCTGCCAGCGCGAAGACCAGCCAGGGCGTGGGCGTGCGGGTGACCTTTCCGCTGCCGATGTCGTAGCCGACCAGCTCGGAGGTCTCGGACGCGTTGGCGTAGCAGACAATTCGGCTGTCGACCGGGGTCGCCGCGCAGCCACGCAGGCCCATGGCGGGCGCACGCCAGCGCACCGCGCCCGACCCCGCGTCGATGCCGACCAGCACCGGATCCCGCAGCGCCATATCGCCGTTCGCAACGCCGGTCACCGTGACCAGGGTATCCCCCGCATCGATGAATCCCGGCCCGCCGACATCGAATTCGGTGCCCGCGACCGGGTCACGGAACTCCAGCCCGCCCTCGCCGAGAGCGGTGGCGGCGACGGACCAGGCCAGGCCTGGCGCCGCTGCCGTGGTGCCGGTGATCTTGCGGACGCCGTCCGCGGGCTGGGTCAGCACGTAAACCGCACCCGCCGTGGTGAGTACGGCGGCCACCGCGGCGAGGATCAGTCCGCGCAAGCCGGGAACGAAGCGCATCACCGGACCTCGAGACCAGGTGTCAGCGCGATCGCCTCGAGCTTCTCGAACGGCAAGGCAGGGGTGGGCTCGTCGGCGACAGTGCCCACGCGCACCCGGGCGCCCGACGTGCGGGTGACCGTGACCGAGCGCATGAGCTGCGGAACAGGTTGCGCCCCGAGTTGCGTCGATGTCGTCGTGAAACGCGATTCCCTCGTCTCGACGACGGTTCCGTCCGGCAGCCGGCGCGAGGTCACGCGCTCACCGTCCGAGGCGGAAGCCGAAGGATCCGGCAGACGCTGCCCGGTAAGGACGGCGACCTCCAGCCGCGACTGCTGCCCGGGCGTCGTGATCCGGACCGCCTGACACACCCCGTTGCCGCCGAAATCCGCGGGACGCAACTGTCCCAAGGGCCGGTCGAGGGTGAGCCCGTCGAGGGAGATCTGGGCCAGCACGCCGTCCAGCCTGCGGGCCGTGGCCTGATCGATCGTGCCGCCTCCCTCCGTCTCGCCATTGCAGGATTCGGGCACGTCCGGTGTGCCCGGTGGCACCGGTGCGCCGACCCGCAAGCCCGGTGCCGTCACCATGGCGACCAGCTCGTCGAGGCTCAACGGCACTGCGCCGGAATGGTTGACACCGTCGGTGTCGGTGGCGGCGGCGGTGACCGCGGTGCCGTCGGACAGGTAGGCGTGCGCGGTGCGCGACAGGGTGCGGACGCCGTCCACTTCGTACCAGGTGTCGTCGACGTCGACGATCCCGTCGGCCAGGTGCTTGCGTTCGTCGAGATCGCCTGCCACACAGGGCGGAACCGCCGCGGTGGAGCGCCGCACCGAGAGCAGGAGATCTCCCGTCGCACTGCCCCGGCGCAGGTTGGCGTTCGCACTGGTCCAGCCGCCTACGCCGGACTGCCCGTCGGAGTCTTCGGGATCCATGATGGGACGGAAGCGCAGCGAATCCGCGACCGACGCGAAGGCCAGCTCGACCTCGCCCGGCAGCGCATCCTGCGCCGCCTGCGACATCGCGACCGCCTTGGGGCCGGAGAACCACGGATACGCCGGGTTGTCGTAGCCGAACTCGGCCATCTCCAGGAAGGCCATCGATGTGCCCTCGCTGGGTGGCTCGACAGTGGCGCAACCCGGAATCGCCACCGGAAACACCACCGGCGGGGTGACATAGGAGCGTTCCCGCGACGGCTCTTCCGTACTGGACGCGGGCACCGGCGCGGTCGTCAGCTCCGGCTCCCGTTCGTGAAGCAGCCCGCCGACGATGACGCCGCTCGCCACGATCGCCACACAGATCAGAGCCACTGTCCAGCCGGTCACCGCGCGCGACGGCTCGGCCGGGTCGGTCTTCTCACCGCTGTCCATGCGTCACGCCCTCCCTAGCCGTCGACATTCCAGGGGATGTCTACCAAACGCGGTACGAGGTACATCGCGCAGGCGCGTTCGGCGCTACTCGGGTCGACGACGGTTGCGAGTGCGACCGACCTCATCACCGCCGCACAGCCCGCCCTGACCGGCGCGCCCCGGGCGGCGAAAAATCGTCGAGCAGGTCCCCGCTACCAAGCGCCGATGAAGAATTCGAGCACCGCCAACGCGACGGCCGCCAGCAATGCCGAGCCCGCCGCCGCACCGAGGGTGAGGATGCGGGCACGGCGGCGGTCCGCACCGGCCACCCGAACCGCTACTACACCGCCCACCACCCCGAGGATCGCGAGCACCGGGGCACCACCGAGGATCAGATAGAACAAACTCCCCAACGCCGCATCCCCCGCCCCACCGAACCCGCGGGCGTAACCCGACAGCGGCACCGGGAACCGGTACACGATCGCGACCAACGCGGCCGCCACCGGTGCCAGCACAACCGCGACCAAGGCCCCCAAGGCCGCCATCCTCGTCACGCTCGCACCGTTCGCCGCAGCATCAGCCATCCCTGCAGCTTATGGACCCCGCCGCAGTTCTCCGTCCCGGACCCGTGCCGCGGCTCTCAGCTCGACGGTTGTCCGACGGGCGGGCGGTGCAGGCGTGGGACGGTGGCGGGGTCGGACAGTGCTGCGCGGCGGGCGAATTCGACAACGCCGAGCAGGGCGGCGTCGGGGCCGAGGTGGGCGGGGGTGACTTCCGGTGCGAGCGTGGGCACGAGGGCGCTGCGCCCGGCGAACTGCTGACGAATGGTCGGCTCCAGCCACGGAAACCATTGCGCGAGTGTGCCACCCAGGATCACCTCATCGATGTCGAGCAGCGCGGTGATGGACAGGATCGCCGCCCCCAAAGCCCGCCCGGCACTCGCGATCGCCGCCAGCGCGCGCTCGTCACCCCGCTCCAGCGCCGCAACCAGTTCAGCGGCGGCGGGTGCTAGACCGTTGCGCCGCAACAGGTCACCGAGACCGGCCGCGCCGAGCACCGCTTCGGGACCGGCGTAACACACCAGACAGCCACGGGCACCACAAACACACTGCGGCCCGTCGAAGGCCACCGGCATGTGTCCCGGCTCGCCTGCGACCCCGTGACTGCCGGTGTGAATGACACCGTCCAGCACGACGCCCCCGCCGATTCCGGTGCCCGCCGCGAGGTAGACCACGGCCCGCGGCCGCCCGGGATGCGCGTGGTATTCGGCGAGCGCAGCGGCGTTCGCGTCGTTGATCACGTCGATCGGGCAGGTCAGCTCCGTGAGCCGCCGATCGATCAGCGCGCGCAGCCGAACCGGACGCAGCCAGCCGAAATCCGGTGCGACGAGCACGGTTTGGGCGGCGTCCGCAGCGACCGGCCCGGCCATCGCCACCGCGACGCGCACCAGCTCCGCACCTGGGGCGGCGGCTCGAGCCCGTCGTATCGCGTCCGCGATCCGGTCGGCGAGCGCCGCCGGCACACCGGCGGTGCCGTCGTGGGATGACATGTCCTGCCACACAAGGATTCCCGCGAGATCGGCCAGGGCCACGCGCACGTGCTCGGCACTGATCTGCACGGCGACCGTCACGGCACGCCGCGCCACCAGCCGGAGCAGACGCCGCGGTCTGCCACGTCCGCCGAGATTCCGTACCCCGTCTTCACGCACCAGTCCGCGCACCGCGAGATCGGCGACCATGGTGGTGACCGAGGCGTGCGACAGACCGGTCGCCACCGCGATCTCCGTGCGCGCGCACGGGCCGTGCTCGGCGACGTGCCGCAGCACCGCGCCCAGGTTGCGGCGCCGCACCGCTACCGAATCGTGTGCCCCACTGCTCTCCACCTCTTCGAGATTATGCAGGTCACGAATTTTTTCAACCATTGACTGATTCACCCCCGACTCGCGAACATACCGGGGTCCCACGAACCGAATCGAGGTCTGCCATGTCCACTTCGCGCATCCGGCGCCGCACCGTCCTGCTGGGCGCGGGTGCCCTCGCGGTCGCGGCGGCCTGCGCCACCGAGCGTTCGCCTTCGGACGTCGTCCGGACGACCTACGGGCCGGTCCGGGGTGTCCGCCGCGACACCGGCCTGGCTTTCCTCGGAGTCCCGTTCGCCCGACCACCGGTCGGCGAGTTGCGGTTCGCCGCGCCAGCACCACCCACGCCCTGGACCGAAACGCTCGAATGCAGCGCTTACGGACCCACTGCGCAGCGCAGATCACTGGCCGCGGTGACGACCATCCCCGAGCCGAGCATCCCCGGCGACGCCGTCCTCAGCGTGAACGTCTTCACGCCCGATCCGGCCGCCCGCGGGCTGCCGGTGCTGGTATGGATCCACGGCGGCGGCTTCGTCGCGGGCAGTCCGGCCAGCCCGTGGTATGACGGCGCGTCCTTCAATCGTGATGGCGTGATCGTGGTTTCGGTCGGGTACCGGCTCGGGATCGACGGGTTCCTGCGCCTGGACGGCGCCCCGGACAATCGGGCGGTACTCGACTGGATAGCCGCCCTGCGCTGGGTCCGCGACAATATCGCCGCCTTCGGTGGCGATCCGGACAAGGTCACCGTCGCGGGCCAGTCCGCAGGGGGCGGCGCGGTCTGGGCGCTGCTGGCCACCCCCGCCGCGCGCGGATTGTTCCGGGCCGGCATCTGCGCGTCGGGGGCGGTGACACAACCGAACGATCTCGCCGCAGGGCATGCGGTGGCCGAACTGTTCACCCGGCGCACCGGTGTACCCGCGACCGCGGCGGCGCTGCGCGCGGTGCCCGAGAACACGCTGCTCGATATGCAGGACGCTCTGCAAGCGCCCGGCCCCGGTAGCGACGCCGTGCCGATGCTCGGCCTCGCGCCGTTCGCCGACGGTGCGCTGATCCCCGAGGCCACCCCCGCGTTGCTGAAAGGTGATGCGGGCGGCAATGTTCCGCTCCTACTCGGCTTCACCAGACACGAATTCAACATGGCGGCGACCATGGCCGCTCAGCAGCCGGACGCGGCCGCCGCGAGCCCGCTCGCTCGAGCGGGTCGCGGCGTCGATCCGGACGCGTTGCGCGCCGCCTATCCTGGCGCGAACCCCACCGAACTCGCCGGGCAGGCCATCAGCGACACGATCATTCGCGGCCCCTCCTACCGGATCGCCGAGGCCCGCGCCGCCCGGAACCTGCCTACCTGGCTCTACGAATTCGATTGGACCGCAACGTCTCCGAGCTATCAGGGCATGGCGGCACACTGCCTGGACCTACCCTTCGCCTTCGATCTGCTGCACGCGTCCGGCGTCACCGAGGCCGAGGGCGCCGCACCGCCGCAAGCGCTCGCCGACGCCGTCCACTCCGCCTGGGTCGCCTTCGTGAAAGAGACCGATCCCGGCCGAGATTGGCCGCGCTACACCCTCGAACAGCGGCAAGCCATGATCTGGTCGACGCACAGCCAGGTCCGCGCCGACGCGTTCGCCGCCCAACGTCGGCTCTGGCTGACCTGACCGGATCACGAACCGGCGGTGGTCACCTTCCACAGGTAGCCGTCCGGATCGCTGAAATAGCCGTAGTACCCGCCCCATTCGGCCGGACCCGGATCCTTGACCACGGCGGCGCCCGCGGCGACGGCGGTACGCATGATCTCGTCCACCGCCGCCCGGGAGTCGGGGTTGATGTGGAATGAGGCACCGCGGAAACCGGAACCTGCTGCGGAAACACCGGCATCGGCTGCCGCTGCGTCCCATTCGTAGAGTGCCAGGTTCAAGGCCCCGTCGTTCAACCGCAACGCGACGAATTTACGGGTGTCCTTGTCGATTTCGCAGCCCAGGCCTTCGGCGTAGAACTGCTTGGCGCGGTGCAGATCCCGCACGCCGAGCATGAAGGCTCGCATTTGTATCGGCACGTTTCCTCCTTCAAAACCGGTACTCGTCAGATCTGTTGCGGCAGCGGCTATTCCGCATACGGCTGATCGGTTCCCTCGGCGCTGTAGCCGAGACTCCAGATGTAGCCGTCCGGATCGGCGAACGAGCCGCCGTACCCGCCCCAGGGCAGCGCGCCCGCGGGTTTGAGCACGGTGGCTCCTGCCTTCTCGGCCTCGGCGACGATCTCCGCGACCCGCTCTTCGCTCCGGACGACGTAGGTGAGGACCAGTCCGCTGAAACCGCTGCCCTCCGGGCTCGTGCCCACCTGGCCGGCCAACCCTTCGCGACCGTAGAAGCCGACCCGGGAACCGCCGTCCGGCTCGAAGAACACCGAGACGCCGTAGTCGTCCTTGATCTTCCAGCCCAGTCCGTCGACATAGAACTGCTTGGACCGCTCCAGATCTGCGACGCCGAGCAGGATCGAACTCACATGCGCTTTCATATTTCTCCCTGAAGATTCGAGGCGTGGACCGGCGGGTTGTCACATCGGTGTGGTGTGGCCGGTCAATAGGTATGACAGCCCCGGACGAAGGAACGTGACAGATGGCCGAGCAGGACTGGTTGAGCGAACAGTTCACCGAGCACAAAGACCGGTTGCAGGCGGTGGCATATCGCATGCTCGGCTCACCCGAAGAGGCCCAGGACGCCGTGCAGGAGGCCTGGCTGCGGGTCGGGCGGGCCGACACCGACCAGATCGAGAACCCGGCCGGATGGTTGACGACGGTGGTCGCCAGGGTCTGCTTGAACATGCTCGAGGCCCGGCGCGTCCGTCGTGAAGAGTCGGCAGGAGCGCTGCCCCCCGAACCTTCGGGCCCGGCCGCAGACACGCGAAACGGGGCACCAACCGGTCCGGAAAACGAAGCGCTGCTGGCTGATTCGGTGGGCGTCGCGCTGCTGGTGGTGCTCGATGTGCTGACCCCGGCCGAGCGGCTGGCGTTCGTGCTGCACGACATCTTCGCGGTGTCCTTCGGCGAGATCGGCGAGATCATCGACCGCTCCCCGGTAGCGGCACGGCAACTCGCCAGCCGGGCCCGGCGGCGGGTGCAGGGTGCGGCGGAAGCCTCCGCAGCGGCGCGCTCGCGCAAGCGGGAGGTCGTCGCCGCCTTCCTCGCCGCGTCCCGGCACGGGGATTTCGAAGCCCTCGTCGAGTTGCTCGATCCCGATGCCGTAGTCGGCGAGATCCGCGGGGGTGCGGCGGTCGCGGCGTTCTTCTCCGGGCGAGCGCAAGCCGCGCGGCTCGCACTGGTCGACGGCGTCCCGGCGGCGGTGTGGCTGCATCGCGGGCAGGCGCGGGCGGTCATCGGCTTCACCCTGCGCGACGGGAAGATCACCCGCGTCGACGTCGAAACCGACGCACAGCGGATCACCGACTCGACCATCGTCTATCTCGTCGACCCGGCCGCCGGACGCAGCGCGGACGAAGCATGACCGACCTGGATCTACACCTCACGACCCTGCGCCTCGCCGTCCACGACCTCGGCCGGGCGGTCGACTTCTACCGCGACGTGCTCGGTCTCGAGGTACACGGCGAACCCGACGGAAAGCTGTCACTGCACGTCGGCCCGTCCGCGCAACCGCCGGTCCGAATCGTTCTCGAAACGCCGGACGCCGTCCCCGGCATCTCACCAGCCGAGCGCCGCGCGATCGAGGACCTGATGACCGTCGGCCTACTCGGTCGCCTGGAGTTCCGAACCACCGACTGCGACAGCACCTTCGAGCGCCTCGAGGCCGCCGGCACCGAAGTCATCCAAGAACCCATCACCCGCCCCGACCACACCCGCGACTGCGCCTTCCTGGACCCCTCCGGCAACCTCCTCCGCTTCACCCAACAGGTGAACCCCTGAACTCGCCCCGCGTGCAGCGCGGCGAGTTCATCGACGGAGCGATCACATCCGAGCCCTGCAGGAGCCGGAAATGGGTTGGAAGGGGCGGCCCGGTTCGGCACAATGAGACCGGAGACTTTCGAAGGGCCGAAGGAGGGCGACGTGCGGGTAGCGCGATATCGCCGTCTCCGACCGTTCGACCGGTTGCACTGAAACGTAGTGCGCTGTCGAGCGATTCGGGGCGGCGTCGACGTTGGAGAGTCGGGCTCGGCTGTAAACCGAGTGCCACGCGCTGAGTGGGTTCGAATCCCTCCCGCCCCACGATGTGGTCGATGAGGTTCGGCCAGCGGCTAGGTAAAGGGTATTCGCCGTGACGGATTCGGTCCTGAGCCGCGCAGCAGCGGACGTCTGCGCAGAGTTGCGTGCCCACGCCTCCGTCTGCGAAGAACCCCGCACGACCCGGTCGCCGTTGTCCGCCAAGGGGAACGGCTGCGCAAGGCCATGCTGATCTACGAAGCGGCCCTCTCGGAGGTAACCGGCTGGTCTCTTCCACTCCGCCACCTCGGCCATCTCGAAGACTACTTCGACGAGGACGACGAGTAGGTTCTGTCTCGAAGTGGTTGGGTGGGCCGGTAGCCCGCCCTTACCAGTACCGAATCCATTGGTCGATGACGGCGATATTGATCGTGGCCTGGTATCGGACGGCGAGTTTCGTCGAAGCAGGTGGCCCCCGGCGCGTCGCGCCACGGTCGGCACGGGGCCATCTGTCGCTTGGTTTGCTTGCGTTTGGGCTTGTTGGCTGGCTGCCGAAGCGTGACTTTCCCAGTGTGGTCTGCCTGCCACGGGAGTTACCGGGATGGTGCTGGGCGCGTCGGGTGGGGTTCCCGGCTGTAGGCGCACGTCAGGTGCATGAAGGTGAGTTCCGGCGTGGTCGTCTGGCTGTGGTGCCGATTTCGAGAGTTCCTTGACGAGGTAACAGCGGTTTCGAGCGAGTGGCGTTGTGGCTCGGCGTGTTTCGCTGGGCGAGTCGCGGGGTCACAGACCTTCCATA
>NZ_BAUA01000164.1 GCF_000710915.1 Nocardia brasiliensis IFM 10847
GCTCACTCAACCGGTCCCGCACGTAACTGACCAGCGCGCCGCCGCGCCGATAGCGGTCCACCTGGCCGTCGATGCCGTCCATGTGGATCACCTGATCGTGCACCGGCTGCACCACGAGCAGCGGACAGGTCGGCGTCGAATTACCGAGGCGCAGATCGTCGAACATCGCCTGGAACTCCGGGGTGGCGATCACCTCGTCGAGCGGACGGATCAGGTAATCGTCCATGCGCTTGTTGGCCAGGCCGAAGATGGCGCCGAACGGCGTCGAGGTCTCGGCGCGGGCGACGAAACGGTGCCCGTCCAGGGTGAGTTCGTTCTGCAGCAGCGCGCCGAGCGCCGGGTACAGCCTGCGCAGGGCGGAGATCACGATGGCGGGCAGGCCCGCATAACTGGTGCCGTTCAACCGGGCGAACACCGCACCCGGATCGCCCACCGGCGCGCCCAGTACCGCGCCGGCGATATCGAGTTCCGGGGCGTAGGTCGGGGCCATCTCGACCGTCCACGAACTCGCCATGCCGCCACCGGAGTAGCCCCACACCGCGATCCGGGTATCCGGGCGCAGGCCGAGCGGCGCGAAACGCAGTGCGGCGCGCATGCCGTCGAGCGCGCGGTAGCCGGGTTCGCGGGGGGCGCCGAAATTTCCGCGCGGGCCCTCGTGATCGGCGATGCTCACGGCCCAGCCGCGGCGCAGCGCGTTCGCGACGAGCAGCCATTCGAACTGAGTGACCGAGCCGAGCGCACGGGCGCCGTAGCGCAATGCGTAAGAAGGAGAACATCTCTCGGTGACGGCGTCCATCGCCGTCTGAAAGGCCAGCAGCGGCCGGTCTTGCGAAGGATCGGCGTCCTGGGGCAGCAGGACGGTGGTGATCGCCGCCTCGGGCGTGCCGTGCATATCGCTGCTGCGGTAGAGCAGTTGCCAGGCGCAGACCTGCTGCGGCACAACGCCGAACAGGGCGAGCTCGATCTTGCGGCTGCGCAGGATGGTGCCGGGCGCCTTGGCGGCGTAGCCCTTGGGCGGCCGGTGGAACGGATCGGCGCTCGGCAGCAGTGGTCTGCGACCCGCTAGGGCGGGCTCCGAGGCGCCGGCGTCGACGATATCCGCGGTCATCTCGACCTCCTCATCCGTGAGGCCGGTGTACCGCACTCGAAAAGCGAAGTTACGCACCAACTATGGCGCCGACCATATCGAAGCAGGGTAAATGACCGGCGCCGGGTCTGGGAAGACGGCAGGATCCTGCCAGTTCCGCATTACACTCGCCGACATGGGCAGACCAGCAGTGTTCATCACCGGCGCCGCAGCGGGTATCGGCCGGTCGACGGCACTGCTTTTCGCAGCGCAGGGATATCAGGTCGGCGCCTACGACATCGACGAGGTGGGCCTGAGCAGGCTCGCCGCGGACATCAGCAGCCAGGGCGGCAGTGTGCACACCGGCGTGCTGGATGTGACGAACGCCACCCAGTGGGCCGAGCGGCTCGCCGAGTTCCACGCCGCGGCCGGTGGCTTGGACATATTGATCAACAACGCGGGCATTCTGCGCGCGGGCCGGTTCGAGACGCTCGAGCCGGCCGTCCATCAGGCGATCATCGATGTCAATCTCGGTGGAGTGCTCATCGGCACGCATGCGGCGTTCCGCTATTTGCGGGACACGCCGGGCGCCCAGGTGGTGAACCTGTGCTCGGCCTCGGCCATCTACGGCCAGCCCGAACTCGCCAGCTACGGCGCGAGCAAGGCCGCGGTCAAAAGCCTTACGGAGGCACTGGATCTCGAATGGGAGCGCTTCGACATCCGGGTGATCGCGATCTGGCCGTTGTTCGTGGACACCGCGATGACCGACGGGGTGCAGACCGGCACCACGAAATCGCTCGGCGTGCGGCTGACCGCACAGGACGTCGCCGAAGGCATCTGGGAGGCCACCCGTAAGCGAGCCAGGTTGCCCCGCGTGCACTACGAGATCGGGACGCAGGCGAAAGTATTGGCCACCGCCGCCAAATACGCGCCGAACTGGGCGGTGCGCACCGTGAACAAATACTTCAGCGGCACCTGACCGGTCGCTGCCTGCGCTGCCGCGACTTCTGCAAGAATTGCGCACCGTAAAGGGGGTGCAGCATGCCGACAGCCACCGAGCACGAGGGACCGTTGCGCGAACGCGGCGTGCCGACGGGGGAAAAGGACTACCTCGATCAGCTGCTCGCCGACCTGGCCTTCGGGACCGGGCGGGACACGCAGATCGGGTACGCGGCGGGGGCCGCGGTCAGTGCGTGGCGCAAACCGCCGCGAATCCAGGTCACCGGCCGGGCCAACGCGGGCCGCACCACGGTGCTGCACGCGCTGGCCCTCATGTCCGCCGTGGAAACCGGGCCGGTCGACGAGCCCGAGACGCCGGAGCCGGCGCTCGACGCCGACATCGTCGTCTACGTGCTGTCGGCCGCCCCGTCGCCCGCGGATCGGCGGCTGCTCGCCACGTTGCCGCCAGAGCGCACCGTCGTGGTCTTGAACAAGGCCGATGCGATCGGCGTGCGCTGGGCCGACGCGGTCACCGCCGCGGAGCAGTACGGCCGGGAGCTCGGCGTGGCCGTGCTGCCGGTGGTCGCCTCGCTGGCCGTCCGCACCCGAGCCGGCGCTATGACCGACGTCGATGTCGCCGCGCTGCGCCGCCTGCTCGCGAACGACGATGCGGCGCTGACCCTTTCGCCGGACCTCTTCGTTGCGCCCGGCCCGGACCAGGCCGCCCGCGTAGAACTGCTGCAGCGCTGGGACCTGTACGGGGTGAGCTGTGCGCTCGCCGCGCTGCGGCACGATCCCGACCTCGCGCCGCAGACCCTGCTGCAGCTGCTGCACGCGGCGAGCGGTATCGACGCGCTGCACCGGCTGCTGCATCGGCGTTACGAACAGGTCTGCGCGCTGCGCGGCGGCGAACTGCTCGACGAACTCACGCGTTTGGCCGCCCGCGCCGTGCCCGCGGAGCAGAGCCGGGCTCGCGACATCCTGGAGCAGTATCTCTTCGGGGACGACGCCCGCTGGCTCGGTCTGTGCGCCGGGCTGGCGCATCCGTCCGTCGCGCACCTGGCCGCGGGGTATCCCTCGCCCGCGCCGGCCGACGCCGACGACGCGATGGCCCGCGCGGCCCGGTGGCGCGCGGTCGTCGCCAGCGATATGCCCCCCACCGCCCGCCGCGCGGCGTTACGGGTGCACAACGGCTACGTCCGACTATGGGAACGGATGAGCAGTGCCGGTCTCTGACACACCGGACGGACCGCCGGGCGCCGGTCCGGCGGCCGATTCGCTGGACCTGCCCGCCGAGGACGAACAGCCGGGATCGGCCGCACTCGCGCCCGACGTCGAAGCGGTCGTCGCGCGATGGAACCCGCAGGGAACCGCGCTGCTGCGCGCCGTGCGGGAGGGCGGCGCGGCGGGTTCGGTCCTGCTGATCGGCCCCCTCGACGCCAACACCACGTTGCTGCGAACCGAACTCGCGCGCTTCGAACCGCGAATTCCGCTCGCCGACCCGACGGCCGAGCCGGGCCTACCTGCGGAGACCGGCTCGGCGCCCGCGTCGCTCGCGCTGATCCTGCTGGACGCGGGCACCACGCTCGGTGCCGACACGCTGCAGATCGTGCGCCGCCTGCGGTCCGACGGCACACGAATCCTGCTCGCCATGAACGGCATCCACGCCTATCAGGACTGGCGCACCGTGCGCGAGCGCGACCTGGCCCTGCTGGCCGGCCAAGGCGCGGGCGAGCTCGACATCCTGCCGGTCTCGGCGCGGCTGGCGGCGGCGGCCCGCGCGTCCGGGGACGCCGGGCTGATGGACCGCTCTGGGCTGGGCGCGCTGCACGCGCAGCTGGTCGCGGCGGCGCAGAGCGCCGAAGCCGACGGCGGCGACCGGCTCGCCGCGGTGACCGCGCGCGTGCTGACCGAAACTCGCCAGCGAGTCATCGAGCAGGTGACCACCCTGCGCTCCGGCGCCGAATCGGCCCGGCTGCGGGAGGAACGCGCGGTGCTGCTGGCCGGTCGCGACGGCGGCCGGGCCACCGCCATGTCCACCCTGCGCGGGCAGTTGCACCTGGCCCGCGTCGACCTGATGACGGAGGTGGGCGCGCGGATCCGGGCGTTGCACACCGCGACCCGCGGCGATCTGGACCGGCTGCGCCGCCGCGACTTGACCGGCTACCCGGATCGGTTGCAGCACGCCGTGACCGAACTCACCGGCGGTGTCGACCAGGCCATCGACCAACGGCTCGCCGAGCTGGCCGCGCACATCGGCGGCGCCGCCGCGCCCGAGACCGGACTGCCGCCGCGCCGCCGCGACCCCGCGCCCAGAGTCGGTCCGGACCCCGATCCGCGGCACCGGGGTGTCGAAGATCACCTCATGATCGTGCTCGGCGCGTCGGCCGGTGTCGGCCTCGGCCGGCTGCTGGTTTCGCCCTTCGCGCTCGTTCCGGCCCTCGACGTGGCGAGCGTGCCGGTGACCCTGCTGCTCGGCGCGGGCGCCGCGGGCTGGGTGGTTCGGGCGCGCGGGCAGCTCGCCGATCGCGCGCACGTGCGGCAGTGGGTCTCCGACGCGCTGATCAATGTAAAAGCCCAGCTCGAGCAGCGGGTGGCGACGGCGCTGGTGGAAACCGAGACGGTGCTGGCCGATCGTGTCGTGCGCGCCAGCGCCACTCGCATGGTCGACACCGATCGCCGGGTCGCCGAGGTCGAAGCGCGATTACGCCGGACCGTCGCCGAACAACCCGGACAACTCGCCGCATGTGAACGCGACATCGAGATCCTCGACCGCTGGATCACGCCGGTTGAATAACTATTGAGAATGGGTACATAGTGACGAACCCGATTCCGTACCGGTCGTCACATCGCGTTAACCTCTAATCAGGAACTTGGGCGTCCGCTAAGTCCTCGTCCGCCGTCCAGCCGGGGCGCGGCTTTCGACTGGTCGTAGCGGGTGCCTTCCCGCCAATGGTGGCGCTCGGTGTGTTACCGCTGGTCAAGGGCCTTGGGCCAAGCGGAGGCAGATCGTAGGGACCGCCCATCTCAGGAGAGTTTTCATGACCTCAGCGACCATTCCTGGTCTTCGTGGATCCGACGGCAAACCGCCGACCGAGCACAGCGAACTACTCGCCTGGGTACAGGAAGTCGCAGAACTAACTCAGCCAGAGCGCGTGGTCTGGGCGGACGGTTCCGACGAAGAATGGGATCGCCTCACCACTCAGCTCGTCGAGGCGGGCACCTTCAAGCAGCTCGACCCGAAGAAGAAGCCGAATTCCTTCCTCGCGCTCTCCGATCCTTCGGACGTGGCCCGGGTCGAGTCGCGCACCTACATCTGTTCCAAGAGCGAGTCCGACGCCGGCCCGACCAACAACTGGGTCGACCCCACCGAGATGCGCGCCACCATGACCGAGCTGTACCGCGGCTCGATGAAGGGCCGCACCATGTACGTGGTGCCGTTCTGCATGGGCCCGCTCGGCGCCGAGGACCCCAAGCTCGGTGTGGAGATCACCGACTCGGAGTACGTCGTCGTCTCGATGCGCGTGATGACCCGCATGGGTACCGCCGCGCTGGAGAAGCTCGGCACCGATCGCCCGTTCGTGAAGGCGCTGCACTCCGTCGGCGCCCCGCTGGCCGAGGGCCAGGCCGACGTGCCGTGGCCGTGCAACGACACCAAGTACATCACCCACTTCCCGGAGGACCGCGAGATCTGGAGCTACGGCTCCGGCTACGGCGGTAACGCGCTGCTCGGCAAGAAGTGCTACTCGCTGCGGATCGCCTCGGCCATGGCCCACGACGAGGGCTGGCTGGCCGAGCACATGCTGATCCTCAAGCTGATCTCTCCTGAGAACAAGGCCTACTACATCGCCGCCGCCTTCCCGAGCGCCTGCGGCAAGACCAACCTCGCGATGATCCAGCCGACCGTCCCGGGCTGGCGCGCCGAAACCCTCGGCGACGACATCGCCTGGATGCGGTTCGGCAAGGACGGGCAGCTGTACGCGGTGAACCCGGAATACGGTTTCTTCGGCGTCGCGCCCGGCACCAACCGCAGCTCCAACCCGAACGCCATGGCCACCATGGAGGCGGGCAACACCGTCTACACCAACGTCGCGCTGACCGATGACAACGACGTGTGGTGGGAAGGCCTGGAGGGCGAGCCCGATCACCTGATCGACTGGAAGGGCAACGACTGGTACCTGCGAGAAACCGAGACGCTGGCCGCCCACCCGAACTCGCGCTACTGCACGCCGATGGCGCAGTGCCCGATCCTGGCCCCGGAGTGGGACGATCCGCAGGGCGTGCCGATCTCGGCGATCCTGTTCGGTGGCCGCCGCAAGACCACCGTCCCGCTGGTCACCGAGTCCTTCGACTGGCAGCACGGCGTTTTCATGGGCGCCACCCTGTCCTCGGAGCAGACAGCGGCCGCCGAGGGCAAGGTCGGCACCGTGCGCCGCGACCCGATGGCGATGATCCCGTTCATGGGTTACCACGTCGGTGACTACCTGAACCACTGGATCAATCTCGGTAAGAACGCCGACGCCACCAAGCTGCCGAAGATCTTCTACGTCAACTGGTTCCGGCGCGGCGAAGACGGCCGCTTCCTGTGGCCCGGCTTCGGCGAGAACTCCCGCGTGCTGGAGTGGATCGTCGGCCGCGTCGAGGGCACGGCCGAGGCCGAGGCCACCGCGATCGGCAACGTCCCCGTCGCCGCCCAGCTCGACCTCGACGGCCTGAAGGTCGACCCCGACGACGTCGACGAGGCGCTGAAGGTCGACGCCGACGAGTGGCGCAAAGAAATCCCGCTCATCGAGGAATGGTTCGAATTCGTCGGCGACAAGCTACCTTCCGGAGTTCGTGACGAATTCGAGGCCCTGAAAGAACGCCTCGGCTGATCCCCGACTCAGAACCGCCCGCACCGTTTCCGGTGCGGGCGGTTTCCTTTTGCCCCAACAATTTCCGACCCCGAATCGGCCGAATTCGTTGTGCACCAGGCGGTGTGCAATGCGCCCACATCGACAGAGGCGGCGTCATGGCCCCGTTGCCGGTAGAAATGCCCTGCGCATCAATTGTGCACTGTGTCACACAGTGATCGGGCGGTGGAACCGGGAGAGGATGTGACCGATAAGCCGTGAGTAGCTATCTGGTTGTCCAGCTGTACTGCACGCCGGCGCAGGCGGATGCGACCCGTTCCGCGTTGGCGCGCGAGATCGCGAGGTTCCCTGAGTTCGCCGCCGCGCGGATCGAGTTGAACCAAGAAGCTGAAGCCGACTACGAGATGCACCTGCATTGGGCTGCTGATCATCCTGAACAGGACCCTGCCGACAGGATGTACTACCTGATCCGGGTGGATTCGCCGACCGATGTCCCAGAGCCTGCGCTGCGGGAGGCCGAGGCGAAGGTCACCGAGTGGATCGACTCGACCTATAACGACTCCGCCGACGAGATCGTCGAAGTGCAGTGGGGCAGCTACGCCGGAACCAAACTCCTGAGCTGAGTGGATCACGCGCAGAAGGGCTGTCACCGTCGGAAGTGACAGCCCTTCTTGCTCAGGTGACTTCGGCACCACACCGCGGCGGTGGCTGGACGCGCAGCACACGGTGCGGGCCCGCGAATTGCTCGAAACCACGGACTTGCCAGTCGAAGTGGTGGCGGAGCGGTCCGGTTTCGGCAGCGTGACCGCACTGCGGGCGCATCTGCGTGCGGCGACCGGAGCGACCCCGGCGGACTATCGCCGGTCGCTACGCCGTTGACGTGTGCTCCCCAGTTGCGCCCGGTGCGAAGTGGGGATTACGCGACATGGGTGCTCGCGAGCCTTTCGGCCGCGCACCGGGTTTCGCGGCGACGGAGCCGAATCTTGTTCCATACCAATGAATACCAGACGAGAACGGCTCGGGAGGGGTGCGCGGCTCCTGGACGGAAGTGAGGCGTCTCGGCTTGGTAGATGACACATCATCCACACCCGTTGCGCGTGTTTCCCGCCGCGTGAGCCGGAATGTGTGGTGCTATTGGTCATGGTCGGTGGTCACGTAATCGCGAGCAGGGAGCGTTTGCCGAGGCGCGGCATGGGGTAGTTGCCTGATGTGTGAGGTTTGCGCAGAGGTGGCTTATGCTTGCAGTGTTCTTGGTCTCATGACCTGCCAGTCCGATTGCTAACCGTTAACTGATCGACTGAACTACTTCCCTATCGACATCGAATTCCCGCGCTGCGGCAAGTCGGTGAGATCGACGCGCGAGAGGTGGTTGGAGCATGACCGATCTGGAGACGGGCGCGGCCATTGCGCCCCTGGTGGCCGGCTTCGAGCTGACCACGCTCAGCACGCCCTTGCGCCGCGCCGCCGGGCGCCTGCAAGCCGTCCTGCCGCCCGGATGGCGCGTCGAGATCGTCGACGCGCCCAACCTGACCGGCCGCGAGCGCGAGCCGGTCCTGCGGGTGGTCATGCCGACGGACTGAGCCGCCGCACGCCACCTCCGAGCTGGTTCCGCTGCGCGGACTAGCCGGTCCACCCCATCGGCATGAGCACCGACTTCTGCTCGCAGAACGAGTCGAGCCCTTCGGGGCCGTTCTCGCGGCCGAGCCCGGAGTTCTTGTAACCGCCGAACGGTGAGCTGGGGTCGAACGCATACCAATTGATCGCGTAGGTGCCGGTCCGCACCCGCGCGGCAATCTCCGCACCGTGCTCGACGTCGGTCGTCCAGACCGAGCCCGCCAGGCCGTAGACCGAGTCGTTGGCGATGGCCACCGCCTCGTCCTCGGTCTCGTAGGGGATCACCGACAGCACCGGCCCGAAGATCTCCTCCTGCGCGATGGTCGACTTGTTGTCCACATCGGCGAAGATCGTCGGCTCGACGAACCAGCCGCGCTCCAAGCCCTCGGGCCGGCCGCCGCCGAGCACCAGGCGCGCGCCCTCCGCCTTGCCCTTCGCGATGTACCCCTCGACCCGTTCCCGCTGCCGCTCGGAGATCAGTGGGCCGAGCTGCACCGCAGGATCCGCGGGATCGCCGACCTGCATCGTCTGCACGTGCGCGACGAGCGCGTCGACGGTCTCGTCATAACGACTGCGCGGCGCGAGAATTCGGGTCTGCGCGACGCAACCCTGCCCGCTGTTCATCAGTCCGGAGAAGGCGAGCACGGGAATGGTGGCCGCGATGTCCATGTCCGGCAACAGGATTGCCGCGGACTTGCCACCGAGCTCCAGGGACACGCTCTTGAGCTGTCCGGTGGCGATCGCGCCGATCTTGCGGCCGACCGCGGTGCTGCCGGTGAAGGTGACCTTGTCGACGCCCGGATGTGAGACCAGGTACTCCGCGGCCTCGGGCTCGGCGGGCAGCACCGAGAGCACGCCCTCGGGCAGACCCGCCTCGGTGAAGATGTCGGCCAGCAGATTGGCCGTGATCGGTGTCAGCGGTGCGGGTTTCAGCACCACGGTGCAACCGGCGAGCAAGGCCGGTCCGAGTTTGTTGGCGGCGAGGAACAGCGGGACATTCCACGCGGTGACCGCCGCGACGACCCCGCGCGGCTCCCGGCTCACCCGTGCGGTGCCGAAGAGCCCGGTGCGAGTCTCGTTCCAGGGGAACGTCTTCGCTAGCGCCGCGCATGCGTCCAGCGCGGCGACCGCGGGAATTTGGTTGAGCGTCATGGCGATCATCTGCGGTGCGCCCATTTCCGCGGTGAGCGCGGCGAGCAGCTCGGCCGAACGCTGCTCGATCAGCCGCGCGGCGCGGGTGAGTACTTCGGCCCGCTCCTGCGGCGGCGTGGCGGGCCATGGGCCGTGGTCGAAGGCGTGCCGGGCGGCGGCGACCGCCGCGTCGACGTCGGCCCTGGTGACCGCGGGGACGCTGCCCACCGGCTCGACCGTGACCGGCGAGATGACCTGAACGCGCTCGGTGGTGGCCGGCGCAGTCCAGCGGCCGCCGATGAACAAGCTGTCGTAATGCATGAGAACACGTTACAGTTTTGTGGTCCGGTTGTCTGTAACCTGTTCCAGTTCTACTCCGTGAGGGTAGCGCTGAGCTGGACAGATCCCAACCTGTCGGTTCGCTTTTCGTAGAACGCACTATTGCGTTCTGTTGCTGAAAAGAGGATGCTGTTAGCTAC
>NZ_BAUA01000163.1 GCF_000710915.1 Nocardia brasiliensis IFM 10847
GCGCGCACGTCCGGCGTCCCGCACCGTGTTTCAGCACCCCCGCCCGCACGTCTCGGCATCCCGCGCACGTTCCAGCATCCCGCGCACGTTCCAGCATCCCGCGCACGTTCCAGCACCCCGCGCACGTTCCAGCACCCCGCGCACATCTCAGCATCCCGCGCACGTCCCGGCATCCCGCGCGCGTGTCGGTCGACTGACACGTGCGCGGGGTGACGAGAGGTGCGCGGCGGGGCTCAGCCCAGGCGCCAGAGGGAGGTGATCTCGGCGGCGCGGGCGGCGTGCAGTGGGTCGGTGGTGTCGCGGGTGCGGGGGTGGTGGGGGGCGGTGTCGAGGCGGTCGAGGACGCGGAGACCGGCGGCGGTGACGCGGGCGTGGAGTTCGGACCGGGTGCGTAGGCCGAGCCGTTCGGCGAGGTCGGAGAGGACGAGCCAGGCCTCCCCGCCGAGGGTGAGATGGGTCGGCAGGCCCGCGAGGAACTGGCGCAGCATCGCGCTGTCCGCGTCGTAGACGCCGCGCTCGAGAGCGGAGGTGGGCCGGGCGGGCAACCAGGGCGGATTGCAGACGATCAGGTCGGCGCGGCCTTCGGGATAGAGGGTGGGGCCGGTGACGTGGACGGTGTCGGCGAGCCGCAGCCGGGCGGTGTTCTCCCGGGCACAGATCAGGGCGCGCGGGTTGTCGTCGGTGGCGACGACCCGCCGGATGCCGCGTCGGGCGAGCACCGCGGCCAGCACGCCGGTGCCTGTGCCGAGATCGAAGGCCGTCGCCGCACCGGCCGGTAGCGGCGCACCCGCGACGAGGTCGACATATTCACCGCGAACCGGCGCGAAAACCCCGTAGTGCGGATGGATGGCGGCGCCGAGAGCCGGTATGGGAACACCCTTTTCGCGCCATTGCGCAGCACTGAGCACACCGAGAAGCTCGGTGAGTGCGACGAGCACGGGTCCGCGACCCGGTCCGTACGCCTGAGCACAGGCCGCACGGACATCGGGGGCGCGGCGCAACGCGAGCGCGTGGTCGTGCTCGAGGTGCACGAGCAACTTGCCGAGTACCCGGGCGCGCTGGTTGCGGGCCCGGCGCTGCGCGCGAAACATCTCCGCCGGATCATCTTGGCGTGCAAGCGCTTTCCGATCGATACGACGCGCCATCGCCCGCAGCAGCTGGCGGGCATTGTGATAGTCGCCGCGCCACAGCAGCGCGGTGCCTTCGCAGGCCAGCCGGTACGCGGTGGCGGCGGGCAGCCGGTCGTCGGCGATCAGGACACGGCTCGGTGCCGGTGTCGCGCTTTCGGAATGCCAGCGGGCGGATCGGACGGTGTCGGCTTCGGTCCAGGTCACGGTGGACACGGACAACTCCTCGTGGTCGGGCAGTCAGGGGCACGGAGTGCACCTCGACGAGGAGTTACTGCGAGTGGGTGTGGCTAGAGCTCCCGCGTCGACGTGCGCGCGGAGCCGTCTCCTAAAACCATGCCCATGGTCATGACAGACCCTTCCGAACGAATGTGCCACCAGTCTCGCACATCCGGCCGGCTACCTCACGACGCGATGTCGACTTCGGCGTGCAATCGACGGAACCTGCTGCCGTGGAAGACCGGGCCGGGCCCCAGCGTGGTGCAGGGAAAGGGAACCGCTGAGCACGGCGGTTTGCCGCAGCCAGCGGTAGCCATTGCCATGCGGCCGCAGACGCAGTGGACTCACGATGACCTCCGACGCCGAAACGATGACCGAGCCGAACGATGCGAACGGGACGGCATTTGTTGTGGTTTCCCGAGTTCGATGGAACCGATCCGGAGCCGGCGACGTCAAACCATGTGACACAACAGCTCTCAGACTCTGGAGACCAATGTATGACCGTCGCGTTCGCACACCCGCCGTCACTGGATACGTCGGTATCAACAGCCAAGCGATGAAACCGGCTGCCAGACTCGGCCCCTCGCCGCGCGGCAGGGTCGAGCGCGGCGAACACGGCGCCAGTCCGAGCAGCGCGATCGACGCGTCCTGTACCCGTCGTGACCCAGCCGCATGGGAATGACGGTAGCGGAGGGCCAGCCGATTCGCGAGAATCCGCAAAGGATCTCGCGACTGACGGAACCGAAACCGCATTTGAGGCGTCAAAACCTGTAGTCCACAACAGATCTCGGAAGTAAGCATCACACGGAACTGGGCGAGGATCAGCCCGTACCCCCTTAGGGCCGGTGTTGGGGAGCTGCAACTCCCCAACACCTAGTGCTGCCCAAACGCAGCTACCCGCAGTAACAACCACCAGATAGAGGAACACGCAATGAACCGCATCCGCAAAGCCGTCACTACCAGCATGATCGTACTCGCAGGGGCGACGGTCATCTCGACTTCGACCGCCGTATCCGCCCAAGCAACCCCGCTGGGCTGCGCGGCCGGGTATCTGGCGCTTGGGGCCGCCGCTGCCAGCGCGCCCGCCGCCACCACCGGGGTCGGCGCCGCAGCGGTAGTGCTCGGCGCGAGTTCGGCCACCGCAGTGATATTCGACCAGTGCGAGATGATGAAGGACGGTCAGGTTATCGATATCCCAGCTGGAGCCACCTGCTATTCCATCCACGATCGCAGCAAGCGGGTCGCCTGCCCGTCACAGGCGAGGGTATACAAGGGCGAGATGGCTTGAGCTACACTGACGGAACCTTAGCAATCTAAACGAGACCGAGTCCACACTGGAGTAAGCGCGTTGGAGCGAATATCGATCTTTCTCAGTGCAATTACTCTCGTAGCGTTGCTGGTCGCAGGTGCCGAGATAGCGCGGAGCACAAAGACTCCATTCGTGCTGGTGCTTGTTTCTGCCGCCGTGATAGCGGTTGGCGTGGATCTTGCTCGCAAAATACGCAAGATGAACACGAACTCGACGCATCGCGGAGAACGTAATAGACACTAGGGTCCGTAGCATCAACATCGATCTTCACCGGTCTCTCTGACCGGTGAAGATCGATGTCAAAGAAATTTGATCTCGTCCGGAACGAAAATACGCCGAGAATATGGGGATATCGTTTTCGGCAAATCCAATCGACGCGGGATGTGCGACCAGTCTCGCACATCCGGCCGGCTACCTCACGACGCGATGTCGACTTCGGCGTGCAATCGACGGAACCTGCTGCCGTGGAAGACGAGCGGGTCGACGTCGGTGCGGGTGGCGATGCGGTGGATGCGCAGGATGACGACCGCGTGATCGCCCGCGGGCACCTGCGCCTCGGGCACCCCTTCGATCCACGCCGACGCCCCGTCGATGAACACCGCCTCGCCGGTGCCCCGATGTAATGCGGTGCCACGGAAGCGGTCGCCGTTGCGGGCGCCGAGCGAGCGGGCGGCGTCCTGCTGATCGGTGCCGAGCAGGCTGAGGCCGAGATGGCCCGCGGCGGCGAGTTTCGGCCAGGTCGAGGACGAGTTCTGCACGCAGAACGACACCAGCGGCGGATCGAGGGAGACCGGCACGAAGGTGCTCACCGCGAGACCGTGTGGGGTGCCGTCGATATCGGCGCAGACGGCGACCACGCCGCTCGGGAAGTTGGCGAAGGCGCGACGCAGGCCGCCGCCATCGGCGGGAGATTCGAAGAGCTCATGCATGATCGGTCGCCTTCGCGGTGGCCAGCGCCTGGGCGACGGGCCGCCATCGGTCGCTGTAGCGGTCGATCGCGCCGTCCTCCTGGAAGGTGCGATCGGAGAGGTAGAGGCCGGGCAGCGCGGCGGTGGCGCCCAGTTCGACGAGGACCGGTTTGAGCAACAGGTCGGGTGCGAGCGCGTGCCCGGGCCCGGCGCCGAGCATCACGGGGACGCCGAGCACACCGGCCAATCCGGTGCCGCCGTCGAACTGTTCGAGGAACAGCTTCAGTAGCCCGGTATAGGTGGCTTTGAACGTCGGACTGGCGAAAACGACCAGCTCCGAATCCGATACGGTGCGCACCGCCGCGCCCACCGCGGGATCACCCCAGCCGAGCAGTGCGGGACCGAACTCGACCAGATCGAGCACGGTGGGCTCCGCCTCGGGGCGCAGGCCCCGCGCGACCAGTGTGGCCGCGGTCAGGGTGCGGGAAGCGGGCTTCGGGTTGCCGACTACGACCGTCACTGTCACTGTTCGTATCCCTCTCGCTGACTAACTGTTCGACCGCGCGAGCGGTCTAGAGCACCCCGTGCAACGGCGGCGCCGTGCCGTGCAACAGGGCACGGCCGAGGTGCTGGTACTTCCATCTGACCGGGTCGTGCAAGGTGTGCGTGCGCGCGTTGCGCCAGAAGTGATGCAGGTTCAGATCGGCTGCGGCACTGCGTGTTCCACCCACTTCGAACAGGGCGCTCGACACCTCGGTCGCGGCCCGATCGGCGAGCACCTTCGCGGCCGCCACCGCGAGCGAGGCACGCGCGGCCGACTTCGCGTCCGCCGCGGCACCGGTTGCCGCGTCGACGGCGAGGCCTGCCGCGGTGAGCGTGGCTTCGGCGGCGGTGACCGTCACGGACAACTCGCCGAAGCGCTGGATCAGCAAGGGATCGTCGACCGCACGGGCGACGTCGGCTTCGAACCAGGGCCTGCTGGCGGTCTGCACGAATTCCGTTGCCGCCGTGAGTGCGCCGCGGGCGATACCGGTATCGATGGCGGCGTGCAGCAGCTGCGCGAAAGCGCCGTACGCGTGCGGGGCCCGTACCGCCGCCGAACGGGCGATCACCTGGTCGGGATCCACGAGTACCTCGTCGAAACGCACGGTGCCGCTGCCGGTGGTGCGCTGGCCGAAACCGTTCCAGTCGTCGACGATCTGCACGCCGGGAGTGTCGGCGGGCAGGTACACGATGTACTCCCCCGGCTCCAGCCCGCTGCGTCGATCCGGATCGTCCAGCTTGGTCAGCACCGCCAGCAGATTCGCGAACAACGAACCGGTGCAATAGAACTTGCGTCCGTCGACGCGAAACCGCTTGCCCTGCGGGCGCAAGGTGGTGCTGATATCGGCGATGGTCGCGCCGCCGCGTTCGGACTGCGCGTTGGCGATGCGCGCACCGTCGAGCACCTGCCCGAAATACCTGCGCCGCTGCGCGTGGGAACCGGCCAGCCGCACCAGGTTCAGATAGACGAAGTGGCTGTGCGGGATCTGCGCGATATTCGGGTCGGCGGCCGCGAGAATCCGCACCACCTCGGCGACCGCGCTCGGCGGCAGTTCCGCGCCGCCGTATTCGGCGGGCACGGTCACCGCGAGCAGGCCTGCGGCCGCGAGCCGATCCACCTCGTCGTGCGGCAGGACGCGGTCGCGGTCGCGCACGGCGGCACCGGCGGCGAACTGCGCCGCGAGTGCCTGCGCGACCGAAAACGCCTGTGCCGCCGAGGTGATGCGATCGGCCGCGACCGCGGTCATCAGCCGACCACCGCGACCGGCCGCCGTGCGGCCTCCAGTTCCCGGACCAGCGGCAGCACCTTCGCCCCGAAGTACTCGATCTCCTCCTGGAAGTGCAGGAAGCCACCGAGGATCAGGTCGACACCGAGCTCGCGGTAGGCGACGATGCGCTCGGCGATCTGCTCGGGCGTGCCGATCAGTTTTGTGCGGAAGCCGTCGTTGTACTGCACGAGATCCTCGAAGGTCGAGTCGGCCCACATGCCCCTGTGGTCCTTGGTGGACGCACCCGCCTGCTGTACCGCGTCTCGGAAACCTTCCACAGCAGGCTTGTTCGCCTTCTCGATGATCTCACGCAGCGTGTCCCGCGCTTCCTTTTCGGTGTCGCGGGCGATGATGAAGCCGTTCAGGCCGAACTTCACCTCGCGATTGTGCTCTCGGGCGACCGCACGCAGATCGTCGAGTTGTTCGGTGACGCCGTCGAAGTCCTTGCCGTTGGAGAAGTACCAGTCGGCGTAGCGGCCGCCGTTGCGGCGGGCGGCGGTCGAGTTGCCGCCCTGGAACAGTTCGGGATTCGGCCGTTGCGCGGTGTTGAGCGGTTTCGGCTTCAGCGTGAAATCCCGGATCCGGTAGAAGTCGCCGCCGTAGTTCACATTGTCCTCGGTCCAGATCTTGCGGATCACCTCGAGGAATTCGGCGCTGCGCCGGTACCTTTCGTCGTGCTCGAGCCACGGCTCGCCCAGCGCGGTGAATTCGCCCGCGAACCAACCGGAGACGACGTTGATGGCGAAGCGGCCGTTGGAGAGGTGGTCGGCGGTGGCGCCGAACTTCGCGAGCACCGCGGGATGCCAGAGGCCGGGGTGGATCGCCGCGATCACCTTCAGCCGCTCGGTCGCCCCGAGCAGCGCGAGGCTGAACGAGGTGGACTCGTGCTGGAATTCGGCGCCGTAGGACGCGGTGTAGCGCACCTGGGACAGCGCGTATTCGAAACCGTTGTTCTCAGCGGTCTGCGCCAGCTTCTTGTTGTAGTCGAAGTCCCAGCTGGTGCGCTGCTCGATATCGCTGGTGACCAGTCCCCCGCTGACATTGGGCACCCAGTAGGCGAATTTGATCTGGTCGGCGATCTGCTCCGTGGTCATAGCTGCTCCATGTTTTCGGGGGTAGCCGTCGATCTACACCACTCCAGCACCGCGACCCGATCGGCACGAGGGTTTGAATCTGTGCGATCGGATCGCTGTGCCGAAGCGTGCCGATATCAGGCGCTGGCGAGGGCTTGCGAGAAGGTGGACCGGGCGAACGTGCCCGCGGGCGTGAACCGGCCGAGCACGGCCTGGGCGTCCTCGCCGGTGACCCGGGTGATGAAGGCGTTGGCGGCGTCGAGCGAGTCGACTTCGAGGAAAGGCTGCGGGTGGTGCAGCAGGCCGACCAGCGCGGCGGCGAACTTCGGCGCGACGCTCGCCGCGGCGAACAGCTGGTTGCCGATCTCGGCCAGCTCGGGATCGCCGAGGAACAGCCGGGTGACCTTGTTGGCGGCGTCGCCGCGCACCGCGAGGAACTGCGCGTACTGCTCGGTGAACCAGGCCTCGTCGAACGGGCCGTCGTGCACCGCCGCGGCGGCCACCAGCCGCTGGGCCTGGATGAGCCCGCTCTGCGCGCCCTGCCCCGCGATCGGGTCGTAAGCCGCGGAGGTGTCGCCCAGCGAGGCCACCACGTGGCCGCCCGCGGTGTGCCCGACGGCCGCCCGGACCACCGGCCGCACCGCGCCTTTGAGCCAGGAGTGCGGGTCGTCGGCGAGCACCTGGGTGGCCAGCACCTCCGGCAGATCCCAATCGATGAAGTCCCGGTACAGATCCTGCACGACACGCAACGCGGATTCCGCGGAATCCGCTGTGGCGAAACGGGTTTCCCAGTCGCTGCCGGGGCGCGCCCACCCGAGGAACGCCCAGCTCGGCCCGGCGTCCTTGTGCAGGTACGGGCCCCACCACGCCTCGCCCTGCTCGGCCAGGATGGAGAACCCGCTGTGCGCACCGCCGGCGGGGCTGCGGTGCGCGAAAACATCCTTGTCGTGGCCGATTCCGGTCACGGTGACGGTGAGCAGTGATCGCTGCGGCGCGTCGTACGGGGTACGCGTCTCGTCGATCGGGAACAGGTCGGACAACCCGCCACGGCCGGTGGCAACCAGGGTGAGATCGTTCGCCGCGGCGATCGAGTCGAGGGTCTCGGGGGTCACCGACTCGACGACGAAGCGACCGCCGCGCTCCAGGAACGCGGTCAAACGCTCGTCGGCCTTCAGCCGGGTGTCGACGGCGACGCCGACATAGCCGTCGAAAGTGCCGTCGAACTGGATCAATTCGGCGCCTTCCGGTCCGGCGATCCGGACGCTGAGACCGGTGTGCCGAGGCGCGCGGCCGGTGTAGGTGTCCAGGCCGAGCGCCGACTCGGCCTGCTGGGTCACACCGAATTCGAGCGCGGTGCCGGTGGCGGGTACGTCGTCGCGCAGACTGCGCTGATCACGGTCGCTGTAGAGGGTCACGTCGAATCCGGCGTCGAGCAAACCCAGTGCCGCAGTGGCGCCGGTTTGGCCCGCACCGATCACCGCGGCCGAACGGGGGGAACGGGAAACGGAATTCTGCGTTGTCATGTAGGGATCATCAGGGTGTGACGCGGCCCTCGTGAGTGTTGCGATCACCGAGAATCAATGAGCGAACCGGCCTTTGCGCAGGCGTACCATTCGGCCCATGTCGTTTACCGTTGCCGAGCTGACCGGAGACCGCACCGAGCAGTACCGCCAGCTCACCGAGCAGGCGAGCGCGCTGGTCGCGGGCGAGCCGGACCGGACCGCCAACGCCGCGAATATCGCGGCGCTGGTATTTCACGCACTGCCCGACGTCAATTGGGTCGGATTCTATTTTCACGACGGGCACGAACTCGTGGTCGGGCCCTTTCAGGGCAAACCGGCCTGTGTGCGCATCCCCCTCGGAAAAGGGGTATGCGGCACGGCGGCCCAGACCAGGGAAACGCAATTGGTGCCGGACGTGCACGCTTTCCCCGGCCATATCGCCTGCGACGCCGACACCCGCTCGGAAGTGGTTGTCCCCCTTGTGCACAACGGCGCGCTGATCGGTGTCTTCGATCTGGACAGCCCGAAACCGGGCCGGTTCGACGAGATCGACCGGCAGGGCCTCGAATCCGTCGCGCAGGCGTTGCTCGCCGCACTCCCGTCGTGATCGACCGCTAGAGATTCGGCGTGACGACCGCGGCGCCGGGCCGCGCGACCTCGTCGGGCAGCACCGTCGACCCGGCCGCGCCGACGCGGTAGCGGGCGCCACGATGCTCGTCCGGCAGCCGATCTCCCGCCCCGAACAGCGCGTTGCGCAATGTGCCCGGCACATAGTCGGCGGCGTACGCGCCGCGCTCGGTCAGCACGGGAACCACATGGCGGACAACGTCTTCGAACGATCCCGGGGTGATCGCATAGGCCAGGTTGAAACCGTCGAGATCGGTGTCGGCGACCCACTGCTGGAGTCGGTCGGCGACGGTCGCACCGGAGCCCACGAAGACCGGTCCCATGCCACCGATGCCCGCCCAGCGCCCGATATCGCGCACGGTCCATTCACGCCCGTCGTCGTCGAACTCCTGGAAGGCGGCCACCGCGGACTGGATGGCGTTGCTCTGCACCTGCCCGATCGGGTCGTCCAGGTCGTAACTCGACAGATCGATGCCCATCCAGCCGGACATGAACACGAGGCCGCCCTCGACGCTGGCGTAGGACAGGTACTGCTCGTGCTTGCGCTGGGCCGCCTCGTCGGTCGCGTCGGTGATGATGGTGGCCAGTGCGTAGATCCGCGCCGCGTACGGGTCACGCCCGGCTCGCTCCAGCTCGGACCGGATACGGGAAACCGTCTGCGCCAGTAGCCGTTTCGAGGGCGCGGCGATGAAGATGGCTTCGGCGTTCTCGGCGGCGAAGCGCACGCCCCGGGTGGAGGCGCCCGCCTGGTAGATGACCGGTGTGCGCTGTGGCGACGGCTCGGCGAGATGAATCCCCGGGACCGTGAAGTGCTTGCCCTGATGGCCGATGTGATGCACCTTGGCCGGGTCGACGTAAATGCCCTGGGCGGCGTCGCGCACCACGGCGTCGTCCTCCCACGAGCCTTCCCACAGCTTGTACAGCACCTCCAGGTACTCGTCGGCTTGGTTGTAGCGCTCGTCGTGGTCGAGCTGATCTGCGGCGCCGAAGTTCCGTGCCGCCGAGGGTAGGTAGCCGGTCACGACGTTCCAGCCGATCCGGCCGTTGGTCAGGTGGTCGAGGGTGGAGAGCCGGCGCGCGAACGGGAACGGATGCTCGAAACCGGTGCCGGTGGTGATGCCGAACCCGAGATGCTCGGTGACCGCGGCCATCGCCGAGACCAGCAGCAGCGGATCGGCCACCGGAATCTGCGCGCCCTGGCGCAGGGCGGCGATATCGGTGCCGCCGTAGACGTCATAGGTGCCGAGCACGTCGGCGATGAAGATGCCGTCGAACCGGCCCTGCTCCAGCAATCGCGCCAGATCGGTCCAGTAGCTCAGTTCCTTGTAGCGATGCGACTGGTCGTCCGGATGCCGCCACAGGCCTGGTGATTGGTGGGCGACGCAGTTCATGTCGAAGGCGTTGAAGCGAATTCGACGGGTCATTCGGCCGCTCCTTCGGTGGCTTTGCGTTCCCCCGCACTCCAGGCGAAGGGCAGGTCCGTGCCGTTCAGCAGGTGATCGCCGATCGCGCGCGCCTTCTGGATCGCCGGATTGTGCACCGAGATGGTGCGGGCGTTGCGCCAGTGCCGATCCAGCCGCTGGCGCTCCGAAACCACCGACGCACCACCGACTTCGAACAGCAGCGAGGTGGCGGGCAGTACCAGGTCGATCACCGCGAGCTGGGCCTGCGCCGCCGCGAGTTCGGCGGCGACCAGGGAATTTTCGTCGGTCGCGCCGGCGGCGAGCACGTCGTCCAGTACGTCCGCGACGGCGAGCACACTCGACCGTGCCGCGAAGGCCGCCGCCGACAACTTGCCGATCACCTGCTGTACCAACGGATCCTGGCGCGGCAGCCCGGCCGCGGAATGCGTGTAGCTGCGGGTTCGGCCCGCCACCCAGGCACGGGCGTCGGACTCGGCGCGCTGCGCGATGCCCGCGAGCACCGCTAGCTGCACCAGTTGCAGGTACGACGTCGCGTAGGTGGGGCCGGGCGCACCGTAGCCGGGCCCGAGGATACGCTCCTCGGATACCACCACATCGGTGAATTCCGTTGTGCCACTGGCGGTCAACCGCTGGCCGAAACCATCCCAATCGTCGTGCTGCCGGACGCCGTCGGCGCTCGCGTCGACCAGCACGCCGACCCGCTCGCCGTCGCGGTCGGCCGCGGCCAGGATGTGGTCCGCGTAGAGCGAACCGGTGCTGTAATACTTCACACCGTTCAGCAGCCAGCGATCGCCGTCCCTGGTCAGCCGGGTCCGGTAGCGGTCGACCGCGCCGACGCCCGGCTCGGTGATCGCGTTGCCGACCAGCGTGCCGGCGGCCACGGCCCGCAGCCACTGCTCGCGGGCCGGACCGGACTCGGCGAGCAGCTGGTCTTCCACGAACGAGAAGTGCACGCGCAGCGCCTGCGGCAGATTCGACTCGGCCGCGGCCAGCTCGATGAGCAGCCGGAACAGCTGACGCACCGTGACGCCGTAGCCGCCGAACTCGACCGGCACCCGCAACGCGCCGAACTTCGCCTCGCGCAACCACCCGACCTCGTCGAACGGCAGCCGGCGATCGATCTCCCGCTCCACCGCGCCCTGCGCGATCCGGTCGAAGATCGGCCCGAAGACCGCATCCAGTTCGGCGTCGGTGGCGGATCTGGCTTCGATGGATGTCATCACCCCACGATCGCGCACGCCGCGGGGGAGCTCACGGGTTGCGCGCAGCGCGATCCGAATCCGCCGCGCTGCGGTCGGCGCTCACGGCGAAAGTACTGGTCCCGACCGATTGTCAGAGGGTGGCGTTACAGTCGCGCCGTGGCTGGATCGCAGTACTCGTTCGACGCGCAAGTGTGGGAGCACCACGCGGGCTCCTGGTATTTCGTCTCACTGCCCGAGGACGTCGCCGACGAGATCGAGGACCGCTATGCGCACCGGGCCGGTGGGTTCGGCTCGGTCCGGGTGCACGTCACCATCGGCGCGAGCCGCTGGTCCACATCCCTTTTCCCGGACAAATCCCGCGCCACCTACGTGCTACCGGTGAAGAAGGCGATCCGCACCGCCGAAGAACTCGACGCGGGCTCACGCACCCGCGTCGAACTCGTCGTCGCGCTCTGAGGCCCTCGGTACCGGCTGGGAAGGTTTCAGCGCGGGGTGGCCATGCATTCCGTGGCGATGCGGGTACTCGCGGTGCGGGCCTTCTCCGCGTCTTCCTTGCTCATGCCCAGGGTCTGCTGGTCGGCGGCCTTGGTGTCGTACTCGTCGCTCACCATGACCCGCAGGCCGTCCTGGGAGATGCCCTGCTCGACAAAGAGTTTCGCCGCACACTCGGCGAGTTCCTTGTTTTTGAGCCCCTTGTCCTGGAGTGACTTGGCCAGGTCGGCCTGGGTCACCGCCGGCGCCGCCGCCGCTGTGTCGTTTCCGCATGCCGCGAGCACCGGCAGCGCGATGAGCGCCGCGGCGATCAGGGAGATCCGCACCTGAATCCTCTTCTTTCGAATGGACACTAGCCATTGCCTGGACCGAACGGACGGCACGACAGCGCCGACGTCGGCCCCGATGGTACCGATCGAGCCGGAAACCGTCGTGCCGATGCCGTTTTCACAAATCCATCGCGGCGCGCAGCGCGGTGTCCAGGCGTTCCAGCGCCTCGGACTCCATCTCGTCCACCCGCTCGGCGAGCCAGCCGCGGAAGATGCGGCCGATGTTGCCGGCGTGCACCCAGCCGTACCGCTGCACCGGCACCGCGAGGATGTCCTGCGGGTCGTCGGCCACCACCTCGGCGGCGATCAGCCACGGGCGCGGCGACTCGTTGATGCCGTCACTGCTGATGAGCACGACCGTGCGCCGTCGGGGCGAACCATGCGGGTTGTAGATCCACAGTTCACCCCGCCGCACGCATCGCCTCCTCGGCGGCGGCCAGCTCGGCCGCGTCCGCGGCCGCCTCGGCCGTCGCATCGGGCGCCGGGCCGCAGCCGGTGCGCACGGCCTCGCGACGCGCGGCCTTCGATATCCACGCCGACGGCGACATACCCGCGCGGGCCGCGGCCTGCTCGGCATAGGACCAAGCGGCCTCGTCCAGCGAAAGGGTGACCTTACGCGTTGCCATACCAATTACCGTACCGCGATATTCCCGGCACTGCCAGCGGCGATCGGGTGTCGAGCGGTGCAGCCAGGGCAACTGAGGGCTGGTGCCTGCTGTTAGTGTTGACGCAGCGGAGAGGCGGATTGCGATGACGACGTTGAATTACCACCGGGCGGGTGCGGGCGAGCCGCTGGTACTGGTGCACGGCGTCGGCAGCCGGTGGCAGGTGTGGGAACCGGTCATCGACACCCTCGCCGAGTCCCATGACGTGATCGCGGTGGATCTGCCGGGGTTCGGCGACTCGGCCCCGCTGGCCACCACCACGGTCGACACGCTCACCGACGCACTCGCCGAATTCCTTGTCGCGCAAGGGATCGAGCGGCCACACCTGGCCGGGAACTCGATGGGCGGGCTGATCACGCTGAACCTCGGCGCTCGCGGGCTGGCCCGCTCGGTGACCGCGTTCTCCCCGATCGCGTTCTGGGACAAGGCCGGTCGGATCTGGTGCCAGCAGTCCCTCGGCCGATCACAGCAACTCGCAGGACTGTTGCGGCCCGCGCTGCCCGCGGTGCTGGGCACGGCCCTGGGCCGCACCCTGTTCCTGCAACTGGTCTTCGGCAAGCCGTGGGCGGTCGGCAAGCAGGTGGGGCTGGACACCGCGACGGGCGCGGCCGACGCACCGGGTTTCACCGCGGCGCTCGCCTCGTTCGACCGGGCGCGACTGCACGAGATCGGCGCGCTGGCAGACATTCCGGTCACCATCGCCTGGGGCAACCGCGACATCCTGCTCACCTACGCCACGCAGAGCCGCCGGGCCCGCGCGACCCTGCCGGACGCCCGGCACGTCACGCTGCCCGGCAGCGGGCACACCCCGTACTACGACGACCCCGCCGCCTGCGCCGCGGTGATCCGCAGCACCGCCTACGCCTGACGATCGGGACGCGCCAGCAGGGTGTCCGCCGGGGCCGCGCCGAGCAGGATGCGGACGGCGTTTCGCCAGCGGTGCTGGATGATTCGGTTCCCGTCCAGATCGCCGGTGAGCAGCACGCGCATGGCCAGGCCGGTCATGATCTCGATGGTGAACTCGGTGATCGTCGGCACCCGTGGGTCGTCGGGGAATTCCGCGCGGAAGACGTCCCGAATGCTGGTGTGCATCAACTCGAACAGCCGATGCTCCAGCGGCAGGAACGCGGCGAGCAGCTCCGGATCGGTGCGTGCGCCGACCCACATCTCCAGCGCGGCCCAGAACGACGGGCCGCTCAACATGCGCATGGTCAATTCGACCGCGGTCTCCAGCCGATCCACCGCGGGCGGGATATCGGCGAATTCGCTTGTCAGCTGGTCGAATCGGCGGGTGGCCAGATGCTCGACCGCCCCGGCCAGCAGGTCGGCCTTGGTCGGGAAATGGTGTTGCAGGGTGCCGCGCGGCACGCCTGCCCGCTTCTGCACCTCGAGCGTGGTGGTGCCGGCGTAGCCGACCTCCACCAGGCTCTCGACCGCCGCGTCCAGCAGTCGCGTGCGCATGCGCACCCTGCGCTGCGCCTGCGTCTCCCGGACGCGTTCCCCGGCGCCGGTCAGCGGCCCTGCCACTGCGGTTCACGCTTCTGCGCGAAGGCGAGCGCACCTTCGGCGGCGTCCTTGGAAAACAGTGCGGGCAAAGCGATCTCGCCCTGCTTGGCGAAGGCCTCGCCGACCGCCCAATCGGGCGACTCGTCGATGATGCGCTTGCTCGCGGCGACGGCCAGCGGTGCCGCGGCGGCGATTTCGGCCGCCAGCTCCAGCGCCACCGCCAATGCGCCGCCGGGCTCGGTGATCCGGTTGACCAGACCGAGCTGGTACAGCCGCTCGGCACCGACCCGGCCACCGGTCAACGCGAGTTCGGCGGCCATGCTGCGCGGCAGCCGCTGGGTCAGCCGCAGCACACCGCCGCCCGCGGCGACCAGCCCGCGCTTGACCTCCGGGATGCCGAACTGCGCGTCGCTGGCGGCGACGATCAGGTCGCCGGAGAGGGCGAGTTCGAAGCCACCGGCCAGCGCGAACCCCTCGACCGCCGAAATCATCGGCTTGGCAGGCGGTTTCGCGGCGATGCCGAGCGGACCGCGCCGCTGCGTCATCGGCATCTCACCCTTCGAGGCGGCGACGAGATCCATTCCGGCGCTGAAGGTTGCGCCCGCGCCGGTGAGCACGAGCACGCGCGCCGTCGCGTCGTCCTCGAACGCGTCGACGGCGGATTCGATCGCCAGCGCGGTCGCGAGATCGATGGCGTTGCGGGCCTCGGGGCGGTTGACGGTGAGCACGGTGACGGCGTCGCGTCGCTCCACCAAGATCTTTTCGGTCATCGGGCAGTCCCTTCGGTGAGCGTGAGCGCATCGGCGGCAGTGATATTCACTGCGGCGCCCAGTGGGTCGCCCTCGGTGAACGCTGCGACAGTATCGGCGGCGGAAGTCCGGACCAGTATGCGGGCACCGTCCGGGTTCAGGGCGCTGACCACGACGGCCTCGGGTTCGTCGAGATGGGCGGGGGCGGGCCCCTTGCGGTAGGCCACGGTGTAGGCCTCGACGGTCGCCGGACCGGTATAGCCCGCAGCCGCGGCGCGCCGGGCGGCGGGCACCTCGGCTTCCAGCGAACGGAACAGTCCCGCAGGCGGTTTCGCCGAGTACACGCCGACGCCGTGTTTGGTGATATACCAGCCGAGCGCGGTCGCCAGCCCGTAGGCCTGCGGGTCCTCGCGCAGCAGACCGACCATGGTCGCGATCGAATGCGTGCTGTAATTGTTGCCCGGCCCGCCCGCGAAGGTGAGCCCGCCGGTGACCGAGAGCGGCCGCGCCGGATCGTCGATCGGCAGGCCGAGCGCCTCGGCCGAGACCTGCACCGCGACCGGGAAGCAGGAGTAGAGATCGATGTGCGCGACGTCGTCTATTCCGATACCGGCCGCGCCGAGCGCCGCCCGGCCTGCCGCGGCGATGGCGGGCGACACCGACATGTCCGCGCGTTCGGTGACGAACCATTCGTCGGTGGCGGTGGCCCCGGCGTGCGGGAACACCCAGCGCTCCCGCGGCACCCCGGCCGCGTCGGCGGCGGCCGCGCTGCACACGATCAAGCCCGCGCCGAGATTCACCGACAGGTTCGCGACCAGCAGCTTCGGATACGGCGTCGAGACCAGCCGGTTGGCCGCGCCCGGCGTCACCAGATCGATCGCGTCGTGCGATTCCGGTTGCCACGCATAAGGATTGCGCGCCGCGATGGCGGACAGCCGCGACCACAGGCCGCCGATCCGGGCCCGGTGCGCGTCCACGCTGAGCCCGAGCCGATGGCGCAGCGCGGTCTCCATCAGGGCGTAGAAGTACACCGGTCCCCACATCCCGGCGGCGGTTTCCATCTCGGAATTGGGGGCCCGGTCGGAACCGACGAGGTCGGTCGGCTGCACGTCGTCCGGCTGCTCCGGCCACGCCAGGGTGGCGCCCGCGCGGGTCGCGCTGTTCCATGCCGCCACCGCCTCGGCGCCGGTGAGCAGCGCGATCTCGGACTGTCCGGCCGCGATGGCCTGGGCGACGGTGTTGAGCAGGCGCTGCGGCGCATCGCCGCCGAAGCGCACGGACTGCATCGTCCGCTTCGGGTCGGCACCGAGCTCGGCGGCGACCAGCGCGCCGAGATCCGGGTACGGCCTGCTGACCGGGGCCGCGGCCGCGATGAGGTCCGCGCCGCGCAGGAGCCGATCGCCGGCGCCGCTGTCGGCGCCCGCGCGGCGCAGCGACTCGGCCGCGAGTTCGACCGGGCCCGGCAGGCCGGGTTCACCGTTCCGGTGTACGACCTGCCCGGCGCCGACGAGCACCGGCGTTCGGGGATCAATTCCCGCTGGCAGCATGGTTCCTCCGCAGATCAGGCGTGCCGTCGCCCGCGCGGCAGAGCGGCGGGCGACGCAATTACCGTCAACATTGACGGTAACCTGGGTTCGATTAGAGCAGAGTCCCTGTGGCCGGGCAATGCCCACTGGCATCGAACTGACTCACGGGTAAGATCCGAGCATGGGCACCCACATCGCGCTGCGCTTCGACGGCGATCGCGCCTACGTATCCCTCGACCGGCCGGACAAGCACAACGGCCTGACCATCGACATGCTGCGCGAACTGATCGACACCGCGCACACCATCGCGGGCCGCGGCGACGTGCGCGCGGTGATCCTGTCGGGCAACGGACCCAGCTTCAGCAGCGGCCTGGACATCGCGAAAGCGGCCGGCGATCCGCTGTCCATCGTGCGGGCCTTCGTGCCACTGCCCTGGCGCGGCACCAACGTCTTCCAGGAAGCCTGCTGGGCCTGGCGCAGGCTGCGGGTGCCGGTGATCGCCGCCGTGCACGGCCGCTGCTACGGCGGCGGACTGCAACTCGCGCTGGCCGCCGACTTCCGTTTCGCCACCCCGGATTCGGAGTTCTCGGTAATGGAGGGCAAACACGGCCTGGTGCCCGACATGACCGGCGCGGCCACCCTCTCCCGGCTGATCGGTGTCGACAAGGCACTGCTGCTGACGATGACCGCGGACACCGTTGACGCTGCCTACGCCGAACGGATCGGCCTGGTCACCGAGGTCACCGCGGACCCGGTCGCCGCCGCGGAGAAGCTGGCCGACCGGATCGCGACGCGCTCGCCGCACGCCGTCGCCGGGGCCAAGCGACTCTTCGACAAGGCCTGGCATGCCTCGACCCGCCGCACCTTCGCCATCGAGCGGGCGACGCAGCTGCCGCTGGTCATCCGATTGGCCGTCAACCGGGGGAAATCCGGCACCGACTGAATCCGGCCCGGCAGTTCCGGGACCGAGGCAGCCCTTTTCGACGAAATCACTGCTAGCATTTTCCGCAGATTTGCCAGCCAGTCGAATTGTGGTGCGCTACACACCGCGAGGGGTCTGTGTATCGCGGAAGTCTGTGTTTCGCATTGCTTTCGGCGTGATTCCGGAGGGCGCACAGACTTGAACAGAACCGTAGCCATTGTGCTTACCGCGTTGGCGGGTGTTTCAACCTTACTGACTACAGCGATTACCCCGGCCACCGCCAATCCAAACACCATCAATCCGATTCCGGTACTCAACGGCAGCAACGGTCTGCCCAACCTCGCCGGCCGGTCCCGGGCGGTGTTCCAGATGACCGGCATGGCCAGCCCGAACAACACTCAGACCTACAACGTCCTCGGCACCGACCTCGGCATCATGTGGGACAACGGCAAGGGCGAGCTGCTCACCGCGTTCGGCGACACCGCGGGCCTCGGCTTCCCCAACCTGCTGGCCGGCAGCATGTGGTCGTGGCGCTCCAACATCCTGATGCGCAGCCACACGACCAACCCGGTCAACGGCATATATTTCGACAGCGTCGTGCGCGATGTTTTCGGTCAGGCACGCGATCTGATCCCCAGCCCGAAAATTCCGTTTCTGGAGATTAGCCGTATTCCTACTGCGGGCATTTCGGTGGGCGATGTCCAATTCATGAGCCTGATGTCGGTACGTAGTTGGGACGAGGTCGGACAGTGGAGCACCAACTTCTCCAGCCTCGCCGCCTCCGGCGACAACGGGGAAACGTGGGGAGAACTGCCCGCCACCCGACGGCCGGACGAGGGCGGCAACGGCAACTTCCAGATGAACGCCTTCCTGAAGGACGGCGGGTTCGTCTACGAGTACGGCACCCCGTCCGGCCGCAACCAGGCGGCGTTCGTCGCGCGCGTCCCGGAAGCCCAGATCACCGATCTCAGCGCGTACGAATACTGGGACGGCAACGAGTGGCGGCGCGACGACGTGAACGCTGCCGCGCCGATCATGTGGGGCGTCGGCGAGCTGTCGGTGATGTACAACGCGTACCTCGGCCAGTACATCTCGCTCACCACCGACCCGTTCAACTCGGTGGTGCTGCGCCGGGCGGATGCGCCGACCGGGCCGTGGAGCGAGCCCGAGGTGCTGATCGACACCCGGGAACTGCCGAGCGCGTACGCGCCGTCGATCTTCCCGTATCAGACCGGCCGTGATCTGTACTACCTCACGACCGTGCACAGCCAGTACAACGTGCTGCTCATGCGTACGCAGCTGTAGCGGTTCGCGCCCCCGGACACCCACGATCCGGCGCGGTCCTTGACCTCGACCTCACTTCACCTATGAGGCTGGACCGCGTCGGATCGTCGTCTGTCCAGGAGGAACCATGGGAACCAGCACACCTGCCGTGCCCGAGTGGCCGATCGTGCGGGACTGGCTCACCGCCCACGCCCGTCCGATCAGCGACACCGCGTCGGGCTACACCGGTCCAGATCTCGCCGCGCTGCTCGACCGACTCGGCGCTGCCACGGTGGTCGGGCTCGGTGAATCGACCCGATTCTCCCGGCAGATCTACGGGCTCCAGGAACGGATTTTCCGTGCGCTGGTGCAGCGACATGGGTTCCGCGCCTTGGCGATTCAGGACAGCGCCCGCTCGGGCGAGCGGTGGGACGCGTACGTGCGGGCGGGCGCCGGCGAGCCCGAGACGGTGCTCGCCGAGTCGTGGCGGCCGTGGCGCACCGCGGAAACCGTTGCGGCACTGGAATGGATCCGCGCGTACAACAAGGCGAACCCCGACGACCAGGTGCGGATCTTCGGCATCGAACCGCCGCGGGCCGAGCCGGCGGACTACGACGTCGTCCTGGATTACGTGCGCCGCGTGGCCCCTGATCAGGTGGCCGCCGTCGAGGCACAGCTGGCCCCGATTCGCACCGCGCATCAGGTGGATGAGCACGTCCAGCGCCATCTCGGCACCCACCCGGGCCGCCCGTTCGCCGAGCACGCACGCGCCGCCTTCGAATTGTTCGAAACCTTGCCCGTCGCAGCGGAATACGTCGAAGCCCGGCGGCGTGCCCGGTTGATCGTCGAGTTCCACGAGCAGAGCGTCGCCGGGCAGGGCGGTTTCGCGCGCGACGAACGCCGCGCGGGTATGCGGGTGATCGAACAGCAGCGCACCACCGGCGCCAAGATCGTCTACTGGGACGGCATCGCACACACCGCGGCGCGCCCGCTCGGCCTCGGCAGCGCCGAATTCCGTAGCGTCGGCAGCTATCTGCGCGCGGAGTTCGGCGACGGTTATGCCTCGGTCGCCCTCGGTTTCGGGCACGGTGACCTCGGCGCACACCACGCGCCCGAGCCGCTGCCCGATCTGGTGGACGCGGCACTCGGCACGGTCGAGTTGCCCAGCTACTACCTCGACCTGCGCGCGGAGGCGCCGGGCGCGGTCGACGCGTGGCGCGCGGCCCCGGCGAAGCTGCGCGTGATCAGCGGCGTCTACGACCCGGCCGAAGACGGCACGGCGAACATCACCGTGCCTTCGCTCGCCGGGGCCTTCGACGTGCTGGTGCACGTGCGCGAGACCACGCCGGTGCGCTGGTTGCCGGAGACCGAGATCGCGGGGTAGCCGCGCTCGTCAATAGACTCGCGATCATGGATGCGACCGAGTGGGACGAGCGTTATGCCCAATCCGATTTGGTCTGGGGCGCGCCACCGAACAGCACCGTGGTGGAACACGTCTTCGGGCTCGAGCGGCGCACCCCGCTCGCGCCCGACAGCGACGGCCAGGTCCCGGAGTTGCCCCGCGCCCTGGACCTGGCCTGCGGGGAGGGGCGTAATTCGCTCTGGCTCGCCACGCACGGCTGGCAGGTCTACGCTGTAGACTATTCCCAGGTCGGGGTGGACAAAGGCCGCACCATCGCGACCCGGTTGTCCCGCTCGGTGCGCAGCCGGATCACCTGGGAATGCGCCGATGTGACCGAACTAGAGGTCCCGGGCCCGTTCGAACTCGTCCTGATGGTCTTCTTGCACCTGCCCGCCGACCAGCGGCGAATCGTGCTGCGGCGCGCGGCCGACCTGCTCGCGCCCGAGGGCACGCTGCTGGTCCTCGGCCACGACAGCACCAACCTCACCGACGGGTACGGCGGACCGAAAGACCCGGACGTCCTGTTCACGCCGGACGATGTGATCGCCGACCTCGCACCCGCCATCGACGACCACCGCATCCGAATCCGCTTGGCCGACCGTGTCTTACGCCCGACCGAGGGACGCGACGCCATCGACGCGCTCGTCATCGCGACCCGGCCCGCCGAGTCCGCACTCGAACCCACCGACTGACCCGTCACAGCGAGTACAGGCCCCAGCTCAGCGCCCAGGGGAGGAACACGCTTCCGCCGAGCACCAGCAGCGCGAGCCGGACCCGATCGACGCCGGCCACCTGCCGGCGCGTCCGCCGAGCACTTTCGCGCGGGCACCCCGGCGGGATAGCGCTGCCCCGTGCGGTTGTGCCGTCGATATCGCGGCCACCGGAATCGGGGGCGTGCCAGGGCGTGAGGAGCTGGCTAGCGTGGCGCAGATCCGATCCGTCTCACAGGAGTTGTTCGATGCGCCGTGTTCCACTGAAAATCATTGCCGCCGTTGTGCTCACGCTGGGTGCGGGGGCCGGCGTGGCAAATGCGGCGCCCGGGCTGCCGCTGGAACCGGCACAGCACAGCCAGGTGACGCCGGTCGGCAACGAGGAGATCGGGGTCTCGCCCGGTTCCAGCGACGCCGCGTCGCTGGCCTGCCTGGTGCAGGCGCTGTCCTCCGGCGCCAAATACTGCCTCTGATCTCGCAGCCGCACCGGACTACTCGCTCCACCGCCGCAGCCACGGCGTAACCGTGTCGGCGATGACATCGAACCCGGTGCGGAACGAATGCGGTTGACCCGCGATCACCCGGACCTCCGCGGCATCGGCCGGGTCCGGGATGCCGAACGGATCGCTGCTCCCGTTGATGACCACCACCTCGACGGGAGCGGCAGCCAAGAGCTCCGCGCGCCGGGTCTTCTCCGGCTTGCCCGGCGGATGCAGTGGAAACGACAGCGCGAGCACACCGCGCGCCGAGACCGCGACCGCCGTCCGGCAGGCCACCCGCGCACCATTGCTGCGCCCACCTTGGATGAGCGGTACCCCCTTGACCTTGCGGCGCAACGCCGCGACGATCTCGAGCCACGCCTCGTCCTGCTTCTCGGCCGACCCCGGCGCCCTGCGCCCGGCGACTCGATAGGGCTGTACCACCCTGGCGACGGCACCGCCGAGTTCCACCGCGCGGTCCCGCACGGCCAGCAGATCCTTCGCGTCGACGCCGCCGCCGGAACCGTGCGTGAGCAGCAGCAAGAAGCTCGGTCCGCGGGGACGGTCGAGCTCGATCTCGGCCGGTCCGGCACTCGTCTCGATGCGCACGTCTCACCGTAACCGGAGCACCGGTCCGATCGCCGCCGCCGCGCGCGTCGCTGTTTTCCGCGTCACATTGCCCGCTAGAGCCTTTGCCTGCCCATTACTGGTCGGTAATATGGAACGTAAGTTACCCGCGAGTAGCATGCGGAAAACCGGCTACCGGTAGAGCGACAAACGGGCGGGAACGGCTAACCAACCGACCGCACCAACTCAACGGAGAGTGAGTAACCGACATGGGTCACTACAAGAGCAACGTCCGCGACCTGGAGTTCAACCTCTTCGAGGTCCTCGGTCTCGTCTCCATCCTCGACAGCGGCGCCTACGGCGACCTGGACGCCGACACGGTCAAGGAGATGCTGAACGAGGTCCGCCGCCTGGCCGAAGGCCCGCTCGCGGACTCGTTCGCCGACGCCGACCGCAACCCGCCGGTGTTCGATCCGGAAACGCACACCGTCGCGATCCCGGAGTCGTTCAAGAAGTCCTTCCGTGCCCTGCAGGAAGGCGGCTGGGAGAAGCTCGGCCTGCCCGAAGCCCTCGGCGGTCTCGGCGTCCCCCGCACCGTGCACTGGGCGATCAGCGAGCTGATCCTCGGCGCGAACCCCGCCGTGTACATGTACGCCGCGGGCCCCGGCTTCGCCACCATCTTCCACAACAACGGCACCGATGAGCAGAAGAAGTGGGCCAAGATCGCGATCGATCGCGACTGGGGCGCCACCATGGTGCTCACCGAGCCCGACGCGGGCTCCGATGTCGGCGCGGGTCGCACCAAGGCGATCAAGCAGGAAGACGGCAGCTGGCACATCGAGGGCGTGAAGCGCTTCATCACCTCGGCCGACGCCGACGACATGTTCGAGAACACCATCCACCTGGTGCTGGCCCGTCCCGAGGGCGCGGGTCCGGGCACCAAGGGTCTGTCGCTGTTTTTCGTACCGAAGTTCCACTTCGACCACGAGACCGGTGAACTCGGCGACCGCAACGGCGCTTTCGTCACCGGTGTCGAGCACAAGATGGGCCTGAAGGTCTCGGCCACCTGTGAGCTGACCTTCGGCGGCCACGGCATTCCGGCCAAGGGCTGGCTCGTCGGCGAGGTGCACAACGGCATCGCGCAGATGTTCGACGTGATCGAGAACGCGCGCATGATGGTGGGCACCAAGGCCATCGCGACCCTGTCGACCGGCTACCTGAACGCTCGCGACTACGCCAAGGAGCGCGTCCAGGGTGCCGACCTCACCCAGATGACCGACAAGGCCGCGCCCCGCGTGACCATCACCCACCACCCCGACGTGCGCCGCTCGCTGGCCAGCCAGAAGGCCTACGCCGAGGGCCTGCGCGCGATCTACCTCTACACCGCCGCGCACCAGGATGCCGATATCGCCCAGCAGGTTTCGGGTGCGGACGCCGATGTCGCGTTCCGCGTCAACGATCTGCTGCTGCCGATCGTCAAGGGTGTCGGTTCCGAACGCGCCTACCAGTACTTGACCGAATCGCTGCAGACCTTCGGCGGCTCCGGCTTCCTGCAGGACTACCCGATCGAGCAGTACATCCGGGACGCGAAGATCGACTCGCTGTACGAGGGCACCACCGCCATCCAGGCGCAGGACTTCTTCTTCCGCAAGATCGCCCGGGACCGCGGCGTCGCACTGGCGCACGTGGCCGGCCAGGTGCAGAAGTTCATCGACTCGGAGGCGGGCAACGGCCGGCTCAAGGGCGAGCGCAAGCTGCTCGCCACCGCGCTGGAGGACGTGCAGGCCATGGCCGCCACGCTCACCGGCCACCTGATGGGCGCCCAGGAGAACCCGTCCGAGCTGTACAAGGTCGGTCTCGGTTCGGTGCGCTTCCTGCTCGCCGTCGGTGACCTGCTGATCGGCTGGCAGCTGCTGCGTCAGGCCGAGATCGCCATCAAGGCGCTCGACAACGGCGCCACCGGTGCCGACGAGTCGTTCTACCAGGGCAAGGTGGGCGTCGCGCAGTTCTTCGCCCGCAACATGCTGCCGGAGCTGACGGCCACCCGCGCCGTGCTGGCCAACCTGGACAACGACATCATGGAGCTGGACGAAGCGGCGTTCTGATTCCACCGAACAACAAAAAGCGGCCCGGAGCGATCCGGGCCGCTTTTCGTCGTCGGGTCTCAGGTGGCGGCGGACGCGACGAGTTCGTCGGTGACGACCAGGTTCCCGCCGAGCTGTTTCGCGCGGTACATCAGGTCATCGGCGCGCCGCAGCATCGAATAGGGCAGCGCGGGATCGCACGTGCCCGCGTAGACCACGACCCCGAGACTCGCGGTCACCGCGATCGTTTCCGGCGGCTCCCCCGCATCCGTACCTACCCGCTGCGGTTCGGAAACGGCCAGTCGCACCCGTTCGGCCTCGGCCTGCGCGGTCCGCTCCGCAGTCTGGCCGAAGATCACGAACTCTTCCCCGCCGGTGCGCGCCACCACGAACGGTGCGCGCAGCGCGGCCCGCAGGCGCTGCGCCGTGCGGACCAGCACCTCGTCGCCCACCGCGTGACCGAAGCGATCGTTGACGTCCTTGAACCGGTCGAGGTCGAGTGCGATCGCGTAGACCGGCCCGCGACACCCCGAGCCCGCCAGCGCCGCCAGGTACAACTCCAATCCGCGCCGATTCAACAGGGTGGTCAAGGGGTCGCGCACCGCATCCTGGCGCAACACCCAGAAGCAGAACTGCATCGCGGGCATCAGGACGACGCCGCAGGCCACGGTCATCAGCACGATCGCCGCGGCGATCATCGGATCGCCGCCGCCCGCCACCATCCGGCCGGTCAGCAGGACCACCGAGCACACCGTCCAGGCCGCATGCAGCGCAAGCACTTTCGCGTTGTGCATCACCGCCAGATAGCCGCCGGTGATCACCAGCAGGGTCAGGCCGAGCGCGCCGTAGAGCCGGTTGGATTCCTGCAGGTTGGCGACGGTGATCGCGACGTCCGCCGCCCCGAACAGCGCCAGCGACTCGACCCGGGACGGCCACGGTAGCAGCCACCAGCGCAGCGCCCAGAACACCGCGAACCCGGCGATGGTCCAGTCGATCGCGAGACCGAAGTCGTTCGGCGGGCCACCGTCGGAAGACATCGCCAGCAGCGCGATGCCCGCCAGGAAAACACCGCCCGTGCCGACGACCACCTTCAGCCAGGCCACCGCCGTATAGGAGTCCAGCGCCCGCGCGAGCCAGGCATAGTCGGCCGGATCCCGCCACCAAGCTCTGAACATCGCGCCGCTGTGGGCCACCGTCACCGCCTAATGCAGAGGGATCCGTACCGTGTGCTTGCGACGAGCGCGGGATCGGGTCGAGAAATCCCACCAGCTACCAAGCAAGTGTATTGCGCCGGGCGCGGCCGCGCATACGGCCGGCACCTCGGCGAATTGCCCATTTGTCAAACATCATTGCTGGTCAACGGATTATCTGTTACCTCAGCCAAGATCGCGGACACGACCGGTGACGCGGAATCGGGCACGGGAGACCTGTTTGTCCGGTATGCCGGGCCGCATCGTGAATCACCAGCAAACGGTGCGTGAGATCCACCCGACGACCGATGTGAGCAGTTCGTGGTCGATCCGCGCAAACAGCCGCAGCGGCCCGGATCGCTCCGGACCGCTGCGCAGAATTCAGGACGCCCCGCCGCCCATCCCCACCCACAGGCGGGCCGATCGTGACCTACGTGGTCGGCGTGCCCTTGCCCGAGCCGCTCGACAGCTGCTTGACGATGTCGGCGATGGCCTTGCTCGAGCCGGTACCGGTCGGATCGGGCTCGCCCGGGGCGACCACCGGCTGCGCCGCGCCGGTCTCCAACGGGAGACCCGGTACCGCACCGGCCACACCCGACCCGGCGATGATGAGACCGGCCGCCGCAGCCAGGACGACACCGAACACTCGTGTTTTGCTCATGTAACTTCTTCCTTTAACTGATTTCTTTTTCGACCGATAATCCGAACGGTTTCGGCCGAAGCAGTTCTATCACGCATAAACTCGCCCGGCGATCATTCAGCCATCGCGAAATTCGGTCACGATTAGCCCTTTGATTGCACTGCGCAAACATCACGACGTAACTGCGCCGCGCCACCAATTCGCCTGGTACGACCCCATTTTCACCGGCACAGAAGCGGGGGGCACCAGTTTTTCACGCCAGAAACCGCAGTACAAACAATGCGATAGCGGGTCCACATGACCACATCAGGGCCTGAATTCGGAAAACCAGCTAACCCTCGGCACGATACCGAGTCATCGAGCGCTCAATCACTCCAGCAATATCCCGGCCCACAGCAATCCAACGGCAATGCTGTGATTCATTGCATATCCAACTTTCGTAACATCATCAGCCATCAGTCCGAATGCAGCGCGTACGACAACAGCCCGAGGCATGCTGAGTCGGGAACGAGAATCGCCCCGACCGTTCCGCGACAGCGTCGAACCGCAATTGAAGAGTTATCTTGTGATTCGTCTCACAAAACGTTTAGGCGGACAATGACCGAGTCGGCATCACTCGCACTTCACCACGGGAATGGGGTCGTATTTGACAGTGCGGGTCGCGCGGGAGACCTCTTTGCCGGTGCGGCGGTCGGTGATGATCCGGGTGTCGGAAATGGTGAAGCCCGGGGCGCCCTCGGAGGCGATGCAGTCTTTGCCCTTCGGGAGTTTGATGGTGGACGGCTCGGTCGGCTTGCTCTTCTCGCCGGTGACCGACTCGACGTTCAGCGTCTTGGTGCCCCAAAGCCGAACCGTCACTTCGGAATCCGTGGCGAGCGCCTCGATGAAGACGCCGGTCGGGGTGTTGTTGCGGAAGCGCAGATCGATCGCGCCGTCGAACACGGTCGCCTCCCGCGCCGCCGGATACCGGGAGATGTAGTAGCTGTGCTCGGTGTGGCCCGCGTCCTCCATGCCCGCGAAGTACGCGGCGTTGTAGAGGGTGGTGGCGAACTGGCTGATGCCGCCGCCGACGGCGGTGGCGGGCCTGCCGTGGTCGATGATGCCGGACTCCACATAGCCTTCCGCGGCACCGCGCGGGCCGGTGAAATCGTTGAGCGAGAAGGTGTCTCCCGGCTTCACGACGGCGCCGTTGACCTTCTTGGCGACCACCCGGATGTTCACGCCGGAGGGGCCGCTGAAGCCGTTGGTGGTGAACGAACCCATGGTCTCGACGACGCCGAGGCCCTGCGCCGCCTCGGTGGTCAGCTTCGGCTCCACCTTCTCGTAGACGGCTTGCGCGGCGCGCTCGCCAGGCGCGGTGAGCAGCGCCGTGTACTGCTCCAGCGTCTTCGGCCAGTTGATCTTGTCACCGACCACGGCGGGCACCACGGTGGGCTTGCCGCCGGTCAGCGCGAAGGTGGCGTCTTTCGCCTCCACCTCGGTGGCCGCCAGCTGCGGCGCCAGCAAACCGACCGCGATGTTTTGATCCACGGCGAGGGCCAACCCGCCGTTGCCGTCGGGTGCGAACGACAGCGTCGTCGCGATCTGCTCCGGGTCGAGCTTGGCGGCCGCCCCCTTGCCCGCGAAGCTGATCGGCGCGCGCACCGCGGGCTCGGCGACGGTACGCAGGGCGATGTCGACGGCTTCCGGTCGCACGTTCAACGGCGCTGGGTGCACCGGCAGATCCACCGTGAGACCGCTGATCCACTCGTCGATGAGATCTCGGCGCGCGGCGGCGATATCGAGCACGCGCCCCGGCACCGGGGCGACAGCGACGGGTCTGGCCTTGTCGAAGGCGATGGTGCCCTCGACCGACGGGCGGTCGTGCACGCGTAACGCTGCCAGCTGACGATCCAGTGCCGCGTCGTCGACCACGCTCACGACCGCGACATCACGAGCGCTGAACAGCGAGGTGAACCGGGTGACCGGATTGAGCGGCTGACCACCGACCCGTGCCCAGGTGCGGTCCCAGTCGACCGACAGGCCCGCGGCGCTCGGAATCATCCGGGTCTGCACGTCGCCGATGCGCAACGGCAGTTCACGCTCGGTGCGCGGGCCGAGTTCGGCGCGCAGGCGCTCGTCTGCCGCGGCGGTGGCCATGCCGCCGACATCGATGCCCGCGACGACCGTGCCGCGCGGCACCTCCCCGGAGGACAGCGCCAGGTCGATCCCATAGGCGATGCCGACCACGGCGAACACGGCGCCGACCGCGATGCCGGCGCGCCGGATCGTGGTGCGGTCGAATCGCTTCGGCGGCGGTCCGGAGATCGGGCGTCGCCCCGGCGGCCGCGGCTCGGCAGGCCTGGCGCGGTGCGTGCTCGATGCTGCGGTGGTGACTCGCAGTGGTTCGGTGGGGGCCGAGTCGCTGACCCACTCCGGGGCCGGATTCGGCTCGTATGCGGCCGGATTCGGCCTTCCCGGAGCCGAGTTCGAGGCATGAGCCGGATTCGATTCGCGCGGAGCCGGATTCGATCCGTACTGAGCCGGGTTCGACTCGTACTGGAGCCGATTCGGTTCGTACTGGACCGGTTTCGTCTCGTACTGGGCCGGATTCGATTCATACGGAGTCGAATCCGCCTCGTACTGAGCCGAGTTCGACGCGTGCCGGGCCGGATTCGATCCGTACCGAACCGGGTCCGACTCGTACGCGGCCGGGTTCGACCCGTACGGCGCGGGGTTCGACCCGTAAGCGGCCGGGTTCGGCCGGTCAGGTGCGGGGTTCGACGGGCCGGGGGCCGGGGTCGACCCGCCCGGCGCTTCCCCCGGAGCCCTGTTCGCGCCGTTCGCCTGGGCCGACTCGAGCAGCTGGCGTAGGCCGACCTCGCCGCCTGCTTGTCGGCCGCGGCGTCCGGTGCTCGGCTGGCTCGTCACGAACCGTCCTCCCCGTTCGGGTGTCTTCGGGACCCGCCCGGTGCGAGTCACCCGCCAACGATAGTGCGCCGTCCCGACGACGTCAGGCGAGCACCGAAGTGCAGCTAACCGCCCGCAAAGCGCCGGGTGACACACGCAAAGGGCCCCGCGCAGTTGCCGGGTCGGGGGTCTGGCAACTACGCGGAGCCGATCTGATTATCGGTACGGCGCACCACGCGTTACACAGCCGGACAAATTCGATTCGCACCGGCGCGAGACAATCGAGGACGACCTCTCGCCACCAGGGCTCGCAGAGCGTCCGGACGGACGTCCGGCGTCGCATACACGAGGGAGATGGAATGCAGCTGGGAATGATCGGCCTCGGTCGGATGGGCGCCAACATCGTGCGCCGCATCGTCAAGGACGGGCACACCGCGGTCGGCTACGAACGTCGCCCCAAAGCCATAGACGAACTGCGGCAAGAACTCGGCGACAATTTCCGGGGCAGCACCGACCTCACGGAATTCGTGCAGGCCCTGCAGACACCGCGGGTGGTGTGGGTGATGATCCCGGCGGGCGCCACGGGCGCGGTCATCGAGCAGGTCGCCGACCTGCTCGAGCCCGGCGACATCATCATCGACGGTGGTAACAGCCGCTATCACGAGGACATCGCCAGGGCCGAGCAGCTGACCCCGAAGGGCATCCACTACGTCGACATCGGCACCTCGGGCGGTGTCTTCGGCCTGACCCGCGGCTTCTGCCTGATGATCGGCGGTGAGCCGGAGCCGGTGCAGTATCTGGATCCGCTGTTGCGCTCCATCGCGCCGGGCGTCGAGGCGGCCGAGCGGACGCCGGGACGGACGGGCGAGCCGTCCCCGGCCGAGCAGGGCTACCTGCACTGCGGTCCGGCGGGCGCGGGTCACTTCGTGAAGATGGTGCACAACGGTATCGAGTACGGCGCGATGGCGGCCTACGCCGAGGGTCTGAACATCTTGCACAAGGCCAACTTCGGCGCGGAGCACGCCGGCGAGTTCTCGGCCGAGGAGACCCCGCTCGAGCACCCCGAGCACTACCGGTACGACCTCGACATCCCCGAGGTCACCGAGGTGTGGCGGCGCGGTTCGGTGGTCGCCTCGTGGTTGCTGGACCTCACCGCGAGCGCGCTGTACGCCGATCCGAACCTGGATTCCTACAGCGGTCGGGTCTCGGATTCCGGCGAGGGCCGGTGGACCCTGGACGCCGCGATCGACACCGGGGTGCCCGCACCGGTGCTCGCCGCCGCGGTGTTCCAGCGGTTCTCCTCGCGCGGGGAATCGCTGTACGCGGACAAGATGCTCTCGGCCATGCGCAAAGCCTTCGGCGGGCACAACGAGCTGCCCGGAAAGTGACCGACGGCCGCGGCCCCGCGGGTGCGGGCGCCGCGGCCGTCGGCACGGGGATCAGAAGCCGGCGGCCTGGGCCATCAGCTTGGCGACCGCCAGCGGGCCGTACCAGAACAGATAATTGAGTCCGTAGAGAAATGCCATGGCGGTCAATCCTTTTCAGTCGAAGTTACGGTCGATCCAGTCGATCGTCTGCATACCGAACAGGTCGGTGCCCCAGCCGTAGATGTCGGTGAGCATCCGGACCATGCTGCAATCGGTCGGCTGGTAGGTGACGTCGGCACCACCCGCCCGATAGATGTCGGCCAGTTCCCGCGAGTCCTTGGCGGGCACCAGCGACATGGGTGAGTCGTCGGCGGCGCAGGAGGTGATGGCCACCTTGGCCTTCGGCGTCCCGGAACGGCCGAGGATGTTCTCCTCGAACGCGTGCTGGAACGCGGGCTCGTCGGCGGGGCTGAGCCCCGAGTTGAACAGCGTGTTGAGCGGCAGGAAGGGCAGCCCGAAGTACGCGGGCGTCTGGCACTGCGTGCGGAACGCGTTGGCCAGCGCGACACCCGCCGGGTTCAGCTTCTCGTTCACCCGCATCTGCGGGTACGCGGGCTCCAGTCCCAGCAGGGTCGCCAGCGCGAAGCCCGAGCCCACCGAACCGTCGGCGACCCGCATGAAGTTGCGCGGGTTCACGACCATGCCTTCCAGCACTGCGGTTTTCACGTCGAGCTCGGGCGCGTAGGTCGGCTGCAGTTCGGCGGAGAACGCCGCACCCACCCCGCCGCCCGCGATGCCGAACAGCGAAATCGGCGCCTTCGGATTCAGTCCGGCCTCCTGATAGCCCAAAGCCGCACGGACGCCGTCGAGTTGGGCGTGCGCGGCGAACTTGCCCGCGAACACGCCGTGCGGCTTGCGATCTCCGTCGTTGCCCACGTCGGAGATCATCACCGCGTAACCCTTGTCGAACATCAGCGCCAGCGGACCGAGCGCCGACCACGACGAGCCGTCCAGCGGATCACCGCCGGTCCACTGCGTGCTCGGGTGGCAGGACCAGCCGACGCTGTCGTTGGCCTCCTGGTAGGAGACGACCTTCTTCTCCCCCACCGGCACACCGTGATTCGGGATCATCAGGATGCCGGTACTGATCATCGGGGTGACGCCGTCGATGCCGGTGGTCACGTACATCAGCTTGTACGCCTCGATATCGGGCGGGGTGATGCCGAGGAACATCACGTCGACCTTCTTGGCCTTGAGCAACGTGCCCGGCTGCTCCGCGCCGGTCAGCGGCGGTTCCTCGTAGAACGGGTCGTTGGCGAGCAGCGCCTGGAACGCCTGGTCCGGCGGAACCGGCTGCGCGCCTTGGATCTGCCCGACGACGAAGCCGTTGAAGACCTTGTCCAGCCCGGGCGTGCCCTGCGGACCCGGCTCCGCCGCCGCGGTGCCCGCGGACAACAGCAGGGCGGCGGCCGTCGCGACGGCCACGGTCAATCGTTTCATCTCAGCGCACCGCCATCGTCTCGGTCGGGGTCACCTGAAGCTGTCGCGCCGCCGAGTCCAGCAGCTGCGGGATGTTGAACAGCGGACGATGCGATTCCAGCTGCACCTCGTAGGGGGTACGCATCACGGCTTCCAGTGCGGGCCAGTTGTTCTCGACCTGGAACTTGTACTTCGGCAGCAGCTCGGAGGTGATGTAATCCCACCGCGACTCGAACTCCGACCAATTCCAGTCCGGCAGCGGCAGAGTCAACAGCCCTGGACGTCCGTCGGCCATAGTGACCGGGATGCGCACAGGGTGGAATTCCCGCGGCGGCGCGACGCCCGCGACCGACGGCGAGCCCGCCGCGCCGCTGACGTAGGTGATCGCTTCGCCGACCACGCCCTTGTAGTTGCGCGTCTCGTCCCACTGATCCCGGATGGCCCAATACTGTTCGCGGCGCAACAGTGTCGCGTTGCCCGCCGCGATCCGGTCCTGGTCGCCGGAGGCCACGTCGCGCCAGGCGGCCAGCACGTCGCCGTCGAACAGCCCGGCGGCTCGGAACTCCTCCAGCGCCGGTAGACCCTCGGTGACGTACGCGTCGTGCATCGGCATCAGATCCGAGAATATGTTCTTCTGCATCACCAGGATCATCCCGATGAGGTGGTGCAGGTCCGCCGGTGTGATCTGCGGGCCCGCCGCGGCGAGTGCGCGCAGGCCGCTCGGAAGTTGCGCCACCGCTTGCGGTCCCGCGGTCTGCTCGACCGCGGCCAGGATGCCGCGCGCGGATTCGGACAGGCCGGGCAGGCTGTAGACGTTGCCCATCAGCTCGAAATCGACCAGCCCGCCGCCGAAGTCGGCGCCGACCTGGCCGCCCATGCCCGCCCATTGCAGTTCGCGATGGTTCAGCTGCAGGTCTTCGTAATAGCGGTAGGACTTGATCAGGTTGGCGCGGTTGGCTTCCACGCCCGCGCGCGGATCCCAGGACCGCAGGTCGATGCCCGCCTTGCCGGTCGCGTCGACGAGCCAATATTGATAGAGCAGCGCGGCGTACCGAGTCGGCGCCACACCCTGGGCCCGCGCCTCGTCGAGCAGGCCGCGCAATTCGGCCGCGTCGTAGGGCAGTTCCGGGTTGACTCCGCCGGGGCCGCTCGCCGCGTCCCGATTCACCAGCGGTAGATCCAGGTAGCGGGCCAGCTCACCAGCCGCCCCCGCCGGGGCCGCGGCGGCGAGTCCGAAACCCACCGCGGCCGTCAGGGCCAGTGCGGTGGCGCGAAGCGCCATACCGATTCGCATCAGCTGTTCAGCCTTCCTCTCTGCTTGTTCGAGTCGAACAATTCGTTGAGCGAAGAGATGTCTTTTCAGTAGCTGCGTGTTCGTTGCGCGGTGACAAAACGCACGTTTCACCACCGGATACCGCTAGCACAGTAGGTGACGTGCAGGTAAACACACAGATCAGCCCCGCCGCAAGAATCGATGTGACCGATAACCAGCAACCGAATTAAAGCTGTAACACGAAAGTTGCCTGCTAGTAGCTGCTAAATCTTTGAATCAATACAGAGAAATTCGACTCGAATCGCGACAGACATTCATGACAAACCTCACAGCAGCACACGCCCCGACATCGCGACAACCTAGGACTACCCGAATCGCACCGTCTCAGACAGAATGAGGCGGACAACCGAGTCCACGGACCGCGCTGCTCGCGGCCCGGATAGTGGGGTGAATCCATGGCCGAGAAGCATGTGGTGCGCAACGGCGAGGTCGACATCGCCGTCTACGAGCAGGGCAATCCGGACGGCCCGACGGTGCTGCTGTTGCACGGCTGGCCGGACTCGCATCGGCTGTGGGACAGCGTGGTGCCGGAACTGACCGAACGGTTCCGCGTGCTGTGTGTGGACAACCGTGGCCACGGCGCGTCGACCAACCCGCCGGGTAGTAAAGCCATCTCGACGACGACCCTGGCGGCGGACTACGTCGCGGTGATCGAGGCCCTCGGCAACGGCGCACCCGTGCACGTGCTCGCCCACGACTGGGGCAGCGTCGCGACCTGGGAAATCGTCTGCGGCCCGGATGCCCAGCGGTTGATCGCCTCGTTCACCTCGGTCTCGGGACCGCATATCGCGCACGTCGCCCAGTGGGCCCGGCGGCGCCTCGCCCGGCCGACACCACGCAATATCGCGCTGCCGCTGGCGCAACTCGGCTCCTTCGCCTATTCGACCTTCCTTGCGCTGCCGGTGCTCCCGCAGGTCGCGATCAAGCTCGGGATGAGCGAAGATCGCTGGCGTGCCGCGCTTTCCGCCGCCGAAGGCGCCGCGCCGGAGCAGATCCATCTGGCGCCGACGTTCACCTCGGACATGGCGAACGGATTGCGCATCTACCGCTGCACCTGGGCCGAGAACCCGTTCCGGACGCGCGAGCAGTACACTTCGGTGCCCACCCAGATCATCGTCGGCACCCGCGACCCCGCGGTGCGGCAATCGAGTTACGCCGACGAGGACCGCTGGGCCGAGCAGGTCTGGCTGCGCGTGGTGAAAGGCGGGCACTGGCTGCCGTTCTCGCATCCGCGGCTGCTCGCGGCGGCCACCGTCGAGTTGATCGACACGGTCACCGGTGCGCCACCGGCGCGCACCCTGCGCCGGTCCCGAATCGGAGTGCCGCGCAAGCTTTTCGAAGATCAGCTCGTGGTGATCACCGGCGGCGGCAGCGGTATCGGGCGGGCGAGCGCGCTGGCGTTCGCCCGAGCGGGCGCGGAAATCGTGGTCTCCGACGTCAACGACATCGCGGCGGAGGCGACCGTAGCGCTGATCGCGCAGGCGGGCGGGCAGGGGCACGCCTACGAGCTGGATGTCTCCGACGAATCGGCGGTGCGCAAGCATGCCGACACGGTGCTGCGCGAACACGGGGTGCCCGACATCCTGATCAACAACGCGGGCATCGGGCAGGCCGGGCGCTTCCTGGACACCCCCGCGGCCGATTTCGACCGCGTGCTCGCGGTGAATCTGCACGGCGTCGTCAACGGCTGCCGGGCTTTCGCCGGCGCGATGGCCGAGCGCGGGGCCGGCGGGCACATCGTCAATCTGTCCAGCATGGCGGCCTACACTCCGCAGCAGGCCTTCAGCGCCTATTCCACCAGCAAGGCAGCGGTTTTCATGTTTTCCGACTGTCTGCGTGCCGAATTGGCGGGCAGCGGAATCGGTGTCAGCACCATCTGTCCCGGCATCGTGCACACCGATATCGTCCGCAATACCAAGATGTCCGGCGTCTCGGCCGCGGAAGAGCAGCGCAGGCAGCAGCGCTACGACCGGCTGTACCGGTTGCGCGGATACAAGCCCGCCAAGGTGGCCGATCAGATCGTGCGGGCGGTGCGACAGCAGCGCGACGTGGTCCCGGTGACCCCGGAAGCCCGCCTGCAGTACGTCTTCGGCCGCATCGCGCCCGCGCTGGTCCGATTCGCCGCCGCCCGAACGAGTTTGGTGCGCTGAACCCCCGCGAACACACAGATGGTGTCCGGCCGCGCGGCCGGACACCATCTGGCACTTCGGTGTTTCGTGAGCCTTAGCGCTCGACGATGGCGACCACGCCCTGGCCGCCCGCGGCGCAGATGGAGATCAGCGCGCGGCCGGAGCCCTTCTCCGCCAGCATCTTCGCGGTCGAGGCCACGATGCGGCCGCCGGTCGCGGCGAACGGATGACCGGCCGCCAGCGACGAACCGTTGACGTTGAGCTTGCTGCGGTCGATCGAGCCGAGCGCGCCGTCGAGGCCGAGCCGCTCCTTGCAGTAGGCGTCGGACTCCCACGCCGCCAGCGTCGCCAGCACCACGGAGGCGAACGCCTCGTGGATCTCGTAGTAGTCGAAGTCCTGCAGGGTAAGGCCGTTGCGGGCGAGCAGGCGCGGCACCGCGTAGGTGGGCGCCATCAGCAGGCCGTCGGGGCCGTGGATGTAGTCGACGGCCGCGACCTCGCTGTCCACCAGATGCGCGAGCACCGGCAGCTTGCGCTCCGCGGCCCACTCCTCGCTGGAGAGCAGCACGGCGGAGGCGCCGTCGGTGAGCGGGGTGGAGTTGCCCGCGGTCATGGTGGCGTCGCCCGCCTTCACGCCGAAGACCGGCTTGAGGGTGGCGAGCTTTTCGATGGTCGAGCCGGGACGCAGGTTGTCGTCGCGGGTCAGGCCCAGGAACGGGGTGACCAGGTCGTCGAAGAAACCGCGGTCGTAGGCGGCCGCCATGTTCTTGTGCGAGAGGTAGGCCAGTTCGTCCTGCGCCTCGCGCGCGATGCCGAATTCCTTGGCGGTGATGGCGGCGTGCTCGCCCATGGACAGCCCGGTGCGCGGCTCGGCGTTGCGCGGGATCTCGATGCCGAGCATGCTCGGACGCAGCTGGCCGACCAGCTTGAGCCGGTCCTTGTTGGATTTGGCGCGGTTGGCGTCGAGCATCCACTCGCGCATGCCCTCGCTGACCCCGATCGGCGCGTCCGAGGTGGTGTCGGTGCCGCCGCCGACGCCCGCCTCGATCCGGCCCGCGGCGATCGCGTCGCCGACGGTGACCACGGCCTGCAGGCCGGTGCCGCAGGCGAGCTGCAGGTCGTGCGCGGGGGTGTACGGGCTGAGCGTGCTGCCGAGCACGCTCTCGCGGATCATGCCGTGCTCGCCGACCCGCTTGAGCACGGCGCCGCCGGCGACCATGCCGAGCCGCTCGCCCTGCAGGCCGAAGCGGCTGACCAGGCCGTCCAGCGCGGCGGTGAACATGTCCTGGTTGGACGCGTGCGCGTAGGCCTTGTCGGAGCGAGCGAACGGAATCCGGTTGCCGCCCACGATCGCGACCGGGCGGGCGGTCTTACCGGTCTTGGCGGTGCTCTTCGCCGAACGGGATTTGGTTGTCACTCGAGTCTCCAGGTCTCGTTGGGGATGTCCGGCGCTCCGGAGTCCGCGTGGAGGTTCTCCACAGATCGGCGCCCCGTCGCGATTGGTTTACATTAAACTTACTCTGGAGTAAGTTTGTTGTCGACACCGTACCCCCGCAAATGTGCGTGAGCAGACCGAATGCCGGGGAAACGGCAGACCCGAGAACAGAATCGCGGCGTGAGCGACAGTCCCCGGCGGCGGTAGCTTGGCAGGGACCGTGCACGCCGCCGACCACACAGAAAAGGCAGGGACCGTGGCAGCCAGTAAGAGCAAGGGTGCGCCCAACCTCTACGGATCGTTCGTACATTCCTCCCCGGGTCAGTTCCTGGCGAGCAAGCTCGGGCTGCCGCAGCCGGAGAATCTGCGTCGCTACAAGCAGGGCGAGCCCGCGCTTCCGGGCCCGGTGCTGCTCGGCGGCAAGGGCCGGGTCGCCGAACCGCTGCGCACCCTGTTGCCGGACTACACCTTCGCCGACGCGGCGAGCGCGGGCACCAAGTACGGCGCGCTGGTGTTCGACGCGACCGGCATCGGCTCGATCGAGGACCTCTCGCAGCTGTTCGAGTTCTTCCAGCCCGCCATGCGCAGCATCGCCGCCTCCGGTCGCATCGTGGTCATCGGCACCACTCCGGAGCTGGCCGCGTCGGTGGACGAGCAGATCGCCCAGCGCGCGCTCGAGGGCTTCACCCGCTCGGTGGCCAAGGAACTGCTGCGCGGCGCCACCGCACAGCTGGTCTACCTGCACCCCGAGGCGTCGACCGGCGCGACCGGCCTGGAGTCGACCCTGCGTTTCCTGCTCTCGGCCAAGTCGGCCTTCGTCGACGGCCAGGTGATCCGGGTCGGTAAAGACGACGCCACCGCGCCCGCCAGCTGGGACCGCCCGCTCGACGGCAAGGTCGCCGTGGTCACCGGTGCCGCGCGCGGCATCGGCGCGACCATCGCCGAGGTGTTCGCCCGCGACGGCGCCACCGTGATCGTCGCCGATATCCCGGCCGCCGGTGAGGCGCTCTCGCAGACCGCGAACAAGGTCGGCGGCACCGCGCTCGCGCTCGACGTCACCTCGCCCGACGCCGCGGAGAAGCTGGCCGAGTTCGCCACCGAGCGCTTCGGCGGTATCGACATCGTGGTGCACAACGCCGGCATCACCCGGGACAAGCTGCTCGCCAACATGGACGAGGGCCGCTGGAACTCCGTGCTCAACGTGAATCTGGCTGCGCCGCATCGGATCACCGAGGGCCTGGTGGCGCGCGGCGCGCTCAAGGACGGCGGCCGCGTGATCGACGTGTCCTCCATCGCGGGCATCGCGGGCAACCGCGGCCAGACCAACTACGGTGCGTCCAAGGCCGGTGTCATCGGCATGGTCAACGCCGAGGCCCCGAAGCTGGCCGAGAAGGGCATCACCATCAACGCGGTGGCGCCCGGCTTCATCGAGACCGCGATGACCGCCGCCATCCCGCTGACCACCCGCGAGGCGGGGCGTCTGATGAGCTCGCTGCTGCAGGGCGGCCAGACGGTCGACGTCGCCGAGACCATCGCCTACTTCGCCAGCCCGGCGTCGAACGCGGTGACCGGCAACATCGTTCGGGTCTGCGGGCAGAGCCTGATCGGAGCATGATGACCCAGATGATCACGCTGACGGAACCGCCCAAGAACGGCCCGCTCTACCTCAAGGCCGCGCTGGGCGCGGTGCCGCTGCCGCTGGTCTCGGCGCGCAAGTCGGCGCTGCCGGATCGGGCGATCCAGCTGGACGGACTGAAGGTGGACCCGGAGCACCTGGCCGCCTATTGCCGGGCAACCGGACTGCGGTTCGGCGACGCGCTGCCGCTGACCTACCCCTTCATCCTCACCTTCCCGATCGTGATGCAGCTGGTGGTGCAGCGCGACTTCCCGTTCGTCGCGGTGGGCGCGGTGCACGCGGAGAACGTGATCGAGCGGACGCGCGACATCTCGGTGAGCGAGCCGCTGGACATCCGGTCGCACATCGAGAATCTGCGCGAGCACCCGAAGGGCCTGCTGGTGGACGCGATCAGCGAGATCAGCGTCGGCCGGGAACTGGTGTGGCGTCAGGTCACCACGTTCCTGCATCAGCAGCGCACCTCGCTCTCGGGTGGGCCGAAGCCCGAACCCAAGCCGGAGGAGGCGGCCCCGCCGACGCCACGGGTGTGGAAGATCGATCAGAAGACGATCACCCAGTACGCCGCCGCGTCGGGCGACCACAACCCGATCCACGTGTCGAAGCTCGGCGCCAAGGCGCTCGGCTTCGCGCGGCCGATCGCGCACGGCATGTGGTCGGCCGCGCACATCCTCGGCGAGATCGAGGGCCGGGTGCCCGCGAAGGCCACCTACACGGTGAAGTTCGGCAAGCCGATCCTGTTGCCCGCCAAGGTCAACGTGTACACCGACCAGGTCGAAGGCGGCTGGGATCTGGCGCTGCGCAACCCGAAGAAGGGCTACCCGCACCTCACCGCGACGCTGCGCTGACGTAGGTAAACCCCTGCGCCGCACCTCTTTCGAGAGGTGCGGCGCAGTTCGTTTCCGGAGGTGCCGGTCAGGCGGCGCACACACCACGTAAAGCGTTGCACCGCAGAACTGTTCAGCAGCTGCAATCGCAACCGCAACAGTCGCAACCGCAACAGTCGGATTCGCAGCAGCCACCGCAACCACAGTCGCTGCAGCCGCTGCAGTCGCAGTTCTTGATCCAGGCGTCCTTGCGCTCGCCGGTGCACGGCTGGGTGTGATCGGCGCAGCAGGCGTAACCGGTGCAGTAGGCCCCGAGGATCAGCGTGAGCGATTCGCCGAGGCCTGGGCGCCGGGTCGGCGGACGATGACCGGTGCGCTGCGCCCGCGGCCCGGCCGCCGCGTCCTCGGACGTGACGGCGCAGCTGTGCGCGACCGCCGCGCCGATACCGCGAGTGAGCTTGCGCAGCACCGAGGTCAGCGGATCGAGCAGCATCCAGCGCACGGTGGGCACCTGGTCGAGTTCGGCGTCGGCGACCGATTCCCGCAGTCGCGCATCCGATTCCCGCAGCAGGTCGTAGGCCTGCGGCATGGTGGTGCCGGTCGCCGCGAGCGGATTGAATCGCCCGCGCCCCAGGTCCTGCTCGTAGTCCTGGACCGCGTCGGCCAGGTGTGCGATCCGGCCGAACTGCCAGCCTGCCGCGCGCAGTGCGTCGACATTCTCCGGCCGCTCGGCCAAAACCGCTGTATGGGCGAAGAATTCGGACGCACACAGCTGAGTGGGGATGGTCAGCGAGGTGAGCGCGTCGGCGCGATCGACCACCGCGAGCTCCTGGGCCGCTCGCTCCAGCCGGGACTGCGCGCCGAGCGCGGCGACGAGCGGTGCCACATCCAAGCCGATCTGCTGCGCGCTCACCCGCGCCTGCCCGGCCCAGCGGGTCGCGGCCTGTGCGAGTGGCGCGCGGGCCAGCACACCGGCGTCGCCGTCGGCCACATGATCGTGAATCTTGGCCGAGGCCAGCAAGAGTGACGCGGTGGCGGCCAGTCGCACCCCCGGTGAACTCGCCGATGCGACCGACGCCCGCTGCATACCGCGCAGCGCACACCGCCCGGCCTCGGTGCGCTGCACCGCACCACCGGCCTGCGCCTCGGTGAGCACGGAGAGCACGATGGCATCGACATTGGTTGTGGCACGGGCTAATTGGCCGTGCTCGTCCCGTAGTCCCAGACACAGTCCACATAGATGACTGCGCCACTGCGCCGCATCGATGCCGTACTTCGCCGCCCCGTGCGCACACGGCCTGAGCAACCCGAACAAATCCGCCCCGTTTCTCCCCGGCTCGTTCGTCGGAGCCGGTCTGTGCTTGTTGAACCCCCGCACTCTGGCAGGCCGCCCGCGACGCGGCAACCGCTACACGCCGGTTACCGCCCGCGCACCCCGCCGCGGTGCCGCTATTCCGTCTTCTTGCGCCCGGCCAGACCACGCCAGGCGAGATCGTCGAGTAGGTCGACCGCCTCGCTGACCTCGATCCGGCCGCTGGCCACCCGGTCGGCGATGGCCTCGCCCGCGCCGATCACCGCGACCGCGACGACGTCGAAGTTGGTGCCCGGCTCCGGATGCTTGGCGCTGGATTCGAGCAGTTTGGCGGTCAGCTCGATGAACCGCTCGCGGGCGTTCTCGATCTCCGAGGCGAACGCCTGCTGGCCGATGGCCTGCCGATAGAGCACCTGCCAGGAGCGACGGTTGCGGTCGACGTAGCCGAGGAAGCCCTCCAGCGCGACCCGCACCTGTTCGTGCGGGGACAGCTGCGGGTTACCCGCCGGCACCACCGATTCGATGAAGCGCAGGCCCTCGCGCTGGATGCAGGCGCGGAAGAGTTCATCCTTGGAGCCGTAGTAGAGATACAGCATCGGTTTCGATATCTTCGCCTCGGCGGCAATGGCGTCCATCGACGTATCGTGGAAGCCTTTCCGCGAGAACACCTCGACGGCGGCGTCGAGCATCTGCTGCTCACGAACCGCCCGAGGAAGTCGCTTCGTTCCGCCCGCCATCCGCTCTCCTACCAATGGTGAATCTCATATATTACTCCAAGGTAAGTTCCGCGGGTCGGATTTGCTCCCCAGTCGCGGAACCAATGCCGCCGCGCGCGCTCAGCAGCGCGGCAGCACCCCTTTGAACGCCGCCATCCGTAACACCGAAGCGTTCACCTGTGCCGCGGGCAGCCGCCCCGCCGTCACGGCTTCCTCGAGGTGGTCGAGCACCGTCGAGACCGCGCTCGTACTGATCCACAGGGCGTTGTCGGCCCCGGCGACCAGTGCGGCCTCCACCGCGTCCTCGATGGACAGTCGGTCGGTGATCGCGGCCATGCCGCTGAGATCGTCGGTGAAGATCGGGCCCTGGAACGGCGCGGCGCCGTAGCCCGTCCCCTCCCGCAGCAGCGCCATCGCCTCCGGGCTGATGCTGGCGGGCACGTCCGGTGTGGTGAGGCCCGGCACGTCCAGGTGGCCGACCATCACCCCGGCACCGGAACCGATGAGGTCCCGGTACGGGACGAGATCGACGGTGCGCAGGCTGTCCAGCGGCGGGGTGCGGACCGCGCCGCGATGCGAATCGCCCGAACCGGAGCCGTGTCCGGGGAAGTGCTTCATGACCGTGCCGACCCCGACCTCGCGCATGGCGCGGATATAGGCCTCGGCGTAGCGGGTGACCACAGCGGGGTCGTCGGAGAAGGAGCGGTCACCGATGACGGAATCGTCGGGCTGTGCGCTCACATCCACATCCGGTGCGAAATTCACCGTGATGCCGATGTCCTTCAGCGCACGGCCCCGGGTCAGCGTCGCTTCGTAGAACTGCTCGGGTGTGATGCTCTGCGCCGTCGTCCTGGCCGAGGGCGCGGGGCCGATCAGATACCGGACGCGGGAGACCCGCCCGCCCTCTTCGTCGATGGTGACCATCAGCGGCACCTTCGCCGCCTGTTTGACCTGCTCGATCTGCCCCGCACCGAGCAGCGACGGATCGGTCCAGCCGCCGATGAAGATGCCGCCGACCTGCTCGGTCTGCACCACGTTCGCGGCGTCGGCGCGGTCGGCGACACCGACCGTCAACAGCTGCGCCAGCTTCTGCCGCGGCGTGAACTGCGCGAGGTAGCCCGCCGTGCAATCCGGCTTCGGGGTCGCACTCGGCTGCGTCGCCGTCTCAGGGATGACCGCGCGCGACGGCGTGGGACTGCCGTCGCCGCCGCTCGAGCAGGCCGTCGCGACGGCGGCCAGCACGACGAACACGAGCAGGGGCGTCTTCCGCATGACGGTCAACGGTACTGTTCGAGCGCCGTTGCGCCACGGTGGGGTGGGCCGCCGGACCCTTTCCGAGTGGCAGGTCCGATCCCGCGCGCCAGCAGGTGAACAGGCGTTTCCCACGGTAACCTTGACCTGTAGCCGGGAGACTCCCACCAGGAGGTCCATCGTGCCGTGCGATCTGATGCTCATTGCCTACGACGGTTCCGAAAACGCCAAGCGCGCCATCGAATACGCGGGGCGATTCCTCAGCGCGGACAAAGCCATCGTGCTGACCGCGTGGGAGCCGATGGTGCGCCAAGCCGCCCGCCTCTCCGGTCTGTCGGGGGTGATGCAGCCCGAATGGGTACCCGACGAGGAGGTCGAGGACGTCGCCTACGTCGACGCGCGCACCATCAATACCGAAGGCGTGCGCCTGGCCAAGCTCGCCGGACTCAATGCCGAGGCACGCACCGCCGAATGTACGACGACCATCTGGAACGCCATCGTCGAATGCGCCGACGACCTCGATGTGGACATCATCGTCGCGGGCACCAGGGGCGCCACCGGCATCCGCGCGCTGATGCACAGCAGCGTGGCCGACGCGGTGCTCAAGCATTGTCACCGGCCGGTCCTCATGGTTCCGCCCGGCAAGGAGCCTGCGGCCAAATCCCGCTGACCTGCCCACGTGCGCGGAAGTCGCTGCGCGCATGCGGGTCTGGGCTACGGCCGTGAATGCCGTCACGCGAGCCGTTGCGTCGGCCGGAGCGGGGTTAGGGTCGAAAGACTATGGACGGATTCCTGCTTGCTCAGCCCGGCGGGGTGGTCCGGGCTACCGGTAGCCGGATCGCTTTCCGCGAACCCGAACGCGCGGTCGCCGCGTTGCGTGCGGGCAGCGCCGATCTGATCGTCGGTGCGTTGCCGTTCGATCCGCGCGAACCGGCCGCGCTGACCGTGCCGGAACAGGCCGAGCACACGGCGGGACCGTGGCGGCCCGCGGCGTTACCGGAGCTGCCCACGGTGCAGTTCCTCACCGAAATCCCCAGTGCCGCTGAACATATCGCGCGAGTGACGAAGTTGGTCGAGCAGCTCGGCGATCCCGCGCAGCCGTTGCGCAAGGTGGTCGCGGCCCGCTCTGTCCTCGCCGAGGCGGCATCGGCGCTGGACCCCGAAGTGGTCGCCGCGCATCTGCTCGCGCGCCATCCGCACGCGAACGTGTTCGCGGTGGATCTGAGCGCGGCCGGGCGAACGGGCGCGACGCTGGTCGGCGCGACCCCCGAAGTGCTGATCGAGCGCCGCGGCCCGACCGTCACCCTGCATCCGCTGGCGGGCACCGTGCCTCGCCTGGCCGATCCGGACGCCGACGCCGCCCAGGCGCGCGATCTGCTGGCCAGCGGCAAGAACCGGGACGAGCACGCGTTCGTCATCGACTGGATCCGGGACCGGCTGGGCCCGGTCTGCGCGGAGTTGGCCATTCCCGACGGCCCGGAACTGGTCAGCACCCACGAGGTCTGGCACCTCGCCACGCCGATCACCGGCACGCTGCGCGATCCCGCGACCACCGCGCTCGAGCTGGCCCTGCTGCTGCATCCGACGCCGGCCCTCTGCGGCACCCCGACCGACCTGGCGCTGGCGACCATCGCCGACCTCGAAGAGGACCGTGGTTTCTACGGCGGCGCGGTCGGCTGGTGCGACGCGCACGGCGACGGCTCCTGGGTGGTGGCGATCCGCTGCGCGGAGCTGTCCGCGGACGGCCGCACCGTGCACGCCTACGCGGGCGGCGGCATCGTCGCCGCCTCGGACCCCAAGGCCGAACTAGACGAGACCACCGCCAAACTCCGCACTCTGCTCGGCAGCCTGCACTGCGCGATCCCCGCCCACTGACCACCGACCGGGGCCGCACACGGCGATGCCCATCGACTATCACCGAGGAATCGGCGGGCTGAACGCACCGAATCGGCGAGCGGGCTGCTAGGTTGACCGGGAATGTGCCTGCATCGATGTATTGGAGTGCCGCAATGAAGTTTGCTGTTCCTGGTGTTGCGAGTGCTGTCGGCGGCGCCGTGCTCGGTGTGATCGCGGTGCTCCTCGTGACCGTTGCGGTGCAGCAGAACACGCGTCCGGACATCGACCGCAGTGGCGACAAGGATTCGTCGCTGCTGAACAACGTCGAGTACGGCAGTCGCTGACCTCGGCCCTAACCGCCGACTCGCTCGCACCGGCCGCGGCGTCGCGGCGGCACAGCACTGCGCCGCTGGGTAGACTCTGGTTCGCCGGAACCGTTCTCGCCGCGTTTCTGCTGACCTTTCTGCAGGCTCCCGGGCGCACGGTCGCGGACACCAAATACGACCTGGCGCAGAACCCGCTGGGTTTCCTCGAACGCGCCGGCCATCTGTGGAGCAGCCAGGCTCCGATGGGCCAGGTGCAGAACCAGGCCTACGGGTATTTCTTCCCGCACGGCGCCTTCTTCTCGGCCGGGCATGTGCTCGGCGTGCCCGCCTGGGTGACCCAGCGGATCTGGTGGGCGCTGCTGCTGCTCGCCGGATTCTGGGGCATCGTCCGGCTGTGCGAGACCCTCGGCATCGGCACCCGCGGCTCCCGGATCGTCGCGGCGATCGCCTTCGCGCTCTCGCCGCGCGTGCTCACGACGCTGGGCTCGATCTCGTCCGAAACTCTGCCGATGATGCTGGCCCCGTGGGTCCTGCTCGCGCCGGCCGCGCTCGGGCTCCGCGGTCGCGCCCGGCGGCGCGGCGGGGCCGACTCCCCCGCGGGCAGCGCGCTCGCGCTGGCCCTGATGGGGTCGGTCAACGCGGTCGCGACGGTCGCCGCGTTCCTGCCCGCCCTGCTCTGGTGGGGTTCCTACCGGCCGAATCGCGCATGGTGGCGGTTCACCCGAGCCTGGGTGCCGCTGCTGGTGCTCGCCACGTTCTGGTGGGCGGTGCCGTTGCTACTGCTGGGCAAGGTGAGCCCGCCGTTCCTGGACTACATCGAATCCTCCGGCGTGACAACGCAATGGGCCTCGCTCGCCGAGGTATTGCGCGGCACGGACAGCTGGACGCCGTTCGTCTCGCCGGAACGCATCGCGGGCGCGGTACTGGTGACCCAGCCCGCCGCGGTGCTGGCCACCGGACTGCTCGCCGCGGCGGGCATGGCCGGGCTGGCGCTGCGGTCCATGCCGTACCGGGGACGGCTCGCGCTCATCCTCTGCGTCGGCCTGGTCGGTATCTGCGCGGGATACGTCGGCGAGCTGGGCGGACCGTTCGCCGAATCGGTACGGCTGTTCCTGGACTCCGGCGGCGCGCCGCTGCGCAACGTGCACAAACTCGAGCCGCTGATCCGAATTCCCTTGGTACTCGGCCTCGCCCAGCTGCTGGCCCGGGTGCCGCTGCCTGCCTCGGTGCCGATGCCGGTGTGGCGCAGCGCGTTCGCCCATCCCGAGCGGGACCGGGTGGTCGCCGTCGCCGCCCTGGTGCTGACCGCGCTGACCCTGGCCACATCGCTGGCCTGGACCGGCCGGCTGGCCCCGCGCGGCGCCTACGACCGGGTGCCCGCGTACTGGGAACAGACCGCGCGGTGGTTGCACGACCACGCCGCCGACACCCGCGCCCTGGTGGTGCCCGGCGCACCGTTCGGCAGCCAGGTCTGGGGGTTGACCCGGGACGAACCGTTGCAGGCCTTGGCGAGCACGCCGTGGGCGGTCCGGGACTCGGTGCCACTGAACCCGCCGGGCACGATCCGCGCGATGGATTCGGTGCAGCGGCTGATCGCCGACGGCAGGCCGTCCACCGGCCTGGCCCGCACACTGGCCGGGCAGGGCATCGGAATCCTGGTGCTGCGCAACGACCTCGACGCCGAGACCGCGCGCTCCACCCGGCCGATGCTGGCGCATCGGGCGATCGAGGGTTCGCCGGGTTTGACCAAGGTCGCCGAATTCGGCGCGCCGATCGAATCTGCGGTCATCGCCGAAGATCTGGTCGCCGACGGTGATCTGCGGCCCGCTTACCCCGCTGTCGAGATCTATCGCGTGGGTGCTCCGGCACCGGGCGCGCCTGCCGAGGTGCGCAGCGGAATCGGTGCGCCGCAATCGTTCCCGGGCGCGTACACGGTGCCGCTCGCCACGATGCGCGTCGTGCAAGGCGGGCCCGAGGTGCTCGAGCGTCTGCGCCGCGACCCCGACACGACCAATGCCCCCGCCTTGCTCGCTGCCGATGCGGTGCGGGCGGGGCTGCCGATCGGACCGCTGACCGTCACCGACACCCCGATGGATCGCGAGGCCGACTTCGGCCGGGTGGACAACCACAATTCGGCGCTGCGCGCGCCCGGCGACGCCCGCCGCACGCACAACCTGGTGCCCGACTACCCGGTCGACGGTGCCGAACCGGTGCGCGGGGAATGGTCGGGGGCGACCGTCACGGCGTCCAGCTCCGCCGCCGACGCCACCCAACTCGGCGGTGCCGCGCCCGGCAGCTCGACCGCGGCCGCCGTCGACGGCGATCCGGCCACCGCCTGGATCAGCAACGGCACCGAACACGCACTGGGACAATGGCTCCGGCTCGAGCTGGACCAGCCGGTCAAGGCCGGGCAGCTGACCTTCAGCACCAGCGCGGCCGCCATCGGCGACCCGGTGAAATGGGTGGAGGTACGCACGGCGAACGGCACCGTGACGACCAGGATTCCCGAACCCGCTACGCCGGTGTCGGTTTCGCTGCCCGCGGGCAAGACCGCCTGGGTCACCATCACCGCCGTCCGCACCGAAACCGGCAAGCGCGGCGGGCAGTTCGGCATCAGCGAGCTGACGCTGGACGACTACTCCGTGCGCGACCAGCCGGTCCGCGTCGATATCCGGCACCGGACAGTGCTGCCGCCGACGCAGCCCGGCGCTCAGGTGCGCGGCTGGGACCTCGGGCAGGAATTCCCCGGTCGCAGTGGCTGTTTCGATTCGCCGAATCGGGTGCGCTGCAGCAAGGGGCTGGCCTTGGCGCCGGAGGAACCCGGTACGTTCCAGCGCTTTCTCTCGGTGCCGGAGCCGATGTCGGTGACACCCGAGCTGACCGTCCGCACTCGGCAGGGTCCGGCGCTGGAGGCGCTGCTCACCGACCCCGGCCGCCCGGTCGCCCGCGGCCAGGCCGACGTGGGGGACCTGCGCGGAGCCGCGTTCGCGGCGACGGACGGCGATCCGCGGACCAGCTGGACCGCGCCGGAGGACTCGGTGCGCGCGCTGACCGGCCCGAAACCCACACTGACACTCGAACTTCCCGAGCCCGCGCTGGTGACGGGCCTCGACCTGACGCCGCCGCTGGGCGGGCTCCCGGCCACCCCCACCGCCGTGGTGGTGAACCTGGGCGACGGACCGCAGGTGCGGGAACTGGAAGCGGGCGACCCCGGCACCCCGCGCCGGATCTCGTTGCATCCCACCGTGACCGATCGCATCGAACTCAGTCTGCAGTCCTGGCGGCCGGTGCTCGACCAGACCGCCCTCGGCTTCGTGCTCTCGCAACCGCCCGGGCTGGCCGAGGTCGAGGTGCTCGGCCCCGGCTACCCCGCCCCCGCACCGCTGGACCGCGAGATCACCGTCCCCTGCGCGCTCGGACCGACGATCACCGTCGACGGGCAGATCCGGCACACCTCGGTCACCGCCACCGCCGACGAGCTGCGCTCCGGCGCACCGGTTCCCGCGCGGGTATGCGCGCAGGACGCTGCGCCGCAGACTGATTCCGACGCACTCGGGCTGGCGGCGGGCCGGGCAGAGGTCACCGTCGGCCCGACCGATCTGTTCTTCGTCGACCGGCTTCGCCTGGACCGTACCGATTTCACGGCCCCGGCCCCGACGGACCAGGGCACCCGCGTGCTGGTATTGCCGTTGAGCACGAACATCGGCTGGCAGGCGGAAACGGCCGACGGGCGTGCGCTGGAACCCGTGGTCGTCGACGGCTGGCAGCAGGCCTGGCTGCTCCCGGCCGATGCGCGCGGACCCGTCACAGTGTCGTTCCCGATCGACCGCTGGTATCGCCTCGGAATCTTCGGCGGACTCCTGCTCTTGCTCCCGCTGTTCTTCCTCGCGATTCCGTGGCGGGTGCGGACTGCGAAAAACGCTGCCGCTAAGCGGGATACCACGGCCACCGAGACACCGAATACCGGTGCCCACGTCCCGGACTCCACGACCCACACAGCGGCCACTCCGAATGCCGATGCCGACCTGTCGGCCACCGCGCGCGACGCCGCCTCGACATCGAAAGCCGGTGCCGGCGAACCGGATACCGTGCCGCGCACGTGGGGTACCCGCTGGCTCGGGGCGCTCGGGCTCGCCGCGGCCGCGACGGTGATCGCGGGCCCGGTCGCGACCCTGCTCACCGCAGGCACACTCGCGGCTGTTCGTTTCCGTCCGCAGTATGCGGGGCGTGCCCTGGTCCTCGTCGCGGGCGTCGGCACCGTGCTGTCGGCGGCGGTGCTGTCCACCGGGCCGTGGCGCTCGGGTGACGGCTATCTCGGCGGTTCGCTCTGGGCGCAGTTGCCCGCGCTGCTCGCCGTGGTCGCCGTCGGAGTCGCGGCGCTGCCGCCCGCACGTCGGAAGAACTGACCGGCCGGGTATCGATTCAGGCTGCGGCGCAACGGACCTCGTTGCTAATGTGGCCCGGCGTGGACACCTGTGCAGAATGTGGTTTCGAGTACGACCTGACCCGCGCGACCGACGTGGCGTCGCTGGCCACCGAGCACGCCGTCGAATATGCCGACCTGCTCCTCACCGATTCGCCGAAACTACGGCAGCGTCCAGCGCCCGAGGTCTGGTCACCGCTCGAATACGCCTGCCACATGCGCGATGTGCTCTTCGTGCAACGCGAACGCGCGCTCGCCGCCCGCCGCTGGGAAACCCCGGAGGCGACGCCGATGGGCCGCGACGAACGCGTCGAGCACGACGGCTACGCGGATCAGCGTCCGACGGATGTCGGCAGGCAGCTCCGCGATGCCGCGCAGCTGTTCGCCAATGTGCTGGACCGATTGAAGGACGAGGACTGGGAGCGCACCCTGATCTACAGCTTCCCGGAGCGCCAAGAACGGTCGGTGCGCTGGCTCGCGCTGCACACCCTGCACGAATTGCGCCATCACCTGCGCGACATGCACCTGCAGCTGGACAGCTGACGCGCTGCTGGACAGCTGCCGCGCAAGGCAATCCGGCTCACGGAGCGGCGAGGCGGTCCGCTTCCTCGGGTTCGCGCGGCGGCTTCGGCCGGTCCCAGCGCCGCATCCACTGCCGCACCGGCTCCTCGATCAACGCATAGCTGGCCGCGGCCACGGGCAGGGTCAGCGCGATGGTGAGCACGAGGACGTAGCCGAAATCGCCGGCGAACGGCAGGATCCCGAAGACCGGGAAGACCACCGAGAGCACCGCGAGATGCCAGATGAAGATGCCATAGGACCAGCGACCGACGGTCGCGGCCACCCGCGACTCCAGCCACCGGTGCGACCGGCCCGGTGCACCGAGGACCAGCGGGGCGAGCAGGGTGAAGCCGATGATCGCGCCGAGACCCATCTTCGCCGCGTACTGCCACGGCTGCGCGTGCGTCAGTCCGGCGGGGCCCGCGACATCGGTCGCCGAGACGCCGAATGCGACCGCCGCGACCACCCACATCAGCGGCTGGCTCCCTGCCAAACGCCAACCCTTGGATAGCCGTTCGCTATGAAGTGACAGTTCGGCCAGCACCATTCCCATCGCGAACCACGGTAGATATGCGGGCAGCCAATTATCGGAATGGATGGCGTCGGGGGTCGGCACCGGAATGAAGTTCCAGCCCAGGCACACCGCCGCGAATACGAGCAGCACCCGAACCCGGTACCGAGCGGCGTTCCCGCGCAACCACACCAGGGCGAACGCGAGCAACGGCAGCACCAGATAGAAGGCCACCTCCACCGAGAGGCTCCACATCTGGGTCAGCCCGTCGGTGAGCGTCAACGGCACGAATACTTGCAGCAGCGCCACATTCGACACCCACACGCGCAGGCCCGCCGTCCCGGCCGCACCGGGCAGCAGCACCAGCACCGCGATCACCACCACCCAGTACGCGGGCAGAATCCGTGCGGCGCGATGCCGGAGGTAGTAGCCGACCGACGGGGCCGGTCCCAGCCCGCGCGCCGCCGTCGCGTGCGGACGCCACAGCAGGAAACCGGAGAGGGCGAAGAACACCGCGACCGCCATGTCGAACCGTCCCCACACCCGTCCGAGCACGGGGGTATTGGCCGCACCGGTCTGAAAAGCCACGTGCGTCAACAACACTCCGAGCGCCGCCAGTCCGCGCATGCCTTCCAGTGCGGGCAGAAACGCGCGCGCGGGGACGGATTCGGCGGCCGCGGGAACGGTCGCGTCGGCGGTGGGCAGCGTTGCGGTCATCGGGCTCCAGTCTGCCTTGCCGATTTTCAGGTGATAACTCGACGTTTCACATTTCGCGCTAAACTCGGGCGATTTCTCGGCCGTTTCCGGCCTCGACGCCGCATGGTACGACATCGGACTGTTAGTGTCGGGGCTCACGAGTGCCACGGGGGTTGAACCCGGGGCATTCGCCGGAACGACCCTGTTCTACGACGAGGAGAGTTTGCATGGCACTGAGTGCCGGAACCAGAAGGACGGTGGCCTGCCTGCTCGTGGGTCTCGGCGCGTTGCTGATCGTCGCCGCGCTGATGATCCCGACATACACCGTCGGCAAACTGGCGAAGACTCCTCTCGATCTCGAGATCACCACGATCGCGACCAACCAACCCGGTGAAGAGAGTCTCGTGCTGGACTCCAAGTCGCTCACCGGCGACGGCGTCGCGAAGATCGACAAGGACGTCAACCTGGTCTCGCAGCGCTTCCTCACCGTCGAAGAGCCCTCCGACGCCTCCGAGATGACGGTGCAGGCGGGTTCGACGTTGCGGCGCACCGACAAGCAGGGCGACACCGGCCTGCTGACCGCGACCATCGACCGCGTCACCATCGACCGCAAGACCGGCGAGCCGGTCGACAAGGAGCCGAACGGCTCGATCGCGGTCACGGTGAACAAGGAGATGCAGTCGGTCGCCGACCCGGTGCAGCACACCGGCCTGCAGTACCGCTTCCCGATCGGTACCGAGAAGAAGACCTACCCGTACTTCGATCTCAACGTGCGCAAGACCTACGACATCAACTTCGTCGAGGAAACCGAGATCAACAGCCTGAAGGTCTACCACTTCCAGCAGACCATCCCGGCGACCAACCTCTACGACGTGGTGCCCGCACCGACCAACAAGCTGACCTTCCCGGCCGCCAAGTGGGGCGTCGAGGGCGAGGGTGACGTCACCATGGCCCGCTGGTACAGCAACACCCGCGACGTGTGGGTCGAGCCGCAGACCGGCACCGTGATCAAGGGCGGCGAGCAGCTGCACCTGTTCTACGCCCGCTCCGGCGACAAGCCCGAGGTCAGCGCACTGAAGTCGCATATCGTCTTCAACGAGAACACCATCGAGTCGCAGATCGCGGTGGCCAAGGAGAACATCGACAAGCTGTCGCTGTACGGCCGGATCATGCCGATCATCCTCGGGGTGCTCGGCGTGATCGCGCTGATCGTGGGCGTGATCCTCGGCGTGCGCGGCGGCTCCGCAGCCGCCCCGGCGGGTAGCGGCGGGCCGTTGAACCGGCGCTCCGGTGGTTCGGCCGCGGCCGGTGGGACGCGGCCCGTGGACAACGATCCGCCGACCGAACAGATCAAGATCACGAAACAACCGTGATGTAGCACCGTGATTCGGCCCCCGGTCCTCGACCGGGGGCCGTTTCTTTGTCCGCTGCCGAGCTGAATTCGGCGGACGGCTCGGCATGCGGTGTGCCGCGGGTCCGGTATGGAGCCCGCGGCACAGCCGGTGCGGTGCATCGGTCAGGCGGCGTCGAGGGCCGCGCCGATCTTGCGGACCATCGCCGCGACGGCCGGGGCAGGCGTGCCCTTGCCGGACTGGGCCGCGTCGACGGCGACCAGGACGGTGTCGCGGAAGTTGCCCGCCTCGGCCGGGTACTGCGCACCGAGCAGGTGCATGGCCGCGGTCAGGGCGGGCAGCACCTGGTCGGCGAGTTCGGCGACGGACTTGCCGGGCAGGTGGATGTCGCGGGACTTGGCCGCGAGCACATGCCCGACCAGGCCGGTCGCGGACGTCAACGCGGTGGAGCCCTGCGCGATGCCCTTGTGCGACGCACCGGCGGCCGCGATCAGCGAAACCGCGCCGTAAGCGGCGGTGCGCAGGGTGGCCTTGTCCTGGTCGGTCAGGGTGCTGGTGATGATGCTCATGATGTGTACTCCTCGAAATCGTTTGTGGCAGTGGCCGGAACCCCGTTGGCACCGGCCGCTTTGTTCGATGGATGTACTTTCGCCGGATCGCCTGACACCGCCCTGACAGCCAACTGACACTGCCGCTGACACCGAGTGGGCGGAGACTGACCGCTCCGAGGCCGGACCTGCCGTGGGGGACCGGGCCTGCTGTGGGACCGGGCCTGCTGTAGGGCCGGGCCTGCCGTAGGGCCGATCCTGCTGTGGTGGCCGGACCTGCAGTGAGGGCCGCCCATGCCGTGGGCCCGGACCCGCCGTGAGGGCCGCCCATGCCGTGGGGCCGGACCTCCTGTGGGGGCCGGACCTGCCGTGAGGGCCGCCCATGCCGTAGGGCCGGACCTGCCGTGGGCCCGGATCTGCTTCGGGGGCCCGACCATGCGGACCGCGAAGCGCACCTACAGTGCAGGCACTTGCGGCGATAGAGGGGGTGGCGAAGCACGCTCGGGGTCTTCTCCGGCCCGTGAACGCGACGACGACATGTGCGCGGGACGGGGGGCGTTGGCGCGGTGCCTATTTCGGATGTGTCAGTGGGTCTGGTGACGGTCGCGCTCTGCGGTGCGCAGGACGATGGCCGCGACCACCAGGGTCGTGGTGGCCGCGCATGCGGCGGCGGTGGCGATCAGGGCGGGTGTCGAGCGGGCGAACGCGACCATCAGCGTCACCTCGATCGCCAGGCCCAGCCAGGTCAAGGCGGCGAGGGCGGTGCGGTCGACGGCGATGGCGGACAGCATCGCGCCCTGGAGTACGGCGAGGATCGCACCGTGCAAGGCGAACAGCCACAGCAGTCCCTGGATCGGGGCGTAGTCCTGGCCCGCCAGCACCGGCGCGATCGGTGCGGCCAGGGCGGCGCACAGCACGGCGGCGATACCGATACCGGACAGCACGGCCAGCGCCGACCGGATCGCGCGTGCCGAATGCGTCGGCTGTGCCATCCGCGGGTACAGCACCACGCCGACCGCCTGCGGCAGCCAGAACGCGATCTTCGTCGCGATGGTGCCCAGCGCGTAACGGCTGGCGTCCGCGTCGTCCAGGACCATGCGGACGACGATGAGATCGGCGGAGGACAGGGCCATCAGCGCCGCCTGCACCTGCGCGGCCCGCAGCACCGGCAGTACCCCGATGGCCTGCACTACTTCGTCTTCGTCCACATCGGCGGTGCGGTCACGCGGCGCGGGCGAGCCCGCGACGAACCTGGCGAACGCCGCCGCCACCGCGATACCCGCCGCCGCCGCGGTCAACGCCGCCGCCGCGCCACCCCCCGCGGCGAGCACAACGAGCGCGGGCGCGACCCTGGCGATCCCGGCCGCGCCGAGCACGACGCCCAACGCCCGAAATCGCCTGCCGCCCTGCAACACGCCCTGTTCACCGGACAGCAGCACCAGGGCGGGGGCCGCGCACAACGCCGCGGCGCAGGCGGCGACGCCGACGTTCAACGCCGTGGTCACCACCGGAATCAACAACGCGACGACCACCGCCACGATCACCGCGCACCGCCACTGCAACCCGCGCAACGCGGCAGCACTCGCGCCCCGGACCAGTTCCCTCGCCACCACGTTCTGCAAGGCCAGCGCGGGTACCGCACACAGCAGCTGCACCGCGAGCAGGCTCGCGAACTCGCTGTAACCGGCGACGCCCAGCCACCGCCCCGCCAGCAGTTGCAACAGATAGCCGGCCACGTTGGCGGTCATCGCACCCGCCGTCACCAACGTCAGATCCGCTACCACTGGAAACCGACGGACCGCAGACACGTTCGCCATCGTCCCACCCGGTGCCACGTCGGCGGCTTCGCACCCCCTGGTCGCGCGCGTTCGAGATCAGGGGGAACTGACGGCGGCGGCTACTCGAACGATGCCGCCACCAGTTCCCCCTGATCTCGAACGCGTCCGCCGAGGGCACTTCGGCGGACGCGACGTAGGGTGCACAAGCGTGAACGAGAGCGAGCCGAGGGTGCGCGAGCGGTGGGGGAGGTTCGTCCCCGCCGGTTACAGCGCGGTGCTCACGCTGCTCGTCATGGGACCGCTCCTGGGTCCGGGATATCTGCTTCTGCGCGACGCGGTGAGTACCCCGCGTTCCTATCTCACCGATGCCGCCCTCGGACTCGGTGCCGCGGCCCCGCGCGCGGTCCCCCAGGACGCGCTGCTGGCGGTGCTGTCACCACTGCTCGACGGCGGCATCATCGTCAAAGCGATCCTGTTCCTCGCTCTGTGGGCGGCCGGTTACGGCGCCGCCGTACTGGTGCGTGAACTCCTTCACGCACCCGTGCCCGCCCAACTAGTCGCAAGCACCGTCGCGCTCTGGAACCCCTATCTCGCCGAACGACTCCTCCAAGGACACTGGAGCCTGCTCACCGGCTATGCCGCCCTCCCCTGGATCATCCTGACCGCCAACCGCATTCGAGTTCCGGCACGTGGCGGTCATGCGCCCGGGGCGCCCACGGATTCCGCGCAGACGGATCCGGTGCGCAAGCCGGACAGTGCGCCGAGTGGTTCCACGAGCCCAGTGCGCCGTGCCATCGGGACGCCGGCCGATTCCGCAGGCGCACACGACATCCCAGGCCGCCGAGCCGAGTCGGCACGTGCACCCAGCAGTTCGGGCAGTACCCCCGCCGGCTCGATCAGCGCGGCGGACAGTTCGGTAGACGCACCACACCACGCCACGGATGAACAGAACGCGGCTGCGGCAGATCGAATCGAACTGGTGGACGCGGACGCCAGCCCGGCACGCACCTTGGACAGCCCAGCGCAGGATCGTTCTACTGTCTCGCCGGATCGGGCCGGGTCGGCGAGTGCCCCCTCAGCGGTCGACCCAGTGGACGCGCACACCGATCCGGCGAACACCCCACGCAGTCCAGCGCACGGTCTGCCTGCTGCGCTGCGGAGTGGGGCGGGGGCGGCAAGTGCTCCCGCAGCGGTCGAGCCGGTGGACGCACATAACGATCCGGCGAACACCCCACGCAGTCCAGCGCTGGATCGTTTTGCCGCGCTGCGGGATTGGGGCGGGTTGGCGGGGGCGCTCGCGGCGGCGGGGCTTACGCCGACCGGTGCGGTGCTCGGCGCGGTTACGGCGCTGGTGGTGGTCGGGCGGCGGCGGATCGCCGGGGTCGCGGGGCTGGTTGTCCTTGCATCCGTGCCGTGGTTGCTGGCGACCGCGGTGTCCGGGTCCGGGAGCGAGCCATCGGATCCGGCGGGGATCGCCGCGTTCGCCGCACGAGCCGAACCCGGTCTCGGCACGCTGGGAAGCCTGGCAGGACTCGGCGGGATCTGGAACGGGGACGCGGTACCGGCTACCCGGACCACGTTGCTCGCGGTGATCGGGACCGTCCTGTTGCTCACCATCGTCGCCACCGGCCTGCGATCGGTCTGGACCGCGCAGGGCAATCGCTACGTGCTGCGTGCGCTCCTCGCCCTCGCGGCACTTGCGATTCTGCTGCCCGCGCTGGGCGCCGCCCCTTGGGGCATGCACCTGCTGGAATGGCTCGTCGCCCACGTCCCCGGCACCGGACTACTGCGCGACACACAAAAATACGTCGCCCTCGCCATGCCCGCCTACGCCCTGTGCGCCGCCTGCACGCTGCTCGCCGCACGCTTCCGCTCCGCCCGGAACGGGCAAACGCCCGATACGACTGCGGCCCAACGAATCCCATTCGCTGCCAGCCCGTCAACCCCCACCGGGTCCGCTGCGGCGTCTCCCGTCGCCCCGCCACGCTCTGCTCCGAGCAGGGCGCTGACCCGCACGGTCGCAAGTGTTTTCATCGTTTTGCTGGTGCTGCCGCTGCTGGATCTCGCCTGGGGCGTGGGTGGGGCGTTGCGGCCGGTGCACTATCCCGCGGGGTGGCGGGAGGTGGCCGGCCGGGTGGATGGGCCGGGGGACGTCGCGGTGTTGCCAGGGGGGATGTTCCGGAAGTTCCGGTACAGCGGGCCGGTTCCGGTGCTCGACCCCGCACCGCGGATGCTGCCCCGCGATGTGTTGCAGACCGGCGAGCTGCCGGTGCGCGGGCGCACGGTGGCCGGGGAGGGCACGCGGGCTCGCACGGTGGAAAGTCTGCTCCTGCACGGCGGTTCGGCCGCGGAGTTGGCCGGGCACGGCGTCGGCTGGGTGCTGCTGGAACGCGGTACGCCCGGCCCGCTCGGCGAATCGAAAACGACACTCGCGCAACTGGATCAGGTGTACACCGACGCCGACCTCACGCTGTACCGCGTGCCCGGCCCGGTCGATGAGCGTACGGGCTCGGCCACGAATCGGGTACTGGTCATCGCCGCCCACGTCCTGTGGGCCGCACTACTTCTCGGCGGCCTGTTCCTCGCGGTCATGGCGCGCACCCTCGCATCGAGACCCGCACACCTCAGCACACGCGCATCACGTCCTTAGCCGGGCGATTCCAGCCCGCGCAGAACCACCAGCAGGTTCGGTCCCCCGAAATTCGCCCGAGCGAACTCAACCGACAGTGCGCGGGGCGATCAACCCTGACGTGTGCTGGCCGCGTGCGACTGCGGCCAGCACCTCGTATACCCCGTTTCCCGTTTGCTCCCAGGAGAATTCCCGGGCGCGGGCTCGCGCCTTCTCGCCCATTACGGTGCGGGCGGCGTGGTCGCCGAGCAGTTCGCCTACCGCGTCGGACAACTGCAGGACGTCGTCTACGAGCAGTCCGGTGACGCCGTCGATGATCGAGTCGGTGAGTCCGCGGGAACTGCGGTAGCCGATGGTGGGGACGCCGTGCTGGGCGGCTTCGATGACGGCCAGTCCCCAGCCTTCCTTGCGTGAGGGCAGCACGTGCACCCAGGCGCGGGAGAGCAATTCGTGTTTGCGGCGTTCGTCGACGTGCCCGTGGAAGGTGAGGGCGTCGGCGATGCCGAGTCGCGCGGCGTCGGCTTTCAGGTTGTCGGCCCACCAGCCGTCGCCGATCACATCGAGATGCAGGCCGGGGATGCCGGGGCGTAGTCGCGCGACGACCGCGAGCGCGTCCTCGATCTGCTTGTGCGGCACCAGCCGGGACAGCACCACGATGCGCGGGTTGTCCGTGCGGGTTTCGGCGGCGCCGGTCGGCGCGTCGGCTGGGACGGGTTCAGCGCCGTTGCGCACCACCGCGATCCGGGTCTGCTCGACACCGAGGGTGGCGAGTTCTTCGGCCGAGGGCAGCGAAACGGTCAGGTATTGATTGCGCCGGTGTACGCGCGGCGAGAGTCGCGATTCGATCCACCAGCCGATCCGGCCGACCAGCCGCCCCGCGACCGGCCACTGTTCCCGATGGCCGTGATGCACCAGCACCACGGACGGCGCCTTGGCGGCCGCGGCGGCGAAGAACGGGATGCCGTTCTGCGTATCGATGATGGCGTCGGGGCGCACGTCGCGCAGCGGCCCGAGGCCGAGCCTGCCGAGCGCCATCGCGGCCAGCGCCCGCGGATAGACGGAGTAGCGCCCACCGGCCCGGCTGATGTCGATGCCGTCGAGGTGTTCGCGCTTGGGCGCGCCCGGATAGCGAGCCGTGCGCAGGGTGACCTTGACACCGCGTGCCGCGAGCTGCGCGCCGACCTGCTCGAGGTAGCGTTCGCTGCCGCCGCCCTGCGGGTGCCCGGTGTCGCGCCAGCACAGCAGGAGGACTTCGCGCACGGTCGAGCTTCTCTCGGTCGGGTGGTCCCGGGTTCGGGAACGTCGGATATCGGGCTACACCCTAACCCGGCGACCCGCCGGAAAGCCGATCACCGACGCTTGTGCAGGCACATGATCGGCAACCCCGCCCCGCCGGCCTGGTTATCGGCGAGCGTGCGCGCCCTACGCGAGCGCAGGAGCGGACGACAGCTCCACAACACCGTTATGCGAGACTCGGCGCCGTGTTGAGAGCCGAAAAATCGCCCGCCGACGGCGCGGCCCCCCGGTTCGCGCGCCGCGCGACGCTGCGCCGGTCGCTGCGCCTGCTCGGCAGCTTCCGGTTCGAGCAGTCCGATCCGGCGGTGTTCTACGGTGGCCTCGCCGAGGACAGCGCGGCGATGCTCGGCGATTTCTACACAGACCTCACCGGCAGGGATCTGACCGGGGCGACGATTCTCGATGTCGGCGGCGGACCGGGCTACTTCGCCGATGAGTTCCGGCGCGCGGGCGCGCGGTATATCCCGGTGGAACCGGACCCGTCCGAAATGCACGCGGCCGGCTTGTCGGCGGCGGGTGCGGTGCGCGGCTCGGGGATGGCGCTGCCGTTCCGCGATGACGCGGTGGACATCTGCTTCTCGTCGAATGTCGCCGAACATGTGCCGGATCCGTGGCTGATGGCGGACGAGATGGTGCGCGTGACCCGGCCGGGCGGGTTGATCGTGCTGTCGTACACGGTGTGGCTCGGCCCGTTCGGCGGGCACGAAACGGGGCCGTGGCACTACCTCGGGGGCGAGTACGCGGCGCGTCGGTACCGGCGCAAGCAGGGGCGGGAACCGAAGAACCGATTCGGCAGGTCCCTGTTCGCGGTTCGTGCGGCGGACGGATTACGGTGGGCAGCAACGACTTCGGCCGACGTGCGCACCGTTTTTCCGCGCTACCATCCGCGCTGGGCATGGTGGCTCGTGCGCATTCCGGCACTACGCGAATTACTGGTGAGCAATCTCGTTGTGGTCGCGACCAAAGCGTAGCGACGGACTCAGCGCCCGCGGACGATTCAGTGCTCGAGCCAGCCGCGCCGCCAGGTGCGCCTGCCGCACGGTTCGTGCAGCGGCCGGTTCCACGGCGATTCCTGAATCGCGAGACCGACGGTTTCCAGTGTGGTGAGACCGACCTGGTCGGCTAAAGCCCCCACGACGGCTACCGCTTCGGCGGCTTGCATGGCTGCGGTCGCTTGCTCGATGGTCAGCGTGCGCCCCGGTAGGAAGGACACCACCCAGCCGCCCGCGCCGACGCTCTTCGCTTGATGTTCGGTCTGGTCGCTGGTCATCAGCGATCTGCCGACTACTTGCACCGCCATGACTCGGTCTCCCCAATTGCGGTATCG
>NZ_BAUA01000162.1 GCF_000710915.1 Nocardia brasiliensis IFM 10847
CTCACGCGGCAGACAATCCGCTCAATTTTGCTCTGAAAGTTCGTCCAATTCACCGATTATCCGGTCGAAGTCTTTCACCGACTGCTCGCAGAATTCTTCGTCGTGCTGCTCCAAAAATTCCACAGCTTGCGCCTCGGTGGCAAATCTATTTTCTTCTTTCGCTGCCATCACCCGCATCGGGACCAATACCCAGTTCCGCCGGGTGGTGTCGAACAGCCAGTCGATACCTCTGCTCTCAGAATCTACGATCGCACGCAACCGTTCAGCGAAACCAATCGGCCGCGGGTCTGCGAACCGCCAGGCCACCACAGGCGGAGCGGACGAGCCATCATCGCGTACGCCACCCGCATGACGGTACCATTCCAAATTGCCATATGAACGAAGCCGGGTGATGAAATCGCGAGAATTCATTATCGCACCGACTTGATGGTAGCGCCGGGATTATCTCCCATGATAGTATTCCGCCATTCTTCAATTGGTACCGGATTGGAGTTATGTCGCGGATCGTAGACATACTTACCATCAGTGTAGACCTCATGATATAGAAATTCTTCGCGTTTTCCATATTCCTCGACGGTCAAGTCTTTCCCGGTCGGCGGGTCAACTCTGAGTATCTCACCCGCACCAGCCGCAACCTTCTCCAAGCGTTCCGCGATCTCGGAACAATCTTCCCCGGGATGAATTCCCTCGCGTAGCATCCTCGCCATCTCGTCGGTGACATCCTTGTTCGGTACCGCGGCGGAGTCGGAATCCGTGCCGGCGCCCGGACCGTCCTCGTCGATGACCACACGCATGGCGATGATCGTCGCCAAAGCCTTGATGCCATCAGTCAGGCTCGGGACTTTATCGAAGGAGTCTATGACTCCAACCGTCACACTGGCCGCCAACGTGATTTTGAGGATCTGAAAGAGCTTCTTGGTGGAATAGAGACTGCGAAGGACATTGATGGTGTCAGCCGTGGCTGCGGTGACGCCTGCGCCGGCTACCGCAATCGAGCCGCCGAAACTGAACAGCGCTCCTAACGCCGCACCGGCCACAAGGAGTCCGACTGCCCACGCAAACGATTCCATCGCAGACTTGATGGCATCGCCCACCTCGTTGGTCGAGCTGTGGTATTCCGAAACAGGGGAGGCCACACTCAATGACGCTACGGCTAGATTGTCAGCCGCCGTCCGGAGCACTCCGAAGTTGTCTTGGATGAGCTGCCGGTTCCGGGCCTGATCCATGCCGTCGAACAAGGCTGAGATGGCCGCGATCTTCGCACCGGCGCCTTGTACGGTCTCGTTGTCGGCAAAGTTCTTCCACGTCTTGGCGGCTTTGGCGAGTTTGTCCACATCCCCGTTAGGGAGCTTCTCGAATGTGCTGACGAGCTTGGCGAGAAGGTCACTGAAGAACTCTTCCACGCCGCCGTTGTGCTTGACGCCGTTGCCGTTGTCATGAACCGAGGTCGGGAGGATAACCTTGTATTCCGAAACCTGATGGATGGTTGGGGCAGGTGGCGACGGGTTGCTCTTGTTGGCTATGCCGTAGTTGTATCCGCTGGCGTAGAGCACGTTTCCGAAATTGGTCAGCGCATCAGCCAGGTGTGTACAGGTCTGCATAGTTTCTTGCGCGACTCGGTCATAGGTTTCGCCCCATTGCTTACATCCCGGGGCATCGCCTGCCATACCGGCGCATTCACCTTTGACCGCATCATGCACAGGCTTGTCGGCGCGACGCAGTTCACCGGCGAGATCGTGACATCTCCGAGCAGCGTCGTAATAGATCTCCCAGTTGACGAACACACCCTCACCCCCCTTTGAGCATTCTCAAATTCCGCTCGATCACCCGGCAGTACGCTGTGTGTAGGACGCATCGCTCATGCCTCGCGCCCTTCGGCAGATTCCCTCGCACCACGATGGTTCTGCTCTGCGGCTGGAATCCCCCATCACCGATAGTGGGAGGCTACCGCGCACTACCTACCGCAGAAACGGCTGAGGGCGACACCGGCATTCGGTCATTCAGCGCTAGGCATCGGCTTGTTCACCAGTGACAGTCCATCACCGGGCGGGGGTGAGTTGGTCGGCCCAGGGGGTGGGGAGGGCGGCGCAGGAGATGTCGGCTATTTCGAGGAGGCGGGGGCGGGGGGTGCCCAGACGGCTGGCGAGGATCAGGCCTTGGGAGACCAGGATGATGTTGGCGCTGAGGGCGGAGAGTTCGGCTTCGTCGCCGGGGGGCACGGTCGGGCGGAGGCGTTCAGCGACAGCCTCTTCCATGGCGGTGGTGGCGCGGTTGCCGATGGTGACGACCTCGGGGATCCGCCCGCCGAGTTCGGCGATGCTGTTGATCAGCAGGCAGCCGCGGCGGCCGGGCTGGGCGGCGCAGTCATCGATGACGGAACGCAGCAGGGCGCGCACGGCGGAGCGCGCCGAACCGGGGGCCTGGCGGACGGTCTCGCTCACGAATTGTGCGCGGCGCTCGCAGTAGCGCGCGAAGGCAGCGAGGAACAAGCCCTTCTTGTTGCCGAAGGCGGCGTAGATGCTGCCGTTGCCCACTCCGGTCACGGCCGAGACGTCCTCCACCGAGGTGCTGTCGAAACCTTTCGACCAGAACAGCTCGATCGCGGCGTCGAGCAGGCCCGATTCGTCGAACCGGCGGGGGCGTCCCATTTGCACAAGTTACCAATCATTCGCGGGCGTGGTGAACACCACTTGTTATGGAGGCACGGCTCCATAATACTGGTGGACATGTCCCCTACTTCAGCCACGGCCCCGCGCCGCCGGATCGGCATCCTGGTTTTCGACGGCGTGAAGATGCTCGACTTCGTCGGGCCAGCGGAGGTCTTCGTCGAGGCGAACCAATCGGTGACGGGGTACGAGGTCGTGCTGGTCTCGGCCGACGGCACGGACGTGCAGACCTCGATCGGCGCGCGCATCGAGGTCGCGAGCGCGGCCGGCGAGGCGGGCAGCTTCGACACCGTGGTGATTCCCGGCAGCGAATTGCCGCACGCGCGCTGGATGACGCCCGACCTGCTGACGGCCACGCAGCTACTCGCCCGGCGCACCCGGCGGCTGGCTTCGATCTGCAGCGGGACGTTCGTCCTGGCGAACCTCGGTTTGCTCGACGGCAAGCAGGCGACCACGCACTGGAAATTCACCACCGACCTGGCGCGCCGCTTCCCGGCGGTCACCGTCGATCCGGATTCGATCTTCGTGCGCGACGGAAACGTCTACAGCTCAGCGGGTGTCGCGGCGGGGATCGATCTGGCGCTGGCGCTGGTCGAGGAAGATCACGGCGCCGACGTCGCCAGGGCGGTCGCGCAATCGCTCGTGGTCTACATGCAGCGCGCGGGCGGGCAGTCGCAGTTCTCCGCCTCGCTGCGCGGACCGGCACCGCGTAGTCCGCTGACCCGCAAGGTGGTGGACCTGATCTGCGCGGACCCGGCGCACCCGCACACCGTGCAGACTCTCGCCGCGCACGCCCAGGTCAGCGTGCGGCACCTGACCCGCCTGTTTCGGACCGAACTGGAGAGTTCACCGGCCGAGTACGTCGCGTTCATCCGGTTCGGGCTGGCCAGGGACAAGTTGCACGCCGGATACACGGTGACCGAGGCCGCGATGGCCGCCGGGTACGGCAGCAGCGAGGCGCTGCGCCGGGCATTTGTTGCGCGCCTGGGTATTTCGCCCCGGAAATATCAGGAGAGATTCCGCTCCACCGGCGTGACGGCGACCACTTTCGCGGAACACGCGACGGCGGCCGTGTCCTGATCGGGGGCTTTTGTGGCCCGCGAAGGGGGGCGCACACACGGTTGCGTCCCGAACACTGACAGACATGTCCACCACCATCGTTCTGATCCACGGCGCTTTCGCCGACGCGGCGAGCTGGGCGCCGGTCACCGAAAGGCTGCTCGGACAAGGCCGTCGGGTGCTCGCACCACCGGTCTTCAACCGCAGCCTGGCCGCCGACGCCGCCTACATCAAGTCCTTCGTGGAGCAGATCGACGGACCGGTGTTGCTCGTCGGGCACTCCTACGGGGGCGCGGTGATCACGGTCGCCGGTGTCGCCGACAACGTCGTCGGGCTCGTCTACGTGTCCGGTTACGCGCTCGCGGAAGGCGAGAGCTTGGGCCGATTGCAGGGCGGTTTCCCCGATTCCGAGCTGGCGACCAACCTCGTCTACGCGCCGTATCCGATCGATGGCGGCGAACCGGGCACTGACGTCTCGGTGGATATCGACGCCTTTCCCGCCGTGTTCGCGGCCGGTCTCGACGCCGAAAAAGCTCGGGTGCTGGCGGTTTCGCAACGGCCGCTGTCGGCGGCCGCGTTCGGCGAAGCAGCGTCGGCGGCCGCCTGGCGAACCAAGCCGGGTTGGGGCATCGTCTCCGCCGCCGACCGCACCATCAATCCGGACGTCGAACGCTTCGGGTATCAGCGCGCCGGGCTCCGCAAGGTGGTCGAACTCGACGCTCCGCACCTGGTCATGCAGACGCATCCCGCCGAGGTGACCGAGGTCATCACCGGCGCGCTCGCCGAATTGTCCTGAACCTCAACAACTCTCCAGAAGAAAGGTACGAAAATGACTGGGAACCCGTTGGGCATCTCGCTCGAACAGGCCGCGCAGGAGTTCGTGGACGCGACCTCCCAGCCGCCGTTCCTCTACCAGCTGGCGCCTGAAGAAGGTCGCAAGGCGGTCGACGGCGTGCAGGACAGCCCGATCTTCAAGCCCGAGATCGACGAGGAGTGGATCACCGTCGAGGGTGGGCCTACCGGCTCGGTGCGGGTCCGGATCGTCAAGCCGCTGGGCGTGACCGAGCCGCTGCCGGTGATCGTCTACACCCACGGCGCGGGTTGGGTTTTCGGTGACGCGCACACGCACGACCGGCTGGTTCGCGACCTCGCCGTCGGTGTGCACGCGGCGGTGGTCTTCCCCGAGTACGACCGCTCGCCCGAAGTGCGCTACCCGGTGGCGAACGAACAGTCCTACCGAGTCGCCCAGTGGGTCAGCACAAATGGCGCGGAGAAGGGCCTCGACTCGTCGCGGATCGCGATCGCGGGCGATTCGGTCGGCGGCAACATGGCCATCGCGTTGACCCTGATGGCGAAGGAGCGCGGCGACGTGTCGTTCCTACAGCAGGTGCTGTTCTACCCGGTGACCGATGCCAACTTCGACACCGGCTCCTACCAGCAGTTCGCCGAAGGCTACTTCCTCACCCGGGACGGCATGAAGTGGTTCTGGGACCAGTACACGACCGACGAGGCGGACCGCGCGCAGATCACGGCGTCACCGCTGCGTGCGAGCACGGCACAATTGGCCGGTCTGCCGCCGGCTTTGGTGATCACCGGTGAGGCCGACGTGCTGCGCGACGAGGGTGAGGCCTTCGCGGGCAAGCTGCGCGAAGCGGGCGTGCCGGTCACGCAGGTGCGTTACGGCGGGATCATCCACGACTTCGTGATGGTGAATTCGATGCACGACACCTACGCGGCGAAAGCTGCTGTCGCACAGGCTGTTGCGGCGTTGAAGGCTGCACTCTACTAACCCGGAAAGGACTTTCTGTCGTGAGCGTCAACCCCACCATCGTGCTGGTCCACGGTGCGTTCGCCGATTCCTCCAGCTGGAACGGTGTGATCGAAAACCTCAGCGGACAGGGCTATTCCGTGCTCGCCGCGGCCAACCCACTGCGCGGCCTCGCCGCCGACGCCGCTTACGTGGCCTCCGTGCTACGGACCATCGACGGACCGATCGTCCTGGTCGGCCACTCGTACGGCGGCAGCGTCATTACTGTTGCGGCCGAAGGGAATCCCGACGTCACCGCGCTCGTCTACATCGCCGCCTTCCTGCCCGACGCGGGCGAAAGCGCGCTGGAACTCACCGGAAAATTCCCCGGCTCCACCCTGCCGCCGACCACCCGCGAAGCGACCTATCCCCTCGCCGACGGCAGTTCTGCCACCGAGCTCTACATTCGCCAGGACGAGTTCCCGCAGCAGTTCGCCGCCGACGTGCCCGCGGCGACCGCCCAGCAGATGGCCGTCACGCAGCGACCGGTTGCGGTTGCCGCACTGCAGGAGCCCGCAGCTGTGGCGGCGTGGAAGTCGATCCCCTCGTTCGCGCTACTGACCACCGAGGACAAGAACATTCCGATCGAAGCACAGCGATTCATGGTGCAGCGTGCTGGTGCTGAGGCTGTCGAAACAGCTGCGTCGCATGCGGTTTCGGTGTCACGACCGGATGTGGTGAGTGAACTGATCATCACTGCGGTGCAGAAGTAGTCGTGGTGGCTCGTCGGTGCCGGCGAGCCACACTGGCTGTCTAAAGCCGACGCCACTATCGCCTGGTAGACGACACAATCTCGCCCACTTTCGAACGTTTCTTGCTTACTCGACGCCCGCGCGTTGACCCCTCCCTTCGTCGCCCGAAAAGATCTCCCTGGCACCGCCGTCTGCGCTCTGCCCACACCCGGCAACCGCACCGCCGCCCGGGATCGCCCCGCCGATCACGCGGCGACCGACACCAGGAGGACCCATGACCGCCGCCACCCACCCGGCCCGCATCGCCAGCAAGGCCTTACACGCGGCGGTCCAAGCGCGAGAAAAGGAAGCCTGGCTGGACCTGTTCTCCGCCGACGCCCTAGTCGAAGATCCCGTCGGCCCTTCCCATTTCGACGCCGAAGGCAAGGGCCACCAAGGCCGCGACGCGATCTCCGCGTTCTGGGACAACGCCATCGCCCCCAACGACTCGATCGAGTTCCTGTTCGACGACTCCTTCGCCTGCGGAAACGAAGTCGCCTACACCGGCAAGGTCCGCAGCCAGCACAACGGCCAGATACTCGAAGCCGAAGGCGTCTTCATCTACAAGGTCGATGACACCGGCAAGATCGTCGCCGTCCGCGCGTTTTGGGAAGGTGAGCGCACCATGCAGACGATGCGACCGGCCTGAACCGACCTAGTCTGAGCCGCAGCCAGGGCTACGAAGAACTCGACCGCGCAGTAGGTATCGAATATGTGCGGGCATCGAACCTTCGGCCGACGAGGTCGGTTGTCAGCGGGCCACGCCGAGGGGTTCCATCGACGTCATAGAACATTGCGCTGGAACTCGTTGTCGTGCAGCGTGAACTCGAACTGAACGACTCCCCGGCTGACCGAGTCGGGCCTCGATGGCCCGTCTGCCCAGACTTATCAAAAGAGAACCCAAGTCGTTGCACGCTTCCCAGCGTGGATGACACCTACAGGGTCTGTGACGGTTCCGGGCAGTGTTATTGCCCGGAGTGCGCAGGAGCCGGGAGAACACCGTGCTCCAGCTGCGCCGGAGCCGGAGACAAGAGATGTGCAGAATGCCTCGGATCCGGACGCGAAGCGGCCTCGAGGAGGCGAGCCGGGATGGAGGCGGGGCCTGAAGCATTTTGGACTGGCCAACCTGGGAGGGTGTGTGGGAGTGCGTCTCCGGGACTGGCAAACCGCGAAGGGGTACACGGTCAAAGCGGCACGGCTTAGCAGTTGAGGGTGCACCTTCAAAGGAAGTGCACCTGTGAAAGGGGGGTCCGGGGGGCGAAGCCCCGCCGGGCGGGGTGTGGGGGCTTCGCCCCCACAAAACACGCGGAACGAGAAAGGCTCATGCTCTCTATGAGCATGAGCCTTCTACGAGTGGAGCTAAGGGGAATCGAACCCCTGACCTTCTCGATGCGAACGAGACGCGCTACCAACTGCGCTATAGCCCCGTGCGGCTCCGGGGAACCGCGCTGTGCAACTGTAGCAAAGGATGCTGCGAGACTCCGAATCGGGGGGTTTAGCTGGGGTTATGGAGAGTTACGTGGGTGTGGTTCGCTCGCCTTCGGTGTCGCGGACGGGTGTGCCGGGGGTAGCGCGGTGCTCGCCTGCGGCGTTGCGGGCGGCGCGCCTGCGGCGTCGCAAACCGCGACTACTCCCCTGCTGCCCGGCGCATGTCGCCGCTCGTCCGGTCCCGCAGCGCCCGTGCCGTCGCCGGGTCGAAGGGATCGAGATGGTCGAACATGGGGTCCTCGTCGTCTACCTCTAGTAGGGACGAGCGCCTGCGGAGGGCTCGGGCGGTGTCGCGGTCCATGCTGCCGCGGGAGGCGGGGGCGTGGCGGGGGTGGTCGGGTTCGCCTAGTTGCTGGGCGCGGCTGAGGCGGGCGGCGCGGCGGCGGCGGATGTCCTCCTCGATGCGGACTTGGCGGCGTAGGTAGGTGAGGTAGCCGACGAGGATCAGGCAGGACAGGCCGCAGCCCCACCAGAAGAGGGGGTTGAGGGCTACCGCGAGGCCGCCGCAGAGCAGGGCGGTGAGGACCAAGCCGAGGACGGCGCGCTGCCGGAAGGTGTAGCGGGCGGCGCGGGCGATGGCGTCGGCTTCGGGGTCGTAGCCGCCGCGGCCGCGGCGGGTGGGGACGTAGTCGAAGTCGTCGTCGTAGTCGTCACGGGCGGCGTCGTAGTCGTCGAGTTCGACGCGGGCCGGCACGGCGGAACGCGCGGGCGGGATCCGGGCGGCCGCCGGTTCGGGGCGGGTTTGCTGCGCCTGGTCGTCGTGCACGTCGTCATCATCGGCCGCGTCGTCGGGGTGTGCGTCGACTTCGGCTGCGACAGTGTCGGATTCGAGACCGTCGGCGGACTCGAGGTCCGCGTCCTCACGCTCGGCGTCGTCGGTGTCGGCCAGTTCGGCGCCGGCGAGTTCGGTGTCGGCGAGCTCGGGGTCGGCGAGTTCGGCGTCGGCGAGCTCTGGTTCGGGGTGGGATGCCGCTGATTCGGCGATCGCGGGCGGGTCACCTTCGGTGACGGGGTCGTCGGCCGGTGTTGTCATCCGGTCCTCCGCATCATCGCTGTGGGCATACTTTCTCTGTGTGCGGCGGGGCCGCCAGTTGGGATCGGTTTCGTGCCCGGCGGCCGGACCACTCTTGGTGCGCCGCTTGGAATCTCCGCGGTGCAGCACTCGGGTGGCGAGCGCGGCGTCGGTGGTCCGGCGGATCCGCGGGTGCCGGTCGGCGAGGATCGGGAACAGGACGAAGACCCACAGCACGACCAGCCCGATCCACAGAATCGAGTTCGGCATCGCGGTCAGCACCTCCGTCCCCGCCTGGATTCGGTCCATTCGGCCGGCGAGCGGTGCGCAGCACGCCCCGCGTACGTCCGGCCTCCGTCCGTCGCTACTGCACGGGCGCCGGTCGCCTCGCAGGCTCCCTGCCGGGGGCGCAAGACGCACCTCCGACGTCCGTAGGTTAATTCCGTGACACGTCGACATCCGGCAGGCGCGCCGTGCACATCCGCCACACCTGTCACAAAGTAACCATTTCTGCCGCGCGTCGAGTGCCCCGGGAGTGTCCGGATAGTCAGAGCGGAGTAGCCCGGCCCTCCCGGATCAAACGGTCAACGACGGTGCCGGTCAGCTCCTCGACGGTGATCCCGACGAGCAGGTGATCGCGCCAGGCGCCGTCCACATCGAGGTAGCGGCGCAACAGGCCTTCCTCGCGGAAGCCGACATTGCGCAGCACGGCCTGGCTGGCCAGGTTCTCCGGGCGCACGGTGGCCTCGACCCGGTGCAGGCCGACCTCGCCGAAGCAGTGGTCGAGGCCGAGCGCCAGCGCGGCGGTGGCAACGCCCTTGCCGCCCAGATCCTTCGCGACCCAGTACCCGATCCAGCCCGAACGCAGCGCGCCGCGCACGATATTGCCGACGGTGAGCTGCCCGCTGAAATGCCCGTCGACCTCGATCACCAGCGGGATCATCGCGCCGCGCCGGGCCTCGGCCTTGAGGCTCGACCACAGCGACGGCCAGTTGGACGCGTGGTTGCGCGCCTCCCAGGCGCCCCGCCCGGTGGGCTCCCACGGCTCCAGATGTTCCCTGTCGCGCAACCGGATTCGGCTCCAGGCGGCGGCATCGCGCAGGCGCACCGGGCGCAAGCTCACCTGTCCGGCCGGGACCCGGATCGGGCCGAGCCGCGCGGGCCAGCCCGGATGCTGGGTGACCCGGAATACGTTCATCGTCTCCACGTCTCAGCCGCGCTGTGCGAGGAAAGCGACCCTGACCTCGTCGCCGGTGCGGATCTCGGTGTCATCGGGATCGATCACGATCAAGCTGTTGGCCTCGGCCAGGGTGGCGAGCAGGTGCGAGGAGGCGCCGGCGCCACCGCCGAGTGGTTGCACGAGGTAGTCGCCGGTGGCTTCGTCGCGCATAAGCTGCGCGCGCAGATACCCCTTGCGTCCGGCCATGGAGCTGATCGGGGTGATGGTCCTGGCCATGATGATCCGGCGCATGGGATGCCTGCGCCCCAGCGCGATCCGGATCAGCGGACGCACCATCACCTCGAACACGACCAGCGCGCCGACCGGGTTGGACGGCAGCAGAAAGGTCGGCACCTCGTCGCGGCCGAGCCGGCCGAAACCCTGGACCGAGCCGGGATGCATGGCGACGCGGGCGATTTCGAGCTCGCCGAGCCCCTCCAGCGCCTCGCGGACCTGTTCGGAGGCCCAGCCGCCGACCGCGCCCGCGATGACGACGACCTCGGAGCGCACCAGCTGTCCTTCGACCACGTCGCGTAACCGTCGCGGGTCCGCGCTGACGATGCCGACCCGGTTCACATCCGCGCCCGCGTCCCGGGCCGCCGCGGCCAGCGCGTAGGAGTTGACGTCGTAGACCTGGCCCGGACCGGGCGTGCGATCGATATCGATGAGTTCGCCGCCGACCGAGATCACCGACAGCCGCGGCCGCGGATGCACGAGCACCTTGTCCTGCCCGACCGCCGCGAGCAGCCCCACCTGCGCCGCGCCGATGATGGTGCCCGCGCGCACCGCGACGTCGCCGGGCTGCACGTCGTCGCCGATGCGCCGCACGTAATCGCCGGAGCGGACCGGTTCATAGATCTTGATCTTCGCGCGGCCACCGTCGGTGAAGTCCAACGGCAGCACGGCATCGGCGAGAGTGGGCAGCGGTGCGCCGGTGTCGACCCGGACGGTCTGGCGCGGCTGTAATCGGATGGGCTGCCGGGATCCGGCGATGACCTCGCCGACCACGGGCAGCGTCAGATCGACGAGATCGCCGTCCTCGTTGCGAATATCCGAGCCCGCGGCGGACACGTCGACGCTGCGCACGGCGTAGCCGTCGATCGCGGCCTGGTCGAATCCGGGCAGCGGCCGCTCGGTGACGACGTCCTCGGCGCACAGCAGGCCCTGAGCCTCGGAAATCGCGACCCGGACCGGCCGAGGCGCGACCGCCGCGGCGGTCACCTTGATCTGCTGATCCTCAACCGAGCGCATCCAGCCCTTCCTGATCTCTTCGCACGCCACCGATTCCATCGCGCGATATCGCCTCGGCACAACCGATTCGACGCGAGATGGTGAACCATCATTGGTACCCGACGGTCCACTATCGGCGAAACCCGACGCTGACCTCCGTCGGCTGCCGACCGCTACTCGTAGGTCGTCAGCTGCGGATCCCAGTCGGGACCGAGCCGATGTTGCAGCCACTCCCGCAGGGCAGGGCCGTATTCGTCGCGTTCCAAAGCGAAATCGACCGCAGCACGAAGATAGCCGCCCGGGTTCCCCAAATCGTGGCGCGACCCACGGTGCACTACGACATGAACCGGATGTCCCTGCGCGATCAGCAGCGCGATCGCGTCGGTGAGCTGCAATTCACCGCCGGCGCCCGGCTCGATCCGGCGCAACGCGTCGAAGATCGCGCGGTCCAACAGGTATCGGCCCGCCGCGGCGAAAGTAGAGGGCGCGTCGGCGAGGGCGGGCTTCTCCACCATGCCCTTCACCCGCAGCACATTCGGATTCACCGCGTCCGGCACGGTCGCGACATCGAAGACGCCGTAGGCGCTGACCTCGTCCTTCGGCACGTCGATCGCGCACAGCACGGTGCCGCCGCGCTTGCGACGGACCCGGCACATCACGTCGAGCACGCCGGAGGGCAGCACCAGATCGTCCGGGAGCAGCACGGCGATGGCGTCTTCGTCGTCGTCCAGCGCGGCCTCGGCCTGGGCGACCGCGTGACCGAGGCCCAGCGGTTCCTCCTGCACCACCGAGGTGACGTCGAGCAGGCCGGGCGCCTTGCGCACCTTCTCCAGCAGCTGGAACTTGCCGCGCTCGGCGAGGGTGCCCTCCAGCACCAGGTCCTCGACGAAGTGTGCGACCACACCGTCTTTGCCCGGTGAGGTGACGATCACCAACCGCTGCGCGCCGGAGTCCGCCGCCTCCGCGGCGACCAGCTCGATGCCGGGGGTGTCGACCACCGGCAGCAGCTCCTTGGGCACCGTCTTCGTCGCGGGCAAGAACCGTGTACCGAGCCCGGCCGCGGGTACCACGGCCGTGCGGAAGCACGATGCCGGCGCGGCATCGCCGGGTTGTCCGGCCTTTGCTGTCATGCGATTACCCTATCCATCCGTCACAGCCTCTGACTCGCTGTCGAGCCGACCGGTATTCCGGTCAGCCTATGGTGATCGCCATGGAGATGCCCGGCGAGCGCCAGAAACATGCATGGCGCACCGAAATTCTTGCGAGACGTACGGCACTGCCGCCCGACGAGCACGCCGCCGAAGCCCGC